>NZ_JBQZFV010000001.1:0-742984 GCF_052691735.1 Serratia sp. NA_13
CGGCGACCGCATCTGTCGCTACAATACAAAACGCCCGATGAAGTTCACCGGGCGTTATTAAGGCTGAAAAGTGTCAACCTATATCAGGACTAGTCAGTCAAGCGCTGGGATTATTCCATCCATTCGGTATGGAACACGCCTTCTTTGTCGATACGTTTGTAGGTGTGAGCACCGAAGTAGTCACGCTGCGCCTGGATCAGGTTGGCAGGCAGAACCGCTGAACGGTAGCTGTCGTAGTAAGAGATAGCCGCAGAGAAGGTCGGCGTAGGGATGCCGTTTTGCACCGCGTAGGACACCACGTCACGCAGCGCCTGCTGATATTCGTCAGCAATCTGCTTGAAGTAAGGTGCCAGCAACAGGTTAGCGATATCCGCGTCCTGTGCATAGGCGTCGGTGATTTTCTGCAGGAACTGTGCACGGATGATGCAGCCGGCGCGGAAGATCTTGGCAATGTCGCCGTAGTGCAGATCCCAGTTGTTTTCTTTGGAAGCGGCTTTCAATTGAGAGAAGCCCTGCGCATAAGAAACGATTTTGCCCAGGTACAGTGCGCGGCGCACTTTCTCAATGAATTCAGCCTTGTCACCGCTCACTGGGGTCGCTTTAGGACCGGTCAGCACTTTAGATGCAGCCACACGCTGGTCTTTCAGTGAGGACAGGTAACGCGCGAACACTGACTCGGTGATCAACGACAGCGGCTCGCCCAGATCCAGAGAGCTCTGGCTGGTCCATTTACCGGTGCCTTTGTTGGCCGCTTCGTCCAGGATCACATCAACCAGGTATTTACCTTCTTCATCTTTCTTGGTGAAGATATCTTTGGTGATGTCGATCAGGTAGCTGTTCAGTTCGCCTTTGTTCCACTCGGCAAAGGTATCAGCCAGTTCTTCATTGCTCAGGTTCAGCGCCTGTTTCAACAGGGAATAGGCTTCTGCAATCAGCTGCATGTCGCCGTACTCGATACCGTTGTGTACCATCTTCACATAGTGACCGGCACCGTCAGCGCCGATATAAGTCACGCAAGGCTCGCCTTCCGCTACCGCAGCGATTTTCTTCAAGATTGGCGCCACCAGCTCGTAAGCTTCTTTCTGGCCGCCAGGCATGATTGAAGGGCCTTTCAATGCGCCCTCTTCACCACCGGAAACGCCGGTGCCGATGAAGTTGAAACCTTGATCAGACAGTTCGCGGTTACGACGGATGGTGTCCTGATAGTAGGTGTTGCCACCGTCGATCAGAATGTCACCTTTATCCAGGTGCGGAGTCAGGGAAGCAATGGTCTTGTCCGTCGCTTCGCCCGCTTTCACCATCAGCAAAATGCGGCGTGGCTTTTCCAGAGATTCAACAAACTCTTCAACGGTGTAGTGCGGCACCAAGTTTTTACCCGGATTCTCTGCAATAACTTCGTCGGTTTTGTCGCCTGAGCGGTTAAAGATCGAAACGGTATAGCCACGGCTTTCGATGTTCAGTGCCAGATTGCGGCCCATTACCGCCATGCCGACAACGCCGATTTGTTGCTTGGACATTGAAGAACTCCTGTCTGAGGATGACCCTGTTAGCAACTTTGGCCAACAGGTTTTGTGATGTGGCACACATGTTAACTCAGGATTGAACCGCGTGGGTAGTGATTGGTGCGATAGGCTTTACAACAGATAATAAACCATCAGAAATTATACAGTTGTGTCAATAAATGTTGCTTGGCTTGCTGAATAAGTTCCTTTCCTGACTGGCGATCAATACTGACTTCTGGTGATAGCAATGGCACCAATGCATCCACACTGATATCCGGCCGAACCATAGGCCAGTCAGACATCGGCTGCAAACTGGCAAATTTGTTGTCGTAATAATCTGACCACGATAGCGCAATCCCCGCGATACCAAGGCTTGCAGCAATCACCTGGAAATGAAAACGTGAACTGATGCAAAAATCATTGGTGGCGAATGTTAAACCATCTTGCCAAATCTGTTCGAACTGTATGAAATTTGCCTGTGGGAAACGTTCTTGCACCTGACGGAAAAATACCCCATCTGAGCCTGGACGAAACTCATAAAAATTGATCGCGGCCGCAGGATGGGTACGACAAAAACTAGCTACCGCCTTCTGCAACAATAGCAGCAGATTATCTGTCAGAATCCCGCCTTCAGACAATTCAGTGTGGATACACAAATGAAGAGTGGGTTGTTCACTTTCGACAAGACGCCCGATAGGAGAACCAGGGAAAGCAAAATAATCGTCCCCAGTAAAGCTCAGGTCTGGCAGCTCGAAAGGTTTCAATACCTCGTAACTGGCTTCGTCTCGCACATCAAACTGATTAAATTGGCGGATGGAGGGGGCGAATTTAGTGGCATTTTCGGGCGAAAGCGGCTGCAATCCAAGTCCGGTTGCGTAGCTGACCAACTGATGTTTTTCGGCAAAGTAAGCCGCAAGCTCTATCAACCGCGCATTGGCTCCCCAGAGTTCATTGATGTAGCCGCCCCCTAACAGATGGATGCTTTCCGCAGAGATAAATGCCTCGGTCATCAAGCGCTCACGAAGCGGCAGCGTATAAGGATCAGCAAATTTTTCCTGAACGGACCCATCGTCACCCAGAGCCTGCGCCAAGCGCCAAAGATAATCAACGCATTTAACCCCTGGGAACAGCTCCGTAGCTACCACAGCATCCACAGCATCAAGATAAATAACGCTGCCAGGAAACTGTCGTTGCAATTCATTTATCCAATATCGCGTCAGCATGTCATCGCCAAAATTTGGCATGCCTGCAGCTGAAACCAAATAAAATGTTTTCTTCGATATCGGTGGAGTCTGAACATCCCTATTATGCCTTTTCGTCCATAATTTCGCGAAAAAAGCCAAAATAGTGCTCCTTAAATTAATAATTCCCGGTGGCAATCGCACGCTGATAGAGTTTCAGCGTGTCATCAATAACCAGTGATGATGCGAATTTGCTCTCAATTCGCTCTCGACTACGAACGCCCATCTCTACACGTTTGTTTGGGCTGGTAAGTAATTTTTCCAACTTTTCTGCCAAAAGTTTGATGTTACGTTTCTCCACCAAACTCCCTGTGTATTCATCAATGATCAGGCTTTGGCATCCACCAACATCGTAAGCAATGCAAGCGCGCCCGACAGACGACGCCTCAAGCAAGATGCGAGGAATACCTTCAGAATAGGTAGAGGGTAACGCCACAACGTTAGAAGCTTTGATAAGACTGTAAACATCAGAACAATGGCCAAGCCAGTTTATCAACCCTTGCTGATGCCATTCTTCAATTTGCGACAATGGGATAGCATCGGGATCGTCAACGATCGAGATCCCTGCCACATTGAGCACAAAATCTACGCCTTTAAGCGCTAAACGCTTCTTCACTTCCACCAAATCACCCAGTCCTTTGCTCCACAGCAAACGGCTGGCAAACAGCACAATGGGTTTTTCTCGATTGATTTCCAATGAATAGTGATAGATCTCCGGATTGATACCGGCCCCGTCGATCACTACAGTCTGGCTTTTTACGGCATCAGTAAGGTCAATGAGCCGATCACGATCGTGCTCATGTTCAAAGGCCAACAGACATTTTTTATTCTTAAATATATGATTATAGGAATGTAATGTCAGAAAACGAATAACGTTCATCGACAACTTATCTTCCATAAATACCCGGCCCAGTCCTACAAAGCCCAAAATGATAGGCTTATTATAAAAACGGGCAAAGAAGCCCCCCATCAGGCAAGGTTTGATGGTGATACAATGCAATACATCCGGGTTAATTTTCTTAAGTAACTGCCAGACCTTAACCAATGAGCCAAAAAAATTAATTGGGTTGATGGAAAGCTCGGAAACAGAAGAGTCATGACAGATAAAACCTTTTTCTGCCAGATTTTGCTGAATGCCGTCTCCCACAAAGTGGCTGACAACATGAATTTCATAGCCGGCAGCTTTAGCTGCCAAGGCTCTTTCAACCCAGTGAAGTTCAAAGTACCAATCTGAGTTGATAAAATAACAAATCTTTTTCATTTAACTCTTACCGGCTAATGTCGTTTACCAGTTTTACGTGATATACCGTCAACAATACCGCGTACTACATATCTAATATATTCTATCTTGTTAGCTTGCGAGGTAACAGAAAGTAAATATTTAGCAATACGTAACACGATGGCTCCAAATGAGTAAGGTCTCTCATTTTTTTTGAACAACACTCTGGAGAGCAGCAAGTTCCTGACCAGATAGTATACCTTCCACGGCGGGTTGATCCCCCCATTAGCCGGTGCTACATCATGCAAGAAAAGCAGCTCTGGCGAGTATCGGAATCGATATCCCTGTTGATTCAACCTGTAAGAGAAGTAAAGATCATCATAATAAATAAAAAGTTCTGACCAGATAGACTCAATATTGGCGGCTAAAACGTCTTTGCGAATTATTGCACCAACAAATGACAGCGTCACAACCTCTGACACCTCCAGTCCTGTCGGGGTATAGCGGGCAGGCCTTGCAACATAATCGAGCGTGCGCATCAGCGATGTTGGCATCTTACTGAAGGGCACATTCATTTTACAAAGTACACCCTGCTTATCCAGTACCCGACAACAATATGCTGCATAATTAGTTTTTACCAACTCGGCAAAACGCACCAGCAACTCAGCTTGAGGATAAGCATCATCGTCAAACATAAATACCCAATCAGTATCTATTTTTTGAGCAATGATTTCTGCGCCAAGCTTAAACCCACCCGCACCACCATTATTTTGGTCAGCACGCAGTACATGCAGACGAGCATCCTCAATCCCGTTCAGCCAAGTCTGAGTACCATCGGTAGAAGCATTATCAACAACGACAATATGCTCAAAAGGCAGCGCGGCAGTTGCCATCCAGCACTGTTTCAATTTTTCCAGGCGATTGAAAGTAACAATTAACGCCGTGGTTTTCATCTGATACTGACCGTAAATACCGGCATGGTCGTTTTTTTCTCCAGACTGGTCAGATAAATTTCAGCGGTTTTCAACGCCTCAGCAATAGTCACATCCATATCCAGATAGCGGTAGGTTCCCAACCGCCCGATAAAGGTCATGTTATTTTCTTTTTCTGCCAAATCGACATATTTTTCCAGCAGGCTCATTTCACCGACTTGTCGAATTGGGTAGTAAGGTATATCGTTTTCCTCGCATGCACGGCTATATTCTTTATAACAAACAGAGCCTTCATGCTGCTCCCACGGCGAAAAATATTTATGTTCGGTGATACGCGTGTAAGGTACTGATTGCTCGCAATAGTTCATTACCGCACACCCCTGGTAATCACCATCCACAGAGAATTTTTCAAAATCTAGCGTACGGTACCCTAAACGACCGAACTGGAATCCATAGAACGCATCCAGTGGTCCGCTGTAAAACACATGGTCGTATCGCTCGCGTTCCTGCGGCTGGAATTGTACACCGAGAGATACGGCAATATTCGCATGGTCTAAAATACCTTCAACCATTTTGGTATAGCCGTCTTTCGGCATACCCTGAAATTTATGATTAAAATAGTTATCATCATAATTGAAGCGAATAGGTAAACGTTTAAGGATCGATGCTGGCAGTTGAGCTGGGGACATGCCCCATTGCTTAATGGTGTAACCTTTAAAGAAGGCTTCATAAAGCTCTTTGCCGACAAAACGCAACGCTTGCTCTTCAAACGATTTCGGTTCAGTAATGCTGCTGTCACCTTTTTCAGCGATTAATGCCTTGGCTTCCGCTGGTGAACAGGTTTTTTTAAAGAATTGGTTAATCGTATGAAGATTTATTGGCAACGAGAAAACCTGTCCGTCAACCGTCGCTTTAACCCGATTAACGTAGGGCATCATGGTGGAGTAACTATTAACAAAATTCCATACCTGTTCGTTGTCAGTATGGAAGATATGCGGACCATAGGTATGCACCATAACGTCGGTCTTCGCATCACGGGCATCGTAGCAGTTACCTGCGATATGATCCCGGCTGTCGATGATTTGAACCAAATGCCCCTGTTCAGCCAGTTGACGTCCGATTACTGCGCCAGAGAAACCGGCACCTACAATTAGGATTTTTTTGCTATTCATCATTAAGTTACCCAAGAATTACGCGTCTAACTTTGTAGTAATATTTCGTCATAAAGTTGCGACGAGACGTGCCTATTGGTGCCCATTTATTAAGAGTCGGCATCAAAGCGCGTTTTAATTTGGTCTGCAGCAACACGGGCGTATTGTTCACAAGCTGTGCTGCAGAAGCATGTGAAACCGAGGTGCCAATCAGGCGTTCATAAGCTTCAAACGCCCATGGCGTATTCACGATGTTTTTATGATAGTTATCAAAAAAATCAACGTGGCGCGTATTCCACGGTTTATTCTCACCGGCAAAGTGAATCATCTTCGGTTTTCTGCGAGCCTCAAGATAATCCATGTAGGTTTTAAAAGGTAAATTAGGGAAGAAATCTTCAGTATTACCATTACCGTGATATACGTTCCATTCCAATGGCAAATAGTGCACGCGGCCATGGAACACTTTATTCATTATATCCTGATCAAGGAACCAATATGTTTTGCTTTTCATCGCATCCATTAGGTTGGAAAACGTATTTTCCTTGTTCATCAAATCAATGTTAAATACCAAAATACCGGCTTGGAAATAGCCATCAGGGTTAACCATCTCCAATGAGCTTGACAAATACTCTTTGGCTGGCATTACACCATCACTGGACTGAGACATTGCACCGAATAAGACAAACCCTTCCATGACAATGTCTTTTACTGCAGCGACCAGATTATTCCCAAGCGGGATGGTCATCAATTCAGCCAGGTCACTTTCAACAACAGTATCTGCGTCAATAAAGATAACTTTTTCAAACTCGGAAAAAAGTTTCGGAATGAACAAACGAGCATAGGTTGCCGAACTAAAATGAGCACGGGTAAAGACGTTTTTTATCTCACTAAAGGCATTAACATCAAAGAAACGAAGACTGAAGTTTTCAACATCAGCAACTAGAGACAACAAACGACGTTTGTTTGATAAAGAAATTCCATTTTCAAGAATAATCAAGTCATAATTGAGTTCTGAACTTGCATGCTTAACAATAGAATTAATTAACGCGGAGCCACTGATAGAGTAATTATCATCGAAGCAGATCACCACTGGGACATTCTTGGTCGAAAAGATTGGCTTTAAGGTAGCATTAAAAGTTTCTTGTTCGATGAAAGTACGTTGTAACTCTTTCACTTTAAAAGCGTGTTGTTCAATTTGGTACGCGATATAAATATTCAGCAAACGCTCTGAGATATGACCAACAACTCGCTTTTCTTGTGAGTTATAATTTTTGAATCGAAGTTTACTTTCTAACCTTTCCAAAATAGTGAATAGCCACTTGGAATAGTCATTAAAGATATCTTTTCGCATAACAAACATATTTGTGTAATAACCATCCGTAGCGTTATTAAACTTATCTGCAGCAGATCTATACTCAGGGTAAATGTCAGCAAGGATTTCCAATGCAGCATCGTAATCTTCAATATGCAGGTAGTTAGAAACTTTGTAATGATGATAGTTGTTCTTGCTACCTGCAGCACTGACATCCCATTTCTTTGGCAAAACAATGTCAACATCCATCAGACATAGAGAAATATCTTTATCGTTTAAACCAAATTTATCATGATATGACGCATCAATTTTCTCATAATTAACTACGCCCCAGTTATCTTCCGGAACCTGTTGATCTTTTGAGAAGTTA
Organism: Serratia sp. NA_13; assembly: GCF_052691735.1. NCBI lineage: Bacteria > Pseudomonadati > Pseudomonadota > Gammaproteobacteria > Enterobacterales > Yersiniaceae > Serratia > Serratia sp. NA_13. The sequence goes on from NZ_JBQZFV010000001.1 coordinate 7,728, forward strand.
AAATGACGTCGATAATGCATAAAACCAACATAGTCTGCCGGTTGCGCATTCTTCCACACCCAATAATGCGCGGTCAACTCACAGTAAAACGGGTTTTTGAAAGAGATATTATCTCCAGTATCATCACCAAGACAGCCGATCTCATTCGGGTTATTTGCCTTACCAACGTGAATCGGTTGAATCAGCGATGAATCAAGAAACGCGCTTGGTTTGTGATGACAAGTATAAATCTTAATAGAGCTCATGTGAATTACCTAAAAGTCAGAATTATAAAAATCAGGCCATTGCTATTTTATATTGAGAGATAACGGAGTGGGCATCTCCCATCTCTCTCATTTTATGGTTTTCAATCCAAATGACTTTGTCACAGATTTTCTCAACATCCTCAAGGTTATGACTAACAAAAAGAATTGTAACCCCTTTCTTTTTGAACTCATTAATAGTCTTCAGACATTTCCGCTGAAAAGCAATATCACCCACAGCCAGAACCTCATCGATTATCAATATATCCGGATCTACCTGTGTTATCACCGAAAACCCTAACTTCGCCAGCATACCACTTGAATAGACCCGAATGGGTTCATCGATGAACTCACCTAATTCAGAGAACTCGATAATTTTATCCAGACGTTGTTTTAGTTCTTTACGACGCAACCCTAACAATGTGGCATTAAGTCGAATATTCTCTCTTCCAGTAAGCTCGGGATGAAAGCCACCGCCCAATTCCAACATGGACGCAACGCGCCCAACGACACTTACAGTACCGGACGATGGCTTCATTACACCAGCGACCAAACCAAGTGAAGTACTCTTTCCCGCGCCATTACGACCAATAAGTGCTACAGACTCCCCTTTCTGAACCTGAAAGCTAATGTCTTCAACCGCTAAATAGCTTCGACCACTTAGCAAGCTTAATGCTCTACGTGGATTAAAAATCAATTCTTTGATGCCAGATCCAATATGATGATATAATGGATAGCACTTAGTAACATTTTTAAACTCTATAGCCAAACTCATTATAGTATCTCTGCAAATCTGTACTTTAATTTATTAAATATGCTTGTACCGATGATGACAAATAAAAGTGCATATCCATAGAGCATACCAACCTGGTGATAATCGATAACCCCATTCATGAAAAGATCACGCCAACTGAGTATCATATTTGCCAGCGGGTTATAATCGATTAAGAAATGATACTCTTTGGGTATCATATCGCCAGAATAAAGAATTGGCGTGCAATAAAACATCAGCATAATACCTAGGGTCACGAATCTTTCTAGATCACGGAAAAAAAGGTTCAACGTCGACAACATCATTGCAATGCCAAAAGTCATCAACATTTGGGCTATACCAATTAACGGAATTCCCCAAATCCAGTCAACCGAAGGACGCATACCGTATACATAGAGAAAGACAATAATCACAGGAATGGTGCATAAAAAATGCAGACATTCCATAAGTACGTTACTGAAAGGGATAACGGAACGAGGAAATACTGTTTTCTTTATTATTTGTGCATTGGCAATAAAAGAATATAAAGAATTCGTTGTAGAACTCGCGAACCATTGCCACGGGAAAAGCCCGGTAATAATAAATACCGTATAGTTTGGTATTTGAACCCTCATCACTAACTTAAAGATGAAGTAGTAGATCATCGCAAAGAGTAATGGGTTAGCAATTGACCACAAATAGCCAAAAAAACTGCTTTTATATCTAACTTTTAATTCTTTCTCTGTGATGACCGCAACCAAATCCCAGAGGTAACCTAAGCTATACTTCATATGAAAACTCGATTTAAGATTAAAATTCCCTAACATAAGAAACGTAATACTTATCAACTGCGTTTGCTAACGAGCGCCTCGCCAGGAAAGGCAAGCTTCAGGGTTCTTCACTATTTACAACCACGCTACCGCCCCTGGCATTATCGCAACCAGAGTACAAACCAAGCAACCAATTGATTCTACTACATATTTCAAAAAATCCAGTTTACAGGATCTTTAGGTCTTACCGCTATCACGCACAGGTTGCTTGTTACGTTACATTCAGCAGCACCATTTTTCTCTAGGAATCGACTGGATTCCTAACACACAAAAACACGTGGTATCAGTGATTGAAAACCCTTTTCAGCCACGCCGAAAAATCTTTTCCCTGCGTCGGATGCCGGAGCCCGAACTCAACGAAGGCCTTCATGTAGCCCAGCTTGTCGCCACAGTCATGAGAACGCCCTACCATAGCAAAAGCATCAACCGGTTTTTGTTCCATCAACAGGGCAATCGCATCGGTTAACTGAATTTCTCCACCAGCACCGTAAGGCGTTTTCTCCAGCAACGGCCAAATATCCGCAGCCAATACGTAACGGCCAACCACAGCCAAATTTGAAGGTGCTTTATCCAACTGTGGCTTTTCTACAATTGCACGCATTGGCAGGCTCTCACCTGGATGAATTTCGACACCACTGCAATCGACCACCCCGTATTTGGAGACATCTTCTTCCGGCACGGGTTCTACCATGACCTGACTGCGTCCATGTTCCGCAAATCGAGCAATCATGCTAGCCAAATTATCTCTTTTAAGATCTGAGGCAACATCGTCAATTAAGACATCGGGTAGCAGTACCGCAAAAGCTTCGTCACCAATCAATGGTCTAGCGCACAAGATTGCATGCCCCAAGCCTTTGGACTGACCTTGGCGTACATGCATCAACGTAACGCCTTTAGGACAGATCGATTGCACTTCTTCTAGCAGTTGGCGCTTGACGCGCGACTCCAGCATGCTTTCCAGTTCAAACGAAGTGTCAAAGTGATTTTCAATGGCATTTTTTGATGAATGTGTAACAAGAATAATTTCCGTAACACCAGCAGCAACGCATTCATTCACAATGTATTGGATGAGGGGTTTGTCTACGACCGGCAACATTTCCTTAGGGATAGCTTTGGTGGCCGGTAACATGCGGGTTCCTAGACCTGCAACGGGAATGACAGCTTTTAGCATTTTTGTGGGAACTCCCAGCAATTACTGTTTCATTACTGCAGCACATATAAAATCAGCGCAATGCCGTTGCATTGCATTGTTGCGTTATAGCACACAGCAGAAAATGACATCAATTTATTCGGCCTGAAGTATACACCCATGTCAGAAGTTAATACATTAACCACACGTAGACAAAACATCATTTGTCTACGCAACGACCTCCCCACCTGGCAATAATAAACATAATAGATTGAAATTAAAGAAAAAACAAAAAATACAAGCCTCTATAAAGACCGCGATTTTTTGATATCGATTGATGAATCACATAGCATTTATCGGACAAATACCAATCGAAATAAGTAGTGTGCTTATAGTTATACATACAAATTAAAACAGAATAAAATTGAGAATGATTATTAATTAATGCAAGTCATATCCTTTGCAACCTACCTGTTCCTTAAAAAAAGCCCGCAGCGTTGAACTGCGGGCTTAGTCAGAATGGAGTGTTACCCCAACTCAACTTTTGCGGCTATAGCCTTGCGGGTTATTCTTTTGCCAATTCCAGGTATCGCGCATCATTTCATCGATACCACGCCGCACTTCCCAACCCAGCTCCTCACGGGCAAGATTCGCGTCAGCCCAGAAAGCAGGCAAATCGCCATCACGACGCGGCAAGATCTGATATGGGATCTTCATGCCAGAAGCCTTTTCAAAAGCCTGCACCATTGCCAAAACCGAGTGCCCTACTCCTGCTCCCAGATTGTATGCTTTGAAACCCACAATTTTCTTCAAATGATCCATCGCCACCAAATGCCCTTCGGCCAAATCCATCACGTGGATGTAATCACGTTCACCGGTGCCATCTTCAGTTGGGTAATCGCCGCCGAAAATGCCCAACTTATCCAGTTTGCCAATGGCTACCTGAGAGATATAGGGCAACAGATTGTTCGGGATACCATTTGGATCTTCACCAATCAAGCCTGACTCGTGCGCACCTACCGGATTGAAGTAACGCAAAGCGATAATGGAAAACTGTGGCTCCGCTTTAGCGAAATCCTGCAGAATTTGCTCAACCATCAACTTTGATGTGCCGTAAGGACTAGTGGTACCACCAATCGGCGTTGTTTCCACATAAGGCACGGGAGAGTTAGCGCCATAAACTGTAGCGGAAGAGCTAAAGATAAATTGGTGAATACCTGCACGGCGCATTTCATCCAGTAACACCAGCGTGCCGGCAACATTGTTTTGATAGTACTCAAGTGGCTTGCGAGTCGACTCCCCCACGGCTTTCAAACCGGCAAAATGGATAACCGAATCTATCGCATGAGCGTCGAAGATACGCTTCAGGCATTCGCCATCCTGAATGTCCCCCTGGTAAAACACAGCCGCTTTGCCCGCTAACTTTTCTACACGATGCAAAGACTCTTCCGAAGAGTTCGACAGGTTATCCAATACCACCACATCCTCATCGCGCTCCAGCAAAGCCAGAACGGTATGAGAACCGATATAACCGGCTCCGCCGGTGACTAAAATCGCCATATCAACCCCTCTTCCCCAGCCTTACTGGAGAATCCTCACTGGTTAAAAATAATCTATTGGTTCAAAAAATCAGGAGAAAAATGCCAACTCAGATATTAATGCAGGCAGACATGATACAACTTACTCGACTTATCGCCAAAACGTCAGAGCAGTCAAAGCGGCTCTCAACCTTCATCCACAGAAATCCAATGGCGTTGCTGTCCGCAAACATAACGTATTGAGACAAAAAAGAGCAGCTCAAGGCTGCTCTTTCGGATAAATAGTCATGATGAGTGTAACTATCTGTTCAATGGCTCCTGGAAAAATACTGCGCCACGCGTTTTACATCTCGTTCATCAAGGGTTCCCGAATCACTCAGCAACGTAATCCAGGATTTTATGTAAGTGTACTTAGCCGAGGCCAGATCACGTTGAGCACTGTACAACTGTTGCTCAGCATTAAGTACATCGACGTTGACACGCTGACCCGCCAGCACGCTCTGGCGTGTTGCCGTTACCTGAGTTGTCGCCGACTTCACCGCCAGCTCGTAGGCCGCCAGTTTGGCACGGCTACTGATACAAAGATTATACTGTTTGCGCAGATCGTTAAGCGTGGTGCCCACCTGCGCATCCATTTCGTACATCGCCTGCCCATATCGAGATGCAGCCTGGCGAGTCGATGCCGAAACCCCTCCGCCGGCGTAGATCGGCATACTCACCTGCACGCCAATACTGTTAGTGCGATATTTTTGGTTAACCGTATTATCGCTGCTCGAGTCATTCTCAGAATGCGAGGCGTAGAGCTGCACCTGCGGCATAAAACCGGCACGATTTCTCTCCACTTCATATTTCGCCGCATCAACCCCGTGGCGAGAAGCCGCTAACATCGGGTTATTCTCGAGGGCAATTTTTTGCCACTCTTCAAACTTTGATGGGATCAACGGCGCCACCTGGAATTTGCCAGGGCGTAGCAGCTGTACATCATCGAGCTGATTGAGTGGCATACCAATAATGACTTCCAGCTCGCGCTGAGCCGCATCCAGCGCATCACGCGCCTCAATTTCCTGCGCCTCTGCCAGGCTGTAGCGCGCTTGAGTCTCGGAAACGTCGGTAATGGTACCCTCACCCGCGCCCATTAAGCGATCGTTCAGCGACAACTGTTCTTTATAGGCTGCTTTTTGCGCTGAGGCTAAAGCGATTTGGTCCTTGGAGTAAGCCACTTCCACATAGGCGGAGATCACCCGTACAGCCAAGTCGAGAAACTTACTGCGGTAGCGTTCATCAGACATCAGGGTCTGCGCCACGCCAGCCTTGTAGCGTGCATAAGCCTCGTAATCGAACAGCGGTTGCGTCAGCGTAACCGAGCTGGAATAACTGCGGTACTGCTGCCGTTTGGTGGTTTCAGTGACGCGGCCAAAGAGATCACCTTGCGGAAACTTCTGCGTTTGCCAGTTTCTCGGTGAGTTCTGGTAATTAAGCGATACCTTCGGCAGCAACCCCGCCCTGCCGATGTTTTCGTTTTCGTCTCCCGCCTCTTTCTCTTTTATAGCCGCCCTAAAGGTCGGATCTTTTTCAAGTGCCAGCGAATATGCGTCTATAATCCCTATCGAATGAACCGGCGCAGCTATCGCAAACAAGAGGGTACTGATAGCAAGGCCAGCAACCTGTCGTTTAAATTGAATCAAAATTATTCCTCGGTTAATGAAGTATGAGCGCGATCCAAAATAGGTTTAAACAGATAACTCAACAGTGAGCGCGAGCCGGTCTTCACAAACACCTCAACAGGCATCCCCGGCTTGATGTCTTCGCCACTGAGCAATTTCATGCCCTCAGGCGAAACCGTGACCTGCATTTGGTAGTAGGGTTCGCCATTGGCCTTGTCGACCAGACGGTCGGCAGAAACCAACGTCACCGTCCCCGGTATTTTCGGGGTCTTGTTTTGGTTGAAAGCAGTAAACATCAGATCCACCGGCAATCCGTTGTACACTTTATCAATCAGCTCTACCTTGAGGCGTGAATCCACCACCAGCGTAGCCTGACTTGGTACAACGTCCATCAGGTGGTCACCCGCTCCCACGACGCCCCCCTGAGTAAAGATATTCAGTCCTACAACAGTGCCATCTACCGGCGAAGTGATAGCCGTGTTGCCAAGGTCAAAATTCGCCATTTCCAACTTGTTCCTAAACTCGCTGGCATCCATCTGCGTTTGCGCCAACTGAGTTCTGACTTCGCGTTGATAGTCGGCAAAGCGTTGGTCGATCCTCTGCTGTGACTCCTGCAACTGTTTTTGTACCTGACCAATTCGCCCAACGGTTTCATCGATACTGCTGTTCACTTCCGCAAACTGACGCTGTACTTCCAGATAGCGGTTACGCGGTAAATAACCGTCCGCCGCCAGTTGCTTCATGCTGTTCATCTGTTCACGCAGGCTGGAAAGCTGGATTTGCTTATTGACCCTTGAGTCCTGCAGACCCTTCAGTTGGAAACGCATACCGTCCATTGACTGTTTATAACCGTCAACTTCGCTTTGTAATCCTTGGCGACGTGAAGAGAATAACTGCGTTTGCAGCGCAATGATCTCAGCGACCCGCGGCTGAGCCTGGATGGCTTCAAATACAGGAGAAAAAGTGACCTTGCTTAATCCATCACGTTCGGCCAACAAACGGCCTTCGCTGGCGAGCGTGGTGTAATATTGGTCGCGAAGTGAGTCAACCTGCGCCTGGGCCTGAACCTGGCTCAACTGCACCAACACCTCACCCGCTTTAACCTTGTCGCCTTCTTTTACCGTAATACTTTTGATGATGCCACTGGCCGGCGCCTGTACGGTTTTACGGTTGCCGGAAACGGTCACCGAACCCGGTGCTGCGACCCCTTTATCCAAAGGGGCAAACGCAGCCCAGGCGAAGAAGCCAAACAGACCAATCCCTACCACTAACCAACCCATGCGGGTGAAACGCCGTTCATCCTGCGGGATCTGTTCTGAATACGAGTCTTGCGGCTCGCCAATGTGCGTAGACATACCAACTCCTTTGACTGCAGGCGGCATTTTGGCGCCGCCCGGCAAGTACACAGCTTAATTAATTTGAGTTTTTGGGATATTACCTTCGTCCGGCTCGGAGTTGACTGCGCGCACCGCCTGCTGTGGGGTTTGCGCCTTCTGCGCATTGGCCAACGCTTGCAGCACCTGCTGAGTTGGGCCAAACGCATTGACGGTACCGTTCACTAACAGCAGCAGCTTGGTGGTCATCGACAACAGGTTGGTTCGATGGGTAATCAGGATCACCGTTTTATTACGCTGTTTAAGGAACAGGATCGCCTGATTCAGCGCTTTCTCACCGGCATCATCCAGATTGGAGTTGGGTTCATCCAATACGATCAGGGAAGGATCGCCATACAGCGCCCGGGCCAGGCCAATACGCTGCTTCTGTCCGCCGGATAATCCCGCCCCGCCATTGCCAATGATTGAATCATAACCGTTAGGGAAACGCAGGATCAGCTCATGGACCCCGGCCAACTTGGCGGCTTCAATCACTTTCTCAGAATCAATGTCGTTAAAACGAGCGATGTTCTCAGCAATGCTGCCGGCGAACAGTTCAATATCCTGCGGCAGATAACCGATGTAGGGCCCCAGTTCGTCTTTGTTCCATTGGTAAATATCAGCGTTATCAAGCCGCACAATACCTTCGCTGACCGGCCAGATACCTACCAACAAACGTGCCAGCGTGGACTTACCGGAAGCGCTTGGCCCGATAATCCCCAGTACGTCACCCGGTTGGATAGCGAAGCTGACATTATGTAATACCGCATCGCCTTTGGAGCCCGGAGGCGTGGCAGTGACACCTTCAACAGAGATGACCCCTTCCGGCCGTGGCAAAGACATCCCCATACCGCGTGGCGGATGTTTATCCAGTAATTTCACCAGGCGCTGATAGGAGAGTTTGGCAGAACTCCAGCTCTTCCAAACGTTGATCACCTGCTCGATAGGTGCCAACGTACGCCCCATCAGGATAGAACCTGCAATCATCATGCCGGGGGTAATATGGCCATCAATCGCCAACCAGCCCCCCAGTCCCAGCACCAGGGATTGCAAAGAAAGACGAACAAACTTGGTTATGGAGGTAACGGTAGTGGCACGCTCACTGGCGACACGTTGGCTATTCAGAAATCTCTGATGCAAACCGAACCAGCGGCGCTTTAGATTAGGTAACATGCCCAATGCCTCGATCACTTCGGCATTACGCAAATTTGTACTCGCCAAACTGCTGGACATGATCGATAGCTTGCTGGCTTCCCCCAATGGTTTCTTGGAAACCATTTCGTTGACCACCGCCAATGCAACCAGCAGCAGTGAGCCAACCAGAGCGAACAATCCCAACCACGGGTTAAACAGGAAAATCACCAGCAGGTAAATCGGGAACCAGGGCGCATCGAAGAACGCAAACAATGCGCTGCCGGTCAGGAACTGCCGTACGGTGGTCAAATCACCCAGCATCTGTCCTGCGTCGGAAGAGCCATTTTTCAGATTGGATTCATAGGCCGCAGTGTAAACACGGGTGTTCAATCGCATATCCAACTGACTGCCGATACGGATAACAACCATGCTACGAACATACTCAAGAAGCGCCATCATGCCGAACATTCCCAGCATAATCAGCGTTAACATCAGCAAAGTGATTTCATTACGGGAAGGAAGTACCCTGTCGTAGACCTGCAACATATAGACAGAGGGAACTAACATTAATATATTTATAAATGCGGTGAATATGCCAACGGTCCAGAAGATTTTGCTGCGTGTCCGTATAACATCCGCAATTTCATTACGCGGTATAAATTGATTCACTTTCTGCCCTTACATCATGTGCACTGTCAGTCCAATCCGCATTGATTTCCTCTAAGGAAATTCTTAAAAAATTAAAAATAAAGAAAATCCTAAAGAAGCCCCCTCAAACATGCTCGAGACTGCAGATACTTTTTTTAACTATAGATAGAGAAAGTGGATATCGGCAAGGCGGCATACAAAAAAAACTCTAACCCCCCCCCCAGCAAAACCTGCGAAAACAAAAAGATAAATGGCATAAAAAGCACAGGGGAATTATGAGTGAAAGAGTAAGTTAAAGACGATGACTCCGATCACAAAATAAAATACGGGGAGGTTACCCCCCCCCCCGTATTATTTAATAACTAACAGTGTTCATGGAAACTATTTCTCTACTGAGTATACACTCACGCGTAATGCAGAGTATCCAACAGTTGCTGATGGTTTTGCCCAGTCAGGTAAACCACGCTGTCGCTGGTATCCAGTGTGTGGTTATTGTTGTTATCAATAATCACATAAGAACTGTCATTATTACCTGTCCCACCGAACACCACAGACGCTACGCCCACTTTCGCGGTCAATGAGTTGCTGTTGTCCAGGCCGAGGATACCGCCCAACAGACCGATAACGCCGTTGGTCAGGCCGCCAACCAGAGTCCCCAACAGAGCATCCAGGGTATCGGAGGCACGGGTGCCGTAATCTGCTACCGCAGTACCGCTGGTGTCACCAGAAATTGTTAAGGCAGAAGCTGCGTCAACAATCTTGTCTTTGGTACTATCAAAGTCGGTAATGGTGACACCGGCTTGAGTAGTACTGGACTTCAGATCATAGGTGTTCACGCCGTTGCCGCCGGCCAAGGTAGTGTTACCCAGAACGCTGAAACTGTCAGCAGCGCCGGTACCTTCTACATTCAATTGATAACCATTCAGACCCAGAGCTGTCAGTACCGGTGCCAACAACCCCGTTGTTACTACACTCAACGGCAGAATGTTCAGCAACTGGACAATAATACCGTCACCGGTACCGGCATGGCTGGAATCCAAATTCAGGCCGGCAGTATTAGCCGTTGCGTTAATATCACGCACGTTGCTAAAACCACTGCCCACAGTCAGATCCAGGACATGATCACCAGTGATGGCAATGTTCTGAACCTGCGCGTTAGTCCCGGTCAGTGACAAAATATTGTCAAAGTTACCAGTACCGCCAGACGCAATGTTCAGCGTGCTCAGCACGGTTGGCAACAATACACTGCTGCTGCTGTTCAGTGCCAGGGAGCCGGCATTCACATCGGTTGAGCTAACGGCATCGAAAGTGACGTTAAAGTGGTTAGTGGCATTCTGCAGGAAAGTAATTTCCACGCTGCTCGCCGCCGTCGCATTACCGGTCACTTCCAACTGCGCGGAGTTACCGCCGGCAGCATTAATCACCTTCACTGCTTCAGCCAAACCAGACAACACAAAACCTTGTGAGCCAATGTTGGAGGTGGCAGCCTGAACGACGTTGTTGGTCAAACCGGTAGTGCTGGATTCAGAAACTGCATTACCGGTTAACAAACCAAAGTCAAAGGTGTGGTTTGCGGCTGTGGAACCAGTGTTAACCGTTGCTTTGCCGATGTAGCCAGCCAGGTCAATTTTCTCAAAATTGGTGAACTGCGAAGCATTGCTGGTAATCGTCGCGGTGCGGACAACCGCGTTACCTGACATCACCACGTTTTTGGTAATAAAGTTGGCGGAAATGGTATCAACGCCATCGCCGCCGTTGCCAGAAATGCCAGCGCCGACGGTGTTGGCACCGCCAACTGCCGCATTACCCAACCATTTCAGTGAGTCGTTACCTGCTCCCAGATTAAAATCACCAGTAGCAGTAGCAACAGCTGCCGTAGCGGTGACCAGGACATCATCAGCCCCTGAACTGGCATTCAGAATAACGTTACCGTTATTCACAGTGATATCAACACCCGGGTTAACACCGTTGTCAGACAGGTTGACCGTTGCCGCGCTGGTACCGTTAATGGTCAGATTCGCCAGATGATCGGCAAACTTCAGGTTAACAACACTGGCTGCGTTAGCGGCAAGCTGAACATCGGTCAACACTGCAGTTTCTGCATTGCTGATCTGGTGCGATGCGCCTGTATTCACAGTGCCGGTAGCATTACCGCCAGCTGCTGTGGCCGTCAGTGAGGCTGCAGTTTTGTACAGCAGGCTGGTACCGATATCAAATTCAAAACCGTGCTGCTGGGTTACTGTCGCGGCATCAGTCGCCGTAGAGGTACGCAGATCGTTGATAATCGCTTGAGTGATTAATGACTTATCGCTTCCAAGAGCACTATATGTTGCCAACTGTCCAGCTGTCGCCGCGACACCATGCACCGCACTGAAAACATGCTGAATGAAGTCATCGCCAGTCAGTTGACCGCCTTTGCGTTGGAACTCTGCAGAACCAACCAACTTGCCAATCAAAGTGCTGTAGGAGGTACCGGCAGCCATTTGTTTGCTCCAGGTATCCAGACCCGAAGCATCAACACCACGTTCGGCAACTCCCAGATAAACTGCGGCTACCTGCTCCTGATACGACAACCCAGGAAGATGCCCTGCCTGGTAGACGGTTGTAGCGCTGTTAAAGTGCTGCTGAGCGGTTTGATCCCCAGCACCAACAGTACCTCTCAAGGCTTGGATAATATCTACCAACACGTCAGCACGAGTAGCGCCGCCCTGCAACAGAGAAAGATAACTTGAAGCTTCCGCAGACGTAGGTGCACGTTCATAACCAAATTGGAACAGACGAGCGATAAACGCGTCATCAGTCAGCGAGGTTAGATAAGAACGACCACTGATGTTCGCCGCTGCTGCCTGAGTCAGGGTCATACCAGCATTGATTTTAGCCCCGAAATAGTTCACCGCATCAGCAGTGGCAGTAGAACCAACCACATACAAAATTGCCTGGATATCCGATGCCCCTTGCCCTAAAGCGCTGGTCGCCGTTGAAGGGTACAGTAACGTATCGATTTTATTTTCAAATGCGGCTTGCTGAGACAGCAACGTCGAATCACTGCCAGAATAATTAAGTAAATCATTGACTACATTAGATACCGCAGAGCTCAAACTGTTAGCTGCCAGATAATCTGTCAGTTGCTGCTCTGTAGCCGCGGCACCATGCTCACGGGTATAAATAATTTGCAAAATTTCCGAGTCAGTTTTACCGCCGTACAGTGCGGCCCCTGACGAAGAGCTAATAAACGCTTGTGCTAGCTGCGCAGGCGTTTTAGCACCAGTTTGAAGCTGTTGCCCATAAGTATCGATCTCGGTCAAAGATGGAGTACGCCCCAATACCGAGTAAAAGATAGCCGCTGCCTGATGCTGAGATGCTAAAGAAGCCATAAAAAACTCCTAACCTAAGTAAAATTAAGGTAAAAAATAGATCCCATACAGCTCTTGAATACCAGTAATGCTAACTTAGCTACTGACTTAAAAGAGGTTTGGGCTTGCACATAGACTCAACACTGAATTAATAGCAATGAAATTAAACTTATTTAAATAACTCCTTTAAGCGCCCATAGTTATAAAATGAGTAAAGTAGCTGAAAGCAGGTTCTGTCAAGACAAGACATGAGATTATTATTACTTCGAATAAAAACATCGGTATAGGCGTTAACATTATGGTAAGCAAGGATTTTTAACATTACTAAAAGACGTCAATAAAAACTCACATATTCAATATATGAATAATTGGCGATACTGTTAACAACTCAATGCCAGCACAAAAACCATGTAAACAAGAAGGGTTTATTGACGAGGACAACACGAAGTAGCTGACGGCTCAAGAAAAAGTAAATGGATCGAGTGGAAAATTTTTCGACTCAACAAATTATTTAGCATTAAAAACAGCAATAACGTATTGAAAAAAATATAAAAACCTGAAAATCGGCAAAAAAAAAAGCACCATCGTAAAGAGATACGAAGGTGCTTTTGATATTATCATCTACTTCAACTATCCAGAACACTTCACAACGAATGGAATCAAAGCTGTGCTACTTTAACCATACTAGACTTTACACGACGCCCAAGATTGATAGAAGGCTGCTCGATAAATCTATACACCAGATATGACGCAGGCAGCGTCAGAAGAACTCCGATGCTTCCTAGCAGATACCGACTGAAGTTAGAAAAATCAGCAGTGAAATGTTCGTAAATTATCAACAAACTTGGATGAATAAGATAAACTGAGTAACTGATCACCCCCATCCAAACCATAAACTTGTTATGGATCCTAAAACGAGTCGTAAGAGCGATAAAAAGTAACATGCTAAGATAATATGTCACTGTATAACGCATTGTATGACCAGGTTCTATTCCATAAGAAAAGAAACTCACTATTGGAATAACACAGACATAAATAGCGATATAGTATGTAGCCAGTTTTTTAGCGATGAAATCACCATCAAGCAGATATGATCGCCATAAGCCACCAAACATCATCAATGACAGAGCCAAAGGCAAGGCAACAGGAAACTCTTCATCCAGCTTGCGTCTGGCAATGGCTAACGCCAGGGCGATAACCAGCATTACAAGGGAAGATATGAAGTTAAACCTGACTTTATTGAGCAGGCCCAAAATGAATGAACATACGCACATGAAATAAAAAACCAGTTCGATAAAGAGAGTCCAATAAACACCCACAATATCTTTCACACGAAATGCAGTTTGGAACATCGTAATATTGGCAAAGATCTGATGCCATGGGAATTGCATACCCAAAGCGTAAGACACAACCAAATATAATAACAAAGAAAACCAATAACCTGGATAAAGTCTAAAAAATCGTGAGATAAAGAATGCCTGCACCCCACCATTTTCACGTCTAAAACTAAAAGGTATGATAAATCCGCTGATAATAAAAAATAACACAACACCTATTTTCCCGAGATCAAAAACATGGGAAAAAATAAATTTATCGTATCCGTAGATAGGCACCAGAAAATGAGCAATAACGACGCTAATTGCCGCAATTCCTCTTATCGAGTCAACATAATCCAGACGAGTGGGATTTTTATTATCAGCGGTGGGTTGCAATTTCTCAACGACCTGCATAGAAACCACCTGATTGAGAGTAAAGTGCTTCTCGGTCATATTTAAAAAAACAATAAAATAGAATGAAGAACAAAATAGTAACACCTAATTCAAAAATAAATGTCAACGAGTTGGCACAGCTATAGGCTTATCAGACAAGACCAATACTGGAGTATCGCCCTGTAATGTTACGTTCTGATTATTCATCTCAACGAGAGGATTTACATCAGGCTTCGCTGATGACTGCCCTGTTACACTACTCATTAAAGATCTCAAGCCATTTGGTTGCTCCGAAGGTTGCGCGACCTTGGACTTCTGCCAAGACAACATCGCATACTGATTACCTTGCCCCTTAAGCGCAATGCTAATCACCCCATCAGCAGATACCTTATAATCACTCACGCTATAATCGCGCGCAACTTTGGCGATTTTTTCATAAGCCAATGCCGCCGCTTTCGGTTTCTCCTTTCTGTCCAACAAACCAAATCGGTGTTCATTTATTTTTGGATTATCGCCGTCGTCAATAAGATCGTACCACCACACCCCTTTGATGTAGGGGCGCGATTTTGCCAACATAGTGTATTTTACGATATATTGAGCGGCAGCGGCATTACTCAAACCACCAGGTCCATTATATGTTGGAACCCCCATTTCAGTAATATATAAAGGAACTGTTTTTTTGGAGAATGCTCTTACTCTGGCTTCAAACTTATCAATGCCGGCAAGATTATCCTCGGGGTTTCTCAACGCCATATCTTCATTACGATACGAATAAGGATGCAGTGATATAGCATCGATATCATTCAGTATCCCTAATTCCATTAACTTATCAAACCAGCTAATGCCCCGTTGCCCCAAAGGGTTAAGAGAACCTGCCATCACAATCGCATCGGGGTCAGCCCGTTTAATAGCAGCCGATGTTTTCTTCACTAATTGTGCAAAAACCTCAGGAGGAGGAACCCCTGTTTTCTTCTTCAGCCCAGTCCCCACAGTCCATTCATTCCAAACCTCATAGTACTTTACTTTTCCCTTGAAGCGTTTGGCAGTCCAATAAGCATAGTTGGCAAACCCATCGATGGCTTCAGGAGTGGTTGGATAATCAGGAACATTATAAGCGGCATTGCCATATGCAAGAATAAGTAAAGAATTCAATCCATATTTGGAAACGCCTTGCTGGAATGCATCATCTTCCTTGATAAGAGGCCCGACAACTTTAAAATCGCCAGATGTCCTTTCAACCATTCCCCACAGGAAGCCAGTGCGAAATGACGTAAACCCATAATCTTTAATAAGGGTAAGATAATTATCTGTCGGCTTAGGGTAGTTCCGCAAATGAACATTCACCCCAATCTCAAAAGCATTCGCACCTTGATAGGATCCCAACAGCATGATACCTGCGGCTGCCAATGCTTTAACCATCCTGGTATAACGGCCAGAATGACAATGACCTGTGTTTGGCTGAAATATCAACTTAACCTCCTGAATAAAAAAGTACTACTCATGAGTTTTAAAAAAATGAGGAGCCAGGCATTGATGTATATCCATCAGAAAACTAATAGGCTGTTTTACTGATAAACCCTTTAAATATTGTCAGAAAAACAATTTTCACGTCTAACCAAACACTCCAGTTACGGATATAATCAAGGTCAAACTCAACCCGTTTTTCCATTTTATCTAATGTATCCGTCTCGCCACGCCAACCATTTATCTGAGCCCAACCGGTAATTCCAGGTTTCATTTTGTGACGGAGCATATAACCTGTAATTAACTTGCGATATTGTTCATTATGCGCAACGGCATGAGGACGAGGCCCAACAATTGACATATCCCCTTTCAGTACGTTAATAAATTGAGGTAACTCATCTAAAGATGTACGACGAAGGAAAGCACCGACAGGCGTAATCCTGACATCCCCTTTTGTTGCCTGAATGACCTTATCGCCATTCTCCATAACCTTCATTGAACGGAACTTCCATACTTCGATTGCTTTCCCGTCCATGCCATATCGACGTTGTTTGAAAATCACGGGGCCATGAGAAGTGAACTTCACCATAGCAGAAATAAGCAATAAAACAGGGGAAATGAACAGAAGAATAAATATTGAAAGGACAATATCCTCTACACGTTTAATGACCTGATTAACACCGCTCATAGGTGTATCAAATAATGATACCACCGGCACACCATTTATTTCCTCTGAGCGTGATTGCAAAATATTAAAAGTGAAAATATCAGGAATCAACATTACCGAGCAGGTAGTATCTGAAAGCTCAGAAACCGTATCTTTTATTAATTTCTCTTGCTCCATCGACATAGCGATATAAATGCGGTCAATACGCCCACATTTTGCATCTTCAATCAATTGTGCCAGATTACCGCGTCGTTCAAGCATAGCGCTCAATGGTTCTTCGCTATCATCATAAATGCCCAGAACGCGAAATCCCATCCAGTGCGCATCACGTAACGTTTCCGCCAAACGAATCCCTACCGGCATTGACCCCATAATAGCTACATTGCGAGTGTTAAACCCCAAATTACGCATATAGCCTAGCATCAGCCGGATAGTACTACGTGTTATCACCAAACCACAGCAGACTAACAAGTACCACTGGATATAAACGATATATTCGTTACTAAAATCGTTAACAAAAGCAACAGCACCGGAGGTCAACAATAAGCTTATCGTCCAGTTTTGCAAAATCAGCTGAATTTCTAATCCTGCACGAACACCGCGCCAAGAACGATAAAAATCAGTAATACCACCTATCATCTGGAAAATAACAATTGAAGTTAACACCATAACCCAGTGTTGCATTGAGAATCGGGTACCAGACATAAGGCAGGATAAGTAAAGCCCGCAGAAAACGATAAAAATATCTGAAAATCGTTGCAACATTGATGTCAGGGATGCATTGGTATGAAAACTCCCACGACGGAAACCATTCATTGATAACGACCTATTCACTATCATAGTATAGATGCCTTTTGTAAGTTTTCTCTGCAAACTATATTCCTATAAAACCTGGGTAGTTCATGACCCAGGCTTTCAATATAGCGTAATTACAAAGTTTAACTGCGTAGTAAGGCAAGGATCTCTTCTGTTTTCTGCTTCATCAATAATGGGTTTGCCCGCGATTCAACGTTGAGGCGTACCACTGGCTCGGTATTGGAACTGCGAAGATTAAAACGCCAGTCTGCAAACTCTAGGCTGATACCATCGGTTTGATCGAACAATAAGGCATCAGGTTGATAACGCTCCAATACTTTTTTGATCGCCGATTGAGGGTCTTGTAACTGGCTGTTGATCTCCCCAGAAGCAGGATATGCAGACATACGATCTTCAACCAGTTGCCCAAGTGTCAAATTTTTGAGGCAAACAAGCTCTGCAACCAGTAACCACGGGATCATCCCGCTGTCACAGTAAGAGAACTCACGGAAATAGTGATGGGCACTCATTTCCCCACCATAAACCGCATCTTCTTTACGCATGCGTTCCTTGATAAAGGCATGGCCAGTTTTTGACATTACTGGCACCCCACCACTAGCGGCAACTACATCAATAGTGTTCCAACTCAAACGTGGGTCGTGAATGATTTTAGCACCGGCTTCTTTTTCCAGGAACGCGGCAGCCAATAGGCCTACAATATAATAGCCCTCAATGAACCCCCCGTTCTCATCGAACAGGAAGCAGCGATCGAAATCACCATCGAACGCGATCCCCATATCTGCTTTATGCTTACGTACAGCTTGTGCTGTATCTTCCCGACATTCAGGCAGTAGAGGATTTGGGATACCATTTGGGAAGTTACCATCGGGCAGGTGATGTACCTTGATAAATTCGACAGGAACATTCAAGTTTTTAAACCGTGTCTCAATAGCATCAATCACATGCCCTGCAGCACCGTTGCCGGAATTGATAACAAGTTTTAGCGGTTTCAGATTTTTAATGTCAACGTAGCCAAGCAAATGCTCAACATAAGCTTCTTCAATAGATATTTGTTGATAAGTACCGCGAGTGCCAGGGGCAACCGGAGAAAAACGGTTCTCTTCAGCCAGTTTCTGAATATCGCGCAATCCAGTATCACCACTGATAGGTTTCGCCTGGCTACTCACCAGTTTCATCCCATTATAATCCATCGGATTATGGCTAGCAGTAACTTCGATTCCGCCATCAATACCTAAATGAAAAGTAGCGAAATAAATCTCCTCAGTACCGCTTAGCCCGATATCAAGCACATTAACGCCAGCGTCACGCAGGCCATCTGCAAGTGCAAGTTTCAACTCCTCGCTGGTTAAACGCACATCGCCGCCAACTACAACTTCATTCGGCTTTAAAAATTCGCCATATGCACGACCGATACGATAGGCAATATCTGCGTTCAGCTCTTCGCCTAATCGACCACGAATGTCGTATGCTTTAAAACAGGTTAAAGTTTGAGCCATCTGAAAATCCTTACCAAAGATGTTACACATTTATGTTCTAATAATTGAAACGTAAAGCAATTAATCGTACTTTCCATTATTATCAAATCGAACAATATCATCTTCGCTCAAATAGGAACCCGATTGGATTTCAATGAGGTCCAACGCAATTTTCCCTGGATTTTCCAAAGAGTGTTCGACGCCTAATGGAATGTAAATAGATTCGTTTTCACCCACGAATTGAACAGTACCGTTCTTGAACACTTTCGCCGTTCCAGAAACGACGACCCAGTGTTCGGAGCGATGATGATGCATTTGCAGAGATAACTTCTCACCAGGTTTGACCGTTATTTTCCGTACCTGGAAACGATCCCCCTGCGCAATTGCATCGTGTTTACCCCAAGGACGATATACTTCACGATGTTGTTTACTTTCAGGACGTTTGTTACGTTTCAGATAATTTACAATCTCCTTAACGTCCTGCACTTTATCCTTATTAGCGATCAATACAGCATCTTTGGTCTCAACCACCACCAGATTATCAACACCTACGGTCGCCACTAATTTGTGTTCTGCCCTGATATAGTTATTTGAGCAGTCATGCTGTATGACATCACCGAAATTAGTGTTACCTGCCTGATCTTTTTCACTAATTTCCCATAGTGCTGACCATGAGCCAACATCGCTCCAACCAGCATCCAGGGGTACTACAACCGCATCTGCCGTTTGCTCCATAACCGCATAGTCAATAGACTCGTCCGGACAAGCGATAAAGGCTTCGCGGTCAACACGAACAAAATCCAGGTCCGGAGAAGTATGCTGTAACGCCTGACGGCAAGCAGCAAGAATATCTGGACGATATTTATTTAACTCTTCAAGATAACGACTGGCTTTAAATAGGAACATACCGCTGTTCCACAAATAGTCTCCGCTTTTAATATATTCCTGTGCTGTAGCCAGATTGGGTTTTTCTACAAAGCGTGACACCTGGCAAGTTACCGAACCGTCAATGCTTTCACCCTTATGGATGTAACCATAGCCAGTTTCTGGGCCAGTAGGGACAATACCAAAAGTAGCCAGATTGCCCTTATCAGCATATGGAACTGCCTGAAGAACAGCATCACGGAACGTCTTCTCATCTTGAATAACATGATCTGCAGCTAGAACCAACAGCAGAGGATCCTCTCCATTACCAGTTGCTTGCAGAGCAGCTAACGCAATCGCAGGAGCTGTATTACGGCCTACTGGCTCCAGTATAATGTTGTGCGATAAGCGAGTAATTTGACGCAGTTGTTCAGCAACAATGAAACGGTGTTCTTCGTTACAAATAACGAGAGGATTGGATATATCTAAGCCATCCAGACGATTCACCGTTGTTTGCAGCATAGAAAACTCGCTACATAGCGTTAAAAATTGTTTAGGGAATAATTCTCTGGAAAGAGGCCATAAACGGCTTCCGGTACCGCCAGCCATAATAACAGGATAAATATTACTCATGATAAATCTCACCGATCAGTATTTTATGGTTTTGGCCGTATTAAACTCATGCCATTTGACATTTATATATTCAGCCAATTCGGCCCGAAAACGCTCTGCAGAGAACTTGCATGCCTGCGTACGGCAATCAACGGGGCTGATTTCGTCTTGAATTTTTTCAAATTGCTGCACTGCAGCCACCAAAGAGGGGACACTTTGTTCAAAGAAGAAAATACCCGTTGGGTTATCTACTCCATATGGGCGAACGGTTTCCAACGCCCCTCCTTTACCAAAGGTGATTACCGGTGTTCCACATGCCTGAGCCTCTACCGGCGTGATGCCAAAATCTTCTTCCGCGGCAAAAACAAAGGCCTTGGCCCTCGACATATGATCCTGCAACACTTCATTACTTTGATAGCCCAGGATCTCAACATTCTTCCCAGCTTTAGACTTGATCTTGGCCATCTCAGAGCCATCACCAATCACGATGAGTTTCTTATCAGGCATAGTGCTAAATGCCTCAACGATAAGATCCATACGTTTATAGGGAACCATACGGGAAGCCGTGAAGTAGAAATCATCTTTATTTTCATTCAATAAGAATCGGTCAACATCAACCGGAGGGTAAATCACATCGGCTTCTCGCCCATAAACCTTTTTGATTCGGCGAGCGATAAAATGTGAATTTGCAATGAAGTGGTCAACCCCATTAGCGGTGCGGTAGTCCCACATCCGAATTTTGTGCAACAACCACTTTGCCAACTTGCCTTTTATCCCCTTCATAAGGTTTGCTTCACGAAGGTACTGATGTTGTAAATCCCAAGCATAACGAATTGGTGAATGTACGTAACTAATGTGTAATTGATCTGGCCCAGTCAAGACACCTTTCGCTACAGCATGACTGCTCGACAAAACAACGTCATGGGAAGAAACATCCAGTTGCTCTATAGCTAAAGGCATCAGCGGCAAATATTTCTGATAGCTGGTTTTAGCATTAGGCAAGTTTTGTATAAAGGTAGTATTTGCATGCTTGTTGTGAATCTGCTTCCTGGCGGCATCAGATAAGAAATCGACTACAGAATAAAGAGTGGATTCTGGGTATATATCAATAAATTCTTTTATTACGCGCTCTGCGCCAGCATAGGTTACTAGCCAATCAGCTACAACACCTACATTCAATCTATGTTCAGGCATACCCTCTCCCAGCATATTCTAAAATAAAGAGCCACAATAAATATTAAATTAATGATTTGATCTTTTCAGTGATAACAAGCTGACCAAAGTTATCTTTAATTAATTCAATAACATCATGATCAAATTCCTTCACTGGAGGCAACAAACTAATTTTCTCATGTAGGTCATCGATATCCTTGAAACAAACAACCACATTGTCGCCGAAAATATTGTTAGCCCAACGAAGGAAGTCAGTTTCCACACAAATGATCCGACTTTTTACAGATAATGCATAGAAAAAGCTTCCGCTGACAATCATATCTGGATCTGCATGACAAATAATTAATCCTTGTGATGATGAAATCAATTTCTCTGCAGTAGCATCATCAATATAACCCGCAAGGATTGATATATTATCTGACGAAATGCTTTTTAATTTCTCAACATAACTTTCATCATCATAGCTTCCAGCAATGATTAATTTTTTTTCCAAGGGGAAATTTGTAATTAACTCTTCCAGCTTTTTATATTTATTGATCCGCCCAAAGAATACAAAACTCTCCTTCTTATCATCACTCAATAACTCTCTTTTTATAAATTCATTATCGGTTTTATACAAAGGATGGGGTATATAATGCATCCCAGCAGTGGCCGCCACCGGTGAATGGACTACGCCCACTCCAGATATTTTCATTAAAATATCAGCATAACGCTTTGCACGAAGGCTATCTTCAACCTGAGTTCCGTGAGGATATAAATTATGGCGAACATAAATAACTTTTTTCGCCACAATCTTGAAGAGTAATATTTTCAGGATTGCCTTTATCATCAAGGAATTTCTTACCTTGCCTTGATTATCGATAATACCAGAATCAAGCCAGTTGATAAAAATCACATCATGTCTACAAAATTCAAGTTTAGTGAAGCGCTTAACAATGCTTTTGAATGAAACGCCCTCCACTTCACCAAATTGAGAAAGGATATGTTTAAATCTATTACTGTAATCATTGGTTCCAGTGTTTTCCGGATAATATGCTATCTTCATTTCACAACCAAATTTATTTAGCCCCGCCAACATAGTCTATCGACGGGTGCGAATTGATTACCAGAGATCGTAAGGGAATGCTTTGAAAAGGCGTTTAGAAACTGTCGGCATATCAATGGGCTCTGCTGGAGTCAATGACAAAGCCTCTTCAATCGTAGAAGCAATGGGATATTCTTTTCTTCCCGTACCAAAATAGTAATCATCATACTTGAATTTGGATTCGCCGCTGTTACCATCAAGGAAAATCGCAGGGATTCCGTACGCCTCAGCAATAATAACACCATGCAAAGAGCTGGAAATTACAAATTTACTATTCACAATAGCCTGTGTGAAGGCCAATGCACCCTGCCGCGGTGAACAGAGGATATCTGCGTACTTATCATATTTTTTAAAATCCTCATTCATATGAGGGATAATGATCATTTCACGCTTTAATGATTCATCAGTCAGAAGCTCTTTACTGAAAAAAGTAGGCAATAACAATGCTGGATCGCCATACACCTCAGGAACCGAGATGCCACGCTTTTGCAATAGTTCACGGGTTAGTGGTCCACGTACAGCACGCACATCAAGATTGCTGAACTTCATTTGCTCGTGGCTGATCTTCCCATTAATCCCGGTACCCCAAATGCAATCACCCGTATTGGCAAAATGCATAACAGAACCAATGGAAAGCAATTTGTTCTTTGCATTACTCTTATCGAGGATACCTTTATCTTTAAGAGTCAACATTTGCTCAACAATGACTTTTGCCAAATGGTCACCAGCATTATGGATACCATCCTTCGGCTCCCACCAAAAAACCCGCGTTCTTAATTTGTCATTTTTTGAAAATTTTAGCTTTAACATTAAAAATTAATTCCTGATAGGTATTTAGTTTTAAAAGGTCTATTAAAACCTTAAGCTTAATATTTGCATTTTTCCGTGTTTGAGGTGTCACCCATTCGATAATAAAAGCAACACAACTGTAGCTGATAATAACGGAAAATGCGGCGCCAGTAGCGCCATAACTTTTTATAAAGAAATAGTTAAGAAAGATACTCAAAAGCAGACCAAACGCGTTTCGTATAATAGCAAAGCGTTCGAGTTTAAATATACTGTAATATAAGCCACTGAGGTTGACGATAACTAATATTGGCAATGAAAGCATCAATACAGCAAAAACAGGAACTGATGCACTGAACTCTTTACCAAGCAAAAATGGAATTAACCACGGAGCGGAAAATGCTAGTAGCAAACTGATAGGAATACTGGCAAGCAGACCGTACAGATAAAGGTTCTCAAGGTACTTTTCTTTGTCTAAGGACTGACTTTTACTGATGTAAGGAAGAAAAACCCCAGCCAACAACGAAGGTATGGTGAGAAGTTGCTCTACTAATTTATATGCGCCCGCATAAATACCCACACTAGCCGTACCAGCCAAAAGTGATAACATAAATTGGTCAGTTCGCATATTTAACTGAACAATAACTACTGATATCCAGAAAAACAGTGAGCGACTGAACAGATGCTTTCTGATAACTGAACGGTAAAGCCGACTTCTCACTCTAGTAATTTTCATTTTGTGCTTGCGGGTAGCAAATACGCAAAGCAAGTTAATAATGAGATTACTGAATGCATATGTCAGCATAATATAAATTAAATTGTTCTCACCTACAAAACAGAGAAAAATTCGCAATAATGCCATAAGGAGAGAAACAGTAACTCTGATTTTCACCAGAGTTGCATTCTTTAAATTCGCTTCAAAATGATAGGTGAATATCTCAAATGGTGAAGCTACAAATGCCAATAAAAGTGCATAAAATTTTATATCATAATTACTGATATACAAATATAAGAAAGCAACAATAAAAAAGAAAAGAGAGCTCGCAAGCTTTATATTAAAAGCTTGATTAAATATTAATGCTTCACGGCTTGGAGACTTTAGTGATGAATAGACCCTACGAATCCCAAACTCAGATACTGTAACCGCCAGTAAATAATAAAGTTGAAAAATAGCGAGCTTACCAAAATCCTCAACGCCCAGGTAACGGATAACAATGACATTAGAAAGCAAAAGAATAAATGTCGTTGCGAATTTTTCCGTAACCAAATAGAATATATTTTTAACGAGATTACTCATTTTTCACACAACCATTGAGAAAAATTTCAAATGCGTTAGGAAAAATTAATTATTTCCAAGAGCCCAATTAGTTTGAAACATCATTACAACTTATTGATAATATCATCTAATCTTTTAGCCGATTCATGCCAAGAATAGTTTGGGATATTATTGTATCCGGCAATCTTTAATTCATCTCGCAATTTTTCATCATGAACAATCTTATCGAGAGCATTGACCATGTCTTTATGGTTATAAGGATCAAAATACAAGGCACTTTCCGCCAACACTTCAGGTAATGAAGCCTGGTTTGATGATACAACCGGACAACCACAAGCCTGCGCCTCAAGCGGAGGTATACCGAATCCTTCATAAAATGAAGGGAATACAAATGCCAGAGCACTTTGATAAATACTGACTAACTCTTCATCAGTAACACGGCCTAAAAACTCAACATTTTTCATGTCAATTTCGCCGTTAGCAGAAAAGTCAATGCCAGAGAAATTCTTATTCTTGCCACCAATAATCTTCAGTTTGATATCAGAGTTTTTTGATATGACAGAGAAAGCAGCTAATAGCCCATGAAAATTCTTATGATAATTTGGGGACGAAACCGATAATAAAAATGGTTCATCTACAACTTGTCTTTCTGTTTCTCTGCGAGTAAATATTTCTGATACTGCGTTAGAGATCACAAAAGTTTTTTGAGTATCATAATTATAAGCATTTGTGATTTCTTTTTTGGAGAACTCGCTCACAGTCAATAATGCACGACTATTCTTCAGCATTACCGGAATTAGCAGGTTATACATTAACCTGAATTTCCGCGAATAACTTTCTGGAAATTTTTTATAGGTAATATCATGATGTGTAACAATTTTGTTTTTATACCATAATGGCGCTGTATTCCCAAGATTGACGAGCAAGGGACTTCCATTATTTTTTAAGAAAACAGGAAGATCACGCTGTTCCCACTGGTGCCCCGCTCTATTACCGATGACTTTAACATTAAGTAGATCAGCAATTTTTTTATTTTTAATATCACCAGGAGAAATAAAGACAATATCATCTCTAATTTCTTGCAATGCTAAGCTGATTTGCTCTGCAAAACGTTGTACACCAGTAAGTTCCTGAGTAAGAAATCTTGCGTTAATAAAAACCATAAATACCTCAATGACGATGCCATTTTACAATATAAACTTAACGTATCTTCTCGTGGAGTTGTTTGGCATCAGCCACTTTATAAAACTCATCCTGCCGGAAGGACAGAAGCAATGTAGAAATGATTATTGAGAAAATATAACCTGGATAGTTTGTAATTGGATTGTTATATACGAAATTAATCGAAATCGAGATCATCCAATAGAGAAATACTCCTGGGAAAAAGTATCCTCGACATACCTTCATATATAATCTGAGTAAAATTATTGAAGAGGCTAATAAGAAAATAAATATCCCCACGCCGCCATAATTCGAAAGCAAGAAAATATAAATACTATCAAGTGGTATTGCAGCTATATCTCCGGTTGCGGCGTTGCCATTAAGACCATAGCCGGCGCCACTCAATATAGAATATGTATCGCTATGCCTAACCTCTTCTATTAATAGAATCCTTGCCAATATACTTTGTTCTGCATAGTTATTGTCACTAGAATAAAGTGATTTATATACACCCAAATCCGTCATGGTGGTATAAAAGAATGTCAGCAAAACTATACAAACCATCGCCACACTTGCCAAACTTAATTTCAGCGGCAAGAAACGACGGATGAAAAGATAACCAAAATAGATAACAGCCATAATCATGGCCGTTTTAGATGTAGAACATACAATACCGGCAGTGACAATAATAATATACTTAAATCTATGCTTGTTGCTCACAAATGGGCTTAATATCAGACCGAAGAACAAAAATTCAGCTAATGTAAAAGGCCCACTAAAAAGCCCAATGGCTCTGAAAAAGCCACTGGCAGAACGCAAAATCAAACCGTTATCTTTGCCTACCTGTGTAAATTGTAGACCTGGATTTACCCCAGCAACAGCATAAAGCACACCGGAAAATAAACTTTCCAAAATAGCGAAGATTGCATTGATAACTGTGACGACAATATAAAATTTGATTATTTTAAATAGCAACTGCATCCGATGTTCGCGTTCTAAACAAACAAGGAAAGCACCTACCAGTAATGCACTATAGGTAAATAGTTCAAAACGGAATTGAGTGACAATGTTACCCATTTTAAAATTATTATTGAGTATAGATATCAATACATAACTCAAAGATAGCATTACCATCCCAATAAATAACAACAGATAGTTGCGGAAACCAGGACCTAATCTAGCCTTGTTAGCCACCAGGTATAGAAGTAAAAAAGCCGGTAATATCAGCGAGTAAATATCTTTATAGATTAATAAAAAACGCGTCGTATTATGGGCAACAATGTTCAATACTCCACTGATCGAGAGAACCATCAGGTATGTAATAACGAAGTAGTCGACGATTTTTTTTGATGATAATCCCATATTAGTTTTTATAAACCTCTTTATAATCAGCAGCCAACTGCCCTACATCAAAAGGGTTCACATCAAGTGCTTCAACATGGTGATTCTTTAGTGTTCTTAACTTCTCTAGTGTAAACTCATTCAGCTCATAGATATTTTCATAATATTCAGCCACTTCCGCTACGCCGCCAGCGTAGGAGGTAAAGACATGCTTTCCTGCAGAGGCAGTTTCAGCAACAACACGGCCAAAGGGCTCATTCCACATTGTCGGTAAATAAACCATATCGATTTTTGCTAAAAATGATTCAACCGGTACAAAACCGAGTAAATGGACACCAGCACGTTCCGCCTTTTCTTTTAAGTGTTCACCCTCAATCGAGGAGGCCAAACGCCCGGCAGCAAAAAACTCAACTTCATTGGGTATCGTCATTTCCTGCGCTTTATCACAGAAGGCACTGAATCCTTTATCTTCAGTTAAACGACCAATAAATCCAACACGAATGACTGTAGATGTTTCATTATCAACAGTTATATTTTTAATTGGATTATAAACATGCTGATGAGCTGCGTTCTGTGCAAAGCCATTATCACGGTGTAGCGCTGATATATATTTACTGATACCAACAAACTTATCTATATTTTTGCTTTTTGATTTTTTTATGATAGATGCTAGTTTTATTTTTGTAGACTTTAAATCCATATTCTTTCCAGATTGGAATAAAGTACAGTTGTGATGCAATAAGTAATAATCGCGGGCAGTATGAACCAGTTTAACATTCTTATTTTTGACAGCATCCCAGATTGCAACTGAAAAACCGCTAATATTATTGGTGTGAACAATGTCGGGGTTAAACTCATCCAGCTCTTGCTCAAAAATTTTCCCCATCATCGGGTTAAAGTTGTCAATTAAGTGCCAGAGAATCTTTTTAACTCTCCCTTTTTGTACATTATTGAACGGCCAATACAAATTTTTTAGCGGGAGGTAAACTACTTCTACACCGTTCAATTCCGTTTGCTTTCTGGTTTTTTCATCATGGAGACAAACAACGCGAACTCTATCCCCTTTAGAAACCAGCTCCTCAGCCAAAAGTTGTACTGACACTTCCGCACCGCCAACTTTAAAAGGTGCATATAATGTATTAACAATTAATATATTCATAATAGCCGGTTTTTTTCAGGCATTGCTGCTCTGTAATATTAAGCTGTTCGGATAGAAGCGAGGTTATAAACTGTTTATAACCTCTTTTAGATAGTAGTTACAGGCTTATGCGTCTTTACTGCCAGACTTGTACTCGTACTGATAGTAACCGTAGCTACCGTAATAACTGCTGGCACGACGTTCAACGGCGTTGAGAATTATACCTTTGATTTCGATCCCATTCTGATCGAACCGGCGTACGCTGATCTCAATTTCTTTGACGGTATTCATACCAAAACGTGCAATCATCAGTGCGGTACCTACATGATGACCGATAATCGCAGCATCTGTTACAGCAAGAATCGGCGGTGTATCGATTAATACCAGATCATAGTTCTTGTTCGCCCACTCTACCAATTCAGTAAAACGACTGTGCATCAGCAATTCTGATGGGTTAGGTGGGATCTGACCACGTGGAATAAAGTCCATTCCGCCAATCTGCGTCGGACGGACAGCATTACTGGCATCAATCTTTCCTGAAAGTATATCCGAGAGCCCATTTTGCCAACTGGTATCAAGCAAACTATGTGAATAGCCCTTACGCATATCAGCATCAATAACCAACACTCGTTGACCTGCCTGAGCGATCACTGCCGCCAGGTTGATACTAACAAAAGTTTTACCGATATTTGGGCTAGCTCCAGAAATCATCAATACGTTGTTTTTTGCTTCCATCATCGCAAAATGCAAGCTGGTGCGTAGGCTTCGTACTGCCTCAATTGCCAAGTCAGCCGGATTACCGACAGCGAGTAAAGAATTCGCTCGCGCATTAGATTTTCGGTGACTACGTAATAATACTTCCCGGTCTTTCTTCTGTTGCCACTCGGACAACGGAATGCTGGCGTAAACATTGATGCCACGTTGTTCCAGCTCATCTGGATTTTCGATACCATGATGCAGCATAGTTTTAAGCATCACGATACCCACAGAAAGCATCCCGCCCAAGACTACACAAATAAGTACAATCAAGGTCTTACGAGGTTGAACTGGTTTTGGCTGAGTGACTGCTGGATCAACAATGCGCACATTACCTACGGTACTGGCCTTGGTGATGCTCAACTCCTGCTGTTTGTTCAGCAGTTGCATATAAATTTCTTTGCCAGCATCAACATCACGGGTCAGGCGCAAGATTTCTTGCTGAGTTTTTGGCATCACACTAATGCGTTTGTTGATCTTTTCACGCTCACCTTCCAGTGTTCCGCGTTTTTCCATCAACGCACGGTAAGCCGGGTGCTCTTTGGTGTAAAGCTTCGAAATTTCGGCTTCTTTGAAGGTCAACTCATTTAATTGGGACTCGACTGAAACTACAGTATCCAGCATGGATTTAGCTTCAAGGGACAGATCAACAGAGTCATTATCCTGGCGGAACTTATTCAGCCTATCTTCAGCAACCTCCAGTGAACCTTTGACCTGTGGCAATTGTTCTTTCAAGAAATCGAGGCTCTTGGCAGCTTCTTCCGATTTTCGCTCAACGTTCTGCAGCAAATAGTTTTTTGAGATGCTATCGAGCGTTTTGCCTACTAATTCTGGGTCGTTACCAAGTAAGGTTAATGCCAGAACACCGGTATCCTTCCCTTTATCTTCAACGGTCAAAGCAGAAAGAATACTGTTGATGGTCATCAAATCGCTACGTTGCGAAACGCTAAAAACTGTGCCTGGTTCAGCATCAATTTCACTGACCAGCATAGTGACGCCTTTCTGTTTGACCAACTCACCCGTTTTTCCTTTAAGGAGCTCATCGCCATCCACAATCAAAACGAAGCTGTTTTTGTCAAAAACTTCTAATTCAATGTCTTTTTCATTCCAGCCATGTGGAATAGACAGACGCGACAGTGCAATCCTACCCGGCTCATTCCCCGTCAAACGATTCCAGCCTTGGCCGAAAAGAGGAAAATACTTTTGTTCAACTACCGTGTTCAAATTCAGATCTTTAACCGTCTTTCCCAGAACCATACGGGATTTGATTAGCTCTATTTCGGCAGCTGAACCAGGTTGACCTGACGGTAGCATTTCGGAAAGGTTATTGAGGATTGAGTTCCCTGAACTTTGTTCAACCTGGACTAATGCATCAGATTGATAAACCGGTGTTGCGAAAAGAGAATAGACAATGCCGATAACGGCAAATAATGTCGTAACCCCTATAATTAGCCAACGGTGGTCTAATAAAGTCCCCAGTAGCCGACCCAAATCAATCTCATCATTACTTGCGCCCGCAGTGGGACCCAATTTGCTATTATCAATCATTGTCATCTCTGGTTAACGATTTAATGCTTTTGCCCATTTCTGCGCAGCTTCCGCCAGAAGGTTGTAAACGAACTCAAACGCTTCGTGGCTCTTCTTGTATGGATCTGGAACTTCTGTCTGACCTAACCAATGGGCAAAAAGCATCGTTTTCCCCCTAACTTCAGGAGCTAAGCGGCACACCGCTTCAATATGATTTTTTTCCATTACCAGTATCAATGAATAATCACGACACATTTCCTTGGTTAGTTGCTGCGCAACATGGTTGTCCAAAGAAAGACCATTTGCTTCTGCCACCGTCACAGCAGCGTCATCTGCCGCTTTTCCAACCAGGGCACCGATACCAGCAGAAGCAATTTTTTTATGCGGCAATTGTTGTTTCAAAAGCCGCTCCCCCGTTGGAGAGCGGCAAATATTGCCCACACATACGACCAAAACAGAATCGAACATGACGTATTCCTCTATGGCCAATTACGAATACGTAAAACACCTTCGGTCAGGTTGTTGAAACCGTCGATAGTTGGTACTAACTGAGATACCAAGCGATTCCAACGGGCAACCGGAGCGGCGGTGACATAAACAATGTCATAGGGTTGCAGCTGGAACTCAGTCCCCATCACCATCGCCGTCGCATCCGACATGTCCAACTGATAGATACTAGCCAACTTCTTGCCCTGTGTGCCATGCAGAGGACGAATAACAAATATCCCCGTAGCATCGGCGCTGGTTTGAGAAACACCTTGGGTAGTGCCTAATGCTTCCGTCAATGTCATACCGCTGCGATCCATTTTGAGCGTCGCTGGGGTTTTAACTTCCCCCATCACAAACACTTTCAGATCGTCGTTACGGGGAATATAAAGAATATCGCCCGGATAAAGCAGACGGTTTTGAGTGAGATCGCCATTTTGCATCAGTTTCTG
Source organism: Serratia sp. NA_13 (assembly GCF_052691735.1). NCBI lineage: Bacteria > Pseudomonadati > Pseudomonadota > Gammaproteobacteria > Enterobacterales > Yersiniaceae > Serratia > Serratia sp. NA_13. Next base: position 39,177 of record NZ_JBQZFV010000001.1, read on the forward strand.
CAACGACAGACTCTGCTCTTTACCATTGTGGGTAAGGACAATATTGCGCCAGTCTGCATTTTCCGTCAGACCCCCAGCGGCATTGATAGCGTCCATCACGGTCAAAGGTACGTTGGTGATGGCCTGCTGACCTGATTTGGCAACTTCTCCGGTCACATAGGCTTTCTGAGAGCGGAAAGCTGCAATATTCACGTCAACCTGTGGACTTTCGATGTACTGGGCCAATCGGGAGGCTATCTGATCGCGAATTTGGGTAACTGTTTTACCCACCACATTCACTTTCCCGATGTAAGGATAGAAAATAGTACCATCAGAATGCACCCAGTTACCGGTGTCACTGGCGCTACGATATTGGCCTGCCGGTGTGGTTAACTCTGGGTGATCCCAAACGGTGACGTTGAGCACATCACCCACTCCGATCCGATATTCATAAGTTAGCAGCGAGGCATCCAGCGGACCATTAGGCTGAGCAACCACTCTTGCCGGGCGGAGAGAATCTAACAATTTGGGTGTCATCGGATAGATATTGACTAACTGATCAATATCAAAATCAGCATCCTCTTGTTTTACAAAATCTTTACCGCTAGTGGAAAGGTGGGTTCCTGGGAACACTGTACAACCACTGATTACGCTGATTGATATTAACAGCGATATCATTTTCAATTGTCGTTTTGCCATCAAATTATCATCACTTTCAAAGTAAATGTATCTGCAAAGCTACAATGCTAGCCGACCATGGCCGCGTCTCTGTAACCTTACCAAAATGCCTCGGTTTATGTTCCCGTCTTTTAACGGAAGAGAACCTGCTGCAATAAACCTGCAACGTTTGTCTGCTGTTGATGAATACAAAGATATTATTATTAACGATGTAAAGTATTCAGCTTTTGCCGACACTGATGACTTCCTACAGCCACGTACGATAATTACCCTAAAAAACAGAATGTTGCTGTGTTTTGCAACCTGATTTACAAAGAGAAACCGCGAAGGCCAAAGGGTAAGACAGCCTGTAATAGAATGTATACTAATATAAAAAATGAAACAGTGAAATTACCTAAGATTCAATGGGTGCGGCAAATTGCCCTGGCAGCCTCTAAAATCGCTGCCAGGCAAAAAAACACCGCATCGATCCTAAAGTGACAATTTTTCTGCCCACTCACGGAACGCCTTACCCTGGCTAGGGTGACGCAAACCATAAGTAACAAATGCACGCAGATAACCCAGTTTTTCACCGCAGTTAAACGACTCACCAACTAGCTCGGTAGCTTCCACCGGTTGCTGTTTCAATAGTTCAGCAATGGCATCCGTCAATTGTATGCGGCCCCACGCACCCGGCTCTATTTTTTCAAGAATAGGCCAGATATCTTCTGAGAGAACATAACGCCCTACCGCTGAATAGTTGGACTTCAACTGAACCTCACGACCTGGTTTTTCAATAATAGAGGTCATAAGAGAGCTCTCACCGGGCTGAAGTTTATTGGCTTCACATTCAACTACCGAGTAATCATACAAAACATGCTCATCAGCAGCCTGAACCAACACCTGGCTCAAACCCGTCTGTTCGAAGCGAGCAATCATATGCGGCAAGTTGTCTTTCTTCAGGTCGGCTTTGGCGTCGTCAAGCAACACATCCGGCAACAGAACGACAAAAGGTGAGTCCCCTACCAGCGGCTTGGCACAAAGCACCGCATGCCCCAAACCTTTTGGTTGCCCCTGGCGAATATGCATTAGCGTTACGCCTTTAGGGCAAATAGATTGCACTTCATCAAGCAACTGGCGCTTAACGCGCGCTTCAAGCATCGCTTCCAACTCGAAGGAGGTATCAAAATGGTTTTCGATTGCATTCTTGGATGAATGCGTCACCAGGATGATCTCTTTGATCCCTGCTGCAACGCACTCATTAACAATGTATTGAATCAACGGCTTATCAACGATCGGCAACATTTCCTTTGGAATAGCCTTGGTTGCAGGCAGCATACGCATACCCAGACCTGCAACGGGAATGACAGCTTTTAACTTGGTCATGGTAATCCTCTTGATATCTTATGATCGTCTTCTCAGCCGTAATTCTTACTTGCTGTTCAGCGTTTGTTTTAGCCACTGGGTAAAATCTTCACCTTCGGAGGCGTGGCGCAGTCCGTATTGTACGAATGCCTTCATATACCCCAACTTATCGCCGCAGTCATGAGATTTTCCGCTCATATGGAAGGCTTCTACGGTTTCCTGCCCCATTAGAGAAGCAATGGCATCAGTTAACTGAATTTCATCACCGGCACCTGGTAAGGTTTTTTCCAATAACGGCCATATATTAGCTGACAAAATATAGCGACCAACTACCGCCAAATTGGAAGGCGCGTCTTCGAGAGCTGGCTTTTCCACTACCGCCGTCATTGGAGTACTCTCACCCGCAGACAACGCCGCTCCGCCACAATCCACTACGCCGTATTTCGATACGTCTTGTTCCGGCACCGGTTCCACCATGATTTGACTGAAGCCAGTCTCGGTAAAACGCTGAATCATTTTGGCTAAGTTTTCTTTGCGCAGATCGGCTGTTGAGTCATCCAGCAACACATCGGGCAACAGAACAACAAAAGGATTATCGCCTACCATCGGTTTGGCACACAGAACCGCGTGCCCCAGACCTTTAGCCTGTCCCTGGCGTACTTGCATTACTGTCACATCTGAAGGACAAATACTCTGCACTTCTTCCAGCAACTGGCGTTTGACCCGTGATTCCAGTACCGCTTCAAGCTCAAAAGAGGTATCGAAATGGTTCTCAATAGCATTTTTAGAAGAGTGAGTTACCAGAACAATATCTTTAATCCCAGCTGCAACACATTCATTAACGATGTATTGAATCAGTGGTTTATCGACCACCGGCAACATTTCTTTAGGGATGGCTTTTGTCGCCGGCAACATACGGGTTCCCAAGCCTGCTACGGGAATGACAGCCTTCAATCTTTTTTGCATGTTTTTTATCCACATTCAATAATTATTACATAGCTGAACCAAGCCGCTCATGAAGTCGGAAACGGGATAGTTGAGACACGCTACCGCCCTTGGCTTTCAGCTACCAATGTACTGTCATCGTTCTCTGCAGGTGACTAGGTTCAGTCACGTTTTAATGTAAATCGAGGGATGTACTCTTTTGTTAAGCGATAGTTAGATCACAAATGAAACAAAATAAATACGCCCTTATAACCAAACGATGATACTTGTAAATGTTTATATGGCTAAGATTCTTATACTATTGCCCTATCGATACAAGCCTAAGATACCCATTGGGTACCCTTTTCAGAATAAGACTACCCACAGGGGTAGACTCAGCAAAGTGTAGCAGTCAATGAAATCCATAATGGTTTGATTTTTAAAAATTATATTTACGCTGCATTTATCAACAAACGTCTCCCCCCATATTCCAGAAACTGAGTTCCTTTTCAGAAAATTCCCCATTTCTCCTTGTGTCACATTTTGATCCCTTCCTGCATGGATGAATTTTTATGCATTATTTTTGCTTGGCTTTTCATTTGGCAGGCAAGTCCCCCAGTTTTAATGTTGAATTTTCCTGGCTCAACACCCATCATTCGTTTGCGGCATAAGCCGTCGAACTTACAGGTGAAATTGGGCGTATGGAATGGATCGCAGATCCAACAATTTGGGCCGGCCTGGCCACTCTGGTCGTGCTGGAAATCGTGCTGGGTATAGACAACCTTATCTTTATCGCCATCCTGGCGGAAAAATTACCAAAGCATCAAAGAGATAAAGCCCGTGTTGTGGGTTTATTGCTGGCGTTACTGATGCGTCTGGCGTTATTGGCCTCGATCTCATGGTTGGCGACACTGACTCAACCGTTGTTTTTTGCCGGCGGACATCCCTTCAGCGGCCGCGATCTGATAATGCTGGTTGGAGGTATCTTCCTGCTGTTCAAAGCCACCATGGAGCTCAACGAGAGACTCGAGGGTAAAGATGAAGAGCAACAGAGCCAGCGCAAAGGCGCCCGCTTCTGGCCAGTGGTGGCACAAATCGTGGTGCTGGATGCGGTCTTCTCGCTCGACTCGGTGATCACTGCCGTCGGCATGGTCGATCACCTAGCAGTCATGATGCTTGCGGTTTGTATCGCTATCGGATTGATGTTGTTGGCCAGTAAACCGCTAACGCGCTTCGTCAATGCCCACCCGACGATTGTCATCCTGTGTCTGAGCTTCCTGCTGATGATCGGTTTCAGTCTGGTTGCCGAAGGCTTTGGCTACCACATTCCGAAAGGTTATCTGTACGCCGCCATTGGTTTCTCAGTGATGATTGAAGCCTTGAACCAACTATCGCAGTTCAACCGCCGTCGTTTCCTCTCGACGGCACGCCCCCTGCGCGAACGAACCGCAGAAGCCGTGCTGCGCATGTTGAGCGGCAAGCATGAAGAAGCGGAAATCGACAACCAATCCGCCAACCTGTTGGCCGATAGCGGCAATGAAAGCGGTGAAATTTTCAACCAGCAGGAACGCCATATGATCGAGCGCGTGCTGGGTATGGCGCAGCGTACGGTAAGCAGCATCATGACCTCCCGCCATGATGTGGAATACCTCGAGCTAAATGATCCGCAGGAAAAGCTGACCCAATTGCTGGAGAAAAATCAGCATACGCGCATTGTTGTTGTAGAAGACAGCGCCAGCGATGAACCCCTCGGTGTCATTCATACCATCGACGTGCTGAAGCAACAGTTAACCCAAGCGCCACTCGATTTACGTGCCTTGGTGCTACAACCACTGATTTTTCCCGAGCAGTTGACCCTGCTGAGCGCCCTTGAACAATTTCGCCAGGCACAGACCCATTTTGCCTTTGTAGTAGACGAATTCGGTTCAGTTGAAGGGATAGTCACGCTGACTGATGTGATGGAAACCATTGCAGGCAACCTGCCGGAAGCCGGAGAGGAAGTCGATGCCCGACATGACATTGTGCTAAATGATGACGGAAGCTGGACTGCCAACGGCTATATGCCGCTGGAGGATCTGGTGTTGTATCTGCCATTACCGCTGGAAGACAAGCGTGAGTACCACACGTTGGCCGGACTGCTGATGGAACACAGCCAGCGCATTCCCCAGGAAGGCGAGCAGTTGCGGATCGGTGACTACCTGTTTGAACCACTGGAAGTCAGTAGCCACCGTATTTTGAAGGTAAAAATCACCCCGTTGTTGGTACCAGAACCAGACTACGAGGTTTAAACCAGGGCCGGGCATCGCCCGGCCGCTATTACAAATGCTGGGGTACCAGTAACTCCGTCGCCACAATCACCACTATCACCCCGACAATCACTGGTACCGAAGTGCGCTTCACCACTTCGAACGGCGAGATTTTTGCCATGCCTGATACAGCCACCACCACCCCTGAAACTGGCGACAAAGTACGTCCCAGGTTCGAAGCCTGCAGCATCGGGATCACCAAATACGCTGGGTTAACCCCCATCTGAGCCGCCAGTTTGGGAATAAGTTCCACGAAAGCATAAAACGGGGCGTTACCTGAACCGGTGGTCATCGCGGCCAGCATGGTAATCACCACCAGCACCAACATCATGATGATGCCGCCGGTACCAAACGACTGCGCCAGGCTGATCAGCCCGCTGATAAACCCGACTGTGCTCAAGCCCTGGGCGAACACGCCGGCAGCTACCAGCAGCATAACTACACTGGCAAAAGCGTCCGCCATACCGCGATAAGCGACTTCCAGACCGCTAAATACCTGTTTGGCACTGAAACTGCGCAGGAACTCAATCACCGCCGCCAACAGCATGCAGCCAACCAACACGGTGATGATATGCAGTTCCGGCCCCCATTTACCATCAAACACCAGCACGCCCAGGATAGGTGTAAACGGCAGCACAGCGTAGAAGCCCGGCGCATGAGTGGTGATTTCACTCACATCCATAATGTGATGCTGTTCATTGGCCTTTTTGTCGAGGTAACGCTGCCAAAAGAAATGCGCAACCGCCATGCAGACAATCGCCGCTATCGAGATCGGTAAAGTAGTTTTAAAGGCGAAATCAACCAATGGCATTTCCGCCGCTTTAGCGGCCAGGACCACGTCACCCGAGGTCGGTGCCAGAATAATCGCCGCGGGTGAAGCACAAATCGCCGCAGCCGCACCACGGCTGATACCCACGTTGACCATCAATGGAAACAGCGTAGCCATCAGCAATACGCCCAGACCAGTGGCAGAGGAGACCGCCAGTGACATCAGACAGGCAACAAAATAGGCCGCCACCATCAAAAGGTAGGGGGAGTTGATCATTTGCAGCGGACGGGATGCCAGCTTGACCACCACATCATTGGCACCAATGTGAGTCATATAGGCCGCAAATCCGCACAGCATCATAATCATCATGCCGAGATCGCCACCACGGCTCATCAGCAGAATTTTGACGTATTCAATAATGTCGGTCGCGCGCCATCCGGTAGATGTGGCGCTGGCAGGCAACAGACTTTTGCCCATCAGGGCGCTGATGGCCAATAGCAACAGGCCACCCACCATCAATACGCCGGTGGCAGAGTAACCTTTGATGATGTAACGGCCAACGCCTGCCGCGACAACAGCCCCGATCAGAAGCTCTATCATATTCCCTCAACTTATCATTTTCGTTTTTTACCGTACCAAAGCGTATAAATCGCTTAACTGCGCACACTCTGCACAAACTCAGACACAGACGTCATGATATCCGTCAAAGTTACGGGAGGAAATGATTGGGAAAGGGAAATACTCTGGCGAGGTTTACTGAGAGTGCAGGCCACCGCCCGGCCTGCACTCTCTCAAAGATTAAAGCTTATCGAGCAGTTTTTTAAGATCCTGGCCCTCGCGCGAATCCTTGTTTTTATCGGCCCACTTGTTCAACGCGTCCTTCGCCCTGTTCTGCAGCGTTTTCCGCAAGACCTGGTCGACCTGCAATTGATAGTTAAGTTGGTTCCACGGGCCGTAAACCCGCAGTGGGATCGGCGTTTTCTGCAACTGCTCGATCAGATCGCTACGCCCTTGCCAGCCGCCAGTTACGCGAACGTTAAGCGCCATATCACACTGTTTACCCGGCATGTCCACCGTCCCATTGCCGCTCAGGTTTAACAACGGAGAATCTGCACTCAACTCGGTAATTTTTACCGTTCCGCGATCCAGGCTGGCATTAGCCGACAACTGTTTCACTTCGGTATAACGCTGATAATCTTTTTGTCCACTCACGCTGTTATCATTGCGCGCCACGGCTTGCTGAATCAGTTGCTGAATGTTCAGACCGTGCAACTGCGCGTCCTGCATCGCCAACTGTGCAGTGCCCTGCCAGCGCCGTTCAAACGACTGTGACGTCAGACGATCGCCGGTTAAATCCCCTTGCATGCTGAATTTCCCGGTCATGATTTGCGGCATCTCAAACGCCTTCAGAATGCTGCCAAGTTCAACCTGCTTCACCATCGGCTGCACGGTAATCACCGGTCTGCGGCCACGCGCGTCCAGGGTGCCTGGTAAAGCAAAATCACCATCGGCTACCTGCCCGGAGAAAGAATGCAACGTTAACAGACCCTGCCGGTTTTCTGCCTGGGTCGAAAGATGGGTAATATTCATACCGCGGTAGGTGAGTTGATCCACACTCAAATTGAGCTGCGCGTTAAAATCTCGCAGCACCTCTAAATTTTGCTGAGGATCGTCCATCTGGCTAGCAATGACCGGCGAGGAGGTGACATTCTGCTCTTGCTGCACTGACGAACTACTGGACTGCCATCCGGTAAAGGCGTCAAAATTCACTGCCGCAGAGGTCAGGTTAAGCGTATAGGCAGGTATCTCACCAAACTCGATACTGGCACCACCGCTAAAGGTGCTGTCATTGGCATCCAGGCTCAGCTGGCTAAGTGTCACTTGCTGCGGCGTCTGTTGATAGACCACTTGAGTCCTGCCATCGCCTTTAATACCGCCGGCCAGGATGTCAGCACCTTCCAGTTGGTAACTGAATTGGGTGACATTGGCTGCAATTTGCCGTGGATACTGCTGCAGATCGATATCTGCGGCCAGGCTGAAGGTCAAATCGCGCTGATTGCGGTTTACCCGGCTGGAAAGTTCCATTTGCGCCTGGCGTTTGGCATTTTGTTGCAGGGTGAGATTAATATCGCGAACGTTGATCTGTTCGTTATTGGCGCGCTGCCAAATCAACAGGCTGTCCACCACCCGCAGATTATCGATATCAAATTTCCACGGCGTATCCACCGCCTCTTCGGAGTGGCTAGCAGGCGCGATAGGTGCGTCGGGTTGATCTTGTTCTTCACTTTCAGGGGTCAGGCGGATCACGGCGTTCTTCAGCATCACCTGTTTCACAAACAGTTGATGCGACAACAACGGCAGCAGTTTGACATCAAGGCGCATATTATCTGCACTAACCACCGGCGCTTTGGCTCCGGGCGCAGTCAGCGTCATACGGCCGGCCAGAATGCTGAGCTGCGGCCAGATATGCCAGCGCAAATCGCCATCCAGCGTCAGATGATAACCACTCTTTTTCTCGACTTTCGTGACCATGTAGGCACGAAAATCATTCGGATTTACCAGCAGTACCAGCGCGGACATCCCCGCCAGCAACACCACCAGTAAAATCACCAAAGCCGTCAGTAATCTTCTCATGCCATCCTCTTGTCAGCGCCACACCGACCGTGCTTCCAGCGCTGTTAATCCTTGTCGATTCGACTGGCTACTGCGCCCTGCTGATCGCGATATTTTGCATCCTGGCGGCTATTATAAGGACGTGCCGCCGGCCCGGACAGCGGTTCAAAACTCAGTGCGCCAATCAGCATGCCCGGACGCAATGCCAGCGGCAGCTTACCTGAATTATAGAACTCCAGGACAATTCGGCCCTGCCAACCTGGATCGATACGGTGCGCGGTAACATGGACCATCAGGCCCAGACGCGCCAGGGAAGAACGCCCGTCCAGCCAACCCACTAAATCGTTTGGCAGCGTGACCGACTCCAGCGTGACCGCCAGCGCCAACTCCCCCGGATGCAGGAAGAAAGCCTCTCCTTCCGGCAGAACAATTTCATCACTCATCACGCGATCCAACGCGGCACTGACTTCATCTTTCGGCCCGCTAAGGTCGATAAAGGCAGCGGTATGGCCACGAAAAACGCGGAACTGATTGCCTAAACGGACATCCACTGTGGCCCCGTTAATACGCTCAATCGGCGGACGCGGTGAAATCACCAGCTTTTCACAATCCAGCCAGGCTTCTATATCACGGTCGCACAGTCTCATTTATTCATCTCCATCAAGGCGTGTCACTAAAACAAAAATTGCCACACAACGGGCGAAAGGTCTACGCCGCGGTGTAAATAGTTGCCCGCCGGCCGGAAACACGGGTTTTCCGGCCATTGAACGGCATTATTCAAAGAACTGGCTGATTTTGGCTTTCAGAATATCGATCGCAATGCGGTTTTTCCCCCCGCGTGGGACGATAATGTCGGCGTATTGCTTGGAAGGATCGATAAACTGCAGGAACATCGGACGGACGGTTTTCTGGTATTGCGCCATTACCGAATCCATCGAACGGCCACGCTCGTTCACATCTCGCTTCATACGGCGCATCAGGCAAATATCCAGCGGCGTATCAACAAAGATCGAGAAATTCATTTCCTGACGCAGACGGATATCCGTCAACAGCAGGATCCCTTCAAGAATAATCACCTTTTTCGGTTCCAGATGAATGGTCTCTTTCTTACGCGTGTGCTCGGTGTAACTGTACAAGGGTAACTCTATCGCCTTGCCTGATTTCAGCATTTGCAGATGCTGAAACAGCAGGTTGTGGTCCATGGCGCTTGGGTGGTCATAGTTTGTCTTGACCCTTTCTTCCATGGTCAAGTGAGTCTGGTCTTTGTAGTAACTGTCTTCAGGAATAACGCCGATATGTTCATCGCCAACCTGATCGCGAAGTTCACGATACAACGTACTGGCGATAAGGCTTTTTCCGGAGGCAGATGCGCCAGCTATACCAATAATGACGCACTGATGCGGCTTGTCAGTCATAAAATTGAAGACCTGATTTCGTAGTGTGAAGGGGGGGAACTAAAACGCGTCAATTATAGGGAGTTAGCGGCCATAGCGCCAGCCTATATTGCCGCAGCCAGACCGCTATCTCGGGTTATTTCGTCGGATTGGTCTACCACGATTTTCAGATGATTGCTTCTAGGGCTATCGGGCATGCCGGGGTAAACTCGGTGACTTAATGATAATCCTGACAATTGGGATGCCTTATTTCATCGGAGACCGACGTGCTGGACTGGTATTTTCTGACATTTTTTGGCGACAGTATGTTGCTGTTGCCGTGCTCATTGATTCTCTTTATCGTATTAGTCGTGCCACCAGCCACCCGAACCGCAGGTTGGCAATGGGCGCTGATTTTCGGTGGTGCCGGCGGCGTGGTATGTGCCTCCAAACTGGCCTTTATGGGCTGGGGCATTGGCATTGAAAGCTATGACTTTACCGGCTTTAGTGGCCACTCTGCGCTGGCAGCCAGTATCTGGCCGGTGTTCCTCTGGACGCTGACCGGGCGTTTTTCACATGCGGTGCGCAGTATGGCGCTGGTGGCAGGTTTGGTGTTGCCCCTCACTATCGGGCTATCGCGGCTGGCCATTCAGGTGCATTCGCCTTCGGAAGTGGCAAGTGGATTAGTGTTGGGTTATCTGGCCAGCTCGCTGTTCCTGTGGTTACAACGTGGCAAGCCACGTCCGCAGCTTTCCTGGTTACGGATCATCTGCGCATTGGCTTTACCGCTCGCCCTGATGGGCAACCGGCAACCGGCACCGACGCAGGGCCTGTTGGAACATATTGCCACCGCTCTGGCACATATCGAACGCCCTTATACCCGTGCGGACCTGCACAAACATCTGACGCTCCCATAAACAAAACCCCGGAGCCAGTCTGGGGTTTTGCTCTAAATAAGGCGCTGTTACAAGGCTCGGAAAGAGATTTCCGTCGGAATAGCTTCACCTTGCCAATACATCTGCGCGGCAACGCGACCGGCCAACTGGCGATACAGCTCGGCAAATTCACTGTCCGGGCGGCTTATCACCGTCGGCTCGCCACGATCCAAATCTTCGCGCAGTGAAATATGCAGCGGCAACTGCCCCAGCAGGCGGCTATGGTATTTCTTCACCAGTTTTTCCGCCCCACCGGTACCGAAAATGGGTTCGTGGTGTCCGCAGTTGCTGCAAATATGCACACTCATATTTTCCACTATGCCCAGAACCGGCACATGAACCTTCTCAAACATCACAATGCCCTTGGCGGCATCAAGCAGCGCGATATCCTGCGGCGTGGTGACCACCAATGCTCCGGTAACCGGAATGTTTTGCGACAGCGTCAACTGAATATCACCGGTACCCGGTGGCATATCCAGCACCAGATAGTCCAAATCCGGCCACAAGGTATCCTGCAACAATTGCATTAACGCCTTGCTGGCCATCGGGCCGCGCCACACCATGGCATTATCGTCGGTCACCAGATAACCAATAGAGTTGGTTGCCAGACCGTGCGCCAGGATCGGTGCCATGTGTTGCCCGTCAGGCGAAGTTGGACGCTCGTTCTCGGTGCCCAGCATATTCGGGATCGACGGGCCATAAATGTCAGCATCCAGAATACCGACCTTGGCCCCTTCCGCAGCCAGCGCCAACGCCAGGTTAACCGCCGTGGTGGATTTACCCACCCCGCCCTTGCCGGAACTGATGGCGATGATATTACGCACCCCCTTGATACCGGCCTGATTGTTGGCGCGTTTCAGAGTGGTAATATCGTGCTTCAGTTTCCAGTCGATTGCCTCAGCACCGGTCACGCGCAGTAATTCTGTACTGACGCTGTCTTTCAGCACCTCAAAACCGCTCTGCCAGGCGAATGGCATAATCAGTTCAATGTGCAACACATGATCCAACAACGCGCAGTGGTGAATTGCCTTCAGCGCGGTCAGATTATTCTTTAACGTCGGGTGTTCAAAGGCGGCCAGTACACCGGTCACCAGGGCACGCAGAATTTCGGGGTTAGTCTGCTCGGGGGATTTTGTGCTCATCCCGGCTCCTTGATTTTGAATGGATAGCTTCCCGCTAAGCATATCAGAACTGCAGGCCGGTCGGCGCATGTCTGTATAAAGAAACCGCCCTAGCCGTGGCGGACGCGATCGGGTAACATCAAAGACCCTTTTTATTCATTACAGAAACCAAGTTCTCACTATGCCTCAAGTCGCGAAAAAATTATTGGTGACGTGCGCGCTGCCGTACGCAAATGGTTCCATCCATCTCGGCCACATGCTCGAACACATCCAGGCAGACATCTGGGTTCGTTACCAACGAATGCGCGGCAACGAGGTTCATTTCATCTGCGCGGACGACGCGCACGGCACGCCGATCATGCTGAAAGCTCAGCAATTGGGCATCAAGCCGGAAGAAATGATTGCGGAAATGAGCCAAGAGCACCAACAGGATTTCGCCGGTTTTGGCATCAGCTATGATAACTATCATTCCACCCATAGCGATGAGAACCGTGAGCTGTCGAACCTAATTTACGGCCGCCTGAAAGAAAACGGTTTCATCAAGAACCGCACCATTTCTCAGCTGTACGACCCGGAAAAAGGCATGTTCCTGCCTGACCGCTTCGTCAAAGGCACCTGCCCGAAATGCAAATCGCCGGATCAATACGGCGATAACTGCGAAGTTTGTGGCGAAACCTACAGCCCGACCGAGCTGATCGATCCGAAATCCGTGGTTTCCGGTGCGACGCCGGTACTGCGTGATTCCGAGCACTTCTTCTTTGATCTGCCGTCGTTCAGCGAAATGCTGCAGGCCTGGACCCGTTCCGGCGCGCTGCAAGAGCAGGTGGCTAACAAGATGCAGGAGTGGTTTGAGTCCGGTCTGCAACAGTGGGATATCTCCCGCGATGCGCCGTATTTCGGCTTTGAAATCCCGGATGCCCCAGGCAAATACTTCTACGTCTGGCTGGATGCGCCAATCGGCTACATGGGTTCATTCAAAAACCTGTGCGACAAGCGCGGCGATCTGGACTTTGACGAGTTCTGGCACAAGGACTCCGCTACCGAGCTGTATCACTTTATCGGCAAGGACATCGTTTATTTCCACAGCCTGTTCTGGCCGGCAATGCTGGAAGGCAGTAACTTCCGCAAGCCGACCAACCTGTTCGTGCATGGCTACGTAACGGTAAACGGCGCCAAGATGTCCAAGTCTCGCGGTACCTTTATCAAGGCCGGTACCTATCTGCAACACCTGGATGCCGATTGCCTGCGTTACTACTACGCCGCCAAGCTGTCTTCACGCATTGACGATATCGACCTGAATCTGGAAGATTTTGTGCAGCGGGTAAACGCCGACATCGTGAACAAGGTGGTTAACCTGGCTTCGCGCAACGCCGGCTTTATCAGCAAGCGTTTTGGTGGGCAACTGGCCGACAAGCTGGCCGATCCGGCGCTGTACCAAACCTTCGTTGATGCGGCACAAAGTATCGCCGAAGCTTATGCCAGCCGTGAGTCGGGCCGTGCAATCCGCGAAATCATGGCGCTGGCCGATCTGGCAAACCGCTATGTGGATGAGCAGGCGCCATGGGTAGTGGCTAAACAGGAAGGCCGCGATGTAGATTTACAAGCCATTTGCTCAATGGGCATCAACCTGTTCCGTGTCCTGATGACCTACCTGAAGCCGGTGCTGCCGTCACTGACCGAACGTACCGAAGCCTTCCTTAATTGTGAGCTGAGCTGGGACAGTATCCCGCAGCCGTTGCTGGGCCATCAGGTTAATACATTCAAAGCCCTGTTCAACCGTATCGATCTGGATAAGGTCAATGAAATGGTTAGCGCCTCGAAAGAAGACATGGCGGCAACGAAAGTGGTCAGCAGGCCGCTGGCGGACGATCCTATTCAGGACACCATCACCTTTGACGATTTCGCCAAGGTTGATATGCGTATTGCCCTAATCAAGAGCGCCGACTTTGTCGAAGGTTCGGACAAGCTGTTGAAGCTGCAGTTGGATCTGGGTGGCGAAATGCGCCAGATCTTCTCCGGTATTCGTTCCGCTTATCCGGATCCAAAAGCGCTGGAAGGCCGTCTGACCATCATGGTTGCCAACCTTGCGCCGCGCAAAATGCGCTTCGGTATCTCCGAAGGCATGGTGATGGCTGCCGGTCCGGGCGGAAAAGAAATCTTCCTGCTTAGCCCGGACAGCGGCGCACAGCCAGGGATGCAGGTGAAATAACATCCACTCACGTGATCGTAAGGGTCGAACTTGCTCGGCCCTTTTAGGTTGCTGACAAAGCAGGAAAAAGCATGGTTTTTCCTGCTTTGTGGTGAGCAGCCGAAAATCAATACATTGATTTTCCTGATTTTTATTTATCGGCCTCTACTCGCTCTGGTCAGGAATGAGGTTTGTCATCAGTCTGAAGGGTCGAGCTTGCTCGGCCCTTTTTATTTGATTTCCCTGAGTACCTCTTCCAGCCCCTTCCCAAGAGAATCATTTCGGTTCCGATGCTCCGACATTAAAGTAGACGTCCAGAAGGAAAGACTGCTATAAATAGTCACTTACCGGGATAGTTCTCACCTGCTTTCGGAGCCAATAATAATGAAAACCCTAAAGACCCCGCTGCTGGCCATTGGCATGCTGACCGCACTGCCGTTGTTTGCCGCAGAAACTCCTGCGCCGGTACCCACCGCCATCGCTCAACATCAGGGCCCCATTCGCATTGCGGTGATCCGCAATCTGGGCTCCGATGACAACACCACTCAGTTTCTGGCCGGCGCCCTCCAGGAAGGCCGCAAACTGGGGTTTAAGGTGGATACCTTCCTCAGCAACGGTGACGACGCACGCTTTCAGGATTTCGTGAATCAGGCCATCAGCCAGAAATATGACGGCATTATTCTCTCGCAGGGCCGCGCGCCCTATTCCACCGATCTGGTCAAACGCATTACGGCGGCGGGCATTGCCGTATCCGCCTTTGATACCGACATCAGCGGCACTATCCCCGGCGTCACCGTTTCACAACAGGATGACACTTCACTGACCAATGAGTCTTTCGGTCAGTTGATCAAGGATTTCAACGGCAAAGCCAATATCATCAAACTCTGGGTGGCCGGTTTCCCGCCGATGGAACGCCGCCAGGCCGCTTATCAACAGTTGCTGAAACAGAACCCTGGCATTCACGAGCTGGAGTCGATCGGCGCAGTGTCATCCGACGTACAGGGTGATACCGCCAACAAGGTTGGCGCCGTACTGGCCAAATTTCCGAAAGGCAAGATCGACGCGATTTGGGGCACCTGGGATGCCTTTAGTCAGGGTGCCTACAAGGCGTTGAAAGAGAATGGCCGTACCGAGATCAAACTGTACAGCATCGACATCTCTAATCAGGATTTGCAGCTAATGCGCGAAGCCAACAGCCCGTGGAAAGTCAGCGTGGCGGTGGACACGAAACTGATCGGTGCAATCAACCTGCGTCTGGTGGTGAACAAAATTGCCGGGGAACCGACGCCGGCAACCTACGAATTTAAAGCCGCCGCTATTCCACAGGCACTGCTGGTCAGCCAGCCGGGGCCGGTCAATGTCGCCGGCCTGGCCAAAATTATCCCGGGCTGGGGCAGCAGCGACGCATTCATCCAGCCCTGGTTCGCCACGCTGCAGGCTAAAACGGGAAAATAATTTAAATCCTGCATATACTCAGGCAGATTATAGGGGCGCCACAGCTGCGCCCCTGTTAATCGGGCCAAATATCTTCGCCCCCTACGGTTACCCACACCAAATTAATCACCGTACGTATAAACAGGTCTGACATGAAGGGATTCCCACCGCTGATCAACACCTTGCTAGCCAGCTCGCTGGTATTGACCATTGGGCGTGGCGTCACGCTACCGTTCATTACCATCTATCTCACCGGACATTTCCACCTGCTGCCGAAGAGCGTCGGTATCATTTTGGGCATCAGCCTGATGATCGGTATTTTCGCCAGTCTGTATGGCGGTTACCTGGTCGACAAGTTCAACAAAAACACCTTGATTCTGACGGCCATTTTGCTGTTCGCCCTAAGTTTTTTCGCTATTCCGTGGATCCCGCGTCCGGGTGGGATCATCGTGGTATTGGCTATCCTGCATACCGCCTATTCGGTACTGGGCATCACCATCAAGGCCTGTTTTGCCGACTGGCTACCGGTTGCGCAACGTATCAAAGCCTTTTCAATCAACTACACGCTGGTGAACGTTGGCTGGGCGGTCGGCTCATCACTGGGGGTGATGGTGGCAGGGCTAAACCCATTGTTACCCTTTTACCTTTCAGGCGGATTGGCTTTATTCACAGTGACAGCGTTGAGTTTTAGCCTGCACCGACAACGCACTACGCCGCCAACAGCGACTGAGGCCGTGCCCTCTGCCCCCCCCAATTTCCGCCAAACGCTGACCATTCTGCGCAACGACCAGCGGCTGATTTATTTTACTCTCGGTAGCACGCTTGGCGCGGTGGTATTCGGCCAGTTCACCGGTTATTTGTCGCAATACCTGATTCTGGTTTCCAACGCCGAGTTTGCCTATCAGGTCATTGGGGCGGTGATGATTGTTAATGCCTGCATCGTCATCGCGCTGCAGTATTTACTGAGCCGAGGTATGCGGCAGGAAAACATGCTGCGCTGGCTGACGCTGGGCACCGTGTTTTTCATTCTGGGGCTGATCGGTTTTAGCCTGGCCGGGCAATCACTCTGGTTGTGGGCCATAGCTATGGCGATATTTACCCTTGGGGAGATTATCGTGATCCCGGTGGAGTACATGTTTATCGACTTTATCGCCCCACAGCATCTGAAAGGCAGTTACTACGGCGTGCAAAACCTCAGTGCTCTGGGCGGTGCCATCAACCCTGTGCTGTGTGGTTTTATACTCAGCTATGCCGCGCCGCAAATGATGTTCGTGATGTTGATTGCTGCCGCATTGTTCAGCCTGCTATTCTTTTTCCTCGGCCATCGCCTGGCACAAAAGCAGCAATACCGTGCAGGCATCATCAGTACAAAATGAGGGCGCACCGGGCTTAATTAACGGCTGTCAACCTGCCTGACAGGCATGACAGCCATAGAGAGAATTCATGGTGTGATTTGTGGCGGATGTCACAGCTTAATTGTATGATGAATGCATCGGTTAAACGGGATTAAGTTATGGCCAAGCTATTCACTCTGTGCTGGAAATATCTGAGGGCAGTCGTCCTTATCTACCTTTGCTTATTCGTCGGCAATGCCATCGCGGCGCTGCTGCCGATCGCCATTCCCGGCAGCATTATCGGCATGCTGCTGCTGTTCGCCCTTCTCTCCACGCAAATTATGCCGGCCAGGTGGGTCAAACCCGGCTGTCATCTGCTGATCCGCTATATGGTGCTGTTGTTTGTGCCCATCGGCGTTGGCGTAATGAAATACTATGACCAGATCCTCGATCACCTCAGCCCGCTGGTGGTTTCCTGTATTATCAGCACCCTGATGGTGCTGGTGGTGGTGGGTTATACCTCGCATTATTTCCACCGGGAACGTCGCATAGCCGGCAAACCGGATACCGCAGAGGGTGAAAAATGATCCATGAAATCTGGTGGTCATTGCCGTTAACGCTGGCAGTCTACTTTGCCGCACGCAAGCTGGCGCAGTGGCTGAACATGCCGCTCCTGAACCCGCTGCTGGTCTCGATGGCGGTGATCATTCCCTTGCTGCTACTGACCGGTATCCCCTATGAACGCTATTTTCAGGGCAGCAAAATCCTCAATGACTTATTACAGCCCGCCGTCGTCGCGCTGGCCTACCCGCTGTATGAACAACTGCACCAGATCCGCGCCCGTTGGAAATCCATTATCGCCGTCTGCTTTATCGGCAGTATGACGGCCATGATCAGCGGCGGTGCCATCGCTTTATGGATGGGGGCAACTCCGGAAATTGCCGCTTCCATTATGCCCAAATCGGTTACGACCCCTATCGCCATGGCCGTGGCGGAATCGCTCGGCGGCATTCCGGCAATCAGCGCCGTCTGCGTAATCTTCGTCGGTATTCTCGGCGCAGTATTCGGGCATACATTATTTAAACTATTGAAAGTCACCACTCGCTCAGCGCGGGGGTTGGCCATGGGCACCGCATCTCATGCACTGGGCACCGCTCGTTGCGCGGAAATGGACTATCAGGAAGGGGCATTCGGTTCTTTGGCGTTGGTGATCTGCGGGATCATTACCTCGCTGCTGGCCCCCTTCCTGTTCCCGGTACTCCTGCATATGTTCAGTTAGAGCGGTTAAAACTTGCGATACATCTCGCAATTATGCTTTTCATTGCATTGATTTCATCAATAAAGAGACTTGAATCACACTTTATTCACGAAAGGCTGCCTAGAATGTTATCCCGTTAACCTGTAGAGAGAGTTTCTATGCACCCGCGTTTTCAAACCGCTTTTGGCGAACTGCCCGCCACCTTGCAAACCGCCTTGCAGTCTTATATTGATGTGCCTGATTTCCCGGCCATGCTCAAGGCGGAACAAGTGGACGCGATCAAGCAGCGCTGTGGGCTGGATGATGATGCTCTGGCATTCGCTCTGCTGCCACTGGCGGCGGCCTGCTCGTTAGCCCCAATCTCACAATTTTATGTCGGTGCCATTGCCCGTGGGCAGAGCGGTAATTTGTATTTTGGCGCCAATATGGAGTTCAGCGGCGCCCCGATGCAACAAACCATTCATGCGGAACAGTGTGCGGTGACCCACGCCTGGCTGCGCGGTGAAGCCGCCCTGGCCTCCATCACCGTTAACTACACGCCTTGCGGCCACTGCCGTCAGTTTATGAACGAACTGAACAGCGGCGTCAGTCTGAAAATTCGTCTGCCCGGCCGTGAACCGGCAACGCTTGGCGATTATCTGCCGGACGCCTTCGGCCCGAAGGATCTGGATATCACCACGCTGTTGATGGATCGGGTCGACCATGGTTTCCAACTGGCGCTGACGGACGAACTGGAAAAAGCAGCGCTGGCCGCCGCCAATCAGAGCCACGCGCCCTACAGTAACGCCCACAGCGGCGTCGCACTGGAGGCTGAAGACGGCACGATTTACACTGGCCGGTATGCGGAAAACGCCGCCTTCAACCCAAGCCTGCCACCCTTGCAGGCCGCGCTGGTTCTGCTGAATGTTTCCGGCAGCGACTGCCAAAAAGTGAAACGTGCGGTGCTAGCTGAGCCAGAAACTGCCATCCTCACCCAATGGGATGCTACCCGTGCCACATTGGCTGCCCTGGGCTGCCAAAATGTCAGCCGCATTACTTTCTGATCCTGACTCTGGCGGTGCCGCCCGGCACCGCTGTTAACAGCCCCGCCAGCTGATTACAATGGCATTCACGTCTTAAAACACTTTCTTTAGTTAAATTAGGATTTGAACGTCGATAATTACGCCAATTTACCTCATGATCCGATAACAATTGCTGTACATATTTCGCCGATCTTTTAGGATCACCCTTATAAAGTTATCCGATACGTTGAAGAGCAAAAGTCATGGAACTTGAATACGAAAGCAAACGCCCTCTCTACATCCCTTATGCCGGCCCGATCCTGTTGGAATTCCCACTGCTGAATAAAGGCAGTGCCTTCACTGAAGAAGAGCGCAACCATTTCAACCTGCAAGGCTTGTTGCCCGACGCGGTGGAAACCATTGAAGAACAGGCTGAGCGCGCCTATCGCCAATATCAGGATTTCAAAAACGACAGCGATAAGCACATTTACCTGCGCAACATTCAGGACACCAACGAAACCCTGTTCTACCGCCTGCTGGACTCCCATCTGAGTGAGATGATGCCGATCATCTACACGCCGACGGTGGGTGAAGCCTGCGAGCACTTCTCCGATATTTACCGCCGGGCGCGCGGGTTGTTTATCTCCTACCCGAACCGCGATCGCATTGACGACATGCTGCAAAACGCCACCAAACAAAACGTCAAAGTGATCGTTGTCACCGACGGCGAACGTATTCTCGGCCTGGGCGACCAGGGTATCGGCGGCATGGGCATTCCTATCGGTAAACTTTCGCTGTATACCGCCTGCGGTGGCATCAGCCCGGCCTATACCCTGCCGGTAGTGCTGGATGTGGGTACCAATAACCCGCAGCGCCTGAACGATCCGCTGTATATGGGCTGGCGTCATCCGCGCATTTCCGGTGATGAATACCACGCTTTCGTTGAAGAGTTTATCCAGGCAGTGAAACGCCGCTGGCCGAACGTACTGTTGCAGTTCGAGGATTTCGCTCAGAACAACGCGACTCCGTTGCTGAACCGCTATCGTGACGAAATCTGCTGCTTTAACGACGATATTCAGGGTACTGCCGCGGTCACGCTGGGTAGCCTGATTGCCGCCAGCCGCGCTGCGGGCAGCCAATTGCGTGACCAAACCGTGACCTTCCTGGGTGCCGGTTCCGCCGGCTGCGGCATTGCCGAGCAAATTATTGCCCAGATGAAATCCGAAGGTCTGAGCGAAGACGAAGCGCGCGCCCGCGTGTTCATGGTTGACCGTTTTGGTCTGCTGACTGACAAACTGCCTAACCTGCTCGATTTCCAAAGCAAGCTGGTGCAAAAAAGCGAAAGCCTGGCCGCATGGCAAACCCAAAGCGATGCCATCTCGCTGTTGGACGTAGTGCGTAATGCCAAACCCACCATTTTGATCGGCGTTTCCGGCCAGCCTGGTCTGTTCACCGAAGAACTGATCCGCGAAATGCACAAGCATTGTTCACGGCCGATCGTGATGCCGCTGTCCAACCCAACCTCACGCGTGGAAGCCCGTCCGGAAGACATCATCAACTGGACCGAAGGCGCTGCGCTGGTCGCCACTGGCAGTCCGTTTGCACCGGTACATTATAAAGAACAGCAGATCCCGATTGCCCAATGCAACAACTCCTATATCTTCCCGGGGATTGGTCTGGGTGTGCTGGCCTCTGGCGCGACCCGAGTAACGGACGCGATGCTGATGGCCGCCAGCCGGGCACTGGCCGAGTGTTCGCCGCTGGCCACCGATGGGTATGGCGCACTGTTACCGGATATTGACGATATTCAGGGTGTGTCAAAGTGCATCGCGATGGAAGTGGGTAAAGCGGCTCAACTGCAGGGAATGGCGGTAGTCACTTCTGAAGAAGCGTTGTCGAAAGCCATCGAACACAACTTCTGGCGACCGCAATACCGTAGCTACAAGCGCACCTCGTTCTGATTCGCTCAAGCAAGATAAAAAAGTCCGGCTCGCCGGACTTTTTTTATGGCCGAAAACGCCTAAAAATGCGGCGCAATGCGTGCCAGAAGGGGGACAAGCTTGCTTCAAGTAGTCAGGTAAAGTAGCCTTGAGCCATCTTTTTTGGCCACGGTGCGCGTAAGGCAATAACATGTGGAAACGCCTGATAATCGGCTTGTTTGTCATCGCTGCATTGCTGATGCTCTCGGCTATCACGCTCGATCGTTGGATCAGCTGGAAAACTGCACCTTTCGTCTATGATGAACTGCAAGGGCTGCCCCATCGCCAGGTCGGCGTAGTACTGGGTACTGCCAAATATTACCGTACCGGCGTGATCAACCAATATTACCGCTACCGCATTCAGGGGGCGATCAACGCCTACAATAGCGGCAAAGTAAAATACCTGCTGCTGAGCGGTGATAATGCCCAGCAAAGCTACAACGAACCCATGACCATGCGCCGCGATTTAATTGCCGCCGGCGTGGCGCCCAGTGATATCGTGCTGGATTACGCCGGATTCCGCACTCTGGATTCGATCGTACGTACCCGCAAGGTGTTCGACACCAATGACTTTATTATTATCACCCAAAGATTCCACTGTGAACGCGCGCTGTTTATCGCGCTGCATATGGGGATCCAGGCGCAGTGCTACGCGGTACCCTCACCCAAAGATATGATGACGGTGCGTGTACGCGAGATCTTCGCCCGCCTTGGCGCGCTGACCGATTTGTACATCCTCAAACGTGAACCGCGCTTCCTCGGCCCGCTGATCCCGATCTCCGCCATGCACACCATACCGGAGGACGCCCAGGGCTATCCGGCGGTCTCACCGGAACAATTGGTCGAGCTGGAACACAAGCTGGAAGCAGAAAAACAGAAGGCCAAACAGCCTTAACTGCCCCGCCATAGAAACAAAAACGGCCAGCATTTGCTGGCCGTTTTAGGTTGCTGACAAAGCAGGAAAAAGCGTGGTTTTTCCTGCTTTGTGGTGAGCAGCCGAAAATCAATAAATTGATTTTCCGGATTTTTGTTTATCGGCCTCTACTCGCTCTGGGCAGGAATGAGGTTTGTCATCAGTCTGAAACATTCCTATTTTTTCTTGGCGTATTTTAAGGAGTCCAACGCCACGGCGAAGATAATAATGCCGCCCTTGATGATGTACTGCCAGTAAGGGTTAACGCCGATGTAAGTCAGGCCGTAGTTGATGACGGTAAAGATGATCACCCCGGTCACCACGCCCAATACCGTACCGACCCCGCCGGCAAAGGACACCCCACCGACCACGCAGGCAGCAATCGCATCTAACTCATACATAAAACCGAGGTTGTTGGTGGCACTACCGATACGGCCCGCTTCCAGCAAACCGCCAAACGCATAGAACACACCAGACA
Source organism: Serratia sp. NA_13 (assembly GCF_052691735.1). Classification (NCBI taxonomy): domain Bacteria; kingdom Pseudomonadati; phylum Pseudomonadota; class Gammaproteobacteria; order Enterobacterales; family Yersiniaceae; genus Serratia; species Serratia sp. NA_13. The sequence goes on from NZ_JBQZFV010000001.1 coordinate 61,804, forward strand.
GCGCATAAATCATGATCAGGTTCAACGGCACGTTCACGCCGGACACCTTTGCGGCCTCAGGGTTGCCACCGATAGCGAAGATGTTTTTGCCGAAGCGGGTTTTATTCCACAGGATCCAGACAAAAATAATCGCAATGATGGCGTAGAAGGTAATGTACGACAGTTTAAAGTCGCCAAAGCGCAGGAACCCCTGAGCAAAGGAGGAAAACTTGGGATCAAACCCCGCCACTGGCGATGCGCCGACGGAATCGTAATACAGCGAGTTAATGCCGTACACGATGATCATGGTACCCAACGTGGTAATAAACGGCGTCACATTGAGATAGGCAATGATCAAACCGTTCACCAGACCAATCACCGCGCCCACGGCACACACCAGCAGGATCACCAGTGGGATCGACCAGGTTTCCATATGCGGAAACACCTTGTTGACGTTATCCATCGACTGCAACAACGTCGCAGCGATCACTGCCGCCAACCCCACCTGACGCCCTGCGGACAGGTCCGTCCCCTGGGTAACAATCAGCCCGGCCACACCCAGTGCAATAATAATGCGCACCGAAGACTGCGTCAGAATGTTGCTCAGGTTCATTAAGCTGAGGAAAGTCGGATCCTGGATAATAATAATTGCCAGCAGCACCAGCAACACCACGTAAATACCACCTTCCTTGAAATAGGTGAACAAAGTTTTCTTATTCAGCGCGTTCATAATTCTGATCCTTAAAGGTGCAGGGATGCGAGACGTAAAATTTCATTTTGCGAGGTCTGTTTGGTGTTAACGATGCCCGCAACCTGACCATTACTCATCACCAATATTCTGTCGGTAATTCCCAAAAGCTCCGGCATTTCAGACGAGACAATAATGATCCCCTTGCCCTTCTTCGCCAGCTCGGTCATCAACTGATAAATTTCGAATTTGGCGCCAACGTCAATACCGCGCGTCGGTTCATCCAGCATCAATATCTCCGGCTGGGTCAGCAGCCAACGGCCGATAATCACCTTCTGCTGGTTACCGCCGGACAGCGAGCCGATGTTGGTATGATGACCCGGAGTCTTGACCCGCATGGCATCGATCACCCATTGGGTGTCGCTTTTCATTCGGGCATTATCCAGCAGGCCGATTTTGTTTTTATAGTTACGGATATTGGAAATCAGCGAGTTAAAACCGACATCCAGATAGGCGTAAATCCCGGTGGAACGGCGCTCTTCCGTCACCAGGGCAAAACCGTGGTTAATCGCTTCATTGGCGCTGTGGTTGTTGATGGCCTTGCCATGCAGCTTGATGGTGCCCGCAATTTTTTCGCGGATGCCGAACAGCGTCTCCAGAATGTCGGTACGCTTGGCCCCCACCAATCCGGCAATGCCAAGGATCTCCCCCTGATGCAGATCGAAGGAGATATCGCGAATAGAAGGCTGACGCATTGAGGTCAGGCCCTTCACTTCCAGGATCACCTCACCCGGCGTATTTTGCCGATCAGGGAAACGCTGGCTGAGCGAACGCCCCACCATCATCGAAATAATCTTGTCCATATCCAGCCCTTCCAGCGGCTGGGTAGCGATCCACTGACCGTCGCGCAAGATGGTTATTTCATCGCACAGCTGGAAAATTTCTTCCATTTTGTGCGAGATATAGACGATGCCGCAGCCGCGCTCTTTCAGCTTACGGATAATGGTGAACAGATGATTCACCTCTTTTTCCGTCAGCGAGGAGGTTGGCTCATCCATAATCACAATCTTGGCGTCGTAGGAGAAAGCCTTGGCAATTTCGATCATCTGCATCTGCGATACCGATAACGTGCCCACTTTATCCCGCGGGTTGATATCAATATCCAGCTCGTCGAATATCGCCTGGGTGTCCTTCAACATTTTGTCCTGATCGACAAACATGCCTTTGGTCGGGTAACGCCCGAGCCACATGTTATCCATCACGGTACGCTGCAACACCAGGTTCAATTCCTGATGCACCATTGAAACGCCGTGTTCCAGCGCCTCTTTGGAGCTTTTGAAATCAATTTCCTGGCCCTGAAAAATAATACTGCCGGCATCTTTTTTATAAATGCCGAACAGACATTTTAATAATGTCGATTTCCCCGCGCCGTTCTCCCCCATTAATGCATGAATGGAGTGCGGACGAACGCGCAGATTCACATTATCCAATGCCTTGACGCCGGGAAATGACTTGCTGATATCGGTCATTTCCAGCAAAAATTCACGTGGGCTGTCGGCCATAAGTACACCTGGCTAGTATACCCGTCACCTTTCAAGTCACAGCGTTGTTACCTGCTTTACAAGACCCATCCGTGAGTCTTGCCCCTTCGGGGCCGCTGCTCGCGCGTTCAAATCTGTTCCCGACAGATTTGTCGCTCACCCCAGTTACTTACCTGAGTAAGCGCCTGGGCCGAGCGAGCTGGCCACCTAGCTGTAACTTGAAATTCATAGGGTATGGACTTGATATAAATGCCCCGCCTGCGGCGTTCCTGGTGTTGACGCTGTTCAGCGCACCGCAAGCGGGGTCATTGTGTGTTATCTCAAAACTTACTTAATAAACTGTGACAGGTTGTCTTTATCTACGCCAACGTAAGCAATGCGCACCACTTTATTTTCAATCTTATATTGGGTGCCATCGGCGGCCGGTTTGCCCGCTGCCAGGTTTTTCGCCATTTCGAAAGTGGCTTTGGCCTGATTGTCGGCATCGTTCAGAACTGTCCCTGCCATAGCGCCGGATTTCACCATCGCCAACGCTTCTGGCAACGCATCCACACCGAATACCGGAATACTGGATTTGTTGTGCGCTTTCAGCGCTTCTACTGCACCCATTGCCATCGCATCGTTGTTGGCAATCACCACTTCGATTTTGTTGGCATTCGGGCCGGACAGCCAGGCATCCATTTTGTCTTTAGCCTGGGCGGTGTCCCACATCGCGGTATCCATCTGCAATGCCTGCGTCTTGATACCATCGTCGTTCAGCGTTTTAGTCACGTAAGTGGTACGTGCTTCAGCATCCGGGTGGCCCGGTTCGCCTTTGAGCAATACATACTGGATTTGGCCGTCCTTGTTCAGATCCCAGTTCGGGTTAGCCTTCCAGTGCTTCTCGATCAGTTTCCCCTGGATCACACCGGACTCTTTAGAGTCGGTCCCCACGTAATAGGCTTTGTCATAGCTATCCAGCGCTTTACGGGAAGGCTCTTTGTTGTAAAACACAATCGGAATATCGTTTGCGCGCGCCTTATCAATCACTACCGGAGCCGCCGCAGGGTCAACCAGGTTGATAGCCAGTGCTTTAACGCCCTTGGCGATCAGCACGTCAATCTGGTCGTTTTGTTTGGATTGGTCGTTCTGCGAGTCATTCATCAGCAGGGTAACATCCGGAGAGGCCTTGGCGTCTTTCTCGATAGCCTTGCGTACCACCGACATAAAGTTGTCGTCATATTTATAAATTGTGACGCCAATACGGGTATCTGCATGTGCTGCGGCGCCAAACATCATGGCTGCGGCCGTCGCGGCCAGGGTGAAAACCTGCTTATTCATTGTGTGTCTCCGGTTTATGTAGGGTCTTGCTCGGTATTAGGCCAAAGGTAACCGGTGGCGAATGCACAACCGGGCCTGGCAGTTTCCCTGTCATCCGTGAATCATGTTATTCCTGAAAAGTGTGGTGCCAGCGCGAGATAAAGAACAGCAGCGGCAAGTGCCTTTGCGCTGGAAAACGACTAGAGCATAGACGGCGTGATGTTAATAATCTGTGAATTTTCTCACAGATTGAAAACGGTTACACAAGATTAAATGTTCAGAGAGTGACCGCTGCCTCAATTTGCCACGGAGCCACGGAATGGCGGCGTACCAGGGTCGGCATGAACAAATGGCGGTCCTGTGGCTCCAGCGGGCCTGCCGCCCCCAGCAGGGCCAACTCGGTAGCCAGCGTCGCCATGGTCACAATGGGATAGCGCACCGTGGTGAGTTTGGGGCTGGTATAGCGTGCAATGGGGATATCATCGAACCCCACCAGCGAGAAATTTTGCGGTACTGTGATAGCGTTTTCTTTCAGCACCGCCATGGCACCGGCGGCCATGGCGTCGTTGTAGGCAAACACCGCGCTCAAATGCAGGTTACGCCCGAGTAGCTCGACCATTGCCGCTTCCCCGCCCTGCAAATCTGGCGCACCATAGGCGCGCCAGCTGTCGGGCGTTGCCAGCCCGGCCGCCGCCATCGCCTGCGTATAGCCCTGCTGGCGCAGCGGCCCGTCTTCGATCGGGTGGTTGGAGCCCAGATAACCAATGCGCTGATGTCCCTGCGACAACAGCAAACGCATTGCCATCTCCGCGCCACTAACGTTGTCCAACCCGACGCAGCGATGCTCATAGCCGGCAATGATGCGGTTGATCAACACCATGCCCGGCACCTGATCGAGGAAAGTCATCAATTCGGCATCACACAGCGCTTTAGCATGCACAATCAAGGCATTACAGCGCTGACGGATCAGCACTTCAATGGCGTGACGCTCTTTATCCGCCTGGTGATAACTGTTGCCGATCAACAAATATTTGTGGTGTTGCTGCGCTACGGTGTCTACCGCTTTCACCAGCGCGCCAAAGAAGGGATCGGAGACGTCCATCACCACCACCCCGAGGGTATCGCTGCTCTGGGTGGCCAGTGCCTGTGCATTGGCGTTGGGCCGATAACCGAGTTCAGCCACCGCCTTAAGCACCTGTTCACGCGTCTCTTTACTGGTCAGGGCGCTGTGGTTCAGCACGCGAGAGACGGTCGCCACGGACACGCCCGCACGCTTCGCCACGTCACGAATGGTGGTTGGGTGAACAGAGGTCATGAAAAATCCTGAGGTCGGGGTAGTTGACAGTGGCGCTATCCTACCCCGTTTGTCATCCTCCTCTGCGTGAATTCCGTCACAGGAAAGAAAACGTTTACATACATTTTTTTAACCTACCTGCGCCAGATCTCAATTCACTCCCTTGGGCTCCGTGTTACCGGCGGCCAGAGTGGTCAGTTTGCGCCATAGCCATTCCACCGGTCCCTGGGAGAAGTAACGCAACCACAGATTAGAAAACAACAGGTTAGCCAACCAGACCAGCGGCACAAACGCCAGCAGTTGCAGGCGATCGAACTGTTGATACAGGCCAAAACGATAGAACAGCGTGGTACAGATCAGCGTTTGCAGCAGGTAATTGCTCAGCGCCATGCGCCCGACCTGCGTCAACCAATGCCCAATGCGCAGCCGCGACAGCGTCGGCCAGAACCCGTAGCACAGTGCCAGATAGCCCATGGCCTGCAGCGAAGCACCCAGTTCGCGCGGCACCTGCAATAAAAAGCCGCTCCAGCGGTAGTCCCAGTGAAGATGCCACTGCAACGCCACCGCCGGCAGTTGGATCAGTAATGAAAGCGGTATCAACCAGGCGGCCTGACGGCGATAGTACCCCGACGAATAGGTACCGCGCAGCCAACCGCTGCGCATCAGTCCGGCACCAAACAGCATCAGCCCCGCCAACTCCCAACCGTATTGCGCGCCAATCGCCAACAGGCTGGATGAAAGCAGATCGGTACGGCTGCGCAAGGCCTCCATGCCGCCCTGCATCTTCCAGAATTTTTCATACTGCAGTTCCGCTACGCCGGGCTGCCAGAAACCGCCCGGCTCTCCGGGCGAGATAAAGCCCAGCAACAGCAGTACCCCGACGCCGACCAGGTATAGCACCACGCCGGTTTTCAATAGCTGATAGGTTTCTTTGGCATCGCGGATCATCCGCCAGCACACCAGCCCGATAAGGCCATAGGCCAACAGGATATCGCCGTCCCAAAGAAAAATGGCATGCGCCAAGCCAAACAGCACCAGCCAGGACAGCCGAGCACGTATCCAGCCCTTGCCGCGCCGCAGCAGCATCTGCAGTCCGGCACCAAACAACAAGGCAAACATCGCCAGGAACTTGGCCTGTGCGAAAATATCCAACAGCGCCCAGGTCCAGGCGTCACGCGATGACGGCAGCCCCAGATAGGCAGGATTCAGGTAGGCCGCCTTCGGCAGGCCAAAGGCGCTGATATTCAGCAGCAGAATGCCAAGGATGGCGATACCGCGCACACAGTCCAGAGTGGCGATGCGCGGCAGCGGTATGGTCGAAGGGTTGCTCATTATTTTATCGCTGTATTCCGGCCATTAAAAAGGCGCCCGCAGGCGCCTGTTCTTGTGCTTTAAACCCACATCACCCCTGATGTCGCACCGCACGCAGGAATTCCTGACGGGTGTTTTGGCTGGACTTGAACAGCCCACCCAGCGAGGTGGTGGTGGTGGCGCTGGTCGCATCGCGGATACCGCGCGCCTTAACACAATAATGGACCGCATCAATCGATACTGCCACGTTATTGGTACCCAGCAGGGTTTGCAATGCCACCAGGATCTGCTGTGTCAGACGCTCCTGCACCTGTGGGCGCTGGGAGAAGAATTGCACGATACGGTTGATTTTCGACAGGCCGATCACCGCATCTTTCGGAATATAGGCCACGGTCGCTTTACCGTCGATAGTCACGAAATGGTGTTCACAGGTGCTGGTCAGGGTAATGTCGCGCACCGTCACCATTTCATCGACCTTCATCTTGTTTTCGATGACCGTAATTTTTGGGAAATTCGCGTAGTCCAGGCCGGAGAAAATTTCATCGACATACATCTTGGCAATGCGATGAGGGGTTTCCGCCAGGCTGTCGTCGGACAGATCGAGATTAAGCAGCTGCATGATTTCCGTCATATGCTCTTTAATACGGCGCTTGCGCGTCTCACGATCCAGCACTTCACCACGCAACGGGGTTTCCAGGCCACGCTCTTCGAGCGCCGCATGAACCAGAACAGCTTCTTTACTTAATGATGTCATTTCATCTCTCCAACGGACCTGAACTCGCCAATCCGGCTGCTTTACCGAGCAGACTGGTGAATTGCATACTCTCCTGACGGCAGAGGTTTCCGTAATTGATAACGCGAACCCGGTCAAGATTTTGTCCCCACTCTAGATGAGAGTGAGGGGATTATCCAGCGATTGTGCTTCATCAGCAGGTGAAATATTCGCATTTAGCACAATCAGGCCCGCTGCGGCTATTCCACGTTTTTTGTGCGGAATTTAATCACAACCCCGTCGGTTTTCGTGCCAGCTCACGCGTCGGGGTATTCACCACCAACAGGCCGGCAACGATCAGCGCCACCACGGCGACATATAACGCCGGTTCCAGGCGATGGGTCAAGGCAGTGGACAGCGCCGACAGCGTCGGGCCGACCAACTGACCCATCGCATAACCGGTGGTCAACAGCCCCGCCATATAACGCGCATGATTGGGTGCCAGTTCCCTGCCATGCTGAATAGATAGCTGCACCACGCTGAGGAAGCCACCGCCGGTCAACAATGCCCCCAACGCCAGCCCGGCGACCCCCGGCACGATTTCCGCACTCAAGACCCCCAGTGCCTGTACCCACAGAGTCATGGCCAGACGCGTTTGGGTGGTCAGCTTGTGACGAGTCAGGATACCGATAACAATACCCAGCACCGCTGCCCCACCGAAGATCGGCCAGACAAATTGGGCGAACATGCTGCCGGGAAAGCGCGCGGCGGCCATTTGCGACAGAAAGGTGGCCGGCAGAATATAGCCAAAGCCCGCCAGGCTGTAGCTCCATACCAGCCGCTTCAACGCCGGAGTCAACAGCAGAGGCTCCGGTGCCACATCAGGACGATGCAATTCACCGGCCTTCGGCAGGTTAATGCTGATTGCGCCAATCAACACCAACGCCAACACGCCGTACACCAGCCAGGCCTGAGACGCCGTCAGCGCCAGGCTGTGAATGCCTACCGCCAGCATGCCGCTGATAAAAATCCCGGCCCCCGGCCCAGCGAAGACCGCTGCACTGAGCGCTGGGCGGCCATAGTGAGCCAGCCGTTCGTTGGTCCAGGCCGCCACCAGCACCATCGCCCAGCCGCTGGCCCAACCAATCAGGAAACGCACGGTGCCGTGCCACCATTCGCCCTGCCCCCAGGCCGAAAGCAAGGTCAATGTTACTGCCCCCCACACCCCCAGCCACAGCCGACGTTCAACATGTCGGTTGGCGCGCATCGCATCATAGGCACCGCACAGATAACCCAGGTAGTTAATGGCCGCCACCAGCCCGGCGCCGGTCAAGGTAAACTGGTGCTCGGCAATCATCAGCGGCACCTGTGGGGTAAAGGCGAAGCGACCTATTCCCATGGCTACGATCAATGCAATAAAACCACTCAGGGCAATTCTTAAAGCCATGTAGAGTATCCAGACTGTTAAAAGAAAGTTGCCAGTATCATGCCGCAGCATTACACTCACAAAAACTGAATAATACTAATCAAGTTCATCACGAAAAGAGAAGACAATGGATCTCACCCAGCTCCGCATGTTCTGCAGCGTCGCCGAAACCGGCTCCGTCGCCCGTGCCGCCGAGCAGTTGCACCGCGTCCCCTCGAATCTGACCACCCGCCTGCGTCAGCTCGAACAGGAACTGGGCACCGATCTGTTCATCCGCGAAAAACAGCGCCTGCGCCTTTCGCCAATGGGCCATAATTTTCTCTGCTACGCCAACCGCATTCTGGCTCTGAGCGAAGAAGCCATGAGCATCACCCATGCCGGCGAGCCGGCAGGCAACTTCGCCATAGGTTCGATGGAAAGCACCGCCGCCACCCGCTTGCCGACGTTACTGGCAGCCTATCACCAACGTTTCTCACAGGTATCACTGTCGCTGACTACGGGTACCTCCGGCGAAATAACCGAACGGGTACGCGCCGGTACGCTGGCGGCGGCACTGGTTGATGGGCCGATACAGTATGACGAACTTAACGGCTGTATCGCCTTTCCCGAACATATGGTGGTGATTTCTTGCCTCGATCACCTGCCGATCCACAGCGCCAAAGACGCCAAGGGCGAAACGCTGTTTGCCTTCCGCGCCAGTTGCTCTTATCGCTTGCGGCTGGAGTCCTGGTTCAAGCGCGAAGGCGTATTGCCGGGCCAGGTGATGGAAATCCAGTCTTACCACGCCATGCTGGCCTGCGTCGCCAGTGGGGCCGGGTTGGCGATGATCCCGCATTCGGTGCTGAGCCTGCTGCCGGGCCATGAGCGGGTAAAAGTGCATACCCTACCGGACGACATCGCCCAAACTGCCACCTGGTTACTGTGGCGGCGTGATGCCTTCGGCCCGAACGTTCGCGCCTTGAAAGAATTAATTATTGAACAAACCGAAACCGCTATTGTTGAAAATACAAACCCTGTTTCATCAGGTGTTACTGGCATAGCTTGATAAAATATAAACCCAAATTAATTGGCGTTGCAGCTAGGCGGCAAGTACATGAATCCCCAGGAGCTTACTTAGGTAAGTGACTGGGGTGAGTGTATGCAGCCAACAACGCTGCAACTTCAAGTAAGAAGGGTAGACCACTGGAGACTATGATGGAAATGATCAAAACCCGTGCCGCCGTTGCCTGGGGCCCGAACCAGCCGCTGAAAATCGAAGAAGTGGATCTGATGCCACCTCAAAAAGGCGAAGTGCTGGTACGGATCGTCGCCACCGGCGTCTGCCATACCGATGCCTATACTCTGTCAGGCGCCGATCCTGAAGGCGTATTCCCAGCGATCCTCGGACATGAAGGCGGCGGCGTGGTAGAAGCCATCGGTGAAGGCGTGACCAGCGTAGCGGTCGGCGATCACGTGATCCCGTTGTACACGCCGGAATGTGGCGAGTGCAAATTCTGTAAATCCGGCAAAACCAACCTGTGTCAGGCGATCCGTGCCACCCAGGGCAAAGGCCTGATGCCGGATGGCACTACCCGCTTCTTCAAAGATGGCAAACCTATCTTCCACTACATGGGCACTTCAACCTTCTCCGAATACACCGTAGTGCCGGAAATCTCCCTGGCAAAAATCAGTAAAGAAGCCCCGCTGGAAGAAGTCTGCCTGCTGGGCTGCGGCGTCACCACCGGCATGGGCGCGGTAATCAACACCGCCAAAGTGCAAAAAGGCGATACCGTGGCCATCTTCGGCCTCGGCGGCATTGGCCTGTCAGCCATCATCGGCGCCCAAATGGCTGGTGCGGGCCGTATCATCGGCATCGATATCAACACCAGCAAGTTCGACCTGGCACGCAAACTGGGTGCCACCGACCTGATTAACCCGAAAGACTACGATAAACCGATTCAGGACGTGATCGTCGAACTGACCGACGGCGGCGTTGATTTCTCCTTCGAGTGTATCGGCAACGTCAACGTGATGCGTTCGGCGCTGGAATGCTGCCACAAAGGCTGGGGTGAATCGGTGATTATCGGCGTTGCCGGTGCCGGCCAGGAAATTTCTACCCGTCCGTTCCAACTGGTGACCGGTCGCGTATGGCGCGGTTCCGCCTTTGGCGGCGTGAAGGGCCGTTCGCAACTGCCGGGCATCGTCCAGCGTTATATGGACGGCGAGTTCGCGCTAAATGACTTTATTACCCACACCATGGGGCTGGAGCAGATTAACGAAGCGTTCGATTTGATGCACGAAGGCAAATCCATCCGTTCCGTTATTCACTTCGATCCAAAATAATTCGAGTTGCAGGACGGCGACAAGAGCGGGAGACCCGATGAGCTTACTTTAGTAAGTGATTCGGGTGAGCGCTTGCAGTCAACACACCTGCAGTTTGAAGTATGACGGGTATCGACAAAAAATAAGACTGGAGGCAAAGATGACCTTGTCATTAGAACTTCTCGAAGAGCACCGTATGTTCGGCGGCTGGCAACAGCGTTATCGCCATGCGGCGCAGAGCCTGAATTGCAACATGACTTTCAGCATCTATCTGCCGCCACCGCGCGATGATAACCCGCCACCAGTGCTGTACTGGCTATCGGGGCTGACCTGCAATGATGAAAACTTCACGCTGAAGGCCGGCGCGCAGCGTATCGCCGCCGAGCTGGGGTTGGTGCTGGTGATGGCCGATACCAGCCCACGCGGCGACGATGTGCCCAATGATGAGGGCTATGATCTGGGCCAGGGGGCCGGTTTTTATTTGAACGCCACCCAGGCGCCGTGGGACAAGCACTTCCGCATGTACGACTACATCAGCGACGAGTTACCGGCGTTGATCAATCAGCATTTCAGCGTCAGCGATCGCCAGTCGATCTTCGGTCACTCAATGGGCGGCCACGGCGCACTGGTAATGGCATTGCGCAATCCGCAGCGTTTCCGTTCGGTGTCGGCATTTGCGCCCATCGTTAACCCCTGCCAGGTGCCATGGGGGCGTAAAGCCTTCGCCGCCTATTTGGGTAACGACGAAAGCCAGTGGCTGCAGTATGACAGCTGCCACCTGCTGGCGAGCGGCGCGGAAAAAATGCCGGTGCTGGTGGATCAGGGTGACGACGATCAGTTCCTGGCGGATCAACTGCAACCGGCGAAGCTGGCCGAGCTGGCGCGCCAGCGCGACTGGCCGCTGACCCTACGCATCCAGCCGGGTTACGACCACAGCTACTTCACCATCGCCAGCTTTATCGAAGACCACCTGCGCTTCCACGCCGAACATCTGTTCCGTTGATCAGCCCTGACCGCTTACGATGATCAGCATCGCAAGCGGTTATTCTTCCAGATATCACCGTCAGTTAACGCTCTCGGCCAGTAAACCAATAATAAACATCTGCAAACCAGGTTAATAAGGCTTTGGTACCGCTCACTGTAATCACCGCGATTGCAACATCCACATAACTATTACAGGGTTTCATAATTAGCAGTGATGAATGCTCAATTTAAGAGAATGAAATAAATATCCAAAGGGTTATAAAAATGCAGTCTTTCATTTACACGCCCATGTAGAAAAACCATAAAGCCGTCAAAAAAAAGGTAATACAACCCCTTTGGAAATAAAATAAAAATAACCATTGATTATAGTGATATGACTAAAACAATAATTATATTAACGTATCCGGTGAAATTACCGAATACGTTAATATGTAAAATTTAACTAAACGATTAACACATCGAATATTAACTGCTATTAATTTAACTTTATTCTATCCCTTTAATTTCGGATCCAGCGCGTCACGCAGTCCGTCACCCAGCAGGTTGAACGCCAGTACGGTGATGAATATTGCCAGACTGGGGAAAATTGCCACATGCGGTGCCATCACCATATCCGCCCGCGCCTCATTGAGCATCGCGCCCCACTCCGGCGTTGGTGGCTGTGCACCCAGGCCGAGAAATGACAGGCTGGCGGCGGTGATGATCGAGGTGCCAATACGCATAGTAAAATACACCACAATCGACGAAATCGTCCCCGGCAGTATATGTCGCAGGATGATGGTCCAGTCGGAAGCGCCAATGCTGCGCGCAGACTCGATATAGGTCAGATGCTTCAATACCAGCGTATTGCCGCGCACCAGCCGGGCAAACGCCGGAATGCTGAAAATCGCCACCGCAATAATCACGTTGGACATACCGCTGCCCATCATCGCCACCACGCCAATCGCCAATAAAATACCGGGAAAGGCAAACAGCACGTCACAGATGCGCATGGTAATGCGGTCCCACCAGCCCTCGTAATAGCCAGCCAGCAGGCCCAACAGCGTGCCGAACAGCCCGCCAACCAGCACCGAGAACACCCCGGCGGCCAGCGAAATACGGGCACCCATTAGAATACGGCTGAAAATATCTCGCCCAAGGGAATCTACCCCCAACCAGTGCACCAGCGAAGGGCCTTCGTTCAGGCGGTCATAATCAAAGTAGTTTTCCGCGTCAAACAGCACCAGGTAAGGTGCCAATAGCGCGGCAACCACCAGCAACAGCACCAACAGCCCGGCGACCAGCGCCACCCGTTGTTGGCGGAACCGCCGCCAGAACTCATGCCAGGGTGTGCGCACCGCATTAGGGTTAATCGTCGGCATCGCCTTCATTGCGGCATTGCGTCGCCAATGCTTAATCATCCAGCGTCCTCATTTGTAGCGTATCGCCGGGTTAATTGCCGCATACAGCAGATCCACCAACAGGTTAATCAGAATAAACTCCAGCGAGAACAGCAAAACCTCGGCCTGAATCACCGGATAGTCGCGCATCTCCACCGAGTCGACCAACAGCCTGCCCAGCCCTGGCCAGTTGAATACCTTTTCCACCACGATCGAGCCGCCGAGCAAAAAGCCGAACTGTAGCCCCATCATGGTGACCACCGGGATCATCGCATTGCGCAGGCCGTGCTTCACCACCACCAAGGTTTCCGGCACGCCCTTGGCACGCGCGGTGCGCATATAGTCTTCCTGCAGCACCTCAACGAACGAGGCGCGGGTAAAACGTGCCATCACCGCCGCTACCGCCGCCCCCAGCGTGATAGAGGGCAATATATAATGCCGCCAGCTGTCGGCTCCCACCGTCGGTAACCAGCCCAGCTTGACCGAGAACACCTGCATCAGCAGCATACCCAACGCAAAAGCGGGGAATGAGATGCCGGAGACCGCCAGCGCCATGCCAATACGATCCGGCCAGCGGTTGCGCCAAACGGCAGACAGCATACCGATGCCCATACCGAAGAATGTCGCCCATAACATACTGGTCAGCGTCAGCCACAGGGTCGGCATAAAGCGCGAGCTAATCTCTTCGCTTACCGGCCGTTTGGAGACCATCGAGCTGCCAAAATCGCCCTGCAGCGCATTGACAAAAAAATGTACGAACTGCTGCGGCAGCGGCTTGTCGAGCCCCAAATCCGTACGCACCAGTTGCACCACCGCCTCGTCGGCCTCCGGCCCCGCCGCCAATCGTGCCGGATCGCCAGGCAACAGATGGACAAACAGAAACACCAGCACCGCGACAATCAGCAGCGTCGGGATCAGGCCCAGCAGCCGTTTCAGAAAATAATTAAGCATCTTGGGTGAATCCCCTCACCCCGCCCTCAGTGAGAGCGGGGATTGGCGCCTTATTTAAGGTCAGCGTTATCAAAGTTGAACGAGGTATCTGGCATGACGTAGAAACCGCTCAGCTGCTTGTTATTGGCCGACAGCAGGCGTTCGGTCACCAGGAAGATCCACGGCGCATCGGCCCAGATACGATCCTGCGCGTCCTTGTACAACTTCTGCTTTTCGGTGCGATCGGTGGTCGCCAGCGCGCCCGTCAGATCCTTGTCCACCTGCGGGTTACTGTAGAACGCAGTGTTGAACTGCTTGGGGGGGGCCGCCTGAGTAGAGAACAGCGGCGACAGCGCCCAATCGGCCTCGCCGGTCGACGCGGACCAACCGGTATAGAACATACGCACGCCGGTGTCTTTCACCCCAACGCTTTCTACCTGTGCCGCACGCTGACCGGCATCCATCGCCGTCACCGTCACTTTCACCCCAACCTGCGCCAGCTGCTGTTGAGCAAACTGCAGCACTTTCTGCGCGGTACTGTGGTTATGGGACGACCACAAAGTGGTCGTGAAACCGTTCGGATAACCGGCCTCCTTCAGCAATTCGCGCGCTTTGGCCGGATCGTATGGCCAGGGCTTATAACGGGTGGCGAAGTCAATCGCCGGCGGCACCGGGCCTTCCGCCGGTACCGCGTAGCCGGAGAACGCTACCTTGATCAGCGCATTCTTGTTGATGGCGTAGTTCAGCGCCTGACGTACTTTCAGGTTATCAAACGGCTTCTGGGTGACATTCAGGCTGATATAGCGTTGCAGAATCGACGGCGCGGCTACCAGATCGAGTTTGGCATTGCCTTCCAGCACCTTGGCCTGCTCATAAGGGATCGGGAAAGCAAAGGTCGCTTCGCCGGTCTGCAGCATCGCCGCACGGGTATTGTTATCGACGATCGGACGCCAGGTGATGCTGTCGAGCTTCGGCAGCCCCGGCTTCCAGTAGCCGTCAAACTTCGTCACCTTGACGAAATCGGTCTGGTTCCAGGTCACGAACTGATAAGGGCCGGTACCCACCGGATGGAAACCAATTTCCTTGCCGTACTGCTTCAGCGCTGCCGGGGAAATGATCACCGCCGCCGGATGTGCCAGGTTATTGATAAACGCCGAGAATGGCGCTTTCAGCACGATTTTCACCGTTGTGGCATCCACCACGTCGGTTTTATCGATCATCTTGAACAGGTTGTAGCGCTTGAGGTGGTTGTCCGGGTTGCTGGCACGATCCAGGTTCACCTTCACCGCTTCGGCGTTAAAATCGGTGCCGTCATGGAATTTCACCCCCGGATGCAGTTTGACGGTGTAAGTCAGACCATCCGGACTCACCTCATAGCTGTCTGCCAGCACATTAACCAGCTTCATGTCCTTGTCGAAACCGAACAGGCCCTGATAGAAGGATTTGGCTACGGCCTGCGACAGCGTGTCGTTGGCATCATAGGGGTCAAGCGTGGTGAAGTTGGACGCGACAGCGATCACCGCATCTTTCGCCGCCCAAGCTGGGCCTGCTCCCATTGCCGCCAACAGCACAACGGCCGCCAATGCCTTACGTTTGAATGTGTGCTTCATGGTGCTTGCATCTCCTGAGGTCATTAAAAGGCACCGACGATCGGATGACGGGCAACAAAGTGTCCGGGGCCAACCTGCACCAGCGGTGCGGTAACGGGTTCATCACCCAGCGAGCGGATCGGGCTGGGAATTTCATCGACCAACAGCGGCTGGCGTTTATGCGCATGGACCGGATCGGCCACCGGCACGGCCGCCATCAACTTGCGGGTGTAGGCATGTTGCGGGTTATCAAACACGGCGCGGCGCGGGCCAATTTCGACAATCTGCCCGAGGTACATAACCGCAACGCGATGACTGATGCGCTCCACCACCGCCATATCATGGGAAATAAACAGGAAGGCAATGCCAAACTCCCGCTGTAAATCGAGCAGCAGATTGACGATTTGCGCCTGAATCGACACGTCGAGCGCCGACACTGATTCGTCGGCGATCACCACTTTAGGGTTGAGTGCCAAGGCGCGCGCAATGCAGATCCGCTGCCGCTGCCCGCCGGAGAACTCATGCGGATAGCGGTGTGCGTGTTCCGGTTTCAGGCCGACACGCTCCAGCAGCCAGGCCACCCGCTCTTGCGCCGCCTTGCCGCGCGCCACGTTATGCACCAGCAAGGGTTCCATAATCGAAAAGCCGACGGTCAGACGCGGGTCGAGCGAAGCGTAAGGATCCTGGAAGATAAACTGAATATCCCGCCGCAGATGCTGCAACGCCGGGCCTTTCAACTGATTAATCTGGCGACCGTCAAAGGTAATGGTGCCGCGCTGGCTATCCACCAGCCTCAGCAAGGAGCGACCAGTGGTGGATTTGCCGCAACCGGATTCCCCCACCAGCCCCAGCGTTTCGCCGGGGTAGAGGTCAAAACTGACGTTTTCCACCGCGTGCACCCGGCGGGTAACCCGGTTGAGAATACCGCTGCGCAAATCGAAGCGCGTGACCAAATTCTCTACCCGCAGGATCGGTGCCGCACCGGGCGGTACAGTATCCTGCGGCCCACCATTGTCCACACCATTCGGCAGCGGGAACTTAGCCGGAAAGTCCTGGGTCGCCATCGAACCAAGTTTTGGTACCGCGGCCAGCAATGCCTGGGTATAGGGCTGTTGCGGGGCGGCAAACAGTTCGCGCACTGGCCCCTGCTCCACCAATTCCCCCTGGCGCATCACCAATACCCGGTCGGCAATTTCCGCCACCACGCCCATGTCATGGGTGATGAAAATCACCCCCATCTGCATTTCCTGCTGCAGCACGCGGATGAGCTGCAGGATCTGCGCCTGAATGGTGACGTCCAATGCGGTAGTGGGTTCATCGGCAATCAATAGTGCCGGCTTGCAAGACAGCGCCATGGCGATCATCACTCGCTGGCGCATACCGCCAGAAAGCTGATGCGGGTAGCGGTTAAGCACGTCTTTAGCTTCGGGAATGCGCACCAGATCGAGCATCTGTAAGGCGGCCAGTTTGGCGGCCCGATGATCCATCGCCTGATGCAGGCGCAGCGATTCGGCAATCTGTTCGCCCACCGGAAACACCGGGTTCAGCGAAGTCATCGGCTCCTGAAAGATCATCGCCATATCGGCACCACGCACCCTGCGTAACGTGCCCTGAGGTGCGCGAGCCAAATCGAGCAGCTCGCCGTTTCGCCGACGCAATGACATGCTGCCGCTGACGATGTTGCCACCGCCCTGTTCGACCAGGCGCATCAATGCCAGCGAGGTGACAGACTTGCCCGAACCGGATTCACCGACGATCGCCAGCGTTTCACCGCGATCAACATCAAATGACAGCTTACGTACCGCATCCAGGGTGTCGCCCTGTTGATGAAACTGAATGCTGAGATCGCGCACCGACAGTACGCGCTGCGGCGGTAGCCACAACCCCGGCTCGGCCGTGAGCGACATTAAGGTCTCGGTCATGTCCCCTCCTGGTGAACGGTTAGCGGTAAATCCCTACGGACGGCGCATCGCCGACATAACCAAAACCGCGGTACATCCCCTCGCTGTTAAACGGCAGCGCCACGTTGCCCCGACTGTCGATGGCAATCATGCCGCCGCTGCCGCCCATCGCCAGCAGTTTTTCCATTACCACCCGGTCGGTAGCCTGCTGCAGGCTGAGACCGGCGTATTCCATCAGTGCGGAAACGTCATAGGCCGACACGCCACGCATGAATATTTCGCCGGTACCGGTACTGGACACCGCCACGGTGGCATTGTTGGCATAACAACCGGCACCAATGATCGGGGTATCCCCCACCCGACCGGCCTGTTTGTTGGTCATGCCACCGGTCGAGGTCCCCGCAGCCAAATTGCCCAAAGCATCCAGCGCCACCGCGCCGACGGTACCGAACTTGCGGTCGGGATCGAGCGGCTCAGCGCCATCATGATCGAGCAATACTCGGCCTTGCTCCGCCTGGGTGCGGTGCAGCTGGTCAAAACGTTGTTGGGTAAAGAAGAAATCGGGGGTAACCATTTCCAGCCCATGGTCGGTGGCGAACTTCTCCGCCCCCTCACCGGCGAACAACACATGCTGGCTATTTTCCAGCACCGCGCGTGCGGCCAGTATCGGGTTGCGTATCCGGCTGACGCCCGCCACCGCACCGGCATCACAGGTACGCCCGTCCATCACGCAGGCGTCCAGCTCATGGGTACCCTGATGAGTAAACACCGAGCCTTTACCGGCATTAAACAACGGGCACTCCTCCAACAAGCGTACGGCTTCGGTCACCGCATCCAATGCGTTGCCGCCCTGGGCCAGGATCTGCTGACCTGCGGCAACAATGCCGGATAACGCCTGAATATACTCCTGTTCCTTTTCAGCATTCAGCGCCGAGCGGGTAATTGCGCCCGCGCCGCCATGAATGGCAATCACTGGTTTGCTCATATGCCTGACGCCCTGTGTTAATCCCGCACCGTTCCCGGGCTGATAATTAATTATTTTTTCTTTTCCCGACTATATTTAGCCCTACATTCTATGTAAAGCATTAAGTCAACGCTCAGCATTCAGCGTAGTCCGCTTAGATTATTTCGCACATTGAAATAGCTTAATGGAATAAAAACAGTGTGTTAGAGTGGCGCGAAAAAGCCATAAATAATGATTGGGATTTTTGGTAAAAGCAGCGACCAGATAGACAACTATTATCCTGAGAAATAACCGATAGCTCTGAATATTTAACCGTCACAGGTTCAACCTGCTGTTTTTTAGCAGGCTGAACGCAGATGATAATATTTAGAACCCGGAACCCGGCAGCAACAGAAATGCCTCTTCTTCCGGAGTTGAGACGCGGCCTAATATCGCATTACGGTGCGGGTAGCGGCCAAAACGGTCAATAATGGCCTTATGCCGCAATTCGAACTCCAACTGGTCACCATTATCCAGCTCGGTATACAACACCAGCGCCTGCTGATGGATCTGCGCCGATTCCGAGTGCATAAACGGCAAATAGAGAAAACCCCGTTGTTCCTTGCTGAGTTGCCCACATTGCCCGCTGCGGATCGCTTCTTGTGCCAACACCAGCGCCATGCAATCGCTGGCAAATGAACGCGGCGTGCCACGGAACAGGTTGCGGCTGAACTGATCGAGCACAATCACCTCCGCCAGTCGCCCCTCAATGGTTTCTCGCCAGTGCGCCAACTCCCCGGCAGCGGCGGCCTGCCAGATTTGGCCAAAGCGCATATGCAGCAGGCGATCGAAATCATCATCCTTTTTGAACCACAAAGCCGGTTCGATCTCGTCAAACCAAAAGTCTAATACCTGTCTGTGCATCACTGCCTCCTGTTGTTTACATCAGCATAGCATCCTTCATAATACCCCCACATTGCCGCTATTTATCGCGCACCCTGATTACGGAGTTCCCCCGATGGATCATTGCCATACTTCCGATCTCATTTCCCTGGAGCAGGCACTGGAGAAGATGCTCAGCCAGCTCTCCCCCCTGCAGCAGACCGAATCCATTGCCCTGACCGCCGCCGCAGGCCGCATTACCGCTGCCCCGGTCATTTCGCCGATTGACGTACCGCCGTTTGCCAATTCGGCTATGGACGGTTACGCCGTGCGCCTGGCGGATTTGCAAGCCAACGCGCCGTTGCCGGTGGCGGGCAAAGCCTTTGCCGGTGCCCCGTTTGATGGCGACTGGCCGACCAATACCTGCCTACGTATTATGACCGGCGCTCCTGTCCCTGTAGGCGCCGAAGCGGTGATCATGCAGGAACAGGCCGAGGTGAGCGATGCAGGGGTGCGCTTTACGGCCGAAGTTCAAGCCGGGCAAAATATTCGTCTGGCAGGGGAAGATATTCGCCAGGGCGCAGGCGTGTTGCCCGCAGGTGTCCGACTGGGTGCCGCGCAATTGCCGCTGTTGGCCTCGCTTGGCGTTGCCGAAGTTCAGGTGATGCGCAAGCTGAAAGTCGCGGTGTTCTCCACCGGCGACGAGTTACAACCGGTCGGCCAGCCGTTACAGGCAGGGCAAATCTACGATACCAATCGCTTTGCGGTGCGCCTGATGCTGGAACAGCTGGGCTGCGAGGTGATCGATCTGGGCATTATCCGCGACAATCAAGCAGCGCTGCGCGCCGCTTTCGATCAGGCGGACAGTCAGGCCGACGTGGTGATCAGCAGCGGTGGCGTTTCGGTCGGTGAAGCCGACTACACCAAGCAGATGCTCGATGAACTGGGTGAAGTCAGCTTCTGGAAACTGGCAATCAAACCGGGTAAGCCTTTTGCCTTCGGCAAGCTGAAACACGCCTGGTTCTGTGGTCTGCCGGGCAACCCGGTTTCTGCCGCCCTGACCTTCTACCAGTTGGTGCAACCGCTGCTGGCAAAACTGGCAGGTCACAGCGACTGGCAGTTGCCACCGCGTCTGCAAGCGCGCGCATTGACGCCGTTGAAGAAAGCGCCGGGCCGTCTCGACTTCCAGCGCGGGGTATTTAGCAGTAACGCCCAAGGCGAGTTGGAAGTCAGCAGCACCGGCCATCAGGGCTCGCACGTGTTCAGTTCGTTCAGCCAGGGGAACTGTTTTATCGTACTGGAGCGCGATCGCGGCTCTGTCGCAGTGGGTGAAAAAGTGGAAATTGAACCCTTTAACGCCCTGCTGAGGAGCTAAGCATGCTGCCGGAATTAACCGATGCCGAAGCATTGCGCTATAACCGCCAGATTATCCTGCGCGGTTTCGACTTCGACGGTCAGGAAAAGCTGAAAGCCGCACGGGTGCTGATTGTCGGCCTGGGCGGTTTGGGTTGCGCCGCTGCGCCCTATTTGGCTGCGGCAGGGGTAGGTCATCTGACGCTGGTTGATTTCGATACCGTTTCGCTCTCCAACCTGCAACGCCAGATCCTGCACCGCGACGCGCGCATTGGCATGGAGAAGGTTAATTCGGCGCGTATCGAGCTGAGCGCCATCAATCCGCATATCCATATTGATGCCGTTGACGGACAGCTGGACGATGAACAGATGACTGCACAGATTGCCGCCAACGATCTGGTGCTGGACTGTACCGACAACGTGGCAACACGCGATCTGCTCAATCGCCTGTGCCATGCGCAGCGCAAACCGCTGGTATCCGGCGCGGCGATCCGTATGGAAGGGCAACTCAGCGTCTTCACCTACCAGGCCGATGAACCTTGTTACCGCTGCCTGAGTCGGTTATTCGGCGACAACGCCCTCACCTGCGTCGAGGCCGGTGTAATGGCACCCTTAGTGGGCACCATCGGCACTCTGCAGGCTATTGAGGCCATCAAACTGCTGACGCAATACGGCCAGCCACTCACCGGCAAACTGCTGATGTTTGATGCGATGAGCATGCAGTTCCGTGAGATGAAGCTGCCGAAGGATCCGCAGTGCAAGGTATGTGGCGGGGAATAGCAGACACAAAAAAGGCGAGAATACTCGCTCCCGCCTCAGATTACTGGTCAATTTACAGGCGCTGCATGCAACGCCCCTACCAGTGTGTTACACGATACCCTGGCTACGCAGATAGTCTTCGTAGTTGCCGGTAAAGTCGATGACCTTGGTCGGTGTCATTTCCAGTACGCGGGTCGCCAGCGAGCTGACGAACTCACGGTCGTGGGAAACGAAGATCAGGGTGCCTTCGTACATTTCCAACGCCATGTTCAGCGATTCGATGGATTCCATATCCAGGTGGTTGGTGGGTTCATCCATAATCAGGATGTTAGGGCGTTGCATCATCAACTTGCCGAACAACATGCGGCCCTTCTCCCCCCCTGACAACACCTTCACTTTCTTCTTGATGTCGTCCTGGCTGAACAGCAAACGACCCAGTACGCTGCGGACTGCCTGCTCGTCGTCTTTTTCCTGCTTCCACTGGCTCATCCAGTCGAATACCGTCAGGGTATCATCGAACTCGTATTCGTGATCCTGCGCGTAGTAACCGATCCTGGAGTTCTCAGACCATTTCACGCTGCCGCTGTCCGGTTGTGCATCACCAACCAGGGTTTTCAGCAGGGTAGATTTACCGATACCGTTCGGGCCCAACACCGCCACTTTCTCGCCCACTTCAACCATCAGATTGAACTTGCTGAACAGAGGACCGTTGTCGAAGCCTTTGGCCAGCGCTTCCACTTCCAGTGCGTTACGGAACAGTTTTTTGTCCTGTTCGAAACGGATGAACGGGTTCTGACGGCTTGAAGCCTTAATTTCTTCCAGCTGGATCTTATCGATCTGACGGGCACGTGAGGTTGCCTGCTTGGATTTGGAGGCGTTGGCACTGAACCGGCTGACGAACGACTGCAGTTCGTTAATCTGTGCCTTCTTCTTGGCGTTATCCGCCACCAGACGTTCACGCGCCTGAGTGGCCGCCGTCATATATTCGTCGTAGTTGCCCGGATATATGCGCAGTTCGCCGTAGTCCAGATCCGCCATGTGAGTACACACCATGTTCAGGAAGTGACGGTCGTGCGAAATGATAACCATGGTGCTGTTACGCTCGTTCAGCACCTGTTCCAGCCAGCGAATAGTATCGATGTCCAGGTTGTTGGTGGGTTCGTCGAGCAGCAGGATTTCCGGATCGGAGAACAGTGCCTGCGCCAGCAACACACGCAGTTTGAAGCCAGGTGCGATTTCGCTCATCGGGCCATAATGCTGTTCGACCGGGATGCCAACACCGAGCAGCAGCTCGCCGGCACGCGCTTCGGCAGTGTAACCGTCCATTTCGCCGTAAGCCACTTCCAGATCGGCTACTTTATAGCCGTCTTCTTCGCTCATTTCGGCCATAGCGTAAATACGGTCACGCTCTTCTTTCACTGCCCACAGTTCATGGTGGCCCATGATAACAGTGTCCAGCACGCTGTATTGCTCAAAAGCAAACTGATCCTGACGCAGTTTACCCAGACGCTCGTTCGGATCGAGGAACACGTTGCCGCCGCTCGGTACCAGATCGCCGCCCAGGATTTTCATAAAGGTGGATTTGCCGCAGCCGTTGGCCCCGATCAAACCATAGCGGTTACCGCCACCAAATTTTACAGAGATGTTTTCAAACAGCGGCTTACTGCCAAACTGCATAGTGATATTGTTACTTAATAGCAAAGGATTTACTCTTATAGAAACGTGATTTTGGACACATTATGCCACAACGGAACAATGGGATCGCCTACAGTTATGTTCGTTTTTCAAGCAAGCGACAAGAACTGGGCGACAGTCTGCGCAGACAGACGGAAATGGCGGAAGAATACGCCATCAAAAATGGACTTAAACTCTCCAGCAAAAACTTCCAAGACCTTGGTATCAGCGCCTTCCGGGAAGGTAAACGTGCATCTCTGGTTGATATGCTTGCCGCCATTGAAGAAGGCCAGATTACTGCTGGATCAACAATCATTATCGAAGCATTAGACCGGCTTTCACGCCGTGGTATCGATGCAACGCTGGAAACGGTGAAAGAGATTCTACGCAAAGACGTTCAGGTAGTCAGCCTTTCCGATGGTTTGCTGTTAACCAAAAACAGTCTGAATGATCTGCAAAGTGTCATTCGCATAGCGGTCGCAGCCGATCTGGCTCACAAAGAGTCAGAACGTAAAGCGATACGCCTGCGTGAAACTAAGGGACAACAGCGACAAGCGGCACTTAGCGGGAAACCTATCAATAAAATCCTGCCTTTTTGGCTACAACGTACCGAAACCGGTTATGCCTTCAGCGATAAAGCAGGAGTCGCCAGGCAAATCGTTCAGCTCAAACAAGAAGGCAAAGGCAGCAATATGATAGCAAAAGCGCTCAATAAGCTGGGTATTGCCGGAGTCAGAACGGCACAATGGAATCATGCCTCTATAACCAAAATGCTAAAAAATCCTGCGCTGTATGGCGCCTATCAGACGGGTGAAACAACCAAAGACAGAGAACTGATCAAGCTAGAACTGGTTGAAGCGTACTACCCTGCCCTGACCAGCAAAGAAGAATGGCTGTTGCTGCAATCAGACCAAAGCAAATCCAAACGAGGACGCCGCAGCGCTGATAACCCTTATAGTGGCCTATTACGCTGTGAATGCGGTGGTGCATTAGTAAAACGAAAGCACACTGTAAAAGAGAAACTGTACGTTTATCATGGCTGCTTAAATGCCAAAGATGGCCGCTTGACCTGCTCCCCGTTGATTAACACACCGCGATGTTAGTAATGTCTTCATAAGCCACATGAGGACATCCCCATGAAGAAGCGTTTTTCCGACGAACAGATCATCAGTATTCTCCGCGAGGCTGAAGCCGGGGTTTCTGCCCGTGAACTCTGCCGTAAGCATGCTATTTCAGACGCTACTTTCTACACCTGGCGCAAGAAGTATGGCGGTATGGAGGTGCCCGAGGTTAAGCGCCTGAAGTCGCTTGAGGAAGAGAACGCCAGACTCAAGAAGCTGCTTGCCGAAGCCATGCTGGATAAGGAGGCGCTTCAGGTGGCTCTGGGGCGAAAGTACTGACGACAGGCCAGAAGCGGGAAGCCGTTGAGTTTATGTGTGATGCGACCGGTCTGTCGCAACGTCGTGCCTGCAGTCTTACAGGTTTGTCTCTGTCGACCTGCCGCTACGAGGCTCAGCGTCCGGCGGCTGATGCGCATTTATCAGGGCGCATTACTGAACTGGCACTGGAGCTCAGGCGTTTTGGCTACCGCCGCATCTGGCAGTTACTGCGCCGTGAAGGGCTTCTGGTTAATCACAAGCGCGTGTACCGCCTTTATCTTCTCAGCGGGCTGGGTGTAAAACGCAGACGACGTCGTAAAGGACTGGCAACGGAACGTCTGCCGCTGCTCCGCCCTGCAGCGCCCAACCTGACCTGGTCGATGGATTTCGTCATGGACGCGCTGGCCACCGGTCGCAGGATAAAGTGCCTGACCTGCGTGGACGACTTCACGAAGGAATGCCTGACGGTCACTGTTGCCTTTGGGATTTCAGGTGTTCAGGTCACGCGTATTCTGGACAGCATTGCGCTGTTTCGCGGCTATCCGGCGACAATAAGAACTGATCAGGGCCCGGAATTTACCTGCCGCGCGCTCGATCAATGGGCCTTTGAGCATGGCGTGGAGCTGCGGCTTATCCAGCCCGGCAAGCCGACACAGAACGGATTTATTGAGAGTTTTAACGGACGCTTTCGCGATGAATGCCTGAATGAACACTGGTTCAGCGACGTCAATCATGCCAGGAAAACCATCAGCGAATGGCGTCAGGATTATAACGAATGTCGCCCGCACTCCGCGCTGAATTATCAGACGCCGTCTGAATTTGCAGCGAGCTGGAGAAAGGGTAATTCTGATAGTGAAGGATCCGACATTACTAAGTGAGCGTTGTATCTAATCCTGGGGGCAGGTCAGGTAAGTCTACACCTCGCCATTTTTCAATTGACCTGGAAAATTGTGAAGTCGGGGGGAGCAATAGCGTAAATGTCACCTTTTCTGGAGTAGAGGGTAAAGACGGTCGGCTTGGAATTTCAGGCACGGCCAGTGGCGCGAGTATTGCATTTACTGATGGCGCGGGCGAAGTGATTAAACTGGGATCGCCAAGTAAAAGTATTTCTCTCCAGAATGGGAGTAATACCCTTCCATTTACTGCTTACCTGCAAGGGGATGGCGTACCGGTAAATATTAAGCCGGGCGATTACCAGGCTTTGGCGCAGTTCACACTGAACTATCAATAACCTGTTTAATCCACTATTGAACACTGAGGCAACTGTATATGCAGTTGCCTTTTTTATTTGGAGATCACAATGGATCAAAAATTTTTCCGTATCCCCTTTGCCAGTGCTGGCGATAAACAACAAATTCCCGACGAGAAAAGCACAGAGGGTTTTGTCAGTTTTTCGAGGGTTGGGGAGAGGATTATCAAAAAGACTTGATGAGCGACGCCCGCGCCAAAGCGGTAGAGCGTGATGCGATGAACAGCATACTGAATGCCATTACGGTCGCACTGCGTCAGTATCAGACGGACAGCTTCCCTGAGTGGATCACGCCAGCGAACAACGGCGGCACGGCTTATCAGTATGGCGCTGGCGTGGTGGTCTGCCACCGTCAGGGTAATGGAGCATTTGCCTCTTATGTTTCGCTGGCGGAGAATAATGCAACTGAACCCGGTACCGAAGGTGCACAATGGCAAGCCTTTATCTACCGCCGGGCTACCCAGGGTGAAGCCGACGCAGGCACTGACGACACGCTAATTATTACCCCGCCCACGCTGCAGCAGGCCATTAAAAACGCCATTGGCGACATAACGACTGAGTTGGCACCGTTCCTGTTGCCAGTCGGGGTTATTGTTTCATGGGGCAGCATGACACCGCCTGATGGATGGATTGAGGCCAATGGACAGGGATTTGATATAGCCAAGAACCCCAAATTACATGCTGTATTCCCATCGGGCAATGTGCCTGACTTGCGAGGGAAGTTTGTACGTGGTTGGGCACATGGTTCAAATGCAGACCCTGATCCAGGCCGAAGCATGTTGAGTGAATAAGCGGCTGCTGACACGAACCATTATCACCATACGGGCAGGCTATGGGCTCCAGCAGGGAATAATGATGATATTTGGCTCATCAATCGAGGCGATGATAATAGCGGAGAGTCCTACGGGGCTTTCGTAGTCACCGGGGATGGTGGATGGTCACGGTTGGGGGGGTATTCCTCCAGCGGCAGTGGGCAGTTTAGTGCTACGGGTAATCCGAAACGGCAGGATGGATCCTCAGGGATGGGTGACCCATATCCAGCAAATACGGCATTAATGTACATCGTCAAAACAGACCAGGCTGACAACATCAAGCCAGAGCCAACACCAACGAACATTATCGTAACGCCGTCATCGTTGAATATTGGTGTGGGTGCAACGCAGCAATTCAGCGCTCAGGTTCTGCCCGTCGATCTTGCCCCTAGCTTCCCGGTGACATGGGTAAGCACTAATACCGCGGTGGGTACGATTGATGGGAGCGGGCTATTCCGTGCTGTTGGCCCAGGCAGTACAGATATTATCGCGAGTGTCAGCTCGGGCCTGAGCGTGCGTGTGACTGTGCGGGTGGATATTCTATTAACGTCAATAACGCTGGCTGCCATTCCCGATCAGGTTGCGGGTAACACCTATGCGTTGAAAGTAACGAAAACACCATTGAATGCCACTGAAAACATTAGTTACGGTTCGACAGACAGTGCTGTGGGAAGTGTTACGGCTGATGGACAACTGATCGCTGCTGGAGAGGGAACGGCGACGATCAGTGTTGCCGGGGATGTTTCAGGGAAAAGTGCCAGTCGGGTTGTAAAAGTTACCGCTGCACCGGTGGTATCTGATTTTCTGGCAATTAAAAATAACTTGTCTGAAATTGCCGATGCGGGGGAAGTGGCGCAGGCCGAGTCTCAGAAGAACCTGGGCCTTGGGGCGTTGGCGACTAAGGATGCATTAACAGCGAAGGACACCGGCTCGGTGCCTGTGGCCGATAAAACGTTACCCGCAGGCACCGATCTAAACGATGTCACTGAGCCGGGAGAGTACTACCAGAACGTGACCAGCAATGCCACGTTGGCGCTGAATTATCCTGAGGCACTGGCCGGCGCATTGAAGGTTATTCCGCACCGGGGTAGATAAGGGGGCCTGTCGTCAGGTGTATATGCCCTATAATTCAACGGTTGAGTACCGACGCTATGCTTTCGGCAGTCCGCTGGTGTTTTCTGCATGGAAGGCGTATTGAGTAAAGGGTCGGCGTTTGCCGACCTAATACAACCACCGTCCAGCCTTGGCTGATTTAATGAGCATATTTATGGTAAGAGGTTTTGGTGGCGATTTATCGTTAGGGAAATAGGTGCTGAAGTCCAATGTATCATGTTCAAGATGGAATTCCGTGAAAATCTCATCCAGCAAATCCATAGCTTCCTGTTCGTCAATTTTCATTGTGTAGTTCAGCGAACTATCGCCGGTCAGCATTGGTTTTTTTAAAGTAAGCCACGATCGTCCATTGTAAGGTTCCACCATCTCTAAAATACGCTTTTCAATGTCGACTACCATATCTTGTCACTCCCGCGGGCTATGGTGTTGTAATGAATCGTAGCTCTAAATGAAATCTCTGTTATATCTTTAGCCAAAATCACCCATCCAAGGACTGGTATCGCACGACCAACAAAAGTCCCCATTTTTCTTACCATGCGAATTTTTAATGTTGATGGAGGATAACCGCCTATTACTGAGGGCATTTTCAACCCGAAGGGGAACATTTTATTGCCGAAAACTTTGCGGGCTTGTCGAGATGCGAGAGATGTATCAGGTATAGCTGTTTTAAATTTCCCTCTTGTTGGCGATATGTTCCTCCCCGAATGGATAGCTGCTACGGCCGCAATATCCTGAATACCTAGTTGATCTGCCGTTTCTTCACAAAAAATCCAAAAGAACAACTCGCCAGCACTCAGATTTTGCATACCCTTGTAAAAGTACGTCCCGCCTAATTCTTCAACCGTATCCATAACTTTTCCTTGTCATTTTAGTTGTTGCCTAACATACCAACTGAAGCGAAACATTTCTATGCTGGATGCTGATTTGGGAAAATGGCCCGGTTTTTGTTCTGAGGTGTGTTGCGGGATGCTGCCGCTTTAGTTCGAGAGAAAAAATAATGGTGTCCGATCATCATTTTTTTGATTACTGATTGCTCAAAATTTTTGCGGGGTTGTTCTGCAAAACTCAACGAAACCCACCGAGAATAAAGGCGTTTGAAACACGATTCAATGGATGTCAGAAAACAAAAAAAATCGGAATTTATTTATATATTTCAGATTGTTATTTTATCGGTAGTATATGCTGCTGCGTCACATGGGCTGGTTCGAAGCGGCTGATCTGATCGTTAAGGGCACTGAAGGTGCAATCGCTGCCAAGACCGTGACCTATGACTTCGAACGCCTGATGGAAGGTGCTAAGCTGCTGAAATGTTCAGAGTTTGGCGACGCTATCGTTAAACACATGTAAGTGTGTTTTAGCGTTAAATGATAACGGGAGCCTGATGGTTCCCGTTTTTTATTATTCAAACCGCAACGGTTATCAAAACGTTATCAAAATAAATTATCAAAACCTAGTCGGTTTTCTCATCTTGCTTTGCTGAAAGACTTACTTTCAAAACTAGAATCAAGCAAGAAATTACTTCTATGGACTCTGAGGTGTCTGTTAAACCCGTGGCGATTCAGTTCTTTCCAGTGACTATTCTAAAAGAAGGGAATCATGAATAGCGTTCATTCAGGATTTAAAAAAAACCTGCCGTCATTAATGCTTATTGTCGTCTCACTATGGCTGACAGGCTGTACCAAGGCGAATACTGAGGCGAACGCAGGGCCGTCTGCGGAGGGTGTCGATGATCTTTTTGCTGCCATTGACGGCAAAGCAACTCCTGCAGCAGGGGATGAGGTTAGCAACTATGCCTGGCAGGTACGCGCTGCGATTCAGAGCCATTTCTATGATGCCAACGCCTATGTCGGCAAGAAATGTTCTGTAAGAATGAAGTTTGCCCCGGATGGGATGCTTTTGTATGTCCGGTCTGAAAGTGGTGATCCCGCCCTTTGCCGGGCTGCTATAAAGGCAATCACAAATACCCGCTTCCCCAAGCCGCCGTCACAAGCGGTTTACGGTGTTTTTAAAAATTCCGTACTCGAATTTCGCCCCTAAGCGGCTGAATGAAAAAACTATCGTTCAACAGATGTGATTGTATTTTATGTTTGAACAACAATGGGAGCCGCAGGGCTCCCGTTAGGTTGCTTTGTGGTGAGCAGCCGAAAATCAATAAATTGATTTTCCTGATTTTTATTTATCGGCCTCTACTCGCTCTGGGCAGGAATGAGGTTTGTCATCAGTCTGACGGGAGCCGCAGGGCTCCGGTTTTTACTGGCAGTAAAAATCTCCGCAATATTTTAATCCACCTTGGTGGCATCAGGGTGATTCTTGCCTTCCTCGATAAAATCTTCATCAATCTCATCGGTGGTATCGGCACTGTCGCGGCCGGAAAGAATATTCCAGCAGGCGATGAACAGAGCGGCGATAAGCGGGCCGATGACGAAGCCATTAATGCCGTAAATCTCCATACCGCCCAGGGTTGAAATCAGGATCAGATAATCCGGCATCTTGGTGTCTTTACCCACCAGCAGCGGGCGAAGGATATTGTCGACCAAACCGATGATCACCACGAAGAAGCTCACCAGGAACAGGCCTTTCCACAACAGACCTGTGGCGAAGAAATAGATGGCGGCGGGTACCCAGATAATGGCGGAACCTACAGCAGGGATGATGGACAGGAACGCCATCAATGCGGCCCACAGCAGGCTGCCCTCGATACCGGTGATGTAAAACGCCAGGCCGCCGAGCGCGCCTTGCACTATTGCAACCACTACCGTGCCTTTCACCGTCGCGCGGGAAACCGCGGCGAATTTCACAAACAGATGATGTTTAACGTGCTCGGATAACGGTAAGGCTTCGAGCGACAGGTTAACCAGATAAGGGCCGTCTTTCAGCAGGAAGAACAGCAGATAGAGCATTACGCCAAAACCAACGGCAAAGTTGAAGGTGCCTTTACCGATCAGGAACACGCTACCGGCAAGATATTGTCCACCCTGCAATGCCACCTGTGAAAGTTTC
This sequence comes from Serratia sp. NA_13, assembly GCF_052691735.1. NCBI lineage: Bacteria > Pseudomonadati > Pseudomonadota > Gammaproteobacteria > Enterobacterales > Yersiniaceae > Serratia > Serratia sp. NA_13. Next base: position 92,302 of record NZ_JBQZFV010000001.1, read on the forward strand.
TTTTGTATTTCTGCTGCGTTGTCGAGGTTATGCTCGGTAAGGAAATGGCGGGCCCAGCCAGGCAGCACCCGCAGGGTATCGGCCAGAACTACCGGGAATTGGGCGTTATTACCCTGTAATTTGGTGTAGACGACGTTAAGCTCAATAGCCAATGAAGACGCAATAATCGCCAGGGGCGTAAATACGATCAGACAGATTACTGCGACCGTCAAAAGCGACACCAGGCCGTTTCGCTCCCCCAGATACTGTTTAAGTTTTTGCTTCACTGGATGGAAAATCACCGCCAGTATAATTGCCCACAGAGCCGACGAATAATAGGGACCCAATACGTCCAGAAAAGCAGCGGTAACTATGAAAAGGATCAGAATAAAGAATCCCTTTGAAATACCCTTAGACATCATACGCGTCCCTCTGATGATAGATTTCTCCGCCAATGCCGGTATTCAACGGCATTGACACTTCTTGAAGATTAAACCCTATCATCACAAACGCGTAACAGGTAGTGGATTTTACAGATGAAATATTAATGAAACTTATCAGTCATCATCTGTTCAGCAGGGGGATTTGAGGGGGGAGATGCAGGCTTATTACAACAAAATCCCCCAGCCTGACTAACCCGTTACTCTTTGCGAATGAACGTAGGATTAATTACAGGCCTTGGCGATGGGCGGGCGTTGGGTCGAAAACTGTGTGCGCTCCGCCGAATGCCGGCGCCAACTGGGTGGAGTTTCGCTCAGGCCCCGTATCGGGGCCTGAGACTGCTACCTGCTGAAAACCTCAGTTCGCACAATGATAGCTCACTTATTCACCATATTGATTTTAACGTGGAATACATAACCGCAGAGAATGTGGATTATGTGGCTCGAACCATTAGAAATATCTTTAAATTCTGTTAAGTTGGCCGCTGGCCTAATCACAAGGAGAGAACGATGTTAGAGCAATACTATCCGACGACGATGAGCTCCAAATCGATCACGGATGAGCAACATAAAAGACTGGTGGCGGTGCAAGCGGCGCTGGAGCTGATCAAGGCCACGCTGTCTGATACCAACGACGGTAACGGCGTGGATTTTCAGTTGAAGGCCGCAGAAAAGCACATTGGCCCGATGGCTGATGCGATCCAGGAAGCGCTGAAATAAATTACGTCAGCGATGATTAACCGCCTAATGGGGGGTTATGCTACTCGGGTGGGAAAATTAGGATTTTTTGTCTAGTAATCGTGCAGAAGTATTGGCAAAAGTCCTTCAGGATTATTTTAGGGAACAGGCGGAGGAGAGCATTGATGAAGGATGTGCATATCGCACTTTCGGGCGGCTGTGTGAGGTTGGCCTATCCGGGAGAAAACGTTCTGGATTTCACCGATAACCTGTCATTTGGGCCGCTGTGCACACTGGATGACGCACAAGGTCTGCAGGATCGAACCCGCTGGTTTCAAGAGTTGTATCAATCTGTTCACGCCCCCGAATGGGACACTTCTTTACAGCGCCTGGCGGCGATGGAAAGCCTGAAAATACGGTTGGCCGCGGTAAGCGGGCAGGTGACCCTGTGGATTGGCGATAATTCCGATGAGCAATTGATGTTGCGGGCGCTGTTGCCTTTGCTGGCGGAAAATGCCGTTTTTGTGGTTAACGTCACCGAACTTGCCGGATGTGATACCACCGGTAGTTGTCCGATTGAAACGCTCGAATCCTTGTGGATCCGGCGACGTGAGTTGACAGCGGAAGACAGAGCTACGCTTATCGCCGATTGGCAGCGTCTGTTGCAGGACAATGCGCGGGTGCGAATTTTCACTCAGGGAGGAATACAGGGCAAAACCCAGGACTTCCATGATCCACTGCTGTTACAACATTGTCCGAAGGATTTCACTCAGGGTTCCAAAGTCGTGGGCAACGCGATGGTCAATTCACCCTATTGGGTGGGCGACACCTTTTTGAACTTCCGGCTGTACGCACTAATAGAACAGGGCGTATTGCAGGCGAAGATTGGCGGGGTCAACATGAATCGACTTCAGGTACGGCAGGCTTAACCTTACTTACCCGCGCGGTGTTTTTTGTGCTGTGCTGCGGGAAAACCGTTTTTCACAGGACAGCAGATCTGCTTATAATGCCTCACTGACTGTATAAATAAACAGGCGTGGTGCGATGACACTGAAGTTGGATGGTGAAAAGATTGTTCGTAACCGGTTTACCGGCGAAAAAATTGAAAACGGCAGCTTTATCAACTGCGATTTTTCAGGCACCGACCTGACGGGAACCGAATTTATCGACTGTCAGTTTTATGACCGCGAGAGTCAACAGGGCGGTAATTTCAACCGTGCGTTATTGAAGGATGCCAGCTTCAAAAACTGTGACCTGTCGATGGCTGACTTCAGAAACGCCAGCGCGTTAGGTATCGAAATCCGTGAGTGCCGGGCGCAGGGCGCAGATTTTCGCGGCGCCAGCTTTATGAATATGATCACCCCACGCACCTGGTTTTGCAGCGCATACATAACCAAAAGCAACCTGAGTTACGCCAATTTTTCGAAAGTGGTACTGGAGAAGTGTGAGCTGTGGGAAAACCGTTGGAACAGCGCGCAGATCCTGGGGGCGACTTTTAGCGGTTCGGATCTGTCCGGTGGTGAGTTTGCGTCGTTTGATTGGCGTGCCGCCAATTTTACCCACTGTGATTTGACCAACTCGGAACTCGGTGAGCTGGATCTGCGCAGCACCGATCTGCAGGGCGTAAAGCTGGACAGCTACCAGGTGTTTCAGATGATGGAGCGGCTGGGTATTGCGATTATCGGTTAAGCGAGACTGGCGTTCCTGCTTTTGTAGCGCCTGATTGACAAGCCAGCGGAGGGTAAGGATTTTATCACTTTATCGGTATCCGGTGTCGAGAACTTATTGATTTGTCAGGTTTATGTTAAGGTTTTATTACAATTAAACATCAACACAATAATAAAATGTGTGTTGACGCCAGCAGTACAGAGATTGAGGATAAATGGCGCAATGCGGATGTGGTGGAAGGGACTTGATTTTAAATAGCGCTTGCTTAAATAAATCCCTCGTGTATAAATAGCGTCATCGGTTTGTAGTACAGACCTTATGAAAGCAGTTTTAGTAAAGCAGTTCTCAGTATTAGTGATATCCCATAGATACCTCTTCTTCCGCGAATTTCCTTCTCTAGTGCCCAAGTAAGTTTCCAATAAAAACAGACCTCAATCGCCTTATGGCGTCTCAAAAAAATAAAGGAAATATCTATGTCTACTAAAATGACTGGTTTGGTAAAATGGTTTGATGCAGGTAAAGGTTTTGGCTTTATCTCCCCGGCTGACGGCAGCAAAGACGTGTTCGTACACTTCTCCGCTATCCAGAGCAATGATTTCAAAACGCTTGATGAAGGTCAGCGCGTTGAATTCACTATCGAAAACGGTCAGAAGGGTCCTTCTGCCGGCAACGTAGTAGTTTTATAATTTATAGGTAGTGTTTTGTTTCTTACGATAGCGAAGATGGTAAAAACCGGAGCAGATAAGAAATAAAAGAATTACCTGAATAAACTCCGGGATTACCCGGAGTTTATCTAAAAATAATTATGCTTGGCGTATTTCAATAACCATAGGTTTCACTGACCATAGTTATTGGCAACAGAAAAAGAGATTGGCGTCGTAATAATAATAGCGGTCGCGATTGAGTCTATTTTCCTGTTGTGAAAAAGTTGTGCTTAGGCTGCGTAAGGTTGGAGTGTTGGACGGACGCTTACGCCATAACATGACAGTCGGGAAAGTGACCGACAAACATTGATGACCCTGGCCTGTGCCGGGGTTTTTTTATGCCTGCGGGCCGCCAAACGACGCTGCTGTCAGCATTTCTATAATCGTTGCTTATCGGTAAACGGTGATATAGGGCCGCCACTGAACTTATTGATTAATTATAATACAATAAGTAAATAGTCGTGAAGATGTATTTTTTTTTAGTCTCATCAATGAGTTGGCCTAATTCCGATAATGCCGGTCCTGACACATTGAATTTGCGGGAAATACCTCTTTTTGATTATAAAACCGCACGTTTTGACTGTCCCTCTCCGCCCATGAGTTTTATCCTCGGACTCAATCAGTATTTGTATGATTTATAAAAATACATTCACATGGAGGAGTTCTTATGCGTTTCGACAATAAAGTGGTCATCATCACCGGGGCAGGCAACGGGATGGGGGAAGCGGCGGCACGCCGATTTTCCGCTGAGGGCGCAACCGTGGTGCTGGCTGACTGGGCAAAGGAAGCGGTAGATAAAGTGGCGGCCTCGCTGCCGAAAGGCAAGGCACTGGCGGTGCATATCGACGTTTCTGACCACGTCGCGGTTGAAAAAATGATGAACGAAGTCGCGAAGAAATTGGGTCGCATCGACGTATTGTTAAACAATGCCGGTGTGCATGTGGCGGGTAGCGTGCTGGAAACCAGCGTAGCTGACTGGCGTCGCATCGCCGGGGTCGATATCGACGGCGTGGTGTTTTGCTCCAAGTTTGCCATGCCGTATCTGCTGAAAACCAAAGGCTGCATCGTTAACACCGCTTCGGTTTCTGGCCTGGGCGGCGACTGGGGCGCGGCATACTACTGCGCAGCCAAAGGGGCGGTGGTAAACCTGACGCGTGCCATGGCGCTGGATCACGGCGGTGACGGCGTGCGGGTGAACTCGGTGTGCCCGAGTCTGGTAAAAACCAATATGACCAATGGCTGGCCGCAGGAGATCCGCGACAAATTCAACGAACGCATTGCTTTGGGCCGAGCGGCAGAGCCGGAAGAAGTGGCAGCGGTGATGGCGTTTCTGGCCAGTGACGACGCCAGCTTTATCAACGGTGCCAATATCCCGGTTGACGGTGGGGCGACCGCCTCAGACGGCCAACCGAAGATTGTTTAAGCGGTAATCATCAGGCCCGACGAAGCTAAACGCCGGGCCTGCAAGCTTTACACCCCGATCCGATCGCGCAGGGTGTAGTAGGCTGCACCAATGGCGGTAAACGGAATTTGCAGGTTGCGACCGCCGAAGAACGGCAGGTGCGGCAGCTTGGCAAAGGCGTCGAAACGTTCCGCATCGCCCTGCAATAACTCGGCAATCAATTTACCCGCCAGATGGGTACAGGTCACGCCGTGGCCGCTGTAACCCTGCATGTAATAGATATTATTTTCCAGTCGGCCGAACTGCGGCATACGCGACAGCGTCAGCAGGAAATTACCGGTCCAGCGGTAGTCGATATTCACCCCTTTCAACTGTGGGAAGGTTTTCAGCAGTTTGGGGCGGATCAGATTGTCGATATCGTCCGGATCGCGAGCACCGTACACCACGCCACCGCCGTACAGCAGGCGGTTATCACCGGTAATGCGGTAATAATCCAGCAGATAGTTACAGTCTTCGACGCAGTAATTTTGTGGGATCAGCGACTGCGCCACTTCCGGTGCCAGCGGCTCGGTGGCCACCACCTGGGTGCCGCACGGCATGCTGCGTTTGGCCAGTCTTGGCTCCAGCTTATCGCCCAGATAAGCATTACCGGCCACGATCACATAGCGCGCCTTCACCTGCCCATTGGCGGTACTGACGATAGCCGGTTCGCCGTGGCGGATGTTGGTCACGGCCGATTGTTCGAAGATCCGCCCACCCTGCAGGCGAATGGCTTCGGCTTCTCCGAGAGCCAGATTCAATGGATGAATATGACCACCGCTATGATCCAGCAGCGCGCCGATGTAGCGCTCGCTGTTGACCTCTTGACGAATGCGCCCAGCATCCAGCAGTTCAAGTTGAGTATTACCGTAGCGTTCCCAGTTCTGCTTCTGCTCGATCAACGCGTGGTATTGCCGGTTGTTCAGGGCGGCGAAGATGCCGCCGGGGCGATAGTCACATTCGATGGCGTACCTTTGGATACGGCTGCGAATGATCTCTGCGCCTTCAAACATCATACTGCCGAGAACGCGGGCGCTTTCTGCTCCATAGCGTTGTTCAATCACGTCAATATCGCGACTGTAAGAGTTGACCAGTTGGCCGCCATTACGGCCGCTGGCACCGAAACCGATGCGCGCAGACTCCAGCAGCACCACGTTATAGCCGGCTTCCACCAGAAACAGTGCGGAAGACAGACCGGTGTAGCCACCGCCGACGATGCAGACGTCGCATTCAATAGAATCATTCAACTGCGGGTAGGGGGCGTGGCCGTTGGCCGAGGCCGCATAATAGCTTTTCACATGTTCAGTCATGATATCTGCCCTTATTCCAGCGAAATCCAGGTGGTTTTCAGTTCGGTGAATTTTTCCAGCGCGTGCAGCGATTTGTCGCGACCGTTACCGCTTTGCTTGTAGCCGCCAAAGGGGACCGTCATATCGCCGTCGTTGTAGTTATTGACGAATACCGTACCGGCTTTTAACTGGCGTGCCAGTCGGTGAGCGCGGGACAGGTCACGTGTCCAGATGGCGGCGCCCAGACCGTAGTCGCTGTCGTTGGCCAACTGCATCGCCTGCTGTTCACCGTTAAAACGGGTGACGGCCAATACCGGGCCGAAAATCTCGTCACGCGCCACGCTCATGGTGTTATCCACCTGGGTCAGAATGGTCGGGCCGAGGTAGCCGACATGGCCGTTCTGTGGGTGTTCGCGGCCGTCGAGGAACAGGTTGGCACCCTGGCTCAGGCCCTGTTCGATGTAGTCGGCCACTTTCTCGCAGTGACCCTGATCGATCAGCGTACCCATCATCGTCGCCGGATCGAGCGGATCGCCTGGGGTGAAGGCTGCCGCATGTCGTCGTAGCGCCTGTAAGAACGCCTGCTGAATACTCTCTTCCACCAGCAATCGGGTGCCGGCAATGCACACCTGTCCCTGATTATAGAAGATGCCGGCGGCGGCACTCTGAGCGGCCTTGTCCAGATCCGGGCAGTCGGCAAAGATGATATTGGCGCTCTTGCCTCCGGCCTCCAGCCACACCCGTTTCATATTGGATTGGCCGGCGTAAATCATCAGTTGTTTGGCGACCTGGGTGGATCCGGTAAAGGTCAGGGCGTCGACGTCGTTGTGCAGCGCCAGCGCCTTGCCGGCGTCAAAGCCGTAGCCTGGAACAATATTCAGCACGCCGTCCGGCAATCCGGCCTGTTGGGCCAGCTTGCCCAGATAGATGGCGGTCAACGGAGATTTTTCAGAGGGCTTAAGGATCACGCTGTTGCCGGTGGCCAGCGCCGGGCCGAGTTTCCAACAGGCCAATAACAGCGGGAAGTTCCACGGCACGATGGCGCCAATTACGCCGATAGGCTCTCGTTCAATCAGCGCCAGCGCATCACCGCCGGTAGGGGCGATTTCGCCATAAACCTTGTCGACTGCTTCGGCATACCAGCGCAGGCAGCGGATTGCCCCCGGCACGTCGTCGCGTAGGCTGTGACGGATCGGTTTGCCGGTATCGAGCGTTTCCAGCAGCGCCAGTTCTTCCTGGTGCTGTTCCATCAGGTTCGCCAACTGCAGCAAAGTGGCTTTGCGCTGCGCCGGAGCCGCTCTGGACCAGTCGCCGCGATCAAACACTTCACGCGCTGCGCTGACCGCCAAATCAATATCGACGCTGCTACCCCGTGCCACTTGGGTCAACTCGCGTTGCCCGGCAGGATCCTCCACGGCAAAGGTTTGGCCTTCAGTGGCCTGCTGATAGCGGCCATTGATAAACAGTCGGTTCTCAATTTTCAGGGCTTGCGCCCGATGTTGCCAATACTGCAAATGGTGGAAGTCCATACCTTGCTCCGTTGATCAGAATGTCGTCGGCGTATGGGCGCTGATAATCCGGCAAATCCGCGCCGACGTGTTGCTGAAACTGTGGGGAATGCCGGTGTTGATGGCGTAGCTCTGGCCAGCCGACAGGTGATAGGTCTGCCCGTTGACCTGCAGTAACACTTCGCCTTCCAGCAGGGTGCCGATCTCTTCCCCCTGATGCTTGATACGTTCGCCGGTGGTGGTACCCGGTTCATAGGTTTCGATCATCATCGCCAGGGTGCGATTAGGGTCGCCGTTGTGGATCAATTTCATCGAGACCCCCTGGCTGCCAATCTCAATCAGATCCTGGTTGTCGATAACAATCTGTGGTTCATCCGGTATTTCCGGTTCGGCGAAAAACGCCGACAGTGACAGCCCGTACACCGTCAGCAGCTTTTGTAAGGTGCTGATGGCCGGGCTGACCTTGTCCTGCTCGATTGTGCTGATGGCGCTATGGGTTAATCCTGACAGTTCGGCCACTCGGCGCTGCGACAATCCCAATTGCAGGCGGATTTGCGACAGGCGTTTTCCCGGTGCCAAGCTGACATTGCTCATGGGCGTTTTTCCTTTTGATAGTTCCGGCAGGCGTTAATGAACCCCTCAAACAGCAGGCGTGACAGGGCGTACTCCTCGCTGTTCCATTCCGGGTGCCATTGCACTCCCAACGCGAAAGGCTGGTCGCGCAGGCTGATGGCCTCCACCAACCCATCGGCGGCATGGGCCTCAATGCGTACGCCGGGGCCAAGGGTTTTTGCCCCCTGGCCATGCAGTGAGTTCACCCAGAATCGGTTGCAATCCGGTATCAGTTGCGAGAGCAAGCCGCCTTCCTGAACGATGACTTCGTGGGCGGGGGCATATTGTTGTTCCAACGGCAGGTCGTGATCTTCACGGTGCTCGAGCAGTTCGGGTAATTCAAACAACCGACGGTGCAGGGTGCCCTGACTGGCGACCACCATTTCTTGCATACCGCGGCAAATGGCGAAAAGGGGAATGCGCCTGTCGAGCGAGTGGCGGATCAGCGCCAGGCTCAATTCATCTCGCCCGGGATCGGCGTCAGGCTCATCGCCGTTTTCACCATAAAGGTGCGGCTGCACATTACTGGGGCTGCCTGGCAGCACAATACCGTCGAGGTGCTCCAGCAATTCTTCCAGCAGTTTCGGCTCCGCCAGCGCGTGTGGCAGGGCGATTGGCAACCCTCCTGCAGCGACTACGGCATTTAGGTACTTTTCTTGCAAGGTCTGAGTGAGGTGCCCGTTTAACCTATACCTGCACATTACTACGCCGACCACCGGCCTGTTAAATATATTGCCCATACTGTCCCCTTGGTATGTTCGAAATTATGAACGATAAGCTTCTCCACTGCCATTTTCGTTCAATATTTTATAAATCTAGCAGTCAAATGGGCAATATTCAAACTCAAATTAACACTTGCAAAACAATTTTGTTGCATCTATGTTTCATTGGTGGGCATTATATTGAGCAAGATGGTCAAAAAACATCGACGGCAATAAGTGTGAGAACCACAGACAAAAACATACATGGCGGGTGAATCATGCAGACCAACATAGTAGAAGTGGAAAACTTTGTTCAGCATCATGAAGAAAAGCGAAGTAGCGCGTTCCAGCGTGAAGTGAAGAACTACCTGGATCGTTATCCATTAACTCAGCACGTTGATGTTCTGCTGACCGACATTAACGGCAGCTTCCGCGGCAAACGTATTCCGGTCGCTGGGTTGAGCAAGCTGGAGAAGGGCTGTTACTTCCCGGCGTCGGTGTTTGCGATGGATATTCTCGGCAACGTGGTGGAGGAAGCTGGACTGGGGCAGGAACTGGGGGAGCCGGACCATATCTGCGTGCCGGTACTGGGCACCCTGACGCCGTCGGCGGCGGACCCGCAATATATCGGCCAGGTGTTGCTCACCATGCTCGATGAAGATGGTACTCCCTTTGACGTTGAACCGCGCAATGTGCTGAACCGAGTGTGGCAGCGTTTGCGTCAGCGCGGGCTATCCCCCGTAGTAGCGGTAGAGTTGGAGTTCTATCTCATCGATCGACAGCGCGATTCGGAAGGCTATCTGCAGCCGCCGTGTGCGCCGGGCACCCAGGAGCGCAATACCCAAAGCCAGGTCTACTCGGTCGATAATCTTAACCATTTTGCCGACGTGCTGAGCGAGATTGACGAATTGGCGCGCATGCAGGGCCTGCCGGCCGACGGCGCGGTGGCAGAGGCTTCACCCGGTCAGTTTGAAGTCAACCTGCATCATACCGACAATGTCCTGCAGGCCTGTGACCATGCCCTGGCGTTAAAACGCCTGATCCGCATGGTGGCAGAGAACCACAACATGCAGGCCACCTTTATGGCCAAGCCCTACGAAGAGCACGCCGGTAGCGGCATGCACGTTCATATCAGCATGCTGGACCGGCAGGGCAACAACGTACTGGTTGATGACGACGGTGAAGACTCCGCGCTGCTGAAACAGGCGCTGGCCGGGATGATTGCCCTGATGCCTTCTTCTATTGCGTTGCTGGCACCGAACGTTAATGCCTACCGCCGTTTCCAGCCGGGCATGTACGTGCCGACCCAGGCGTCCTGGGGTCATAACAACCGCACCGTGGCACTGCGCATTCCCTGCGGCGATCGCGACAGTCATCGCGTGGAGTATCGCGTAGCCGGTGCTGATGCCAACCCTTATCTGGTGATGGCAACCATTCTGGCAGGTATTGTCTACGGCCTGGAAACCACGCTACCGCTGCAAGAGCCGGTGACCGGCAACGGGCTGGAGCAGGAGGGGCTGCCGTTCCCGATCCGCCAAAGCGATGCGCTGTATGAATTTGAGCATCAGCCGGTACTGAATGCACTGCTGGGTGAAAGGTTCAGCCATGTTTACCTGGCTTGTAAAACCGATGAACTGGTGCAGTTTGAGCGCCTGATCACCGAAACCGAAATCGAGTGGATGCTGAAAAACGCCTGACCCGCTCGACGCCAATCCTACCGCGCGCGTATGGCGCATTCCGCCGGCTATCCTGTGGCCTGCGATGCTGCGCGCTGCGGTAAAGCATTGCTTCCACTTTGGCGTACAGGACGCCGGCGAGGAAATAACCATGACAGCCATAACTGTTTCATCCGTCTGCGCAGGTATCTGCCTGTGCCGCGGTGAATACGGGCCAGCCGCTGGCCGAGTTTTATTGTCTTTACATCGCACCTCCCGCCGCCTGAGCAGCAGTTTCCCCGCGGCCTCTCTGAATGACGCTAAACGGTTACCAGCAGAGGACAACGAGGGGAAGAGCCATGACGACTAATGTGACTGACGTTAATGAGGCGGCCAAGCCGCAACTGCGCAAAAGCCTGAAGCTGTGGCAGGTGGTGATGATGGGGCTGGCCTATCTGACACCAATGACGGTGTTCGACACCTTCGGCATCGTTTCCGGCCTGACCGATGGCCATGTACCGGCCTCCTATCTGCTGGCGTTGGCCGGCGTGCTGTTTACCGCCATCAGCTACGGCAAGCTGGTGCGCCAATTCCCGACCGCCGGTTCGGCCTACACCTATGCGCAGAAAGCCATTAATCCGCATGTCGGTTTTTTGGTGGGCTGGTCTTCACTGCTCGATTATCTGTTCCTGCCGATGATCAATACCCTGTTGGCGAAGATATACCTGACTGCACTGTTCCCTGAAGTGCCCCCGTGGATATGGGTTGTGGGTTTTGTGATTATTATTACCGCCATCAACCTGAAAAGCGTCAATCTGGTGGCCAACTTCAATACCCTGTTCGTACTGGCCCAGGTGGCGATCATTGTGGTATTTATCTACCTGGTGGTACGTGGCCTGCACAACGGTGAAGGGCTGGGGACGGTGTGGAGCCTGCAACCCTTCGTCAGCGAAAATGCGCATTTACTGCCGATTATCACCGGCGCCACCATCTTGTGTTTCTCGTTCCTTGGTTTTGATGCGGTAACCACGCTGTGTGAAGAAACGCCCGATGCCGCCAGGGTGATCCCGCGTGCTATCTTCCTGACCGCGCTGTATGGCGGGGTGATCTTCATCAGCGTCTCATTCTTTATCCAACTGTTTTTCCCTTCCATTCAGCGCTTTCATCAGCCGGATGCGGCACTGCCGGAAATCGCGCTGTACGTGGGCGGCAAGCTGTTCCAATCGATTTTCCTGTGCGTCACCTTTATCAACACCCTGGCCTCGGGCCTGGCGTCGCATGCCAGCGTTTCACGGCTGTTGTATGTGATGGGGCGCGATAACGTGTTCCCGGAAAAATATTTCGGCTATATCCACCCGAAATGGCGCACGCCATCACTCAACGTGTTGCTGGTGGGGCTGGTAGCCCTGTCCGCGCTGTCGTTCGACCTGGTCACGGCGACCGCATTGATCAACTTCGGTGCGTTGGTGGCTTTCACCTTCGTTAACCTGTCGGTGATCAGTCATTTCTATATTCGCGAGGGGCGGAACAAGAGCTGGAAGGATCGCTTCAACTATCTGTTCCTGCCATTGGTCGGGGCGTTAACGGTCGGTGTGTTGTGGTTAAACCTGGAAAAAAGCTCGCTGACCATGGGGCTGATCTGGGCGGTTATGGGCTTTGGTTACCTGGCGTATCTCACCCGGCGTTTCCGCCAGCCGCCACCGCAGCTGGAGCGACAACCGCAGCAATAACTGAGTCAGGCGGGTTTTCCCGCCTTAGTTTGATGGCAAACACCCGAAAAACGTGGTTTTCGGATGTTTGGGGTAAATCAGAAGACATAATCCTTTGTTTTTATTAGCCCTTAAAACGGGACTTTAACCGCAAAGAACTTTGTCAGCAGTCTGAGGCGGGTTTTCCCGCCTTTCTTTTTTGTCCGTCGGACAGTAGAGTGAAAATACTGATAAAAAATAACCGATTGGATCACCTCGATGTCTTCACTCCCCGTTTCGTATAAAGCCACTTTGCTCGGTCTGCTGGCGATCCTGTTGTGGAGCAGCGTGGTTGGTCTGATCCGCAGCGTCAGCGAAGGGTTGGGGCCTATTGGCGGTGCCGCGATGATTTACAGCGTCAGCGCGGTTTTTCTGCTGTTGGCGCTCCGGCTACCCCATCTTCGCCATTTTCCACGCGCCTACCTGATCTTCGGCAGTCTGCTGTTTGTCAGCTATGAGATCTGTCTGTCGCTGTCGTTGGGCTATGCCAACACCCGCCTGCAGGCCATAGAAGTAGGGATGATCAACTACCTTTGGCCCTGTTTCACCGTACTGATGGCGCTGGTGTTTAACGGACAAAAGGCCAAATGGTGGCTGTTGCCTGGATTATTACTGTCATTGTTCGGAATCGGTTGGATCATGAGTGGTGAGGGCGGCTGGTCGCCAGTGCAAATGCTGGCAAACGTACGCAGTAATCCATTGAGTTATTCGTTGGCCTTTGGTGGCGCGATAATTTGGGCGTTATATTGCAACCTGACCAAGAGAATTGCCCAGGGCCATAACGGCGTGGTGCTGTTTATTACCCTGACCGCCGTTGCGCTGTGGGTGAAATACGCCTTTAGCCACGAGAGCGGCATGCAGTTCTCGCTGCCGGTGACCCTGACGTTACTCTGTGCTGGCATGGCGATGGGAGCGGGGTACGCGGCGTGGAATGTGGGTATTTTACACGGCAATATGACGCTGTTGGCGACGGTATCCTATTTCACTCCGGTGCTGTCGGCGGTATTTGCCGCACTGGTATTGAATACCGCACTGACCGCCAGTTTCTGGCAGGGCGTGGTAATGGTGACTCTGGGATCGTTAATCTGTTGGTGGGCAACCCGAGGAAACTAACGGAAATGATCCGCCGGTTGCCCAATGTTGAACTAGAATCTAACTAGCAGACAAACATGAAGGAACATAAAAATGAGAGACGATATCCAATTTATTCAGCAGCCAGAGATTGACGGTGGAAGTTATATGCGCGGTGATACCGTGCGCCTGACTACTGCCAATCTGCGCCATGAATATCAGCTTGATGTCAGCATTCTGCGCCGGGAAGACAAGCTGATTTATGGTTCGGTGATCGCCGCCGCGCCGAAGGTGGATATCCCGCCCAAAGAGTGGGAGATCCAGCCGGGGCAAGAGGTGGTGTTCCGTAAGGAAAATATCGCCAAGGCGATACCTTCAATTAGCTGAATCCTGGCAAGAGTTCCTCCGTTTTCCTCAGCAGTATTCCCAAGAAAAGCCGGCGCTAAAAACGCCGGCTTTTTCATTTCTGCGACAGACCCGGTTACTTTTTTGTGCTGAGCACAATTGGCACAGAAACTGCTTAAAAAATCACCGTGCATGACAAAAATCACAGCGATCGTGAATTTTCATGAAACATAATTTGACAAGTGTTAACGCAATCGATTACCTATTCGCGAAATACATAACTGGATCACAGATTCTTACACCCGGTGATTTCTATAATGCGCGCGTCGCCCAAGAAGCTTGTAAGCGGAGGCAACGCCAGGTGTCGTCAGACTCATTGTCATCTTTTCTAACGGGCAGGAAATGGCCCTTTAAGCATGTGGTAATAAAATGAAAAAAATAGCTCTCGCAGCAGGTGTCCTGCTCGCAGCGTCTTACAGTGCATCATCAATGGCGGATAGCAAAGACAGCCAATACGTCTCGGATTGGTGGCACCAGAGCGTTAACGTGGTAGGCAGTTACCACACACGTTTCGGACCTCAGTTGAACAACGACGTCTACCTGGAGTACGAAGCCTTCGCTAAAAAAGATTGGTTTGATTTCTATGGCTACGTCGATGTGCCTAAATTCTTCGGCGTTGGCAACACCCCGGATCGTGGTATCTGGGACAAGGGCTCACCGATGTTTATGGAGATCGAACCTCGTTTCTCTATCGACAAACTGACCGGTACCGATCTGAGCTTTGGTCCATTCAAAGAGTGGTACTTCGCCAACAACTACATCTATGACCTGGGCCACAACACCGACGGCCGTCAGAACACCTGGTACATGGGTCTGGGCACCGATATCGAAACCGGCCTGCCAATGAGCCTGTCGATGAACATCTATGCCAAATACCAGTGGGAAAACTACCAGGCTGCCAACGAAAACAGCTGGGATGGCTACCGCTTCAAGGTGAAATACTTTGTGCCGCTGACTCAACTGTGGGGCGGCAATCTGAGCTATATCGGCTTCACCAACTTTGACTTTGGTTCCGATCTGGGCAAAGACAGCAACTGGACCGACGGCACTGGCAAACAGGTTCGCACCAGCAACTCGATCGCTTCCAGCCATATTCTGGCGCTGAACTACGATCACTGGCACTACTCCTTCGTGGCTCGTTATTTCCATAACGGTGGCCAATGGCAGGATGGGGCAGATATTGGTACTCCACAGGGGCCAATCAAATCTACCGGCTGGGGTTACTACCTGGTTGCCGGTTATAACTTCTGATTTTCCGTGGTATCAGAAACAGAAAACCCCGCTTTGGCGGGGTTTTTTTTCGTCATCACTGCACTTGTTCAGCGGGCAAATGTCGCACCGGCATAAATAATCGTCCTTTGATTACGTGGCATTCATTATCAATCCAACTGATGATTTGTTCACGACTCACGCCTTCAGATTGCGCGTAGCGGTGAAGATCGCCATTAAAGTGCTGCGTGATATATTCCATGAGGGTCATTTGCATGTCTTTTGCTCCTGAACGCCCACCCGTTGCCAACTGGCCACCGCGGGAGGTTAAGGTTTCTCAGACGCTGAATTTAAAGTATTGGCAACCAAATCTCAACAAAAAGCACTGTATCGGTGCATCTGATGTCTAATTATGGGGAAAAAGAATCCCGCACTGAGCGGCGGGAAGTCGTCCGAATTATCATTCTGGATGATAATAAATGATTTGAGGTGCGACGAAAAAGAGCAAGCTAACTCTTTTTTGTGACACTGCCAAACTACGACAAGGCTTATTTTTCTGCAAGAAAAATCTGGGCTGAAATTTCGGTTTTACCGAATTGTTTTGCGTTGGAATAATATTTGGCAAGATTGCCTGCCAAAGGTCTCTAAATGGGATCGAACTCTCAGAGTTTTCCGTATGCTTTATGTGGGAAATTAGGTTTATAGTGACGTTAATAACCCATGCAGGAAGTGAAATCATGAGCAAACGTCGTACTACTCTCACAGTGCTGGCGCTGATTGTTTCGATGGGCCTGTCATCCGCCCCGGCCTTGGCCGAGAAAGGGGGCAACGGTAATGGTCATGGCAACAGCGGTAATCATGGCAACAGCGGTAATCATGGTAATAGCGGTAATCATGGCAATAAAGCCAAAGGCAACGAGAGTGACCAGGGGCTGGTTTCCGTCAGTATTTCCCGCGATCGTGCACGATCACTGGCACGAAACTATGGTTTGACCGGCTACCGCTCTTTGCCGCCGGGGATTGCAAAAAATCTGGCGCGCGGCAAGCCGCTGCCTCCGGGTATCGCCAAGAAAATGGTGCCATCATCTATGTTGCGCGATCTGCCTTACTACCCGGGCTATGAATGGCGTATTGCCGGTGACGATCTGGTGCTGGTGGCGTTGAGTACCGCCCTGGTGGCCTCGGTGATCAACGGCGTATTTAACTAAGTTACGCTTTCCGTTTTAAAGCCTCGCTTCGGCGAGGCTTTAAGGTTGCTGACAAAGCAGGAAAAAACGTGGTTTTTCCTGCTTTGTGGTGATCAGCCGAAAATCAATAAATTGATTTTCCTTATTTTTATTTATCGACATCTACTCGCTCTGGGCAAGAGTGAGGTTTGTCATCAGTCTAAAGCCTCGCTTCGGCGAGGCTTTTTTATTTGCCTGAAGAGCAGAGAACGTGGTGAACTCATTTCCCGGTTATTTTCGAGAAGATAAGGGAATTGTCATGTTCAGGACGTTATTGATTGCCTGCTGCTTGGTCAGCTTTTCAGCGCTGGCGGACGGTGGTGCGGCGCTCGGCGAGCTGGTTAATCAGCGGCTGGCTTATATGAAAGACGTTGCCGGTTACAAGGCGCAGCAGCATTTGCCGATCGAGGATTTGGCGCAGGAGTCTAAAGTGTTGGTCAGTACGCAGGCTGAGGCAGAACGCCTGGGATTGGATCTGCTTTCGGTGCGGCCATTTATCATGGCGCAAATGGATGCCGCTAAGGCAATTCAGTACCGTTTCCGCGCAGACTGGCTGGCACAACCGGAAAATGACTGGCAGCCGCGCCCGCTTGATAGCGTGCGGCCACAAATAGCCGAACTCAGCAGCCGCATTTTACAGCGGCTGGCGCAGCGGTTGAAAACCGGCCCGCTGACCGAAGCGGCCCGTAACAGTTTCATCCAGGCTTTAACGCAGAGCAATCTCAGCGAGGCCGATAAGCAGCGGATGTTTACCGCATTACTGGCCGTTCGGGCCGGCAAACCGGGGTGAACACCAGGATTAATCGCTACCAGCACCGCTACGCTGAAAAGTCAGCACCCGGCTGCGATTGGCGATCAAGTCCACGCTGTAACCGCGAAAATACAGGCAAAAGCGTTTCGGCCACGGGCCGTCGCTGCTTTCGACCAGCATGCGGCCCTGACCCAGTGAGCTGATAATGCCGTACTGCGCTGCGGGGCCAACGCCGATGTGTACCTGGTCCCCGCAAATTTCAAAGACAGTGCGGTATTGCGGGTGATACCACAAGCCCTGCACGTGTTTTAGACACTCGCGGTTGGCCGTCACCGGCAGAAAACGGCGTTCCACGTGGCAGACTTCCCCCTCAACCGCTTCACCGGTCCATTTCAGCCGCATCGGCATATGGGCGGAAAGCGAGACCGCATAGCCGTCATCGGCCTGATAGAGCGGTTCATCGCTCCCCATATAAGCGACATTGCCGTCCTTCACTTCCAGCCAGTAGGGAGCGGCCACCGTGGTGTAAATGCCATCGGGAATGGCGCTGCTGCGTTGCGGCAGTGTTGCGCCCAGTAGGGCAGCCATCACTTGTAATGCCATGCCGAAACTATCGCAGTCCTCGCGGTTAGCCACCAGAGCGACACCGGCTTGACGACCGGGTGCCAGTAGAAAATAGGTTTTGTAACCGGCGTGGGAACCACCGTGTCCCAGTAGACGATGTTTGCCGAGCGAGGTTTGCGCCAGTCCTAACCCGTAAGCGCTGAGTTGGCCCTGATTGAGATGACGCGGGGCGCTCAATTGCGCCAGCACGCCACGCCCCGGCCCCCGATCGGCCAGCAGTGTTTGCAACCAGCGAGTGAGGGCATTGGCGCTGCCGGTCAGACTGCCGGAGGCGGAGAGATGCAGGCCGGCACTGGCCAGTTGCCAACCCTGTTTTGAACGCCAATAACCGGGGGTTAACCCCGGCACTACGTCAAACCAGCTCTCTGGCGCCCGTAATTGCACTTTTAGCGGCTGGGCGATGTGTTGCTGCACCAGTTGGTCAAAGTGATACCCTTTGGCTTGCAGCGCCGCCTCTACCAATCGGTAGCCGGTATTGGTATAGGTTATTTCGCTGCCGGCTGGATAGTTCAGCCCGCCAAGCCCCTGAAGGAAATGCATTACCGGTTGGGCTTCGCTACGGGCATGTACAGAGATGCCCAGCAGCCCGAGGGTTTCACGCACGTCAGGTAGCCCACTGGTCATGTCCAGCGCCTGGCCGACAGTAATGTCCGCAAGCGGGGCCTGTAGCTCAGGCAGTAAGTCGCCAAGCCGGTCGTCCAGGTTCAGGGCGTTGTCGGTGGCGTTCAGCACCAGCGCGGCAAAAATATGTTTGGTTACCGAAGCGTAACGCACCACGCTGTCGGCGGTAAAAGCTGTGTTTTGTGCCAGATCGGCCAGACCGGCGCTAATACACGCCTGTGTCTGCGCTGCGTCGAACAGGGTAATGGTGCCACCGGGCTCGCCGTTGTGCTGCCAGTCAGCCAGCAGCCGTTCGGCGACTACCTGTGCGGTGCGCCAATTTAGTGGGATTTCAGACATACATCGCCTCCAGAGAGAGTTCCTGACTTGTGCCTCAGTGGGCTTTTCGCCAGATTGTCGCGTACCGCGAAATCCCTGTGCCGCTGTTTTGTGCGCTGTTCCGACCAGATAGGCAGATTTTCGGTCAAAACTGCGATGCAGTACGCAAATCGAAATGACAGCAGAAAAGAAGGCAAGATGTACGCCACAAAATTAGCGGACTAATGAGGGGATTTCGGCAGGCGTGGCGATGACGGGGCGGTGGCACTGCCCCGTATCGCGAAAGAACAGGCCTAGCGGGACTGGCCGCCCCAGGCAAGCAGGCTGTCGATCATTTGTTTCAGCAGGCGTTGCAGTGAGGCGGCACGCTGCGGGTCAAAGGCAAAGGGGTACTGCTCGGACATGTAGTTCACCTGCGCCAACTCCAGTTGGATCGCATGCTGCTGCTGGTGCGGTTGGCCATAAGCGCGGGTGATATAACCCCCCTTGAAGCGGCCGTTAAGCACGTGGGTGAATTGCTGTTGTTGTTCACAACAGGCAACCAGACGATCGCTCAGCGCCGGGGCACAGCTTTCACCGCCGTTGGTGCCCAGATTGAGATCCGGCAGTTTGCCGTCGAATAAACGTGGGATCACCGAGGCGATAGAGTGCGCATCAAACAGCAACGCGTAGCCGTGTTTAGCCTTTAACCGCGCCAGTTCGTCTTGCAGTTGCTGGTGGTACGGCTGCCAGATCTGCTGCAGATAGCCGGCCCGTTCCTGGTCAGAAGGCGCCTTACCCGGTAGAAAGCTTGGGCGGCCGTCAAACAGCACGTCCGGGTACAGGCCGGTGGTGGCGGTAGTATACAGCGGTTTATCGTCCGCCGGCCGGTTCAGGTCAATGACAAAGCGCGAGTAATTGCCGACCAACACGCTGGCACCCATCGTACGGGCAAAGTCATATAACTGTGGGATATGCCAGTCGGTGTCGGGCAGCGGCCGTGCATCCTCGGTTAAACCGGCCTCAACCGCTGGAGTGAGCCGGGTCCCTGCGTGGGGAATGCTGATCAGCAGCGGCAGGCTGCCAGCGTGGAAATCAAAAGGATCGCGAATGGTCATTGACGTACTTCTCCTCGGAAAATCACCGTGCAGGGCAGTTGTCCACCCAACCAATAAGCCAGTTCAGCCGGTCGCGACAGCGGCCAGTGTATAAAGTCGGCCACCTTGCCGGTTTCCAGCGTACCGTGGCTCGCCTGCAGGCCGAGCGCTTTCGCCGCATGGGTCGTTACGCCCGCCAGAGCTTCTTCCGGCGTCAGGCGGAACAACGTGCAGGCCATGTTGAGCATCAGGCGCAGCGACAAGGCTGGAGAGGTGCCAGGGTTGGCGTCGCTGGCAATCGCCATCGGCACGTTGTGTTTACGGAATAAATCAACCGGTGGGCATTGGGTTTCGCGCAGCAGGTAGTAAGCGCCCGGTAGCAGCACCGCAACGGTACCGGCGTCGCCCATCGCCCGGGCATCCTGCTCGGTGGCATATTCAAGATGATCGGCGGAAAGCGCATGGTGTTGCGCCGCCAATTCGCTGCCTCCCAGAGCGGAAAGCTGTTCGGCGTGCAGTTTCACCGGCAGTCCGGCGGCCTCTGCGGCGGCAAATACTCGCGCCACCTGTGCCGGTGAGAACGCCAGATGTTCACAAAAGGCGTCAACCGCGTCAGCCAGCCCGGCAGCGGCAGCCTGAGGAATAATGGTGTTGCACACCAAATCGATATAGTCGTCGGCCCGGCTGGCATATTCCGGCGGCAGTGCGTGCGCCGCCAGGCAGGTGGTTTTCACCTCAACCGGCAGCAGTTCGCCTAGTCGACGCGCCACGCGCAGCATTTTCAGTTCGCTTTCCGGCGTCAGTCCATAACCGGATTTGATCTCCACACAGGTCACGCCTTCTGCCAGCAGAGGGCGTAGCCGGAACAGAGCCTGTTCCAGCAGCCGTTCTTCATCGGCATCGCGGGTGGCCTTGACCGTGGAAATGATGCCGCCGCCTTGAGCTGCGATCTCGGCATAGCTCACGCCGTTCAGGCGCTGTTCGAACTCTGCGCTGCGGTTGCCGCCGAACACCAGGTGGGTGTGGCAGTCGATAAAGCCCGGCGTGATGATGCCGCCGTCGAATTTTACTCTTTCATCTGCGGTCAGTGTCGCCGGCAGCGCGTCATATTCGCCCAGCCAGACAATTTTGCCGTCACGCGTGGCGATCGCGCCGTTGCTGAGGGTGTGATACTTGCCGTCGCGCATGGTGACGATGTCTGCCCCGTACCACAGGCTGTCGCAGTGAGTCTCAGAAGTCATGGCTTTTCTCCGCCGGAGCCTTGGCTCCCACATGGTTGTATATACAATTAAAAACAACCTAGCGCATTCATTGAGTTGTCACAAGAGGCGGGATAAAAATTTGTTATCGGGATGTGATCGTTGTGGAAGAACGGGTGCCAAAGCAGCACCCGCAGGACTCAGACTTCGCTGGTGAAACGGCCAAACAGTTGATAGCGGCTGCCGGGGTACAGCAGGCGAGCCGAGGTCACGACGGTTTTGCCGGACCAGGTACGGCGATGGATCAGCAGGCCGGGCTCGTGGTCTTCCAGTTGCAGCAGTTGACGCTCATGGTGGGTTGGCACCACGGCTTCCACGATGTGCTCGCCTGCGGTCAGCGGAGCGGCCTGCGTCAGGTAGATATAAGGCGTGACGCGATCGAAATCCTGCAGCATGTAGTCGGGGGCTATCAGGGGATTGACGCAGCGGTCTTCCACCTGCACCGGCAGGTCGTTTTCATAATGCACGATCTGCGAATAAAACAGCTGTTGGCCGGGTTGAATGCCAAGCGCCAGCGCTTCTTCTTCACTGGCCGCACGGGCCTTTAACTGCAGGATCTTGCTACTGTGGCGGTGCCCTCGGGCGACGATTTCGTCGGCGATGTTATGCACTTCCAGCAGGGCAGTGTGCGCTTTGGCTTCGGCGACAAAGGTCCCCACGCCCTGCATGCGGATCAGGAAACCTTCGGTGGTCAGTTCGCGCAGCGCACGGTTGATGGTCATGCGACTGACGCCAAGTTCGGCCACCAGTTCACTTTCCGAGGGCACGCGTTGGTGCGGTAACCAGTGGCCGGCACGGATTTGGTTTACGATCGCCTGCTTGACCCGTTGATAGATCGGGGCGGGGGTATCGCTCATGGCAGCAGCCAGTTGCAGCACGGTCTGTTGATCAACCAAGACGTTAACCTCGTCAAATAAAAAAATAATAACACCAGTTTACTGTTGGTGTCGGCGTATGTATATGTATATACAACTAAGGGCTGGTTCGCCGCAGCAATGCGATGGGCCAGTGCATTTTTCGGATGCGTGATTATCGCGCGTTATTAGTCTTTACACTAACAGTGGAATTCTGCCATGCCTGCTTATTTTGCCTCACGCGCTCTGCTTCCTGAAGGCTGGGCGCATAACGTTCGGTTGGACGTTAATGCGCAAGGTCACCTCACCCAGGTGACTGCCGATGCCGATCCTGAAGGCTGCACCCGACTGCACGGCGACATAGTGCCGGGTATGCCGAACCTTCACTCTCACGCCTTTCAGCGTGCGATGGCCGGGCTGGCGGAGGTGGCGGGTAATCCGCAGGACAGTTTCTGGACCTGGCGCGATCTGATGTATCGCCTGGTACAGCGGCTGACGCCGGAGCAAGTCGAGGTTATTGCCCGTCAACTGTATATCGAAATGCTCAAGGGCGGATACACCCAGGTGGCCGAATTCCACTACCTGCATCACGACGCCGACGGTAAGCCTTACGCCGATCGCGGTGAAATGACCGGCCGCCTCAGCGATGCCGCGCATCAAGCTGGCATCGGCATGACGATGCTGCCGGTGCTGTACAGCTACGCCGGGTTCGGCGGTCAGCCCGCCCAGCCGGGGCAGAAACGTTTTATCCAGGATACCGAAAGCTATTTGCACCAGCAGCAGGTGATTGCCCGCCAGCTGGCGGATCGTCCGTTGCAGAATCAGGGGCTGTGCTTCCATTCGCTGCGTGCGGTGGAGCTGGGCCAGATGCAGCAGATTTTGGCTGCGTCGGATCGCACTTTGCCGGTGCATATTCATATCGCCGAGCAGCAAAAAGAGGTGAACGACTGCCTGGCGTGGAGCGGTCGCCGTCCGGTAGCCTGGTTGTATGAGCACCTGCCGGTGGATAGCCGCTGGTGTCTGGTGCACGCGACTCATCTTGATCGCGACGAGCTCGAGCAGTTGGCGCGCAGCAAGGCGGTGGCGGGCCTGTGCCTGACCACCGAGGCCAATTTGGGCGACGGTATTTTCCCCGGTGACGCCTATCTGCAGCATCAGGGCCGTTGGGGCATTGGTTCCGACAGCCATGTGTCGCTCAACGTGGTAGAGGAGCTGCGCTGGTTCGAATACGGTCAGCGTCTGCGTGACCAGCGTCGTAACCGCCTGACCACGCCGGAGCAGCCTGCGGTGGCTGACGTGCTTTACCAGCAAGCTTTGCAGGGTGGGGCGCAGGCCTGTGGCGCCCCGATCGGTCGTTTGCAAAGCGGCTACCGAGCCGACTGGCTGGTGCTGGACGGTGACGATCCTTACCTGGCCGCCGCGCCGGATGCCTCCATTCTCAATCGCTGGTTGTTTGCAGGAGGTAAAGAACAAATTCGCGATGTGTTTGTTGGCGGTCGTCAGGTGATCGACCAAGGGCGTCACGCGTTACAACAACAGAGCAGCACCGAGTTCTTGCAGGTGCTGAAAACCTTCCAGCAGGAGGCATGATGAGCCTGACGCGTTTTGATTTTGCTGCGCTGCCGGTCACGCCGTGGCGCAATGGCGGCGGGGAAACCCGCGAGATTGCCTGCTGGCCGCCGGGGGCTCAGGATTTTGACTGGCGCGCCAGCATTGCCACCATTGCGCAGGACGGTCCGTTTTCGGCGTTCAGCGGTATAGATCGCTCTATCACGCTGTTGGAAGGTGACGGTGTCCTCCTGTTCAGCGAAGGGCAGATTGAACATCACCTGTCACAGATCGGTGAGCCGTTCGCTTTCTCCGGCGATGTGGCACTGCAGGCGACCTTACTGGGGGGCTGCAGCCAGGATTTCAATATTATGACCCGGCGCGGACGTTGGGCGGCCAGAGTGCAGCGGGTGACGGCGGCGACCACGCTGCCGGAACAACATGCGGGCGTGTTGTACGTGTTGCAGGGCAGTTGGGTACTTAGTGACGGTGTCACTTTGGTGGTGCGCGAAGGCGGTTGGTGGGCGGCGGATGAGCACTGCGGCTCGCTGACGCCGCTGACGGAGGATAGCGTTATTCTGTGGGCCGACATCACACCTGTCTAAAGCGGGCTAGAGTCCGGCCTAAGTTGTGGGATTATCTGGTTTTCTATCCGACACAGAGAAGGGCGCATGGCCTCGCTGAAAGACGTTGCCAAACTTGCCGGGGTATCGTTAATGACGCTATCCCGCGCTATCCCGCGCTATCAACGAGCCCAACAAGCTGCGGCCGGACACCTATCAACGCGTTAAGCTGGCAATTGACCAACTCGATTACGTGCCCGATCTCGCGGCGCGACGTATTCGCGGCGACAGCAGCCGGGTGCAAACCCTCGGTGTGCTGGTGCTGGATACCGCTCCCCCCCCCTTTCTCGGTGGACATGATCCTGTCGATTGAGAAAACCGCACGTGAACACAGCTGGAACAGCTTTGTAGTCAACTTGTTTGCCGATGAGAGTGCGGTGTAGGGAAAACAGGGCGCTCAGGGCGCCCGACAGGGTTTAACGTTCGTTAAGCGAACGCAGATGATCGTCGCGTCGCAGGGTCATCAGCGCGAACAGGCTAACTACTGAGGTGGCCACCACGTAGTAGGCCGGGATATCGAGGTTGCCGGTCTGCTTGATAAGCCCGGTGATGATTAACCCGGCGGAACCTGAGAACACCGCATTGGACAGTGAGTAGGCCAGCCCCAGACCGGTATAACGCACCTGGGTGGGGAACATTTCTGCCAACATGGCCGGGCCGGGACCGGCCAGCAAGCCGACCACTGCACCGGCAATCATCACCGCGATACCTTTGGTCAGCAATGAACTTTGCGGGTCCTGCAACAGGTGCAGCAGTGGGAAGGTAAACAGAATAACCGCCACCACTGCCGTCAGCATTACCGTTTTGCGCCCCAATTTATCGCTGAGGATACCGGCGGGCAAAATGGTCAGAGCGAAACCGACATTGGCCAGAACAGTGGCAACCAGCGCCTGCTGGAAGGTGGCGTGCAGCGAGGTTTGCAGGTAGGAGGGCATGACGACCAAAAAGGTGTAACCGGCGGCGGACCAGCCCATCATGCGGCCAATGCCCAGAGCAATGGTTTTTGCTACGCCGCTCAGTTTTACCGCCGGTGGCTGCGACGTCGAGTTACGGGTTTGCTGTGCCTGGGTAAAGGTCGGCGTTTCCTGCAGTTTCAACCGCAGCCACAATGCCACCGCACCCATCGGCAGTGCCAGCAGGAAGGGAATGCGCCAGCCCCAATCGTGCAGCTGTTCCGGCGTCAATAACGCGGCCAATAACGCCACCAACCCGGCACCGGCCAGCAGCCCGAACGCGACGGTCAGTGATTGCCAGGCGCCGAACAGGCCGCGCTTGCCCTTGGGCGCGAACTCGGTCATCAGCGACACCGCGCCGCCGAACTCCCCGCCGGCAAACAGCCCCTGGAACATGCGCAACAGGGTCAGCAGCAGCGGGGCGGCAACGCCAATAGAGGCATAGGTGGGCATCACGCCGATCAGCGCCGTGGCAACCGTCATCAGCAGCAATACCGCGATCAGAGTCGGTCGGCGACCAATGCGATCGCCGATGCGACCGAAAATCACCGCGCCGAGCGGGCGACAGAAGAAAGCCAGTGCAAAGGCGGCGTAGGTCAGGATCAGGCTGGTGATTTCGCTTTCGCCCTGCAGGCTGAAAAAGTTGGTGGCGATTACGGTGGCGAGAAAACCGTAAACGCCGAATTCATACCACTCGATAAAGTTACCGACCGATCCGGCCAGTAATGCCTGCCGTGACTGACGTGCGTTAATCACCCTCTCTTGTGTGTCCATCCCCATTCCCCTGTGTTTGAATTATTGTCAGTCAGTTCTAAATTCTTATGACAAAACAATCAATTATTTTCAGCGGGAACTGTGAAGGGGGATCACCAGGGTAAGGGGGCCGGTTCATGGCCGTTTTCGGCGTATTACAGCGAGGGCAGGAATTGCGACAAATAACTGAATTCGTTGTAGCAGTGGCGCATCAGGTTGAAGTCCACCTTATCGGGCAGTTCTTCATGAGCATTGACACAGGATTTCCCCAACAGGAAGCGGCTGCGCAGTACGCAACCGTATGGGGTATCGCGTGCCAGGTGCAGCATTTCGCCGTCACGTGGATCGCCATTGTCATCCAGCGCCACCTGCTCGCCAAAGCCGATGCGGACACATATCGCGGCAGACAATGCCTGATCTTCGCGGGCCCTGTTGCAACGGTTGTGCGGCGAAGAAGTCTTCTGCTGCATGAAACTTGAGTCGAGCAGGCACCGGCGGCAGCTCCGCCAGCCATTCTACCGCGTTGATGCTGGCACCCAGGTAGCACCGTGGATTCGGTGGCGAAGCGAGCCGGAACGGCCAAGAAAACCCTGTATCGATTTGCCGACAACCGCGATGCGCTGGCTGCGCGAGCTCGATTGCGCGCAGACCAGCGATCTGTTGTTGGCGATGGTGATGGCCGAACCTTTACGTCAAATGGCGCTGGGATTGCTGCCGCCGGGCAGCGATATCGATAATCGCATTACGGCGGCATTGGACCTGGTTTTACCGGGGTTGCTCCGGTCTTAACTCCCCCCTTTCAGTCTTAGAGTTTGGGACCGGCGCTGACCAGCTTTTCACCCGCCGGCGTCACGGTGTATTTGGCAAAGTTATCGATAAAGCGCTGCGCCAGATCCTGCGCTTTCTCTTGCCACAGAGATTCGTCGGCATAGGTTTTGCGCGGATCGAGAATCGACGGAGCAACCCCCGGCAGCGCGGTCGGGATTTCCAGGCCAAAGATCGGCAGGGTAAAAGTTTCGGCATGTTCAATCTCACCGTTTAAAATGGCGTCGATGATGCCGCGCGTATCTTTGATCGAGATACGTTTGCCGCTGCCGTTCCAACCGGTATTCACCAGATAGGCCTGCGCTCCGGCCGCTTTCATGCGTTTCACCAGCACTTCGGCGTACTGCGTCGGGTGAAGCGTCAGGAACGCGGCGCCGAAGCAGGCGGAGAAGGTCGGCGTCGGGGCGGTGATGCCGCGCTCGGTGCCGGCCAGCTTGGCGGTGAAGCCGGACAGGAAGTGGTACTGGGTCTGCTCAGGCGTTAGGCGTGAGACCGGCGGCAGTACGCCGAAGGCGTCGGCGGTCAGGAAGATGATCTTGCGCGCATGGCCGGCTTTGGACACCGGTTTGACGATGTTCTCAATGTGATAAATCGGATAGGAGACGCGGGTGTTCTCGGTTTTGCTGGCGTCGTCGAAGTCGATGCAGCCGTCGGCCAGCACGGTAACGTTTTCCAGCAGCGCATCGCGGCGGATCGCCTGATAGATTTCCGGCTCCGCCTGCGGCGACAGCTTGATGGTCTTGGCGTAGCAGCCACCTTCAAAATTGAACACGCCGTCGTCGTCCCAGCCGTGCTCGTCATCGCCGATCAGCTGGCGCTTCGGATCGGTGGAGAGGGTGGTTTTGCCGGTGCCGGACAGGCCGAAGAACACCGCCACGTCGCCTTGCTCGCCGACGTTAGCCGAGCAGTGCATCGAGGCAATACCCTGCAACGGCAGCAGGTAGTTCATGATCGAGAACAGGCCTTTCTTCATCTCGCCGCCGTACCAGGTGCCGCCGATCAGTTGGATACGCTCGGTCAGGTTAAAGGCAACGAAGTTTTCTGAATGCAGCCCCTGCTGTTGCCAGTCCGGGTTGGTGCATTTGGCCCCGTTCATCACCACGAAGTCCGGTTCGAAATTCTGCAGTTCTTCATCTGTTGGGCGGATAAACATGTTTTTGACAAAGTGCGCCTGCCAGGCCACTTCGGTAATGAAGCGAACCTTCAGGCGAGTGTCGGCATTGGCGCCGCAGAAGGCGTCCACCACAAACAGACGCTTGCCGGAAAGCTGGTTACCCACCAGCTTTTTCAGATGCTGCCAGACTTCTGGCGACAGCGGTTGGTTATCGTTTTTGCCGGTGCCGCTATCGGACCACCAGACGGTATCGCGCGTGGTGTCGTCACGTACGATGTATTTATCTTTCGGTGAACGGCCGGTGAATTCACCGGTATCGACGTTGACCGCACCCAGCTGGGTCAGCGTACCGCGTTCCAGTACCGGCAGGTCGGCACAGGTTTCTTCGGTAAACAGTTGCTCGTAGCTTGGATTATGGACGATTTCGGTAGCCTGATGGATGCCGTAACGGGCCAGTGCTTGTGGGGTAATCGCGATTGAAGACATATCCTACTTCCTTATTAGTTCTATGCCTGCAGGCTTCGGCCTGTCGCCCTGGTGGCGACAATCTGAAAGCCATGGGGCATATATTATTGCCTGTTTTCTGCACGGTGCCGCGTGTAGAAGCAGGTTCGGGTACAGCTGACCGGATTCAGCTAATTACCGCTCCGGTTCTCATTAATAAACGTACAGATTTTTACTTCCACCTATAGCATAGCAGCGAATTCAAACCTGATTATTTTAATTACAAAACGCTGACGATAATTAATTAAAACCAACATTTGTGTAAGCTCACAATATTGGATTAATCAGGCGGAATTTAGTTTTGTGTTTTTATTTTTTATCATATCGTCATGGCTGTCTACTATTTTCATTCATTATAAATAATAAAATATCTCAGCGTGTTTATGATGGAAAAGCTTTTTAACCGTTTAAATTTTTTCATAAAACGTTGGGCGATCCGCTCCGTACTGAACACTTGTCAGCAGGGTGAACGATGAAACAGATAAATGCAGAAATGGCCTGTGAGAAAGAGGCGTTGCCGCCTGATTCATCAGGGTTGATTAACCAAATCCGACAAATGAATATTGGCGCCGTGCCGGTGGCGTTGTTTATCACCATTTGTGCCATTGTCACTATGTCGGCCTATGCCAATTTTTTACCCAAGAATATGATCGGTGGCCTGGCGGTAATTATGACGCTGGGTTTCGCATTGGCGCATTTAGGCAAAAGCATTCCGGTGCTGCGTGATATCGGTGGCCCGGCCATCCTGTGTCTGATGGTGCCTTCGGTACTGGTCTATTTTAATTTCTTCCAGCCGAACGTGATGGGTACTGTCCATCTGCTGATGAAAGACGCCAACCTACTGTATTTTGTTATCGCCAGCCTGGTGGTTGGCAGCATTCTCGGCATGAATCGGGTGATCCTGATCCAGGGCATGATCCGTATGTTCGTGCCTTTGGTGGTCGGCACGGTGACGGCGGTGGTGACCGGGTTGCTGGTGGGCAAGCTGTTTGGTTTTACCTTCTATCACACCTTCTTCTTTATCATTGTGCCAATTATCGGTGGCGGTATCGGCGAGGGCATATTGCCGTTGTCGCTGGCATACTCAGCGATTCTTGGATCGACGCCGGATGTGTACGTGGCCCAACTGGCACCGGCGGCGGTATTGGGCAATATCTTCGCCATTGTGGCAGCTGGCGTATTGGCCCGCCTGGGGATGAAGCGCAAGGCGCTGAGCGGTGACGGCATGCTGATCCGTTCGGCGCAGGATAACGCGGTGTTTGCTATCAAGGAAAGCAGTGGCAACGTTGATTTTCAGCTGATGGGCGGCGGGCTGCTGGTGATTTGCGCGTTCTTTATCGTTGGTGGGTTGTTCGAACACATCGTCCATATTCCCGGCCCGGTGCTGATGATTCTGTTTGCGGTACTGTGCAAATATTGCCGGGTGATCCCAACTTCAATGGAAACCGGTGCGCACAGTTTTTATAAGTTTGTTTCAACCGCGCTGGTGTGGCCGCTGATGATTGGCCTGGGCATGCTGTACGTACCGTTGGAAAGCGTGGTGGCGGTGTTCTCGGTAGGCTATGTGGTGGTCTGCGGTTCGGTGGTGCTGTCGATGGGGCTGGTGAGCTTCCTGATTGCGCCTTACCTGAAAATGTACCCGGTTGAAGCGGCCATCGTTACCTGCTGCCACAGTGGGTTAGGTGGGACCGGTGACGTGGCGATCCTTTCCGCGTCCAACCGTATGGGGTTAATGCCGTTCGCGCAAATAGCCACGCGCATCGGCGGCGCGTCGACCGTGATTGGCGCCACGCTATTGTTGGGTTGGTTAATCTGAGGCCGGATTAAATTATGAATGCCGGGGTGAAGTACCCCGGTTTTTTATTTTGCTACTGACTAATAATAAGTACTCAAAAAGGTTTGAAATCGACGAGATTATTTTTATCAGATAATTCTGTATTTTAATAAAAAGTGGCTATTCTTTTATTTAAGGGATTATCGTGCTCATTAAGAGTGCTCATGGAGAGCACCAGCCGCATTACCGAGATCCCCGTATTTATCCAGCACCGGACCACGGCCATTAAGGCCATCCGTCAGTGACGCCTTCGGCACACTGAAATGACAAATATGGAGATACAGGTATGTCATCAAATAATCAATCGGCTAACGCCTCCGCTGAAGCTATCAGCGTCTTGGTCCTGCAGGGCGCTTATAAACCCGATAGCGATCCGTTGCTGAAGGTGATTCATCCCTCAAAAAGCTTTGAGAATGCCGGGCTGGAACTGATCCGCGGTGACCGGAGCTGGCACGACAAAGGCGTGACCGACACCGCGGTTAACCTGAGTTACAGCTTTTGGGAACAGGCACCGGGCAATATGTCGAGCATGGCGATTAGTGGGTTCAGAAGCTTTAATCAGCAGCAGCGCGAGCAGGCGAAACTCTCACTGCAATCCTGGTCAGATGTTGCCAATATCACCTTTACCGAAACCAGCGATACCCAAAGCGCCAATATTAAATTTGGCCTGTTCGATGTTAGCTCGCGCGATTCTTATGCTTTCGCTTATAATCCGGATACTTCTGCCTCGGTGGCGGGGCAGACTTGGTATAACGCCAAAAATAATGTATTCGCCAATAACCTGATTAACGAAAATGAATATGGCCGTCAGACGTTAACCCATGAAATTGGCCACGCGCTGGGGGTGCAGCACCCTGGGGATTACAATGCCGCTCCAGGGGTGAGTATCACTTACAACAAGGACGCGACCTACTTTGAAGACAGTCGCGCCCACAGTGTGATGAGCTATTTCAGCGAAAGCAGCACGGGCCAGGATTTCCAGGGCGCATACTCTTCCGCACCCTTGTTAAATGACATTACCGCCATCCAGCATTTCTATGGTGCCAACATGACCACCCGCAGCGGGGATACGACCTACGGTTTTAACTCCAACACCGATCGCGATTTCCTCACTGCCACAGGCGCTAAGGATAAAATCGTGTTTAGCGCCTGGGATGCCGGTGGCACCGATACCTTCGATTTCTCCGGCTTTAGCCAAAATCAGCGTATTAACCTTAACGAGCAATCTTTCTCCGACGTGGGGGGGCTGAAGGGGAACGTTTCTATTGTTGCCGGCGTGACTATCGAAAACGCTTTTGGCGGTGCCGGAAACGATGTGCTGATCGGTAATCACACCAATAACATTTTGCTGGGCGGTGCCGGGGACGACATTCTGTACGGTGGTGGCGAGTCGGATCATCTGTTTGGTAATGGGGGCAAAGATACTTTCGTTTATTTCGCTGCCAACGAGTCACGCGTTGATGCGCCGGACTGGATCGTCGATTTTGTCAGTGGTGAGGATAAAATTGATCTGTCGCTGTTTAACACCGGCAGCAATAATGGTATCGAATTTGTCAGTCAGTTCAGCGGCAAGGCTGGTGAGGCAATGCTGAGCTACGACGCGCAGGCGCACGTCAGCGATTTAGCCATCAATATGGGCGGCGGGTTTGACGCTAGCGATTTTCTGGTAAAAGTGGTGGGGCAGCCGCTGGGAACCAGTGATTTCGTGCTGGCCTGAGGTCAGATGGCAATAAAAAATCGGTATTATGAGGAAAAACCCGACAATTCCTATTAATTCCGTCATGTTAGCCTGACATAATTGCTCACAGAAGG
Source organism: Serratia sp. NA_13 (assembly GCF_052691735.1). Classification (NCBI taxonomy): domain Bacteria; kingdom Pseudomonadati; phylum Pseudomonadota; class Gammaproteobacteria; order Enterobacterales; family Yersiniaceae; genus Serratia; species Serratia sp. NA_13. The sequence continues at coordinate 124,105 of NZ_JBQZFV010000001.1, forward strand.
CCGGGCTTGCATACCTCGGGCTTCTGCAGAATCGCCAACCTTTTCGGTTGGCGATTCATTTTCCATCTTTCAGCATGTTGATCGCGGCACCAATCAGGATCCGGCGTTCAATATCGTGACAGTCGGCCAGTTGCTGGGCCAGGTGTTTTGCTAACGTTTCTACCGATAAAACCTCGCCACGATGGCGTAACTGCATCACGCTGTCGCCAATCAAGCGTGCCACTTCATCCCACACCGGTTTTATCTCCTGCTCCGAGAACATCATCGCTTACCTCGGCTGGCTGATTTTTGGTCAATGTAGCAGTTGAGCCAGGTGTTCGCCACCGCACCGATCGCACAATATTAAAACAGGAAGCATAAAAAACAACCCATCAGTATTTCTTCTGGTTTTTTCACCCAATACTGACAGTGTCGAAACTGTGGAGGGTGAATGATGAAACTGATTGAACAACTGGCTAAGTACCATCGCCGTAGCCAGCCGGCAGAAGTGCCACATTGGCTGTGTCGTCTGTGGTTGCCGCAAGGGGAGGCGCGGATTGCCTATTTGCGTGAGCTGCTGGAGCCGGAAACCAAACAACCCGCAGAGCGGGAACGGGGATAAGGGGGGAGTCAGTGTCCGGCCGGACTGACATTACTCGAGAATATCTTCGATATCTTCGAGTACCTGATGACCCAACTCAGTGGTGAGCATCAATATACCGCAGACCAAAAAAACCAGCGCCAGTAGCAGTAAGGCGATCTGTACCCCGTTGCCGTTTCGTTTTGCCATCTGTTTTGCTGCCTGCCATTAGCCAAAGACTATCGCCGCCCAGCGCAATAACAGCAGGGCGAGACAGATCAGCAACAGTATCAAAAACATTTTCCAGTGCTTGGTACGCATGCGTTTGGTTGCCAATGTGACCTCCTGTTTTGCCGATCAGCTGAAATACCAGACGGCAATAATAAAGATAGCAATCACCACCACTGCCAGCACCTTTAACAAGGCGCTGAAAGTGTCATCGGAATTTTGGTCGTCATGCTTCATTTTGCCGCCTGGCTGATAGCTATGGAGTGAATTGCGTTCACAGTATGCCTGTTGTCCCGACATAGGCACAGGAATTTACAGTAAATAGCCTGTAAAGCTGTTGGAATAGAAGATTGAGGGTGAATTCGGCAGGTGCAGGCAGCGGGGAATACGTTGTACTATTCTGTCTGCACAATGATTCATTCAATAAGGTATGGCAATGGCGAACGAAATTCCGAAGAAATACGAAAATACCGAACGTTGGGCGTTTGGCAACACCGAGCAACAGGCCGATGAGGTAGTCAAGCTGATCCTCAACGGTACCAAAACGGCCACCTGTGCCAATCTTGACGGTGAAGGCATCCCGCTGGCCGGTGATGTGTTTGTGGTGGTTGATGGTAAAGGCAACCCGGTGTGTGCGGTAGAGCTGACGTCGGTAGAAATGAAAACCTACGATCAGGTCGATGAAGCCCATGCTTTTGCTGAAGGTGAGGGTGATCGTTCCCTGGCCTACTGGCGCAAAGAACTGCAGAGCTTCTTCGAAGAATATGAGCTGTTCTCACCGGATATGACGCTGGTGCTGATGAATTTCAAAGTGGCAGAGACTTTCTGATTTGACCTCCCCTGTCCCTTACGTCTGTCAATGGGCGACGCCCGAACTGGCGACTGCGTTGATTGCTGGTCGAGCGACGTTGGCGGACGATGCCAACTGGGCGCTCAGTGGCGCACGCGATCGGGCGGAATATATCGAGTGGGCCAATCACGTCTGTGGTATGGCCTGCCTGAAAATGGTGCTGACCCATCGAGACGGAGATGCGCCGTCGCTGCTTGAACTGGCACGCCGCAGTCTGCCGTACGGCGCTTACGTGCGTGAAGGTGAGCGTATCAAAGGGCTGATCTACGCCCCATTTGTCGACTATGTGCGTGAGCAGTTTTTGCTGGAGGCCGAGGTACGGGTCGGTATCGAAGTAGCAACGTTGCCGCAGTTACTGGCACAGCGGCGTTATTTTATCGCCTCGGTACATCCCGGCATTCGCCGGCCCGAGCAGACGCCACCGCAACGGGGCGGCCATCTGGTGTTGGTCACCGCGGCTGAGGGGGATGGTGTGACCTTCCACAATCCTTCCGGTGACAGCCCGGGTACACGCCAACAGGTGACTTTGCCGCTGAGCAGCTTTGGTCGTTTCTTCGCCGGCCGTGGTATTGCTATCACATAAAAAAACGCGCCGTGTTCCTGAGGGGGCACAGCGCGTTCTTCAGTTTTTCATCTTTCATTCTAAACGCATCACCCAGGCATCGCTTTGCCGATCGTAATGTTGCTTATACAGCAGCGACTGTTTGCCATCGAGTATGGCCGGGATGCTGGTGTGCTCATCCCAACCGTCCAGCTGCATGCACAGATCGGGATCTGACTTGCAAGGGATCGCTAGCGTGCTGTCCTGCTCGGGCGAGGAGGACAAATGCGCATCATCAACCTCGAAACTGCCTATTTTTACCACGGTTTTGCCCATTGGAACTCCTTGCATGATCTTCTGGTATGAGGTGTGACCAGTTGAGGCCGTCATCATCAGCATAGTCAAATGAGCAAAAAATGCCACATAAAAAATACAAACTGGCAACATTGGCGAGCCGTGGCTAGCGGCTGCGCTTAATACTCCACCACAAAACTGATGTTGTCCTGATAGGTACCTACCGGGACTTCGGTTTGCGCCGGGTTGATTCGCGCCAGGTAAGGAATGCTTTGTGCAAGCCCGGTACCCGCCCCGGCTTGTTTGTTGGTGCTGTTCCATACCGTGGTGCTGTTGGGCAGGTAAATTTGGTACTGCATATAGTTGCTGGTGCCGCTTTTCATGCGTCGCCAGCCGGTCACCGGGTTATTGCCGTCGGTAAAGTAAGTGTTGTAGCCCTCAGTTTTGGTGCAGGTGAGGGTGATGCTCTGGTTCACCGGGTTATACTGCCCGACCAGCGCCATGCTGCCAAAGTTGACGTTTTGCGCGGTGCCAAACAGACAGTCTTTGGTGAGCGTCAGGCTAATTGTTACGGTACTGGGTTTATTGGTGCCATCCCACCAAATACACAACCCAATTAGACCCAGGCCGCAAATATGGTAGTTCCATACCAGATTGACGGTATCGGTATAGGTGCCGGAACGGACGTTGGCCCCGGCGGTGGTCTTGATATACAGCGGAAAGTTGACGTTTGGGGAGATAAGGATCAGCGTCAGCAGGTTCAACGAACTGTAATCGATGGTTTGCCCGACGCTATAGGGATATTGGTAATTCGCATCGGGGTAAATCAGGTAGGGAATGGTATCGCCGGAACCGTCGGTATTTGCCAGCGCCATATTGTGTGTGGTGGAGTTTATTTTTACCGTCACGGTATTTTGCGTCAGCAATGACAGGCCAAGACCGCTGCAGTTGAGTCCGGCAGTGCCCTGTGCGCTGAGCGAGCCATTATAAACCGCAAAAGTACTGCTGCCTGGCAAGGTGACGCTGCCGTTGGTGGTAACGCAGTCGGCCAGCGCTTGTTGGCCGATGAGCAGCAGCGCCAGTAATAACGCTTTGGATCCACTAATCATATTTTTCTCCATCATGAATTACTGGCAGACAATGGGGCCGATGCTTTGGATCCCCTGGGTTTTGGTCAGGCCAAATTGCGCCTGGCAGGGGGCGCTGCCGTTGGCCGGAATGACGCTCAGACGGTTTTGCCGTTGTACCGGGTCCACATAGACCATGCCATCCCAGCCGACATAGCTTTGCTGCTTGCTACCGATAACTGCGACTTCGCTGCCGTTGGCCAGCGGTTTCCCCTGCGCATCCACCAATTTGACGTCGGCGGCGGAGATCTGCTGGACCGGAAAATCGACCAGGAAACCGCTGTGATCGCGAATTGCCACGGTTTTTTCCACGCTGGGAACCGCCACGTCTGCCGGCAGATTGAGCGGATCGATTTGGAATTTGGCGTGGTAATAGGAGGTGACGGTCGGCACCAGCAGATAGCCTTTGGCGTTGGTCACGCCGATTAACTGATTTTCATAGCGCACCGGAATGTCCGGGTAGCCGTCGGTAGAGATCAGAGCAAAGGCATCGTTGATGGTGTTGGTGGCGTACAGATCGCCTTGCATCGCCACCAGCGAACCACTCACTTCGCCCCAACGGGTGTAATCATCGCTGTTGCCATACATCCCGCCGCGGGCTTCGAGCAGGTGGGTGCGCCAGGTGATATCGGCCTGGGTATAGCTTTCGCTGCTTTGCCCGTCGGCATAGGCCAGGTTCCAGCCCAAACCGCCGTCGGTCGGTGCGGCGCGGCTGTAGCTGACGCGCTGGCTCCAGCGGTTTTCATTGTCACGTGAGGCGCTGACGCTGGCGGTACCCCAACTGTCAAAAGGGATAGACAGTTGCAGTTGGGCGCTGTAGCCGCTGCTGCCGATTTCACGGTTTACTGACGCATACAGGCTGGTATTGCGCCACAGTGAAATGCTGTAAGAGAAGTTAACCAGTCGAGTGCGCAGGCCAATGGCATCGCGTACATCGAAATAGCCGGCACCGATGCTACCAAATCGGTTCAGACCAATACTGCCGGTCAGTTGATCGGTACGGCGGCTCAGGCGATAGTCGCTTTTATACACCGAAATATCGCCAAAGCCCGCACTGCGCAGAATGCGCTGGGCATTCAGGCTGTAATAGCGATTGCTGTAGGTGTAACCGATGCTGCTCTGATCGCCATGGTTGGTGCTGTATTGATAGACCGGCTGCGTGTCGGGCTGAGGGATGGGTTGACCCGTCAGCGGATCGTAGTCGTTGCGTTGTTGCGAAGGTTGATAATCGTTAAAAGCATTGTCGCCGGCCTGACTGTAGCTGTAAGAAGCATTGAATACGCCCCACTGGCCAACACGAATATTGGCACCTGCGCCGCCTACTGCCAACTCTGCGGCTCCTTCGGCTCGGCCTTCCAGGGTTAACCAGTCAGTGACACCGTAACGCCCACTACCACTGGCCACCCACTGCCCATAATCGGCTGAATTAATACCATAGTTTCGCCGTAATGCCCCACTGGAAAGGCTGAAATCGCTCATGCCGGCCTGCAACAGATTACTGGCAACATAAAACGGCACCACGGTGCTGACCTGGCGGCCCAACGCGTCGGTAGTCACCACCGTGGCCTGTCCGGCGCCGTTAATGTAGGGCACGGTATTGAGTGTGAAAGGGCCGGGGTTAACGCTGGTGCTGCTGTTTTTATAGCTGTTGATATACAGATCGACGCTGCTGGGCAGCGCCGCCTGGCCGGAAAACTGCGGTAGCGGATAGGTGATAAGATCCGGGCGCGAGGCAAAGTTACGTGCCAACTGGACGCCACCGATGCGCACCGAGCTGCCCCAGGTCAGGGCGCCGGTGGCGAGATCGCCGGCGGTATAGCTGAGCAGGCGTTCATCATCGTTATAGCGCCACTGGCTGTCGTAGCGGATATAGCGGTTGCCCGGGTCACTGTTGTTGGCACCGTTGTTAAAGCTGCCGCGGAAAATACCGGTGTTGGACACCACCCCAAAGCCGTCGAACAGCCGCTGCTCACTCCAGGCAGAAAGATAGCCTGGCTGGCCGTTGGCGCTGCTTTGGCTGGCATAAATATCATAATTGAACAGCAGACCGAGGCTGCTTTGTGCCGGCAGACGATCCAGCGGGTTTTGAGCGTTGAATTTCTGATTGGGTAACCAGTCGTTGGGGACGTTGATCATCAACTGCTGGGTGTCGCCGCTGTAGGTGACGTCAACTTTTTCCAATTGGTCGACCGCAATTTCTTTCGCCTGTTTATCCACCACCGGCAGGCCGGCATCGAGCAATTGCTGCGGCGTAAGGTAATAGTGGCCGCCTCGGTAGTTGACCGGTACCACTTTTCCGGTCTGGCGACCATTAACCACCGGCTCCAGATACAAGGTGGTATCCGGCATGCTGATGGCGCTAGGTGGGGGCGGTAAATCATCGGCGCAGGCGTACGGTGACCACGGCGTGGCCACTGCGCAGAGTACGGCGAAGGCTAACGGTTTGAGCCCGAACCCGTTACGCCTGGGTGACGGTATCCTGGTTTGCACCTGACACTCAGTAAGCAGGCAGGGCTATTGGCTGTTTATTGTCGTTGACCGTGGCTCGCAGTTGACCGCTGCTGAAGCTGCCAGAGGCCGGTACGGCAAAACGCATCTGCGAACCGGGCAACACGTAACCCATCAGGCCGGCATTGAGCGTTTTCCCCTGCATCGATACTTTGGATATGCGCGCGTGTACCGTGCCTTGGTTACGTACCTCCAGCCAGCGCTGGCTGCTTTGCTGCAACAGCCGATAGCTGAGTTGCGGTTGGCTGGCGGTGGCATAATCGCGCGGCTTCTCTGAATCCTGCTTGGTCCAGACACCCTTGCCGCTGACAAACAGCGGTACCGAATAGCGCATCTGGAATTTCAATCCCATTTGTGCGCCATCTGGTGCGGATGGGTTACCTGGATCTTTCACCGGGACTTCATCAATCAGAATACGGTAGGCATGTTCCTGGCCGGCAGGCGGCGGGGTTTGCTTAACCAGCCGAATCAATTGGCGTTTGCCTGGGGCAATAGAGGCAACGGGCGGGCTGGCGATCACTTCGCTCTGGTTGCTGTAATCATCTTTGCCGGCGGTTTGTTTCCAGCCGAGTACGCGAACTTGCATGTAGACGGGTTTAGTGTCGCGGTTTTCCAGCCACAGCGCCGTTGCGGGCTGTTGATCTTCAATTACCGGGTCAATGGGCCAAATCAGAATCGAGGCGGCGGCAAGCGCCTGTTGTTGGCCTACAATCAGCAGCGCTGCCGTCAATGGCAGTCGGAAGGGTATACGCATGGCTAAATCCTTATTTTAAAATGCTAATAAGTGACCGTCAGTAAGACCGTATCGCTGTAAGTGCCACTGCTGGGCAGGGTACTGGTCGAGAACAAACGGGCATAAACTTTTATTTCCTGGGTGCTACCGGTCGCAGCAACAATCTCAGAGCTGCCGCCGTTGGTACCATCACCCCAAATGGTGGAATAGTTACTGTCCTGATAGAGTTGATACATCAGGGTTTCTGGGGTCAGGGTGTTTTTTAATTTGCGTCCGGCTGAGATGGAGCCGGTAACGTTGTTGCCGATACCAAGCGCCAGCGTGACGCTCAGACCAGGATTACAGCGAAATAGCACGGAACCGGCCCCGTAGCTGGAAACAATGCTGATGTTGTTGGCTAACGAAGAGACCTGACCAAAACTGAGGTTGCCGAAAGTGGTGACGTCGCTGCTGCTGTTACCCAGGATGCAGCCTTTAACCACCGTCGCATTGACGGTCATTGCCTGGGTCTTTTGCTGATCGTTGACGCCGGTGTCGCCCATGACTGGCGGCGTTATCATCCAGAGCAGCAAACCAGCGCTTAAAATACGCATAGCCATTACCAATTGATGGTGACCTGCACGGTATCGGTGTAGCTGCCGATCCGCGGAGTGGATTGCACCGGGATCATGCCGTACACCGGTAACCAGTTATCCTGACCGTTGGCGGTTTGCGACACCCCGGTCAGGTTATCCCAGATGATGCTGTGCGAACTGTTGGTATACAGGTTGTAGTTCACTTGCTGGCCAGCGGCACTTTTCAGATAGCGGGCAGCGGTGTTGCCGCTTTGGCCACCGTTAAGCAGGACATTGTAGCTGGTGCCGTTATTGCATTTGACGCGAATGGCCCCGGCGTTTTGCTGGCCAGCCACGCTGACACTGGTCGTGAGGAAATAGACCGTACCGAAGTCCAGTGAGCCAAAGCTGACATTGCCGCCCGAACTGCTGCCGGCTTCGCATGCCTTCAACAAGGTGGCGCTGACGCCAATAGTGGCGGTTTTGCTATCGGCATTTACCGCCAGGCTTAACGCCAGCAATCCACAGCCCAAAACAACCTGCCGCACTGTTACCAAGTTACCGTCATGGTCACCGTATCGTTGTAGGTATCAGGGTCGGGCGTGGTGGCCGCTGCCGGGACACGTCCGTAGACAATCAATGGAACCGCTGCGCCGGTGCCAGTGCCGGTCAGGGCGTTGGCACCGCTGGCCCAGGCGGTAGAGCGGGCCTGATCCTGGTAGAGGTTGTACTTGATCAAGGCACCCGCCGTACTGGCCATTTGGCGCTGGTTACCGGCACCTACATGCAAACCGTCGTTTAATGCCACGGTGTAGGCGGTACCTGTGGTACAGGTCAGTGACAGGGTACCTGCACCGCCGGAACCGGTTGCGCTGGCGTCGATAATGTTGGACAGGGAAGAATAGGTACCGAAGCTAATGGCGCCAAAGTCGTTGGCGCTCCCCGCACTGTTCCCGCCACCGACCACGCAACCGGCGCCGATGGTTAAGGTTACCCCGAGGTTACCCTGAATAGTGCCCGCTGCGTTGGCTGCGCCACTTGCGCACAGCAAGGTGGCTGCCGAGGTCAATGCCATCAGTATTTTTTTCATGTCTTTTTCCTTGCCGTGTTAAAGATGAGCCCCAAAAGACGCCATCCAGAAAAGGATAAACGCATTAATTTATTTACAGTTTAATTAATAGAATAAGAATTCGGAATTGTCTTGGTGAAAGGCTGAAAAATTTCTTTATTTTGAAAGGTGTCGTTATCTTCTCAATGGAAATGACGAGAATACCCTGAGGGGAAAATGATTAGAATAATAATATTCTCCTGTCGGAATATTATTAGCGGTATTAACTGGCCGGGATGTTCCGGCCAGTGACAGGAGATTACTGATGGAAATCCAACGCGCCGTCACGAACCAATTCGCGCGGCAGGTTGTTTTTGATCCGGTTACCGATGCGTTTGGCGATGCCCAGCGGTTGTTGCTGGTAAGTGACAATACATTCATCGGTTTGCGGTGGCGGCTCCGGGTACAAATCCCGGCCGTGGAACCACTCTTGCGCCAGCGTGGCATCCAGTTCAAAACGCTGTTTGCCATCGGCGACTGCCAGTGCGATAACCGCCTCGTGCTGCCAGCGGTAGCCTTTGGTGAAACGCTCGGCCAGTTTCAGCCCGATACGGGAGAAGCGAATTTTATTAGCCAGCGCTTCCAGTTCGGCAGGGAACAGCCAGATTTCTTTATCACGAGCCCACAGACGGCTGGTTTCATCCCAGGCCAGGCCGGAAGCCGCTGCGGCCTGAGTTATCTCAGCCGAGTCCTTGCCGGATAGCGGGGTGAACGGGAATTTGCCCAGCTTATAGTTCGGTTTCGCCAGTGGGGTGACGGAATGGTGCTTGCGCAAGCGTGCCACGAAGAAGCCTTCGCTGTCGTAGATTTGCGGGAACACGTGCAAAAAGCCTTCGGCCGTTAACGCCTGTTTAGCGCCGGGGAACAGGTCACCCAGCGGTTCAATGCTGACCGCATCGCCGTAGGTTGCCAGCAGTTCGTTGACGATTTGCTGGTTTTCCTGTGCATTGAGCGTGCAGGTGGAGTAGACCAATACGCCGCCTGGAGCCAGAGCATGGAAGGCACTGTCGATCAGTTCACGCTGGGTGTCGGCGATGGCGGTAACGCTTGTCGGCGACCAGTTGCTCATGGCGTCCGGATCTTTACGTACCACGCCTTCACCGGAGCAGGGGGCATCGAGCAAAATGGCGTCGAAGCTTTCCGGCAACGCCGCACCGAATACCCGGCCGTCAAAGTGGGTCAGGGCCACATTCTTCACGCCGCAGCGGCTGATGTTGGCGTGCAACACCTTGACCCGACTGGCGGAGTATTCATTGGCGACAATCCCTCCCCGGTTGTTCATCAATGCCGCAATCTGGGTGGTTTTGGAACCCGGTGCTGCGGCAACGTCCAGCACCCGGCGTGGCGCGTCGCCGCCGGCGAACAGCGCACTGACCGGCAGCATTGAACTGGCTTCCTGAATATAAAACAGGCCGCTCAGGTGTTCCGCCGCGCTGCCCAGCCGCAGCTCTTCGTCCTTGCGTTCGATCCAAAAGCCTTCCGCACACCAGGGAATGGGCTCCAGCTGCCAGTCATAGTCCTGCACCAGCGTTTGAAAATCGGCAACGCTGATCTTCAGGGTATTAACCCGCAGGCTGCGGCGCAGTGGGCGTTGGCAGGCGGCAATGAAATCGTCCATCGACAGATTGGCGGGCATGATGGCGCGCGTCGCTTCGAGAAAGGCGGGCGGTAAAAAAACGCAGGTAGGTTTGGCCACGGGGTGAGCTCTCTGGCAGCAATCAAAATAAGGGCGAGAGTTTACCACAAAGCTGGAAACAGTAGGGGCCAAGCATTGCGGGCCCCTCAGATTGCTGACATAGACCTTTACGGTTAAAAGCTTTGACCGGGGGGGAATAAAACAAAGGATGATGTCTTCTGATTTTTCCCAAACATCCGAAAACCACGTTTTTCGGGTGTTTGTCATCAACAGCAGGGGCCCGGCATTGCCGGGCCCCTTAGAGAGTGAGGAATTTACTCTTTAGGGATGGCGGTACCCCATTCACGCCAGTCTTTGGGCTCTTCCGCATTCAGCATAAAGTGCTTGTGTGGCGTCGCTTTCGGTGCCAACGGAATACTCGGTGGAGTGGCAAAAGCAATGCCACCGCGAATAAACTGCTGGAAGGTTCCGCTCTTGATTACCCCACCGGTCAGACCGAACTGCAGGTTGTAGCCGGAGGCCAGCCAGAACACGCTGTTGTTACGCACCAGATATTGGTACTTCTTGCTGATGCGCAGCGCGACGTGGATACGATCGGACATGGCACCCAGATAGAAGCCTGTCACGATGCCCACTTCGACTCCACGGAACAGAACCGGAGTCCCAATTTGCAACGAGCCGGTTTCGGCTGCGTCGAGGATCACGCTCAGGCCGTCCTGGTAGCGCGAGTCGGTAATCGTAGCCTCTTGCAGTTCAAAGCTGCGCAGCTCGCGCCCACGGCCTGGCTCCACGTTAATGTAGGGCTGCAACAGGGTGTCGAGATTGCTGACCCCAGCGGCAGAAATCTCCGGCGATACTATGGAGAACCGGCTGCCAAAACGGGCGAAGGTCTGCACGTATTCTGGATACAGCACTGCCTTGACCAGGACTTCATTACGCTCTGGTGCCAATTTTAGCGAATCTACCTGGCCGATATCGATGCCGAGGTAACGCAGTGGCATGCCTGGCGACAGCTTGCTGGCGTCATAGGTCTTCAGGATAATCTGGCTGCCCACAGCGCGGGCGGCGGTTTCTGTGGCGTACAGCAGGCGTTTGGCACCTTTGCTCAGCGTAACGCCTTGCAGATTATCGAAACTGATAGCCCCTTTCAGCGCACGGTTGAGTGGTGAAGCCTGCACGGTCAGACCGCTACCGTTCAGTTGTACCTTGGCACCGCCTTCGGCCCAGAAGATGCTTTCACTGGTCAGCAGCTTGCGGTATTCCGGGCTGATATAAACATCAACTTCAAATTCGTTGGCCTTTGGACGCACGTTAACAATCTCGCCCACCTGGAATTTACGGTACAGCACTACCGATCCGGCCTGTACGTCCGGCAGGCTGACGGCGGTCAGCGTCAGGGTTGGCGCAGGGCTGTTGCCGATGATACCGGCCTCGGCCTTTTCACTATTGCCATACAGCGGATACTGCCCGACAGGCTCGCCCTTGCTGCCGGGGATGATACGCACGCCGCCGTCCAGCCATTCTTGTGCGCTGGCCCCCAGCACTTCCATGCCGTCCAGGCCCAGTTTGACGTCGACGCGGCTGTTGACCACGAACTTGCTGTCTTTGTGCAGCAGGCGGCGATATTGGGCGTCGACGGCAGCCGTAAATACCACGCCGTTGTCCGTCAGGGCGCGACTCATCACCTGACCGACCTTAACGCCATGCACCACCAGTGGTTGGCCAACGTCGATTCCGTAGCTTTGCGGTGCGTTCAGCGTTACGGTCAGCACGCCCGGTTGTTGCAGCAGGGTTTCACTGCTGTCCAGCACGTTGAAATGCTGTTGCGGTTCGCCCTCGCCCGGTACCAGTTCCAGCGTATTGCCGGTCAGCAACTGGCTGAATTTGGCGTCGTTAAGGCTCAGGCGTGGGCTGCGCATTACAATCCTCGTGCCGCTGCGCATTAAATCCACCACCGACGGGTCGATGGTCAGTTCACCGGTGACCTTACTGTCCTGTTGCAGGGTCAGCTTGGTCAGGGTACCCACCTGTAATCCCTGATAAATCAGCGGTGTGCGGTTTTCACTCAGGTTATTGCCGCTCGGCAGGTCCAGAGTAATGTTCACGCCGCGCTGGCTGTGTGCAAGATCCGGATACAGGGTATAGCTTTGGTCAGCCTTGGCCTGCTGGCCGTCAGGCGGTGAGTCAAAGGCAATGGCGCCGTTGACCAGAGCGGCCAGGCTTTCCATCTGCACCGAGGCACCCCCCAGGCTGAAATCACCCTTGAAGCCCGAGACGTTCCAAAAACGGCTGCTGCCCTTCACCAGATTGGCAAAGCGGCGGTCAATCAGTACGTCGATAGTGACGCCTTTATTGCCTTCGGCGATGGTGTAGTCATACACCTTGCCAACGGGGATCTTGCGGTAATACACCAGCGAACCGGTGTTGAGCGAGCCGAGATCGTCAGCGTGCAGATGAATCATCAGTTCACCGGTGTTCAGCCGATACTTGGGTTGGGTATCGAGTGCGGTGAAGTGGGTCTTCGGCTGCCCGCTGCCCGGCATCATGCCGATATAGTTGCCGCCCACCAGCGCATCCAGGCCAGACACGCCTGCCAGCGAGGCCTTGGGCGTGACCAGCCAAAACTGGGTGCCGTCGCGCAGGGAGTCTTCCAGGTCGCTCTTGATGCTGACTTCGACCACAATGCTGCGTAGGTCTTTGCTCAGGCTGATGCTCTGTACGGTGCCCACTTCCACCCCTTGATAACGTACCGGGGTACGCCCGGCGACAATGCCCGCCGCGGACTGGAAATCAATGGTCACCGTGGTACCGCGTTCCTGGAGATTGTTATAAACCAGCCACCCCGCGATCAGCAGGGCGATAAACGGCAGTAACCAGAATGGCGAAATACGGCGCTTGTTTTTGACCCGCGCTTCAGTCGGTGTATTCGGCGTTTCCTGTTGCATGTGCATCCCAAATCAATCGGCTATCCAGCCACTCTACGGCAAGAATAGTTAAAATAACCGCAGACCCAAAATAAAAGGCTGCCGGCCCCATAGTAAAAGATAACAATTGGTCGCGATTCACCAGCGACATCATTAACGAAATAACAAACAGATCGAGCATTGACCAACGGCCGATCCAGGTGACCAGGCGCAGCAGGCGAATACGCGTTCTTAGGCTGTGCGAGGTCTTGAAATGAATACTCAGCAGCAAGGTGATCAGCACAATGACCTTGGTAAAGGGCACCAGTACGCTGGCAATGAACACGATGGCGGCGATCGGCACATTGCCGGAAGTTGCCAACGAAACCACTCCGGAGAAGATGGTGTCTTCCATTCGTGCGCCATTGGCATAAATGATGGAGATCGGCATCAGGTTGGCGGGGATCAGTAAAATCATCGCCGCAATCAGTGCCGCCCAGGTTTTTTGCAGACTATAGGGCTGCCGGTGACACATCGGAATATGGCAGCGCGGACAACGCCCACGTTGGTTTGGATAGCCGGTGAAATGGCAGGACAGACAGATATGCAGTGCCGTTGGCAGGCCTTTCGGTTGTTCCTGCGGATAATAGCGTTCCCATAGCTGCTCCAGGTTGACGTGGATCAGCGTCAGGATGCTGAGCAGGGTGAGCACTAGGTAAGCGATCAGCGCACTGCCGGCCTGGATATCGGCATATTCTTTCACTTTGATGGTCGCCACCGCCATGCCGATCAGGTAAATATCGAGCATCACCCACTCTTTCAAGCGATCGAGCATTAGCAGCACCGGGCGCAGGTTCATGCCCAGTGCGTGGCCGAAACGCAGATACAGCAGCGACAACGCCAGCGTCAGTGGGGCGCCAATAGTGCAAAACGCTACCATGCTAGCGGTGAGAGGATCCCCCTGGTGGCTCATCTGCCAGATGCCTTCGAGCAGGCTGGCGTCAATGCGCACCCCCAGCAGGCGGATGCTGATCAGCGGCTGGCTGAAAGCGAAGGGCATCAACAGCAGCATAGTGACCGCAATGGCGGTCAGCCGGGTCATCGACCAGTCACGGCCACTGACCACCTTGGCATCGCAGCGCGGGCAGTAGGCCGCCTGTTTGTTGCTTAGTGGCGGTAACACAAACAGCAGGTCGCATTCGCAACAGCGCTGGTGGCGTGCTTTGGATAGCGGGCCGGTGATCGCGTGTATTTTCATCATGACAAAAAACTGCCCCAGAGCTCGCCGTATCAGTTAGCGTAGCTGAAAAATAAATCTGTCCGTGCCTTATAGGGCCAAGCACCGGGCGGCAAAACAGGGTTTCTGAGCGGCAAACATACCTTGCCCGGTAGGGTTTTGTGAAGCAACAGATGATTAACCTTGTGGCTATACGCATTTAATGCTTATTTTATAGGGCTTAAGACTTGGGCTAGTGGCCTTCTTCACTGTATTAATGGTTAACACATGACAAAAGAACAATTCTACGCGGAATTAAAACGTGATTTGGGCGCTCTGCTCGACGGGGAAACCCACTTTATCGCCGCGTTGTCCAACGCCAGTGCGCTGATCAACGAGCGCCTTGACGACGTTAACTGGGTCGGCTTTTACCTGATGGACAGCGCTCAACTGGTGCTGGGGCCATTCCAGGGGAAAATAGCCTGTGTGCGTATTCCGGTTGGCAAAGGTGTGTGTGGCAGCGCAGTGGCGGAAAATCGCGTGCAGCGCGTTGGCGATGTTCATGAATTCCCTGGTCATATCGCCTGTGACGCAGCCAGTAATGCAGAAATTGTGCTGCCGCTCAACGTTTGCGGTCAGATTATCGGCGTTCTCGATATCGACAGCACAGTTTATCAACGTTTCGACGAACAGGACGAAAGGGGCCTGGAATCAGTGGTGGCGGGGCTTTGCGCGCAGTTGGAACAGTGTGATAGTGCGAAATATGTCACTGTAACGGCAAGTTGATCTACGGTTAACGTGGCATTTACCGATGGCGTCATTATAATGACGCCTGTTCATGCCTGCGCTGGTTGGCAAACCCGTTGTAATCAGGAAATTTCATGGAAAATCAACCTAAGTTGAACTCTAGTAAAGAAGTCATTGCTTTTCTTGCCGAGCGTTTTCCGCTCTGCTTTAGCGCCGAGGGCGAAGCTCGCCCGTTGAAAATCGGTATTTTTCAGGATCTGGTCGAGCGTGTTCAGGGGGAAGAAAACCTAAGCAAAACGCAATTGCGTTCTGCACTGCGCCTGTACACCTCAAGCTGGCGTTACCTGTATGGCGTCAAAGTTGGCGCTCAGCGCGTTGATTTGGACGGCAACCCGTGCGGTGAGCTGGAACAGCAGCATGTCGATCATGCCCGTCAACAGCTTGAAGAAGCAAAAGCGCGAGTTCAGGCACAGCGTACCGAGCAAAACGCCAAAAAACGTGAAGCTGCCGGTGAATCAGCCGCTGCGGAACCTCGTCGTCCACGTCCAGCTGGTAAAAAACCTGCTGCGCGTCGCGAAGGCGGAGCCGCTCCGGAGAACCGCAAGCCGCGCCCACAAACTCGCCCACAGCCCGCTCGCCAACCTCGTGTAGTCAAAGAGGAAAGCCAGCAGCGTCGTGTGCCAGTCACGGATATCTCTAAACTGCAAATTGGCCAGGAAATCAAAGTCAGAGCAGGCCAGAGTGCGATGGATGCAACCGTGCTTGAAATCGCCAAAGATGGCGTACGTGTGCAGCTCTCTTCCGGTCTGGCGATGATTGTGCGCGCAGAACACTTGCAGTTCTGATACGGAGGCCAACCAAGGCATGAACAAATTTGTCAGATTAACAGCAGTCGCGGGTCTGTTGTGGGCGGGTGTCAGTTACGGAGCGGAACCAGCCAACATCCGCATCGATCAACTGCCTCAGCTGCAGCAGGAGCCGCAACATGCAACGGTGAGTGAGCGCGTAACTTCGCGCTTCACTCGCTCTCATTACCGTCAGTTTACCCTCGACGCTGACTTTTCAGGCAAGATCTTCGATCGTTACCTGAATATGCTGGACTACAGCCATAACGTGTTGCTGGCCTCCGACGTGGCGCAATTCGCCAGCAAGCGTAATCAACTGGGCGAAGAACTGAAAAGCGGTAAGCTGGATACGCCATACGCGCTGTACAATCTGGCGCAGAAACGCCGTTTTGAGCGTTACACCTATGCATTGTCGCTGCTGGAAAAGCCAATGAGCTTCACCGGCAACGACACTATTGATCTCGACCGCAGCAAAGCGCCGTGGCCGAAAGACAAGGCCGAACTGGACAGCCTGTGGAATGCGAAAGTCAAATATGACGAGCTGAACCTCAAACTGACCGGCAAGACCGACAAGGAAATTCGTGAAACGCTGGCCAAGCGCTATCAGTTTGCCATCAAGCGCCTGACGCAAAGCAACAGCGAAGACGTTTTCCAACTGGCGATGAATGCCTTTGCGCATGAAATCGACCCGCATACCAACTATCTCTCCCCACGTAATACCGAACAGTTCAACACCGAGATGAGCCTGTCCCTTGAAGGTATCGGTGCGGTGTTGCAGATGGATGACGATTACACCCTGATCAACTCTATGGTACCGGGTGGCCCGGCGGCGAAGAGCAAGGCGATCACCGTGGGTGACCGTATTGTCGGCGTTGGCCAGTCGGGCAAACCTATGGTCGATGTGATCGGCTGGCGTCTGGACGACGTGGTTTCCCTGATTAAAGGGCCGAAGGGCAGCAAGGTACGCCTGGAGATCCTGCCGGCCGGCAAGGGTACCAAAACCCGAGTGGTCACCTTGACCCGTGAGCGTATCCGTCTGGAAGACCGCGCGGTGAAAATGACCATCAAGACCGTCGGTAAAGAGAAAGTCGCGGTGATGGATATCCCGGGCTTTTACGTGGGCCTGACCGATGATGTGAAAGTTCAGTTGCAGAAGATGGCCAAGCAGAACGTCAAGAGCCTGATCATCGACCTGCGCACCAACGGCGGCGGCGCACTGACCGAAGCGGTATCGCTGTCCGGTCTGTTCATTCCGAGCGGCCCGGTAGTCCAGGTGCGTGACAATAACGGTAAAGTGCGTGAAGACGCGGACACCGACGGCGTGACCTATTATAAGGGGCCGCTGGTGGTACTGGTTGACCGTTTCAGCGCCTCGGCTTCCGAGATCTTTGCCGCGGCAATGCAGGATTACGGTCGCGCGCTGATTGTCGGTGAACCGACCTTCGGTAAAGGTACCGTGCAACAGTATCGCTCGCTGAACCGCATTTACGATCAGATGCTGCGTCCGGAATGGCCGGCATTAGGTTCGGTGCAATACACCATTCAGAAGTTCTACCGCGTTAACGGCGGCAGTACCCAACGTAAGGGTGTTACCCCGGATATCCTGATGCCAAGCGGCGTCGATCCGGCGGAAACCGGTGAAGCGTTTGAAGATAACGCCATGCCGTGGGACAGCATCAATGCGGCGACCTACACCAAAACCGGTGATATGAAGCCGTTTGAGCCTGAACTGCTGAAGGATCATGAGCAGCGTATCGCCAAGGATCCTGAGTTCCAGTACATCGCGCAGGATATCGCTCATTACAAGGCGTTGAAGGACAAACGTAACATCGTCTCACTCAACCTGGCTCAGCGCGAGAAAGAGAACCACGATGATGACGCTACCCGTCTGCAACGTGTTAATGATCGCCTGCAGCGTGCCGGTAAAAAGCCGCTGAAGGCCCTGGAAGACTTGCCGAAGGATTACCAGGAACCTGACCCATATCTGGACGAAACAGTGCATATCGCACTGGCTCTGGCGCACCTTGATCAGGCGCAGCCGGCGGCAGCGAAATAACGCAGCCGAGTACCAGTAAATGAAAAGCGCACCTTCGGGTGCGTTTTTTTTCGATAAACATATGGATTTTGTTTTATTTTTATTTTGTATGTCCATGATTTACCCATACTCACTGTTTCGTGCCTCAAAGTAATGGGGTTATGAATTTCTACGACGCGCTCTTTGGCATAATGTCCGTCACAGTAAACGCATTTTAACTAGAGAAGATGCTGCTACGCTGATGCTTGTCTATCAATTGATTTCTTCTGACGAACTTGCCATCAACTAGCGTAGTTGTCTTATCTTTTATTCTCCGAAGCCGCAAGTTGATATGCCCTTCGGTATAACGGGTCTTTTTCATGGCTGATGTGCCTCTCTGTGAGATGAAAGAAAGACCGGATACTTCAGTTTAGACTGGCACGGTTTTCAGGGCGGAGATCACCCTCTGGTTGGATTTTGTTTTCTGATTCTGTGTTATGGTAGCGTCGGCTTAACAATGGAATTTTACCTAAGAAAAACTCAACTTATGCGGATGTGATATATGGACGTAAAGCATATCGCAAGAGGTATTGCTGATGGTATCTCCTCAATACCACATGGAATGTATCTCGGTGTAGTGAAGACATGGGAAGGGAGCGGATTGTCAGGTGACAAACTGAAATACAGAAACCAGGTTGAAACGGAAAGATTCCTTCGTTTGATTAAGTCACTCGGAAATTATTTAGAGCCGTATATCAAATATATTAATAGCACCCCAGCGCAATGCAAGAGAATTGACAATGAGCTCAATAAAATCGTCATTGGAAAAAATTGGTAAGATTTTAGGTAAGGGGGTATTGCATGCTATGTCGGCAATCATTACGGGTGTGGCATCCATCCTAGCCTTCTTGTGCCTCATTATCCCAGATAGCGGATGGATGAAAGTTGCAGGTTTTGTAGCTTCTCTGGTATTGGGGTATTTACTGACACTCGGACTGGCCTATATACGAGGTGAGCGCTGAGTTAAGCAAAAGACCCGCATCACAAACTAATGCATCCACCGCAAATTGTGTTTCGTGAAGTGACGCCTCTTCCCGTTTCTGTATGAATACCTATCATATAGGAAAACCTGTGACGGGGTTTTAATTGTCGGTGTGGTTAATTGATAGATGCTGGGATAAATAAATGCATGTATTTCAATAAACTAGTAACCATTTAACGACATCTTTATATGCGTTTTTTGTTAAGGCCGCTGAAAGCGCATCGAGGCGTCAAACATCTTGTGAGACATTGATGAGCGAGCTAACTCCCCCGATGCGCGTTACTGTTTTTTCTTTTCTCGCAGCCGTTCTGGCTGATGACGGCGCTGATTTGGTGTGCCCACATCGGCTTTGACCGCACCTTGGGCTACGGATTGAAATATACCCAAGGTTTTGCCTATACCCACCTTGGGCGTTTGAACAACAAACACCGCTGATTTGCCGCAGAAAAACCACCGCATTACGCAACAATCGTTTACAATTTGAAAAGCCATGCTGGAACGCCGATTTTGTAAAGTTTCGTATTTTTAGTAGGTTAATGGCGTGCAACTCTTGAAACTGTGACGAATGCCCATACCATCTAGGGTAACCGAGGCAGCGTTTTGTTAACATTTATGAGGAAGTAAACATTTTATGATGCGTATAGCTCTGTTCCTGCTCACCAACCTGGCGGTGATGTTGGTTTTCGGGCTGGTGCTCAGCCTGACAGGAATCCAATCCAGTAGCGTTCAGGGCCTGATGATCATGGCCGGTCTGTTTGGTTTCGGCGGCTCGTTTGTCTCACTGCTGATGTCCAAATGGATGGCGTTGCGCTCCGTCGGCGGGGAAGTGATTGAACAACCGCGTAACGAGACCGAAAACTGGCTGCTGGAAACGGTACGGCGTCAGTCGCAGCAGGCAGGCATTGCCATGCCGCAGGTGGCTATTTATCACGCACCAGACATCAACGCCTTCGCCACCGGTGCGCGCCGTAATGCGTCACTGGTTGCCGTCAGCACCGGCCTGCTGCAAAGCATGAGCCGTGATGAAGCAGAAGCGGTTATTGCCCACGAAATCAGCCACGTTGCCAATGGCGATATGGTCACCATGACGCTGATTCAGGGTATCGTGAACACCTTCGTGATCTTCATCTCTCGTCTGATCGCACAGGCCGCCGCCGGCTTCCTGGGCAACCGTGACGGCGAAGGGGAAGGCAACGGCAACCCGATGATCTATTTCGGCGTGTCGATGGTTCTGGAGCTGGTATTCGGCATCCTGGCCAGCATTATCACCATGTGGTTCTCACGTCATCGTGAGTTCTATGCCGACGCAGGCTCCGCCAAACTGGTGGGCCGCGAGAAGATGATCGCCGCACTGCAACGGCTTAAAACCAGCTATGAGCCACAGGAAGCGGGCAATATGATGGCGTTCTGCATCAACGGCAAGTCCAAGTCGTTCAGCGAACTGTTCATGTCGCACCCGCCGCTCGATAAACGTATCGAAGCACTGCGTTCAGGTCAGTATCTGAAGTAACTTTCAGAAAGTAAAAAACCCCGGCTCGCCGGGGTTTCAGACTGATGACAAACCTCATTCCAGCCCAGATCGAGTAGAGGCCGATAAATAAAAATCAGGAAAATCAATTTATTGATTTTCGGCTGCTCACCACAAAGCAGGAAAAACCACGCTTTTTCCTGCTTTGTCAGCAACTTAAAACCCCGGCTCGCCGGGGTTTTTTTATGTTCGTTATTTGGCTTGCTGACTGCTTGGCTCCGCTTGTGAGCGCGGCTGGGTAATGCGCAGGCTGCTGACCGCCGCCGCCAATGTGGCAAAAGTTCCGGCCAGGATCAACGAGGCATGAGTGCCGGAGGTGGGGAACAGGTTGAACATTAACGCCACCAGCGCGGCTCCCGAGGTCTGTCCCAACAGCCGGGCGGTGCCCAGCATGCCGCTGGCACCCCCACTGCGGTTGCGTGGGGCGGCGGAAATAATGGTGTGGTTATTCGGTGACTGAAACAACCCAAAACCGGCACCGCATAGCACCATGCGCCAGATGATATCCAGGTCTGAAGGGTTTTGCGGCAGCAGCGCCAACAAGAACAAACCCAGAGCAAACACCGCGAGACCGATACAGCCTAACAACCCAGCATGAATGCGCTCAACCAGACGTCCTGCAAGCGGTGCCATGACGATAATCGCCAAAGGCCAGGGTGTCAGCAGCAACCCGGTGGCGACCTCGTCGCGGCCCAGCGTGCTTTGCAGGAAGAACGGCAACGAGACCATCGCCAGCATCTGGGCGGCGAAGGAACAAATCGAAGTACCCATCGACAGCGCGAAAATCGGAATGCGCAGCAAGTCCACCGGGAGCAGTGGGAATTGCTGACGCAGCTGGCGGCGAACAAAGAAGAAGCCAATCACCAGCAGCGCGGCGATTTCGCTGAATATCAGCGCCAGGCTTTGGCCCTGGGCAAAGCCGCTGATGGCGGTGATCAGCAACCCGAAGGTCAGGGCGTTCATCACCGCACTGGCCGGATCAAAACGCTGATTCGTGCTTTTTTGGCTGTTGCCGGGCAGGTACTTCATCCCCAGCAACAACGCGACGATACCAATCGGCAGGTTAATCGCGAACAGCCATTGCCAGGAGGCCAGCGACAGGATAGCCGCCGCTACCGTCGGCCCGGCTGCTGAGGAAAAGGCGACAATCAGTGAATTGATACCCATACCGCGGCCGAGAAACCGCTGTGGATAGATAATGCGTATTAACGCGGTGTTGACACTCATGATAGCGGCGGCGCCAAAGCCTTGCAGCACACGAGCAATGGTCAGCGTCGTCAGCGAGTCGGACAGGGCGCAGAACAGCGAGGTAATGCTGAATACCAACAGACCGGCCTGATAGATGCGACGATAACCGATCAGGTCACCGAGCGAGGCCAGCGACAGTAGCGAAATGGTGATCGCCAACTGGTAGGCGTTAACCACCCAGATGGAGCTGGCCGGGCTGGCATTCAGATCGCGCGCGATGGTCGGCAGTGCCACGTTGGCAATCGCGCCATCGAGCACCGAGACGGTGATGCCCAGGGCAATGGCGAGAATAGCCCCATAGCGTTGTGGGACGGGCAGGCCGTCAGTACAAGAACGCATGTTGATCTCGAAGGTATTAATTCGGGGGAGTATTACCATGCTAATCATATTAGTCTGCGATTGCATCCACAGATTCCCGCTCAATTGTAATAACCGATGAGAGTTGAGCGCTCAATTCGTTCCTTCTCAGGCATTTATCCCCAGGGCAGATTGCGTGCTTTCCACGGTACCGCATATACTGAAACTCGTGTTCAAATTTCTTAAAACAGAAAATGCCGGGTAGGATATTGATATTGACTATGGTTAACGCAGACTCAGATAAACAACCGGATGCGGTTTCATCCGTGCTGAAGGTATTTGGTATCTTGCAGGCGCTGGGCGAAGAACGTGAGATTGGCATAACCGAGCTTTCCCAGCGGGTGATGATGTCCAAGAGCACCGTCTACCGTTTTCTGCAGACCATGAAGTCATTGGGCTATGTTTCGCAGGAGGGGGAGTCGGAAAAATACGCGCTCACGCTCAAGCTGTTTGAACTGGGAGCCAAGTCGCTACAAAGTGTCGATCTGATCCGCAGCGCCGATATCCAGATGCGCGAACTGTCGAACCACACCCGTGAAGCTATTCACCTCGGGGCGCTGGATGAGGACAGTATTGTCTATATCCATAAAATCGACGCCATGTATAACCTGCGTATGTATTCACGTATTGGTCGTCGCAACCCGCTGCACAGCACGGCGATCGGTAAAGTGCTGTTGGCCTGGCGTGACCGGGCTGAAGTGGCGCAAATCCTGTCAAAAATTGAGTTTACCCGCAGCACCCCGAACACCCTGACCGATGCCGCGGTCTTGATGTCACAGCTGGATCAGGTGCGTGAGCAGGGGGTGGGTGAAGACATCGAAGAACAGGAAGAAGGGTTGCGCTGCATTGCGGTGCCGGTGTTTGACCGTTTTGGTGTGGTCACCGCCGGCTTGAGCATCTCGTTCCCGTCCATTCGTTACTCGGAAGAGGCCAAAGCCGATTACGTCAAACGGCTGCATAGCGCCGCCCGCAACATTTCCGAGCAAATGGGCTACCACGACTACCCATTCTAATTCCGCCGGTTACCATCAAGGCGTCCCATTCACTGGCAACGCTTTTTTTATTTTAGATTTAGCGGTTTTCAGACGTAAAAAAACCGGGACCTGCTTCAGCCCCGGTTTTTTAATTTCGATGAAATTTACTGGTGAGCCAGTTCCACTTCGTCTTCGCTGTCCATAATGGACTTGTCAGTCTGTTTCATCAGTTGGCTGGTGACGGTACCGGCGGTCATGGAACCGCTAACGTTCAGCGCGGTACGGCCCATGTCGATCAGTGGTTCAACCGAAATCAGTAGGGCGACCAGCGTGACCGGCAGGCCCAGTGCAGGCAGCACAATCAGCGCGGCGAAGGTTGCGCCGCCACCCACACCGGCAACACCGGCGGAGCTGATGGTGACGATACCCACCAGCGTGGCGATCCACAGCGGATCAAGCGGGTTGATACCGACGGTAGGGGCAACCATCACCGCCAGCATGGCCGGGTAGAGACCGGCACAACCGTTCTGGCCGATAGTCGCGCCGAACGACGCCGAGAAACTGGCAATCGATTCAGGTATACCCAGGCGACGGGTTTGTGCTTCCACATTCAGCGGAATGCTGGCGGCGCTGGAGCGGCTGGTGAAGGCAAAGGTGATCACCGGCCAGACTTTGCGGAAAAACTTTGCCGGGTTAACGCCGGTGAAGGCCAGCAGCACCGCATGCACGCCAAACATGATGGCCAGACCGAGGTAAGAGGCCACCACGAAGCTGCCGAGTTTGACGATGTCGTGGATGTTGGAACCGGCCACCACTTTGGTCATTAACGCCAGGACGCCGTACGGGGTCAGTTTCATGACCAGACGCACCAGCTTCATGACCCAGGCTTGCAGGGTGTCGATAGCGGCCAGTACGCGTTGGCCTTTCTCTTTATCGTCTTTCAGCAACTGCAGCGAAGCCACACCCAGGAAGGCGGCGAAGATCACCACGCTAATGATCGAGGTTGGGCTGGCACCGGTCAGATCGGCAAACGGATTTTTCGGCACGAACGACAGCACCAGTTGCGGTACGGTCAGGTCGGCTACTTTACCGACGTAGTTGCTCTGAATAGCCGCCATGCGCGCGCTTTCCTGCGTGCCCTGCACCAGGCCTTCTGCGGTCAAACCGAACAGGTTGGTGACCAGCACGCCCACCAGTGCGGCGATCAGCGTGGTGAACAGCAGGGTGCCAATCGTCAGGAAGCTGATTTTTCCCAATGAAGAGGCGTTATGCAGCTTGGCGACCGCGCTCAAAATTGAGGCGAACACCAATGGCATAACAATCATTTGTAGCAGTTGCACATAGCCGTTGCCGACAATGTTGAACCAACTGATGGATTCTTTCAGTACCGGGTTATCGGAACCGTAAACCAGTTGCAGTGCCAGACCGAACACCACGCCCATTACCAGGCCGACCAATACCTTTTTCGCCAGGCTCCATTGCTTATGGCGGGTTTGCGCCAACAGCAAAAGGAGGGCGACAAAAATCACCACGTTAATAACCAGCGGAAGATTCATCCCCAATGTCTCCAATTATTTTTTCTTATATAAAAATGGCTATGCACCAAGGCGTAGCGATACTAAATATCGTAACAGTTTGCGTAACGGCTCACTTATATCCAAATGGAATTTGATATAACTTTGTGGGTGAATTTGTTTGATTAATAATCTTTTCGGATATTAAATGGCCGTTTTTTTGTGATCACAGTCTGATATTTTTTATTTGTTCGAAATAGGACTGCACAGGAATGGTGCAACCGCCTTGCCAGTAGACAGCGAAAGCGACCAGACACAGGCACAGAGCGCGCTCGAGTTGGTTGCCTTTCTGAGAATTTAGCAGCGGCAGGCGAAAACGCCAGCGGCAAGGCCAAAGCAAGGGCACGCCGGCGGGGGTGAGCATATCTGCCAACAGGTGACTGAAGTAACCGATAATCATCGCATGCAGCACATCCGGCGGGATCGGCCAACTGCGTGGGGCGTCAAGCTGGAACAGTGCCATGCCACCGGCGATCGCCAGCAGGCTATGAGTAAAACCACGATGGCCGAAGGCACGAGAGATTGGAATGGCGATCCAGCGCAGACGCTGGCCTAACACCGATTTTGGGTGATCGATATCGGGCAGCAACGAAGTCAGCAGAGCAGCGGGGATAATATGCCACCAGTCGCCGGTAGCAAGCGATGGTGTCACCTCGGCCTTTTTGGCGAAAATCGCGCAAGCGACAGAGAAAATAAGATGTCCTTCCGCGGTCATACTGCCGTTCCAGCTGATAAACTGTTAATTTATCCAGTATATGGGAAAATTCCCAGTAGTGGAAGCAGTTACCCTGTAACCAATTGTTTATTTTATGACACAATGCGCTATTTTGAAATTAAGCGCTGATGGGGCTTGAAGGGGATAGTCATGGCACCGGGATCAGACCGATGCCGCGAAAATTACGCTAGGTGATCCGGTGTCAGCTGTTCCAGCGTTTCGAGCTTATGGTCGGCCAATGCCCAGCGCGGATCGTCGCGATATTCGTGCGCCGGGATAACAATCGAACGCATTCTGGCGGCCTTGGTGGCAATCATGCCGTTGAATGAGTCTTCCAGAGTGATGCAGCGCAGTGGATCACTGCCGAGGCGCTCGGCGGCGATCAGATACACTTCGGGGTGCGGCTTGCTATATGGCAGATACTCGGCGGAAACCAATTGGTCAAAGTAGCCTTCAAGGCCAAACATCTGCAGCACCTGCTGTTGCATGTGCAACGGCGAAGCGGAAGCCAGGCCGATATTCAGATCCAGACTGCGGCACAGTTCCAGCGCCTGCTGCACGCCTGGCAACAGCGGTTGTTTTTCACGTACCAGTTCTATGGCGCGTTCGATGATCCGCGCTGAAACTTCCTCTTGCGAAACCCCTTGCCACGGCATGACTTGGTACCACATTTTCACCACCAGATCGATGCGCAGACCCAGGGTATCCGGTAGCTTGTGGCGGTCGGACAAATCCAGCCCCAGTGCGCCAAAGATATCCAGTTCCGCCTGTAGCCACAGGGGTTCTGAATCGATCAATAAACCATCCATATCAAAAATAGCGGTTTCAATGCGTTGCGAATAGGTCATTAACGGTTAACTCCTTGCCGGCGCCGATGAATGTGGCAAACACTTTATCATCGCTGACGGCGAGACTAAAACTTTTGCCTACCGGGCTGACCCCGGCCAAAGCGCAGGATACGCCACACTTCCCGCAGCTTTAACCACCAGCGCTGATGTTGGCGCTCGGTGACCTGCTGTAGCATGCGCGCATAGTCCAGCACCAATCCTGGCGTCCAGGTCATGCTTTCGCCACGGCTGCGCAGCACCGCCAGCATCCACAGGTTGGGATCGAGCACCAGCAACAGAAAACGTCGCCACAGATGCTTATCGCCCAGTACGCCTTCCAGCGCGCTGTCGAGTGCCCGAATCACTGTGGTGGAACAGTTGCGACGGGTCAGATTGTAGGTGGTGTCCTGCCGATAGCGTTGCCAAAAAGCGCGCAGCGCCGTCGGGTTATAGCGATGAAACTGGATTTTTTTATCCGGTGGGCACCAGGCCGCCACCTCTTGCTGCAGGCTCGGCAGAAAACGCCCGTCGACGTTGTTTTGCTCGCCGGAATGTAGCAACTGGCGGAAATCCTGTGCGGAGTGGCTGATATTGTTAAGCGGATAGTGGCTAATATACAGATCCGGATCGAGTGCCACGGCAGCATGCCCGGTGGAGATGTTACCGTCGCCGTCTACTGCGGCTATGTAGCGGTCGACGATGTAACGTCGGCGAGCGTCTTTTGCCGAACCTATTGGCGTCCAGACGTACAGGTTGAGTAGGCTGGAGTCATGCGCCCATTGTAGTCCCGACTGATCCTGATTTTGATTCAGAGAAAAGCTTTCCAGCCGGCGTGCAATGCGCAGCAGCGCCCAACCGGAAAGCAGGATCATTACGCCGAGGCAAAAGGGCACCGTCATGCGGTGTGGTGCCGGCCAGCCGAAAAAGATCATCAATGAAAGCAGAATTTCACCGCTGCCAGCGAGCGCTACCGGCTTCCAGCGGCTGTGCTGGATCACCGTGGAGGAGGCGATACGTACCGCGCCGTCAAGTAACAGCGCACTGCCAAATACCAACGTGGCGACAATGTTACCGTCTGCAGGTACGTCAAAAATCGTAAAGGCCATAAAGATAAAGCCCAGGCCTTTCAGCAGCACCGGTCGGCTGGCGGAAGAACCTATCACCAACGCGGCGGAAATCGCCACCAGCCCCTCCAGCGCCAATATGACTGCCAAGGCATCTAACGCCAGCACCGAACGACCATCCTGCAGAATGTCGAACAGCATCAGCATGCCCACGCAGATCCACAACCAGCCGAACAGCATCAGCAGGCGGCGCTGCCCGTGCAGCGCCTGTGTGCCCAACAATAAGATAATCAGCCGGATCATGGTGGCCCCTGTCTAAACGGATTGATTTAACTATATAACTATTTAATGGTAACGCGCGGATGTCGTTAAGCTGTTGATTTCGGATAATCCCGGCTACGCTTGTAGCACAATAACGGTGAAGAAAACGGTGGGCGAGTTTCAGTAACTACAGGTAGACTTAGTCAATTACGGTTACGTCGCTTACAAGGGGAACACATGACGTATCAACAGGCTGGGCGCATCGCCATTATCAAACGTATTCTTGGCTGGGTGGTTTTTATCCCGGCGTTGCTTTCAACGCTGATCTCAATGTTGATGTTTGTTTATCAGCACAGCGAAAAGACTAAAGGCATCAATGCGGTAATGCTGGATTTTGTCCACGTGATGGTCGATATGGTGCGCTTCAATACGCCGTTCCTGAATATCTTCTGGTATAACTCGCCGGTCCCGGACGTCGAAAAAAGCCTGTTCAGTGCCGCTAATTTCATGTTTATCGTGATTTATATTCTGATTTTTGTCGGGCTGGCGCTGCAGGCTTCAGGTGCGCGCATGTCACGCCAAGTGAAATTTATTCGCGAAGGCCTGGAAGACCAGATGATCCTCGAGCAGGCCAAGGGCGGCGAGGGGCACACCCGTGCGCAGTTGGAAGAACGTATTACCCTGCCGCACCACACCATTTTTCTGCAATACTTCCCGCTGTACATTTTACCGGTGGTGATTGCGGTGATCGCCTGGTTTGTTATCAAGCTGCTCGGCCAACTGGCCAGCGCGGTTTAAGGTGAGATAAAGTTGAGGCGCTGGGTTCAGCGCCTTGATTTTTATCGCGGCTAGGAATGCAGCAGTGTTTCCACCGCACGCTGGGCCTTGACCAGATGCTGGCCACCAAACAGATTGCTGCGGTTGAGCAGGTAATACAGCTGATACAACGGCTGACGTTCGATAAATCCATTCTCCAAAGGCCAGATGCTTTGGTAACCGTCATAAATCTGCGGCGGCAGCTCCGGATACAGTGGCAGCATCGCCAAATCGCACTCTCTGTCGCCCCAATAGCAGGCTGGATCAAACAGCAAGGGGCCGTTGGCAGTTAAAGCGCAGTTGGCAGGCCATAAATCGCCATGCAACAGTGAAGGCTGCGGCTGATGGTGCTGCAGGCGGAGATACACCGCGTCAACAATCTCATCAATATCCCCGAAGGTCATGCCTTTCTCTGCCGCCATTTGCAACTGCCAGCCAATACGCTGCTCGGCAAAAAACTCTGACCAGCGGCGCTGCCAGGCATTGGGTTGCGGAGTGGTAGACAAATCGTTGTCGAAGTCGAGACCGAACTGCGGCTGTTCGCTCCATTTGTGCAGATGAGCCAGTTGTTGGCCAAGACAGTAGGCGCCGTGGGCATCAAAGGGTTTCAGGGGGTGATACTCCAGCAGCAGGAAACTGTAGTCGCGATCGCTGCCGACGCCGTATACCTGCGGGACCCGCACCGTTTTACTGCGTGCAAGTAACTCCAACTGGTCGGCCTCGGCGGTAAAGATGGGCAACAGTTCCCGGGCATCGCATTTGACAAACACCTGGTGGTCACCGTAACTAACACACCATGCCGGGTGAATATCGCCCCCTGGCAGTTCGGTTTTTGCGCGGATTTCTGCGCTGCCAAGATGTTCACTTAACAGACGGCTAACGGCTTGCCACATGGTACACCCCCTCTGTGTTGCCTGCGAATTCATTAGGTTAGCGTCTTTAGCCTGAAGAAAACACGACCTGGCGCACAGCTGGCACCAACAACAGGCGATTTTCTCGCCACTCGCGTTTGCTCAAAGTATATACGCTATTGATTAATTTAAGTACGGCGCATGTTGCAACTTGCCGGCGTGAGAGCGATGTTTATCAGGCTGATTGCACATGTCGCGACAGTAGAATCTTAAGATGGCCTTTACTATCAATGAGATGAGAAATTAATGGAGCAAAACCAGCAGTGGCAGAGCGGTGAATACCGGATTAACAGTGATAAGAGTGAATTAAATATCGCCTTTATCCACGCTTTTTTGACCACCTCGACCTGGGCGAGTGGCATTTCGCTGGCGACGGTGCAGTTGTCCATCGACAACAGCCTGTGTTTTGGTTTGTATCATCAGCAACAACAGATTGGCTTTGCCCGTCTGGTTACGGATTACGCCACTTTCGGTTAGCTGTGCGATGTGTTTGTCTCTCCGGATTATCAGGGGCAGGGGTTAGCGCGTTGGTTGATGGATTGCACGTTGAAACACCCTGTGCTGCAACGGCTGCGACGAATTATGCTGGTGACAGGTACTGCGCCGTGGCTGTACCAGAAAGCGGGTTATGAAGCGGTGAATCGTGAGGATTTTGTCTGGCAGATTGTCCGGCCGGATATCTACCAGCAGGAGTAACATCAGGCGGCGGTGCGATTGGGCACCGCCGCCTGTTTCAAGGTTTGACGTTGATTAAGCTTTCTTCGTGACGTTGTAACGGTCTGAACTTGCTGTAGAGCAGAGCGACCACAAACAGAATCGCCTGAACGATCACAATGCAGGGGCCGGTGGCCCCGTCAATGTGAAAACTGATCAAGGTGCCGAGCACGCAGGAGAACACCGAAACTACCGTGGCGACCATCAACATGCGATCGAAGCTGCGGCACAGCATAAAGGCAATAATCCCAGGTGCGATTAACATCGCAATCACCAGAATCACCCCCACCGCCTGCAGCGAAGCGACAATGGTCAGCGCCAGCAGGCACAGTAACCCGTAGTGCAACAGCTTCACCGGCAGGCCAATCACCCTGGCATGGTTGGGATCGAAACAGTAAAGCATCAGATCCTTGCGTTTGAGCAACACCACCAACAGGGTAATACCGGCCATCAGCAGCGTCTGTTTCAGTTCGACATCGGTAATACCCAGCATGTTGCCGAACAGAATGTGGCTCAGATGCTGATCGGTATCGACGCGTGAAAACAACACCAGCCCAAAGGCGAACATGCCAGAGAACACGATGCCCATCACCGTATCCTCTTTCACCCGGCTGTTTTCTTTCAGGTAACCGGTGGCGACTGCGCAGA
The DNA here is from genome assembly GCF_052691735.1 of Serratia sp. NA_13. Classification (NCBI taxonomy): domain Bacteria; kingdom Pseudomonadati; phylum Pseudomonadota; class Gammaproteobacteria; order Enterobacterales; family Yersiniaceae; genus Serratia; species Serratia sp. NA_13. Next base: position 154,647 of record NZ_JBQZFV010000001.1, read on the forward strand.
AAATACCGGAGAAAAACGCACCGATCACCACCGGGATGCCGAGCACAAATGCCAGCACGATGCCGGGCAGCACCGCATGCGAAATGGCATCGCCCATCAGTGACCAGCCCTTGAGCACCAGATAACAGGACAGCACCGCACAGACTACGCCGGTGACGATAGCGGCCAGGATCGCCCGCTGCATAAACGGATAGGCGAACGGCTCGCTGAGCAGTTGATACAAGGTTTCCATCAGTGGCCTCCGGTCTGTTCACGCGCTACGCGGTGTTTGGATGCCAGCAGGCCGTGCTTGGGGGCAAAGAAAAAGGCGGCCAGGAACACCAGCGTCTGCAGGGTCACGATCACCCCACCGGTCGCGCCGTCGAGGAAGAAGCTCAGGTAAGCCCCGAAGCCGCTGGTCAATGCGCCGATCACGATGGCGATGATCACCAGCCGACTGAAACGGTCGGTCAGCAGATAGGCAGTGGCGCCTGGCGTGATGACCATGGCTATCACCAAAATCGCGCCGACGGTTTGTAATGCCGCCACGGTGCAGGCGCTGAGCAGGGTGAAGAACAGGATCTTCAGCCGCAGCGGCGACAGGCCAATCGACACCGCGTGGTTTTCGTCAAAGAACACCGCCAGCAGATCTTTCCACACCAGACACAGGATCAGCAGCGATACGCCGATGATAATCTCGACCTGCAACACGTCTTCATCGGCAATTCCGAGAATATTGCCGAAGATAATCGACTGCACATTTACCGAGGTGGGGTTGAGCGAAACGATCAGCAGGCCGACGGCGAAGAAGGTGGAAAAGATAAAGCCGATAATCGCGTCTTCACGCAGGCGAGTGATGTGGCGCACCAGCGTCATGGCCAGTGCGGCCAGCATGCCGGTAAAGAAGGCACCTGCGGCGTAGGGCAGGCCCAGCGCATAGGCACCCGCGACACCAGGCACCACCGAGTGCGACAGGGCATCACCCATCAGCGACCAGCCTTTCAGCATCAGGTAGGCCGACAGGAACGCGCAGGCGGCACCGACGATGGCGCTGACCCAGATGGCTTTGACCATATAGTTGTAACTGAAGGGTTGCAGCAGAAGTTCCAGCATCAGGGTTGTTTCTCCTTTGGCTGGCTTTGCGCCGGCGGGTCACTTTTGCTATGGCCGTAGAACACCGCCGGGCGCTCGTCATCGGTCAGCACCGTCAGGGTGCGCGGATCGTTGTCGTCGTGCAGGTCCGGGCCGGACAGGTTGATATGCCGCAGTACGCCGCCAAATGCCTGTTCCAGGTTGTTCTGGGTAAAGGTGGTTTCAGTCGGCCCTGCGGCCAGCACCGTACGATTAATCAGGATCACCCGATCGCAAAACTCCGGCACGCTTCCCAGGTTATGGGTGGAAACCAGGATTAGGTGGCCTTCATCGCGCAACGCGCGCAGCAGATCAATAATGGCATTCTCGGTTTTGACGTCGACGCCGGTAAAGGGCTCGTCCAGTAGCAGAACCGTCCCTTGTTGAGCCAGCGCCCGCGCCAGAAAGACGCGTTTTTTTTGCCCGCCGGAAAGTTCGCCGATCTGGCGGGTGCGCAGTTCGCTCAGGCCAACGCGCTCCAGCGCCTTATCGACCCGCAATCTGTCCTCCTTTGAAGGGATGCGCAGGAAGTTCATCTTGCCATAGCGGCCCATCATCACCACGTCTTCTACCAATACCGGGAAATTCCAGTCAACCTCTTCGGTTTGCGGGACGTAGGCAATCACGTTTTTCTTCAGCGCCTGCGCGACTGGTTGCTCGTTGAGTTGTACGCGGCCGCTGGTGGGCCGGACCAGCCCCATAATACTTTTGAACAGGGTCGATTTACCGCTGCCGTTGACGCCAACCAGCGCGCAAATGGCGCCGCCACTCAGGGTGAAACTGGCGTTGTGGATCGCGGTATGGCCGTTGTTGTAGGTCACGGTAACGTCGTCCACGCTCAATTCAGGGCGGACAAAAACCTCGGTGGTCATTGATCAAATCCTTTGGCAATGGTTTGTACGGTGGCATTGAGCAGGTCGATATAAGTCGGCACCGGGCCACCCTGAGCAGACAGTGAATCGACATAGAGTACGCCGCCGTATTTTGCGCCTGTCTCTTTGGCGACCTGTTTGGCAGGTTTGTCGGAAATGGTACTTTCGCTAAATACCACCGGGATGTGGTTGGCGCGCACGGCGTCAATCACCCGGCGAACCTGCTGCGGCGAGCCTTGCTCATCGGCGTTGATTGGCCACAGATACACTTCTTTCAACTGATAGTCTTTCGCCAAATAGCTGAAGGCACCTTCACTGGTCACTAACCAACGCTGAGCTGCAGGGATGCGTGCCAGGCGTTCGCGCAGCGGTGCGTCCAACGCGGCAATTTTGGCGGCATAGGTTTTGGCATTGCGGTTATAGGTTTCGGCATTGCCCGGGTCGTGTTGTACCAGTGCCTTACGGATGTTTTCGATATACACCAGTGCGTTGCTGGCGGACATCCAGGCGTGCGGATTCGGGTTACCGTTATAGGGTCCTTCACGGATCGGCAGTGGGGTGATGCCTTCGGTGACTACCGCGGCAGGCACCTGTTTGATGTTCTCAAAAAAACGCTGGAACCAGCGTTCCAGATTCATACCGTTCCACAGGATCAGGTCGGCGTGCTGCGCCTTAACAATATCGCGCGGTGTTGGCTGATAATCATGGATTTCCGCGCCCGGTTTGGTGATTGACTCCACCACGGCGGCATCACCGGCCACATTCTGGGCGATATCCTGAATGATGGTAAAGGTGGTTACCACCCGCAGTTTTTTCTCTGCCAATGCGGCCTGGCTGGCGAGGCTGGCAGTCAATAACAGGCACAGCAGGGCGATAGGGCGGGAAAAGCCACTGGGTTTAGTCATGAATAGGCGGGGAAAAGCGCGTTGTTTCATAAACATGGTGACATCTCCTGTCTCAAATGAAAATGATTGTCAATATCAATTGAGGCAAAGTCAAGCATCACCTGCCGGCTGATTGCCGGTTATTTACTCAATTGGAAAAATAATACCGCCCAGTGAGTTATAGCATTTTATGTATCAGTATGTAACCGCTTAATATAGCCATCGTAGGTGACAATATCGACATCAGGGACCTTACCCAACGCCACCTGCCCAAGTTTCTGTGCTAGTAGCTGCACATCCTGTTGATCCAGTGGGGTTATCAACGCAAAACTGTTGCTGCCCAGCTCATGCGGAATGCCATTTTCGTCTGCCACCGACGTGACAAATCCATGAAGGGTTAATTGTCCTGTCAGCTTGGCCAAATCAGCTAATCCTTCTTCCTGATAGCGAAAAGTCACCACAAAACACGTTGTTGCAGATTGACTCATAAATCACCTCTTGGTATACGAGTAGCTTGAGATTAGACCAAAAAAAGCGTACAGGCGTCCTTACAAGTTGTATATGCTACGCAACTCATTGAAAGGAGTGAGGGATTCTGTGAAAACAAAAATAGGTTGCCTGACGGCAATTTTGCTTTTGTCGGGTTGTGCCAAAGACCCGCAAACAGCAACCAATATTTCAGGCAGTGGCACATTACGTGGCGGTTGGTTAAAGACCCCTCCACAGGCTCCGGTTAACCGAACAGGGACACCGATAGCCTATAACGATTACATTCGTCAGGCCGCTAACAGCTATGGCGTTGACGAAACGCTGATTAAAGCGATTATTCAGGTGGAATCCGGGTTTAACCCGAATGCAGTCAGTACCTCGAACGCCGTGGGATTAATGCAGCTGAAACCTTCAACCGCCGGGCGTGACGCCTATCGTCTGAAAGGAAGAAGCGGGCAGCCAAGCTCGCGTGAGTTGAAGGATCCGGCGGTTAATATTGATCTGGGAACGGCCTATATCAATATTCTTCAAAGCCAGCAGCTAGCCGGGATCAACGATCCACAGACGTTACGTTACGCCACCATTGTGTCTTATGTGAATGGGGCGGGTGCCATGTTGCGGACCTTCTCATCAGACAAGCGCGTCGCGGTAAATCGTATCAATCAGATGAGCCCGGATGAGTTTTATCAGCATATCCAGAAAAAGCATCCGGCCCCGCAGGCGCCGCGCTATTTATGGAAGGTGACCACCGCCTACCAGGCAATGTCGCCCTAGTTCAAATTTCTTTGCTAAACCGGCCTCTTACTGGGGCCGGATTTTTTATTGGCGCGCGGTAAAATCGCGATGCACTTCTCATTTTTCGTTATTTCCCATCCTGTTACCTGAAAAACCGCACGAATAGTTAATTTTACATTAACCAGCAAATCTTTACGTTCATTCAATAAGTTACCGGTAACATTTTGGCGTTTGGCCACATTGTGGCCTTCAATAAATATACAAATAAGTAACAATTTATGTTTGAAACCCGCATCGACCGCAAGGTTGAGGTTAAATAGTTGTGATTATCTTTGGATGGAATGTGATATGTCGGACGATAAAACTAACAATTCACGGCGCGATTTCTTGCTGAAATCGATGACTTTAATCCCCGCAGCGGTGATTGGCGGCAGTGGCGTTAGTGCGCTGACAGCCTCAATACCGGCGGTCGCGGCAACAGACACCCCAAAAACAAGCGACTATCAGCCTACCTTCTTTACCCCGGAAGAGTGGGCCTTCGTCAAGGCGGCTGTGGCACGTCTGATCCCGGCCGACGATCGTGGTCCTGGGGCGCTGGAAGCTGGCGTGCCGGAATTTATCGATCGTCAGATGAATACCCCGTACGCGACCGGATCCATCTGGTATATGCAGGGGCCGTTTAACCCGGATGTTCCGAAGGAAATGGGTTATCAACTGCCGCTGGTGCCGAAACAGATCTACAACCTGGGTATCGCTGATGCCGATGCCTACAGCAAGAAAACCGCCGGTAAAGTTTTTGCCGACCTGGACGCCGCACAGCAGGACGCGTTGTTGCAGAAATTTGAGTCCGGCGACGCTGAGTTTTCGCAGTTGCCTGCCAAACTGTTCTTCTCCTACTTGTTGCAAAACACCCGCGAAGGTTTCTTTAGCGATCCAATCCATGGTGGCAATAAAGACATGGTCGGTTGGAAGCTGATTAATTTTCCTGGCGCGCGCGCCGACTTTATGGACTGGGTTGAACGAGGGGAACGTTATCCCTTACCCCCGGTATCAATTCGTGGGGAGAGAGGGTAACAATGGCAACGGTAATGAAAAAAGTAGACGCGGTGATCGTCGGCTTCGGTTGGGTGGGCGCCATTATGGCCAAAGAACTCACCGAGGCTGGCCTCAACGTGGTGGCGCTGGAACGCGGCCCGATGCGCGATACCTATCCGGACGGTTCCTACCCGCAGGTGATCGACGAACTGACCTATAACATTCGCCGCAAGCTGTTCCAGGATTTGTCAAAAAGCACCGTGACCATTCGTCACAATACCAGCCAGACGGCAGTGCCTTACCGTCAGTTAGCGGCGTTCCTGCCGGGTACCGGCGTGGGTGGCGCAGGCCTGCACTGGTCTGGCGTACATTTCCGCATCGATCCTATCGAGCTGCGCATGCGTAGCCACTACGAAGAACGTTATGGCAAAAACTTCATCCCGAAAGACATGACCATCCAGGACTTCGGTGTCACCTATGACGAGCTGGAGCCCTTCTTCGACAAAGCGGAGAAAGTGTTCGGCACCTCCGGCACCGCCTGGACCGTCAAGGGCCAAAAAATGGCACCGAAGGGCGGTAACCCCTTCGCGGCTGACCGTTCCGACAACTTCCCGTTGCCGGCGCAGAAGAATACTTTCTCTGCGCAAATGTTCGAGAAAGCGGCGCGAGACGTGGGCTATCACCCTTATAACCTGCCTTCTGCCAACACTTCGGATTCCTACACCAATCCGTATGGCGCGCAGATGGGGCCGTGCAACTTCTGTGGTTTCTGCAGTGGTTACGCCTGTTATATGTATTCCAAGGCTTCACCGAACGTCAATATTTTGCCGGCATTGCGCATGGAGAAACGCTTCGAACTGCGCACCAACGCCAATGTGTTGAAGGTGAACCTGACCGACGATAAATCTCGCGCAACCGGTGTCAATTATATCGACGCGCAAGGCCGTGAAGTCGAACAGCCGGCCGAGCTGGTGATCCTGGGTGCTTTCCAGTTCCACAACGTTCACCTGATGCTGCTGTCCGGTATCGGCAAACCTTACGATCCGGTGACCGGCGAAGGTGTGGTTGGGCGTAACTTCGCTTACCAAAACCTGACCACTATCAAGGCGTTTTTCGACAAGGACGTGTTTACCAACCCGTTCATCGGCGCTGGTGGTAATGGTGTGGGTGTGGACGACTTCAACGCCGACAACTTTGACCATGCCGAAGCAGGCTTCGTTGGCGGTTCGCCGTTCTGGGTCAACCAGGCGGGCACCAAACCGATCTCCGGCTTGCCAACCCCTCCGGGCACCCCGGCCTGGGGCAGTAAGTGGAAAGCGGCGGTGGCCGATGCCTATACCCATCATGTCTCGATGGATGCCCACGGTGCGCACCAGTCGTATCGCAGCAACTATCTGGATCTCGACCCTACCTACAAAAACGTGTTCGGCCAGCCTCTGCTGCGCATGACGTTCGACTGGCAGGAAAACGACATCAAGATGGCGCAATTTATGTACGACAAAATGGCCCCTATCGCCAAGGCCATGAACCCGAAACTGATTTCTGGCAGCCCGAAAAACGCCAACAGTCATTTCGATACCACCAGCTACCAAACCACTCATATGAACGGCGGTGCGGTGATGGGCGAAGATCCGAAGACCAGTGCGGTGAACCGCTATTTGCAAAGCTGGGACGTCCATAACGTGTTCTCGATCGGCGCGTCAGCTTTCCCGCAGGGTCTGGGTTACAACCCGACCGGCACCGTGGCCGCGTTGGCTTACTGGTCTGCACGCGCTATTCGCGAGCAGTATCTGAAAAACCCAGGCCCTTTGGTGCAGGCATAAGGACGGCGACTGATGAAAGCATTTGTTCCCGCACTGGTTCTCAGTGCACTGAGTTTCTCTGTCTGGGCGCAGGACGCCACGGTCAGCAGCGAGTTGATCAAGCGCGGTGAGTATCTGGCGCGTGCCGGTGACTGCGTGGCCTGCCACACCAACGGCAAAAGCGGTAAAGAGTTTGCCGGGGGGCTGGCGATGGAAACGCCGATCGGCACCATTTACTCCACCAATATCTCACCGGACAAGAAAACCGGCATCGGTGATTACAGCTTCGAAGACTTCGACAACGCGGTACGCAAGGGCGTCGCCAAAAACGGCAGCACCCTGTACCCGGCGATGCCGTATCCGTCGTTTGCGCTGGTGAAAGAGGATGACATGCGCGCCATGTATGCCTACTTCATGCACGGCGTACCGGCGGTGGAACAGGCCAACAAGGATTCCGATATCCCCTGGCCGCTGTCAATGCGCTGGCCGCTGAGTATCTGGCGCGGCATGTTTGCGCCATCACCGGCGGACTTTGTGGTGGACACCAAGGCCGATCCGGTGATTGAGCGGGGTCGTTATCTGGTGGAAGGGTTGGGCCACTGCGGTGCCTGCCATACGCCACGCAGCATTACCATGCAGGAAAAAGCGCTGAGCAATAATGACGGTGACAACTACCTGTCCGGCAGCAATGCGCCGATCGACGGTTGGGTGGCATCCAGCCTGCGCGGTGATAACAAGGATGGGCTGGGAACCTGGAGCGAGGCCGAACTGACCGAGTTCCTGAAAACCGGCCGTAACGATAAGTCCATCGTGTTTGGCGGTATGAGCGACGTGGTTGAGCATAGCCTGCAGTATCTCAGCGATGAGGATCTGACGGCAATTTCGCGTTACCTGAAAACGCTGCCGCCGAAAGACGGCAAGCAGCAGGCCACACCGGTAGAAGACAGCGTAGCCAAGGATCTGTGGCGCGGTGACGACAGCAAGCCCGGAGCGGCGTTGTACGTCGATAACTGTGCTGCCTGCCACCGTACCGATGGCGTGGGTTACAAACGTGCTTTCCCGGCGCTGAAGGGCAACCCGGTGGTGCAGACCGAAGATGCGACCTCGTTGATCCACATCGTGCTGACCGGTAACACCACGCCGGCGGTGAAAGGGGCGGTATCCAACATCACCATGCCACCGTTTGGCTGGCGGTTGAACGACCTGCAGGTAGCGGAAGTGGTTAACTTCATTCGCTCAAGCTGGGGTAACAGCGCCAAGCCGGTTAGCGCCTCAGACGTGGCCAGCGTACGTAAAGACCAGAAGGATATGGGCAGCGCCGCCGTACCGGAACATCCGGACGCCAACAAGTAAGTCATCCTCCAGGGCCTCATTCGAGGCCCTAGTTTTTTGTGCTCCGCAGCCGATTTTTACAGCGATGATTGTTCGCGAAATAGCCACTCAACCTGTGAAAGATAGACCTGGACAAGGTTTTTAATTATCCTTTGCCGTCCTTTTACTAGGCATAAGAATGAAATTCTGAGTTAATTAACTGATTACTATTAAAAAATTCGCGGAGAAGGATATCCCGTTAGGCGCAACCGTTGTCGCTGCAGATTAAGGTAAGCTTTCCTATGAGTACGATTTCTCCCGATTCCGGCACGCTGGCTCCCGCCCAGCCGGGCAAATGGAACAAGACGGACACCGTCTGGATGTTTGGCCTCTACGCCACTGCGGTGGGGGCAGGTACGTTGTTTCTGCCGATCAACGCTGGCTTAAACGGTCCACTGGTGCTGTTGCTGATGGCCGTGTTTGCCTTCCCACTGACTTATTTACCGCATCGCGCACTGAGCCGCTTTGTGCTTTCCGGCTCTAGCCGTAACGGCAATATTCATGATGTGGTGGTCGAGCACTTTGGCGTGCTGGCCGGTAAAATCATCATGGTGCTGTACCTGATGGCGTTCTTCCCGATAGTGCTGGTGTACAGCATTTCGATCACCAACGCGCTGGACAGCTTCCTGACTCATCAGTTTCACCTAACGTCGCCACCCCGTATCTGGCTGAGCCTGGCGGTGGTAGTGGTGCTGAATCTGGTGCTGCTGCGCGGTAAAGACGGCATCGTATCGGCGATGGGCATACTGGTATTTCCATTACTGGTATTTTTGATGGGTATTTCGCTGTACCTGATGCCGACCTGGCAAACCGCCAACTTTGTCAGTGGCCTGGCGAACACTCAGTTCAGTAGCCCAGATTTGTGGCATTCGCTGTGGCTGGCGGTGCCGGTCATGGTGTTTTCATTCAGCCATGCGCCGATTATTTCGTCCTTTGCCTCGACCCAAAAGAGCCTGTATGGCGAACTGGCTGAACGCCGTTGCGCGCGGATCATGCGCTACAGCTACGTGCTGATCTGCGTCACCGTGTTGTTCTTTGTCTTCAGCTGCGTGCTGAGTCTGTCCCACGAGGATATGCAGCAGGCGAAAGATCAAAACATTACCGTGCTGACCACGCTGGCGAACAAATTCTCCAACCCGTTGATCGCCTATTTGGGGCCGATGATGGCGATGCTGGCGATGGCCAAGTCCTATCTGGGTACCTCACTGGGGGTGACCGAAGGGGCGACCAGTCTGATTGACGGCCTGACGCGTGCAGTCGGAAAACCGCTAAGCTCGCGTATTACGCACCGTATTTCTGCCGTGTTGCTGTTCCTGTTGACCTGGGCGGCGACGGTTTGGAACCCGAGTGCGTTGCACATTATTGAAACCATCAGCGGACCGCTGATCGCGGCGATCCTGTTTATTTTGCCGATGTATGCGGTGCGTACGGTACCCGCTATGCGTCGTTACCGCGCGCTGAGCAATGTATTTGTGCTGGTGATGGGGCTGATTGCGCTGTCGGCGCTGATTTACGGCCTGATTTAACCTGACTGGTGCGCCGGTTCCGGCGCACCACCTTGTTGCGGTTCACATCTCTTTTCAATTAATCGAAAACTCGCCCGGCGTTCTCTTTGATAATGTGAGCAATTCTCATTATTATTTCTGGATTAACTTCTCACGCTAAGGAGTGTTACGTGTACCGTCGAATGACCCTGCTGGCTTTCGCCTGCGCCTTTTCTACTCAGGTGATGGCGACCACTTATCCGCTCACCCTGACCGATACCGCCGGTCAAACCCTGACGATTAAACAAGAGCCGAAACGCATTGTGGTGCAGGATGGGCGCGATATTCTGACGCTGGCCTTGCTGGACCGTGCCGATCCCTTTACCCGGCTGGTGGCGTGGAACAACCTGCTGAAGAAGAGCGATGGTGAAACCTGGAAAATTCTGCAAAGCAAGTGGCCAGAAGCCAAGAACATTATCGATATGGGGTTTAGCGACAAGGGAGAGATTAACCTGGAAAGCGTTATCGCCAAAGACCCTGATCTGATGGTGGCGCAGCTACGCTCGAAACCTTCTCTGAGCCAGACTGGCGTACTCGACAAGCTGCAAGCGCTGAATATTCCGGTGTTGTTTATCGATACCATGCTGAAACCGATGGAGAACACCCCGAAAAGCATTACCTTGCTGGGGGAAACTCTAAACCGTGAAAGTGAAGCGAAACAGTACACGGACTTTTATCAGCAGCACTATCAGAGCATCCTCGATAAAACCAAAAAGGTAGAGCCAAAGCCGCTGGTGTTTATTGAGGCCAAAGCCGGCCTGAACGGGCTGGAGTCTTGCTGTTTCACCCATGCTCATGTCGGATGGGGTGGGATGATTGAGGCGGTAGGCGCGCGCAATGTGGGTTCGGAACTGTTACCGGGCGCGACGGGCGACGTATCGCTTGAGAAAGTGATCAGCATGAAGCCAGATGCGTATATTATCTCCGGTTCCCAGTGGGCCAGTAAAACCAACGCTGCGGTACCTTTTGGCTATGGTGTGACGCAACCGCAGGTGGATGCTGCGTTCAACGCAATGAAACAGCGCCCAGGCTTTGCCCAGCTTTCGGCGGTAAAAGAGGGCCGCTTCTATGGCATTTATCACAATTTCTATAACCACCCGTACAATATCGTTGGGCTGGAGTATTTGGCGAAGTTTATCTATCCGAACCAGTTCCAGGATTTGGATCCGGCGAAAACCTACAGCGAGATCCTCAGTCGTTTTACTGAAGTGCCGGAAGGTCAGGGTATTTTAGGCGCGCAGGCACCTGCAGGTAAGTAAGTGAAACGGGCGCGGTTTGCGCCCGTTAGGTTGCTGACAAAGCAGGGAAAAGCGTGGTTTTTCCTGCTTTGTGGTGAGCAGCCGAAAATCAATAAATTGATTTTCCTGATTTTTATTTATCGGCCTCTACTCGCTCTGGGCAGGAATGAGGTTTGTCATCAGTCTGACGGGCGCTTAGCGCCCGTATTTATGGCTCAGGCAACGGCTGGGGTATAGGTGGCGATGAGCTCCAAAATGCCGTTGATAATAAATTGCACGCCCATACACACCAGCAGGAAACCCATCAGGCGTGAGATCGCCTCAATGCCACTTTGCCCAACCAGTCGCATGATAGCGCCAGAGCTGCGCAGGCAAGCCCATAAAATCAGGGCCACCGTCAGAAAGATGGCCACTGGCGCGACTAGCAGCACCCAGTGCGCAAATCCCAGAGTGTTCTCTTTGACGCTCGATGCGGAACTGATAATCATCGCAATGGTTCCCGGACCGGCGGTGCTGGGCATCGCCAATGGCACAAAGGCGATATTGGCCGAGGTTTTTTTGCGCAGCTCATTGCTTTTGCTTTCAACCTCTGGAGCTTCATCCGTACTTTGCTGCGGGAACAACATGCGAAAGCCAATAAACGCCACAATCAGCCCACCGGCGATCCGCAAGCCGGGAATAGAGATACCGAAGGTGTTCATGACCAACTGGCCGGCATAGAACGCTACCGTCATGATAAAGAACACATAGACCGAGGCCATCAGCGATTGCTGGTTGCGCTCTTCGCGCGTCATATTGCCGAAAGCCCGAGCAACAGTGCGACTGTGGTGAGTGGGTTGGCCAGCGGCAGCAGTAGCACCAAACCCAGTCAATGGCCTGGAATAACTACAGAATACTCGTCATGGGGCAGACTTCCTGTTTTCAGTAAATGTTGTGACGCAGTTTAAAAGTCCTACCCTATTGTTGCCGCGTGTTCAGCGGCAACAATAGGGAAGCGACCTCTAAATATAGAGGAATCGCGTTTGCAGCTCATTATCCCTGAGTGCTGGAGGGGGTTAGCTCAGGAAGCGCGTCAGTGTCGGCGTCATCGTCATTCACACAAGCACTGGTTATCTCCTGCGCATCTTCACACTCGATGGGCGGTTCGTTAACCGCAATGGCTCTCGGGTGGCGGTCTGCCCCCAGGTGTAATACCGCAAAAATAGCCACCAGCATGATGCAAACGCCAACGAGTAACTTCAATAATCGGTTCATGATGCGGGATGCTGTCTCAACTCTGCCTGTCATAGGGTGTTTTGTTGGTTGTTTTTGTTTTTTATGGCCATTTCACCGCGAGTTGGTCCCGAGTTGGTTCTATTTCGCATTAATTGCCACGATCCCCAGCTACAGACTAATACTATAGGCGTGCTTTAAATAATAACGAGAGTGACTATGAGACATGATCTGCAAATTTTACTGGGGAAAGTATGCCATTTTCTGCTTTGCAGCCTGCTACTGGCTGGCTTGGTGGGCCTGATTTTTATCGACGTGCATTGGTTGCATAATTTTGTTTATGAAACCTCGCTAACTGAAATAGCTCAGGAGTTGATTCTTGCCGCCATAGCATCCTGTTTTTTCATTGCGGCATGCAGGGATGCTGTTTATCGGCCAGCGTGGATGCTGATCGGTGGTTTCTTTCTGTGCATGCTGATTCGAGAGATGGATTTTGCCTTTGATATGCTTTTGCATGGATCCTGGTTCTGGTTTGCTCTGGCGGTTGCACTGATTTGTTTGGGGTATGCGTCTCGTCATATTGCAGCCACATTGCAGGGGCTGGTGCATTTTGTGACGCATCCGAGCTACGGCATGATGTGTGCTGGCCTGCTGTGTATCTTGGTGTTTTCACGGCTGTTCGGCATAAGTTCACTGTGGCAGACATTGATGCTCGATGGTTACAACCGGGTGGTGAAGAATATGGTAGAAGAGGGCTGTGAAGTCCTGGGGTATTCCCTGTGCCTGATTGCCACCCTGAGTTACCTGAAAGGCTATTTATCGCCGCGAACTGCAGCTATTCGCTGACTGGATCTGAATTGCAGTTTATTTATCCGAAACAATTTTAGTGATAGTATCCACTTAGCCAAATATGGCTGTGAAGGTATGCTTTCCATTCTGTGTACCCGGTTAGGTATCAATCTGGCAATTGTGGGCGAGATCTGAAACCTAACTGACTAAAACCCAACCCAATTTTCGTACTGCAAGTGATCTGTCGTGTGGGTCACCACTGTAGATAAGGAATTATTAATGCCTGTTATTACTCTTCCTGACGGCAGTCAGCGTCATTTTGCAAACCCTGTTTCCCCCCTGGATGTTGCCCTTGATATCGGTCCTGGCCTGGCGAAAGCCTGTATTGCCGGTCGTGTGAACGGTGAACTGGTTGATGCCGGCGATCTGATCGAATCAGACGCGCAGTTGGCTATCATCACCATCAAGGATGCCGAAGGCCTGGAAATCATGCGCCACTCCTGCGCGCACCTGTTGGGTCATGCCATCAAGCAGCTGTGGCCAGACACCAAAATGGCGATCGGCCCAGTGATCGACAACGGTTTCTATTATGACGTTGATATCGACCGTACCCTGACGCAGGAAGACCTGGATCTGCTGGAAAAGCGGATGCATGAGTTGGCCGACAAAGATTATGACGTCATCAAGAAGAAGGTTAGCTGGCAAGAAGCCCGTGACACCTTTGCCGCGCGTGGTGAAAACTACAAAGTGGCGATTCTGGATGAGAACATCAGCCATGACGACCGTCCTGGCCTGTATCACCACGAAGAATATGTCGACATGTGCCGCGGTCCGCACGTGCCGAACATGCGTTTCTGCCATCACTTTAAACTGCAGAAAACGTCTGGCGCCTACTGGCGTGGCGACAGCAAAAATAAAATGCTGCAGCGTATCTACGGCACCGCATGGGCAGACAAGAAACAGCTGAATGCCTATCTGCAGCGTCTGGAAGAAGCCGCCAAACGTGACCACCGCAAGATCGGCAAGCAGCTTGACCTGTACCATATGCAGGAAGAAGCGCCGGGTATGGTGTTCTGGCACAACGATGGCTGGACAATTTTCCGCGAGCTGGAAGCCTTTGTGCGCATGAAGCTCAAGGAGTACCAGTATCAGGAAGTGAAAGGGCCATTTATGATGGACCGTGTGCTGTGGGAAAAAACCGGCCACTGGGAAAACTATAAAGACGCCATGTTCACCACCTCGTCGGAAAACCGCGAGTATTGCATCAAGCCGATGAACTGCCCGGGTCACGTGCAGATCTTCAACCAGGGCCTGAAATCCTACCGTGATTTGCCGCTGCGTATGGGGGAGTTCGGCAGTTGCCATCGTAACGAGCCTTCGGGTTCTCTGCATGGCCTGATGCGCGTACGCGGGTTCACCCAGGATGACGCCCATATCTTCTGTACTGAAGAGCAGGTGCGTGCCGAGGTGAACGAATGCATCAGAATGGTCTATGATGTGTACGGTACTTTTGGCTTCGAGAAGATTGCGGTAAAACTTTCTACCCGTCCTGAGAAGCGCATTGGTACTGACGATATGTGGACCCGTGCGGAAGAGGATCTGGCCGCTGCGCTGACTGAAAACGGGATTCCGTTTGAATATCAGCCGGGTGAGGGTGCCTTCTACGGACCTAAAATTGAATTTACTCTGCATGATTGTTTGGATCGTGCATGGCAATGTGGTACCGTGCAGCTCGATTTCTTCTTACCGGGCCGTTTAGGCGCATCGTATGTTGGCGAAAACAACGATCGCGTGGTCCCGGTAATGATTCACCGTGCTATTTTGGGCTCCATGGAGCGTTTCATCGGTATCCTTACCGAAGAATACGCAGGGTTCTACCCAACCTGGATTGCTCCGGTACAGGTGGTGGTGATGAATATCACCGACAGCCAGTCTGATTATGTCCAGCAATTGACCAAAAAATTGCAGGACGCAGGTATTCGCGTTAAAGCAGACTTGAGAAATGAGAAGATTGGCTTTAAAATTCGCGAACATACTTTACGACGGGTTCCTTACATGTTGGTGTGCGGTGATAAAGAGGTCGAATCAGGCAAAGTTGCCGTTCGTACCCGCCGTGGCAAAGACCTGGGAAGCCTGGACGTAAATGAAGTCGTAGACAAGCTGCTAAAAGAGATTCGCAGCCGTAGTCTTCATCAACTGGAGGAATAAAGTATTAAAGGCGGAAAACGAGTTCAACCGGCGCGTCCTAATCGCATTAACAGAGAAATTCGCGCGCAAGAAGTTCGCCTAACCGGCGTCGATGGCGAGCAGATTGGTATAGTCAGTCTGAATGAAGCTCTTGAAAAAGCTGAGGAAGCGGGCGTTGATTTAGTAGAAATCAGCCCAAATGCCGAACCGCCAGTTTGTCGAATCATGGATTACGGCAAATTCCTCTACGAGAAGAGCAAGTCGACAAAAGAACAGAAGAAGAAGCAAAAAGTTATTCAGGTCAAGGAAATCAAATTCCGTCCTGGTACCGATGATGGCGACTATCAGGTAAAACTACGCAACCTGATTCGCTTTCTTGAAGATGGCGATAAAGCCAAAATCACCCTGCGTTTCCGTGGGCGTGAGATGGCGCACCAACAGATCGGTATGGAAGTGCTTAACCGCGTCCGTAAAGACCTGTGTGAAGATTCTGATTTGGCCATTGTCGAATCCTTCCCTACGAGGATCGAAGGCCGTCAGATGATCATGGTGCTCGCACCGAAGAAGAGGCAGTAAGGCCTCCAAGTAATAAAACTCACGCAGCGCTTGCGTGGTGTGGGTTTTATTCGCCTAACTGATTCGTTGTTTAACAATGCGAAGTGGATTTAATTAAAATGCCAAAGATTAAAACTGTACGTGGTGCAGCCAAGCGCTTCAAAAAAACCGGCAGCGGTGGTTTTAAGCGCAAGCACGCTAACCTGCGTCATATTCTGACCAAAAAAGCAACCAAGCGTAAACGTCACCTGCGTCCGAAAGGCATGGTGTCTAAAAACGATCTGGTCCTGGTTACCGCGTGCCTGCCGTACGCATAAGCCATTTTTTTTGAATCTAGAATAAGACTTTAGGAGAGAGCATATGGCTCGCGTAAAACGTGGTGTAATTGCACGCGCACGTCACAAGAAAATTTTAAAACAAGCGAAAGGTTACTACGGTGCCCGTTCGCGCGTTTACCGTGTTGCCTTCCAGGCAGTAATCAAAGCAGGTCAGTATGCTTACCGTGACCGTCGCCAACGTAAGCGTCAGTTCCGTCAGCTGTGGATTGCACGTATCAACGCAGCTGCTCGTGTGAACGGTCTGTCTTACAGCAAATTCATTAACGGCTTGAAAAAAGCTTCTATTGAAATTGACCGTAAGATTCTGGCTGACATCGCAGTCTTCGACAAAGTGGCCTTTGGCGCACTGGTCGAGAAAGCGAAAGCAGCACTGGCGTAAGTCAGTTATTAAAGAGGGAGCTTGCTCCCTCTTTAATCTTTGTTTTTCAGCTACAAATACTGACTTTTATTGACCAGCGCCATATCTCTGGTGGACAATCACCGACAAGGTAACGCAATCATGAATTCTGTTATTTTTCGTTTCTTTTTTTACTTTAGCGCCTGATTTCAGGAGGCTTTGCGCGTAAGAGAAGAAACGAAAAGTAGCGCCTAAGCCTCCCCTGTGGAGGCTTTTTTGTTTTCAGTCATACCCTTTGCCTTTCAAACTACAGCGGTGTTGGCCGCGTGTGTTCATCCCGGTCACTTAGTTATCTAAGCTCCCGGGGACTCACTCACTTGCCGCCTGCTGTAGCTTGAAATTCTGTGGGTATGAGTCAGGCCAGATAACATAAATTATCAGTCATTACTTAGGGCCATACCGGCCAGAGGAAGAGGAAAGCAATGCCACATCTCGCAGAGCTGGTTGCCAATGCCAAGGCAGCCGTAGAAGATGCCCAGGATGTTGCCGCGTTAGATTTGGTACGCGTCGAATATTTAGGCAAGAAAGGCCATTTTACCTTACAGATGCAATCGCTGCGTGACGTGCCGGCAGAAGATCGCCCGGCGGCCGGAGCGGTGATCAACCAGGCAAAGCAGGCGGTGCAGGAAGCGCTGAACGCGCGTAAGAATGCGCTGGAATCTGCTGCGTTGAATGAGCGTCTGGCGGCAGAAACCATCGACGTTTCCCTGCCGGGCCGCCGTATGGAAAACGGTGGGCTGCATCCAGTGACCCGTACCATCGACCGTATCGAAGCCTTCTTCGGCGAACTGGGCTTCTCTGTAGAGACCGGGCCTGAGATTGAAGATGACTATCATAACTTCGATGCGCTGAATATTCCGGGTCACCACCCGGCGCGTGCCGATCACGATACCTTCTGGTTCGATGCTACGCGTTTACTGCGTACCCAAACTTCGGGCGTGCAGATCCGCACCATGAAGGAACAACAGCCGCCAATCCGCATTATTGCGCCGGGTCGTGTTTACCGTAATGACTACGATCAGACGCACACCCCGATGTTCCATCAGATGGAAGGCCTGATTGTCGATAAGGACATCAGCTTCACCAACCTGAAGGGCACGCTGCATGATTTCCTGAATAACTTCTTTGAAGAAGATTTGCAGGTTCGTTTCCGTCCTTCTTACTTCCCGTTTACTGAACCTTCCGCTGAAGTGGATGTGATGGGCAAAAACGGCAAATGGCTGGAAGTTCTGGGCTGTGGCATGGTTCACCCGAACGTGCTGCGCAACGTGGGTATCGATCCGGAAGTTTACTCCGGCTTCGCTTTCGGTATGGGTATGGAGCGTCTGACGATGCTGCGTTACGGCGTTACCGACCTGCGTGCGTTCTTCGAAAACGATCTGCGCTTCCTCAAACAGTTTAAGTAAGGCGGGAATATTACATGAAATTCAGTGAACTCTGGTTGCGTGAGTGGGTAAACCCGGCCATCAGCAGCGAAGCATTATCCGATCAAATTACCATGGCCGGCCTGGAAGTGGACGGCGTGGAGCCGGTAGCCGGTGCCTTTAATGGCGTAGTTGTGGGTCATGTCGTTGAGTGCGGTCAGCACCCAAACGCGGACAAACTGCGCGTGACCAAGATTAACGTGGGCGGCGACCGCTTGCTGGATATTGTCTGTGGTGCACCAAACTGCCGCAAAGGTCTGAAGGTAGCGGTTGCTACCGTGGGCGCGGTGCTGCCAGGCGATTTCAAAATCAAAGCTGCCAAACTGCGCGGTGAGCCTTCGGAAGGGATGCTGTGCTCGTTCTCCGAACTGGGTATTACTGACGATCACGACGGTATCATTGAGTTGCCGGAAGATGCGCCGATTGGCACCGATATCCGTGAATATCTGAAACTGGATGACAACGCGATCGAAATCAGCGTAACGCCGAACCGTGCCGACTGCCTGGGCATTATTGGCGTAGCGCGCGATGTGGGGGTATTGAACCAGGTTGCACTGACCGAACCGGACATGAGCCCGGTTGTTGCCACCATTAATGATACGCTGCCGATCCGCGTAGATGCGCCACAGGCATGTCCGCGTTACCTTGGCCGCGTCGTGAAAGGTATCGACGTCAAGGCCGCCAGTCCGTTGTGGATGCGCGAGAAGCTGCGTCGTTGCGGCATTCGTTCTATTGATGCGGTGGTGGACGTTACCAACTACGTGCTGTTGGAACTGGGGCAGCCAATGCATGCCTTCGACCTGAACCGCATCGAAGGCGGTATCGTGGTGCGTATGGCGAGCAAAGGGGAACCTCTGACGTTGCTGGACGGTACCGAAGCCAAACTGAATGCCGATACCTTAGTGATTGCCGATCACCAGAAAGCCTTGGCGATGGGCGGCATCTTCGGTGGTGAACACTCAGGGGTGAATGAGTCCACCCAGGACGTGCTGCTGGAATGTGCGTTCTTCAATCCGCTGGCCATTACCGGCCGCGCACGCCGTCAGGGTCTGCACACTGATGCTTCTCATCGTTACGAGCGCGGTGTTGATCCTGCGCTGCAGTACAAAGCGATGGAGCGTGCGACTCGTTTGCTGATTGATATCTGTGGCGGTCAGGCCGGTCCGGTTATTGATGTAACCACCGAAAGTGAGTTGCCGAAGCGCGCTACCATTACTTTGCGTCGTGAAAAACTAAATCGCCTGATTGGTCATGTGGTGCCAAGTGAGCAGGTCAGTGACATCTTGCGTCGTTTGGGTTGTCAGGTGACTGAGCAGGGCGATAATTGGCTGGCGGTCGCGCCGAGCTGGCGTTTCGATATGGAAATCGAAGAAGACCTGGTGGAAGAAGTGGCGCGTGTTTACGGCTACAACAACATTCCTGACGTGCCGGTCCGCGCTGACCTGATCATGACCAAGCACCGCGAAGCAGATCTGACGCTGAAGCGCGTGAAGACCATGCTGGTCGATCACGGTTACCAGGAAGCGATCACCTACAGCTTCGTTGATCCTAAAGTACAGGCCTTGCTGCACCCGGGCGAAGAAGTGCTGATCCTGCCAAGCCCAATCTCGGTAGAGATGTCCGCCATGCGTCTGTCGCTGTGGACCGGCTTGCTGTCCGCGGTGGTTTATAACCAGAATCGTCAGCAGACGCGTCTGCGTCTGTTTGAAAGCGGCCTGCGCTTTGTCCCTGATACTGCGGCAAATCTGGGTATCCGTCAGGACGTCATGCTAGCAGGGGTGATTGCGGGCCATACGCATGAAGAACATTGGGATCTGGCGCGTAAGCCGGTCGACTTCTATGATTTAAAAGGCGATCTGGAATCTGTGCTGGAGCTGACCGGTAAATTATCCGAAATTCAGTTCAAGGCGGAGGCTAATCCGGCCTTGCACCCAGGGCAAAGCGCAGCGATTTATTTCCAGGGTGAACGTGTAGGTTTCATCGGTGTGGTTCATCCGGAACTTGAACGTAAACTGGATCTTAACGGCCGCACAGTGGTGTTTGAACTGGAGTGGGACAAGGTCGCAAGCCGCGCCGTGCCTCAGGCGCGGGAGATTTCTCGCTTCCCGGCAAACCGTCGTGATATCGCCGTTGTGGTGGCTGAAAACGTCCCCGCAGAAGATATTTTGGCAGAGTGTAAGAAAGTTGGCGCAAATCAGGTAGTTGGCGTAAACTTGTTTGATGTGTACCGTGGCAAGGGCGTGGCAGAGGGTTATAAGAGCCTGGCTATCAGTCTGGTATTGCAGGATACCGCTCGTACACTGGAAGAAGAGGAGATAGCCGTTACCGTTGCAAAATGTGTAGAGGCTCTAAAACAGCGATTCCAAGCATCCTTGAGGGATTGAACCTATGGCGCTTACTAAAGCTGAAATGTCAGAACACCTGTTTGAAAAGCTTGGGCTTAGCAAACGGGATGCCAAAGACCTGGTAGAACTGTTTTTCGAAGAGGTTCGTCGTGCTCTTGAGAACGGTGAGCAGGTTAAACTGTCAGGTTTTGGCAATTTTGATTTGCGTGACAAGAACCAACGTCCGGGGCGTAACCCGAAGACCGGCGAAGATATTCCGATTACGGCGCGTCGCGTGGTCACTTTCCGTCCAGGGCAAAAGCTGAAAAGTCGGGTAGAGAACGCAAGCCCGAAAGAGTAAGTTGCGTGAAACCAAAAAAGGCCGCTTTTGCGGCCTTTTTCTTTTTAGAGGGGAATTTCGGTTTATTCTTAGGCCATAAATAATAAATACGACCACCTAATAAAATTGATTTCCAATCTTCACATTAAAATAATTTATTACTTGCGGATTATTCTTGTATTTATTTAATATTCTGATGGGGTGAAAGATAAACTAGGGGCCGAAGCCCCTGAAGATTAATAATGATTGTAGTAGTGATCCGGTCCGCTACCACCACGATGGTCACCACCGTGAGGCCCGAAGCAACAGGCGCTAAGCGCCGTACTCAGTACTGCAACGGTCAATAGCAGCCCAATGCGTTTAATCATAACATTGTCTCTCTGGTGGGTGTTGGCTTTATTATAAATATCGTCGGATATTTGGTGTGTCAGCTATTCGTTAAAGGTTGTTAGCGGCTGTTTTATTCAAAAAATAGAATGTATGGAATGTGTAAGGGTGATGAAAACGATCCGAAAATAGGCATTGGTGAGATAGGCGTAAAATAAGCACGCTGATATAACCCACTCAGCAAGAAAATAAATTCGGAGCATAAAATGAAAAAAATCCTGTTGCTGGTGTGTTTACCACTGTTGCTGCCAGTGGCTGCCCAGGCGGATGTCTCTATCGATATCAACGTGCATCTGGGGGAGCAGGACCATCGCGGCTACTATTGGGATGGTTATGACTGGCGTTCGCCGCAATGGTGGCATGAGCACCAGGGGCGTGGCATGGGGGAACGCAACAATCGGGGTATGTATTGGGATGGCGGCCGCTGGCAATCCTCGCCGCCGCGTGGCTACGAGCATCGTGGCCCTGATCGGGGGGGTAACCTGTTCCACGGTGAACGTGATAATCGTAACGACGGCAACCACCATGACAATGGTAACCATCATGACAACGGCGGTCGTGACAATGGCCGTGGTAAGGACAATGACCAGGGTAAACCTTACCCGCAAAACGATAACGCCCCTCATCGCTAATTGATTTAACGGCGGCTGATTTTGCCATCACCTACGGGTGATTGGCAGGATTAGCTGCTGTTTTCCTGTGATTCACCTGATGCAATGCTTTCCCTTCGGGCGCTAACCCCCTAATATTTGACCCAGACGTCAATTATTCGGCCGCCTTGGCGGCCAGCAGGGAATCGCCACGCCTATGTCAGCCAGCCAGACCTTTACCTTATTGCTGCACAAACAACGCCATCGCGATAAACGCCAACTGTTGCTGCTTACGCTGGGTGTTGCCGTGGCCTTTGTTTTCAGCCTCAGCGCGGGCGACGTTTGGCTTTGGCCCTCACAGTGGGCGGGTGAAGCCGCGCAGCTGTTTGTCTGGCAATTACGCCTGCCGCGTGCGCTGGCCGTGATGTTGGTGGGGGCCAGCCTGGCGGTGGCTGGAGCGGTAATGCAGTCGCTGTTTGAAAATCCACTGGCCGAGCCGGGTTTGCTGGGCGTCGCCAACGGGTCGGGGGTGGCTTTGGTGCTAACGGTGCTGCTGGGTAACGGCCTGCTACCGGTAGCCTTTATGAGCTTGAGCGCCATTGCCGGCGCGCTGCTCATGACCTTTCTGTTGCTGAGCTTTGCCCGTCGAAAACGTCTGACCAATGCGCGGCTGCTGTTGGTGGGGGTCGCCTTGGGCATAGTGTGTAGCGCGGTAATGACCTGGGCGGTGTATTTTAGTTCCAGCCTGGATCTGCGCCAACTGATGTATTGGATGATGGGTGGTTTTGGCGGTGTCGACTGGCGGCAAAAATGGCTGGTGCTGGCATTATTACCGGTGCTGCTTTGGCTTTGTTGCCAGGGAAAGGCGCTAAACTTTATGGCGCTGGGCGAGGTACAGGCGCGTCAGCTCGGGCTTTCCCTGCATCTATGGCGTAATCTACTCGTGCTGGCTATTGGCTGGCTGGTGGGCGTCAGTGTGGCTTTGGCCGGGGTGATTGGTTTCGTCGGACTGGTCATTCCGCACATGCTGCGTCTCAGTGGCTTGACCAATCAGCGATATTTATTGCCGGGCTGCGCACTGGCTGGTGCCGGTGTGTTGCTTGCGGCCGATGTGGTGGCGCGTATTACGCTGCTGTCAGCTGAATTACCCATCGGCGTGGTAACCGCCACCCTAGGGGCACCGCTATTTATCTGGTTACTGACCCGGGTAAAAGGCTTAAGGTAGTTTCTCTGTTCACCTGTAAGTAAAACAAGAGGATAAGCTCCATGACTCAAGCGATTTATGACATTCCGTTGAACACTATCGAAAATCAATCCACCACGCTGGGCAAATATAAAGGCAGCGTGTTGCTGGTGGTTAATGTGGCTTCGGAATGCGGCCTGACCAAGCAATATGCCGGGCTGGAAGCCCTGTACGAAACCTACCGTGACCAGGGGTTTGAGGTATTGGGCTTCCCATCCAACGAGTTCCTCGGGCAGGAGCCTGGCAGCAACGAAGAGATCCTGGCGTTTTGCCGTGGCACCTTTGGCGTTGAGTTCCCGATGTTTGCCAAGCTTGAAGTGAACAGCGAAAACCGCCATCCGCTGTACCAGGCACTGATTGCCGCCGAACCGCAAGCCGCGGCGCCGCAGGGCAGTGAATTCCTGGAGCGCATGAGCAGTAAAGGCCGGGCACCGAAGCAAACCGGTGACATTCTGTGGAATTTCGAGAAATTCCTGATCGGACGTGATGGCAAGGTGATCCAACGTTTCTCCCCGGACATGACACCGGAAGATCCTGCGTTGGTGGCCGCCGTCAAACAGGCGTTGGCCAAGTAATATTATAAAGAAGGAGCGATAATTCATAATGCTGCAACTCAGTCAGGTTGGGGTAGAAGGGCGTCTGGCCCCATTTTCAGCACAGGTCGATGCTGGGTTGCAGTTTCACCTTATTGGTCCGAACGGTGCCGGCAAAAGCACACTGCTGGCTTGCCTGGCGGGCATACTGCCCGGCACGGGCGAGATCCGGCTGGCAGACCAGCCGCTGGCGGGTTATCAGGGCCATGAACTGGCTCTGCGCCGTGCTTATTTAAGCCAACAGCAGCCGCCAGTGGCGCTGATGCCGGTATTCCAGTATCTGGAACTGCACCGGCCTGCAGGTAGCTCGGAACAGGCACTCGAGAGCACCATTCTTTATCTGTGCCAGCGTTTAAAACTGGTGGACAAGCTGTCGCGCATGCTGACTCAGTTGTCCGGCGGTGAATGGCAGCGAGTGCGCTTGGCTGCAGTACTGCTACAGGTATGGCCGACGGTCAATCCTCATAGCCAACTGTTGCTGCTGGATGAACCGACCAATAGCCTGGACGTGGCGCAGAAGGTGGCGCTGGATCGGCTACTGCGGGAGTTTTGTCAGAGTGGACGTAGTGCGTTGGTTTGTGCGCACGACCTTAATCATACCTTGCAGCAGGCCGATCGGGTCTGGTTGCTGCATGCCGGGCGTCTTGTCGCACAGGGAACCACGCGGGAAGTGATGGAGCCGGTATTTCTTTCACAGATTTATGACGTGGATTTTCATCTGCAGGCGGTGGGCGACCAGCGCTGGATTATGACCAAAACGGCATAATGGAGTAGTGCATCGAAAATGCACCATAAACGAAAATTAAACGGACCTGATATAAATAGCCGGGTAAGCACCGGCTTTATTTCCCACCATTCCTCAAAATCCTCCTGTTAATCTTGAAAACCGTCGCTGACGTGCTACGATGATTAAGTTCAAACAGAATAATTAAATAATTACATATAACTATAACTAATTGATTATCAAATTAATTTAATTTATTGATGCCCCCCGCAGATCAGATGGTTAGCTGATAATAAATCGCATCTTAAGGTTTAGTTAAGCTTGCGGCCGTACATTGTCAGTTAATCCACCAGGAACGATTCTCTCTGGCGTTTAATATTCGTTAAATAAAAGAGGTCTAAAGTGTCATTAAAGCAATTTGATACGTTTGGGGCTAACTATGGATCAATTTTTACCTTTCTCACGCCCGGCGATTGGCGATGAAGAAATCGCGGCGGTAGAAAAGGTATTGCGCTCAGGCTGGATCACCACCGGGCCGCAAAATCAGCAGTTGGAAAGTGAGTTCTGTGCCACCTTCGGCTGTAAACACGCCATCGCCGTCTGTTCCGCTACTGCGGGCATGCATATCACCCTGATGGCGTTGAACATTGGCCCGGGTGACGAAGTTATCACCCCCTCCCAGACCTGGGTTTCTACCCTCAACATGATTGAATTACTCGGCGCGACGCCGGTGATGATTGACGTTGACCGCGATACGCTGATGGTCAGCGCCAGTGATGTTGAAGCCGCCATTACGACGAAAACCAAAGCCATTGTTCCGGTGCACTACGCCGGCGCACCGCTGCAGATGGATGCATTGCGTGAGGTGGCCAAGCACCACAATCTCCCTCTGATTGAAGACGCTGCTCATGCGGTGGGTGCCCGTTACAACGGTGAATGGGTGGGGGCTCGCGGCACGGCAATATTCTCATTCCATGCGATTAAAAACCTGACCTGTGCTGAAGGCGGTCTGATCACCACCGACGACGACGAATTGGCAGATCGCCTGCGCTGTCTGAAATTCCACGGCTTGGCCGTTGATGCTTTTGATCGCCAGCAACTGGGACGCAAGCCGCAGGCCGAAGTGGTCGAGCCTGGTTACAAATATAATCTTTCCGATATCCACGCGGCTATCGCCGTGGTGCAGTTGGCCCGCTTGCCGCAGCTTAATGCTCGCCGCAAGGCACTGGCGCAGCGTTACCTCACGGCTCTGGAAGGTTCGCCTTTCCTACCGTTGGGATTACCTGATTATCCGCACGACCATGCCTGGCATTTGTTTATGGTGCGCGTTGACGCTGAACGCTGCGGTATCGATCGCGATCAGTTGATGGAACGCCTGAAAGAAGTGGGTATCGGTACTGGCCTGCATTTCCGTGCCGCCCATACCCAGAAGTTTTATCGTGATCGCTATCCGCAGCTTTCCTTGCCCAATACCGAATGGAACTCGGCACGTCTATGCACCTTGCCGCTATTCCCTGATATGACCGACGCCGATGTTGATCGCGTGGTTAAAGCCTTGTCTTCTGTTGTGGAGTCGTTACGTGTCTCGCGTTGAACTGATAAAAAAAGTTTCGGTGGTGATCCCGGTATATAACGAGCAGGAAAGTTTGCCTGCCTTGCTCGAACGTACCACCGCCGCCTGTAAACAACTGACCCAACCTTATGAAATTATCCTGGTCGATGACGGCAGCAGCGACAATTCTGCCGATATGCTGACCGCCGCGGCCGAACAGCCGGGCAGCTGTGTGATTGCCGTGTTGCTCAACCGTAACTATGGGCAGCATTCGGCGATCATGGCCGGTTTCAATCAGGTAAGCGGCGATCTGGTGATTACGCTGGATGCCGATTTGCAAAACCCGCCGGAAGAGATCCCGCGTCTGGTAAAAGTGGCGGAAGAAGGTTACGACGTAGTGGGCACTGTGCGTGCCAACCGTCAGGATTCCTGGTTCCGCAAAAGCGCTTCCCGCATCATCAATATGATGATCCAACGTGCCACCGGTAAAACGATGGGTGATTATGGCTGCATGCTACGCGCCTATCGCCGCCATATTATCGAGGCGATGTTGAACTGCCACGAACGCAGTACCTTTATCCCCATTCTGGCGAATACCTTTGCCCGCCGCACCACTGAAATTGATGTGCTGCATGCGGAACGCGAGTTTGGCGACTCCAAATACAGCCTGATGAAGCTGATCAACCTGATGTATGACCTGATCACCTGCCTGACCACGACACCGCTGCGTTTGCTCAGCGTAGTGGGCAGTGTGGTGGCGCTGTCCGGTTTTGTGCTGGCGGTACTGTTGATCGCCCTGCGTTTGATTATGGGACCTGAATGGTCGGGCGGCGGGGTGTTCACCCTGTTTGCCGTGCTGTTTACCTTTATCGGCGCCCAATTTGTCGGCATGGGCCTGTTGGGAGAGTACATCGGTCGCATCTATACCGACGTTCGTGCTCGTCCCCGTTATTTTGTTCAGAAAGTGGTCGGTGAACAGCCGAACCACAATACTCAGGAAGAAGAATAATGAAAGCTATCGTATTTGCTTACCATGATATTGGCTGCGCTGGTCTGAAAGCGCTGACTGACGCGGGCTATGAGGTTCAGGCGGTATTCACTCATACCGACGATCCTGGTGAGAACAACTTTTTCTCCTCCGTTGCCCGTGCGGGGGCCGAATTGGAGTTGCCGGTTTATGCGCCGGAAGACGTTAACCACCCGTTGTGGATCGAACGTATCCGTGAGATGCAGCCTGACATTATTTTCTCATTCTATTACCGCAATATGTTGAGCGAAGAACTGCTGTCACTGGCGCCAAAAGGCGGCTTCAATCTGCATGGCTCACTGCTGCCGCATTACCGTGGTCGTGCACCGGTAAACTGGGCGCTGGTAAATGGTGAAACCGAAACCGGTGCCACGCTTCACAAAATGGTTAAGCGTCCGGATGCCGGTGATATTGTTGGCCAGCACAAAGTGGCGATTGCCGCTGACGATACCGCGCTGAGCCTGCACAAAAAAGTGCTGGAAGCGGCACAGGCGCTGCTGAAAGAACAACTGCCGAAGCTGAAAAACGGCACTGCCTCATTCACCAAGCAAAACGAAGCCGAAGCCAGTTATTTTGGTCGTCGCACTGCGGCAGATGGTGAAATTCTGTGGCATAAGTCCGCTCAGGAAATCAACAACCTGGTTCGCGCCGTGACCGAACCTTACCCTGGTGCTTTCAGCTACCTTGGCCAGCGTAAACTGATTGTTTGGCGTGCCCGTGTGCTGGATACCCAGCACGACAAGCAACCGGGTACCGTGCTCAGTACCTCTCCGCTGATCATTGCCTGCGGTGAAGGCGCGCTGGAAATTGTGGCCGGCCAAAACGATGTCGGTTTGTACGTGCAAGGCAGCCGTTTGGCGCAGGAAATGGGTATCGTCACCGACGTGCGCCTGGCCGCCAAGCCAAACGCAGTGATGAAACGCAGAACCCGCGTGCTGATCCTTGGCGTGAACGGTTTTATCGGTAACCACCTGACCGAACGCCTGCTGCGCGATGACCGCTACGATATCTACGGTCTGGATATCGGTTCTGATGCCATCAGCCGTTTCCTGGATAACCCGCGTTTCCATTTTGTGGAAGGGGATATCAGCATCCACTCCGAGTGGATCGAGTACCACATCAAAAAATGTGACGTGATCCTGCCGCTGGTGGCGATTGCCACACCGATTGAATACACCCGCAACCCACTGCGCGTATTCGAGCTGGATTTCGAAGAAAACTTGAAAATTGTCCGCGACTGCGTGAAATACAACAAGCGCATTATCTTCCCGTCCACCTCCGAGGTGTACGGCATGTGTGACGACAAGGAATTCGACGAAGACCACTCACGCCTGATTGTCGGCCCGATCAACAAACAGCGCTGGATTTACTCGGTATCCAAGCAGTTGCTGGATCGAGTGATCTGGGCCTACGGTGCCAAAGAAGGCTTGAAGTTCACGCTGTTCCGTCCGTTTAACTGGATGGGCCCACGCCTGGATAACCTGGATGCCGCACGTATCGGTTCTTCCCGTGCCATTACCCAGTTGATCCTCAACCTGGTGGAAGGTTCGCCAATTAAATTGATGGACGGCGGGGCGCAAAAACGTTGCTTCACCGACATCAATGACGGTATCGAAGCGCTGTTCCGCATTATCGAAAACCGTGATGGCCTGTGCGATGGCCAGATCGTTAACATCGGTAACCCGACCAACGAAGCCAGCATTCGCGAATTGGCAGAAATGCTGCTCGAAAGCTTCAATAACCATCCGCTGCGCGAGCGTTTCCCGCCGTTTGCCGGCTTCAAGGATGTTGAAAGCAGCAGCTATTACGGTAAAGGCTATCAGGACGTTGAGCACCGCACGCCGAGCATCAAGAATGCTCGCCGCTTGCTGGATTGGCAGCCAACCATCGCCATGCAGCAAACCGTCGCTGATACGTTGGATTACTTCCTGCGTACGACCGTTCAGGAAGGTGATGGTGCATGAAGAAAGTCGGTCTGCGAGTTGACGTAGATACCTTCAGCGGCACCCGGGAAGGGGTGCCGCAGTTGCTGGAGCTGTTCGACAAGTACAATATTCAGGCCAGTTTCTTCTTCAGCGTTGGACCGGACAATATGGGGCGCCATTTGTGGCGCCTTTTACGTCCGAAATTCCTGTGGAAAATGCTGCGCTCCAATGCCGCATCACTGTACGGCTGGGATATTTTGCTGGCAGGCACGGCCTGGCCGGGGCGTAATATTGCCCGTGCCCTGGGGCCGTTGATGAAACTGACTGCCCAGGCTGGGCATGAAGTGGGGCTGCACGCCTGGGATCACCAGGGTTGGCAGGCCAAAGTTGGCCGATGGTCAGAAGCGCAACTGATGCAGCAGGTTCAGCTCGGTGTAGATGCGTTGGCCAACAGTACCGGTCAGCCTGTCAAATGTTCGGCGGTTGCCGGTTGGCGTGCCGATACGCGGGTGCTGGAAGTGAAGCAGCGCTTTGGTTTTCACTACAACAGCGATTGCCGTGGCACCCATCCTTTCCGTCCGGTGTTAAGCGATGGTCGGTTGGGAACCGTACAGATCCCGGTCACGTTGCCCACCTTTGATGAGGTGATTGGCAGTGAAGTCAGTATGAGCGACTTCAACGATTATATTCTGCTGGCGATTGAAAACGATTGTGGTGTGCCGGTGTATACCATTCATACCGAAGTGGAGGGCATGTCACAGGCCGCAATGTTTGAGCAGTTACTGCAGCGGGCGCAACGGCAGGGCATAGAATTCTGTCCGTTAAGCGCACTGTTGCCTCAAGATTTGGCGTCATTGCCATTGGGCCGCGTCGAGCGTGCTTCTTTCCCTGGCCGCGAAGGTTGGCTGGGTTGTCAAACCGATGTGAAGGACGATTCATGAAGGCGCTAAAAGGATCATGGGCCATTTTGTTGGCCATTTTTTTTTCTTTGGTTTACCTGATTCCGCTCAACGGTCGCCTGCTATGGCAACCGGATGAAACCCGCTACGCCGAGATTAGCCGCGAAATGCTGCAACGCGGCGACTGGGTAGTGCCAAATTTGCTTGGTCTGCGTTATTTTGAAAAGCCGGTGGCCGGCTACTGGTTCAATAACATCAGCCAATGGTTGTTTGGCGATACCAACTTTGCGGTACGTTTCGGTTCGGTATTCAGTACCGGTATAACGGCGTTGCTGGTATTTGCACTGGCGATGTTGATGTGGCGCAATGCGCGCCGCGCCAGCCTGGCGACGTTGATTTTCCTGTCGATGGTTCTGGTGTTCAGTATCGGCACCTACAGCGTGTTAGACCCAATGATTTCCTTGTGGCTGGCCGCCGCGATGGTCAGTTATTATCTGACGCTGAAAGCGACCACGGCCAAAGGCAAGCTGGGCACCTACGTGCTGTTGGGGCTGGCCTGCGGTATGGGCTTTATGACCAAGGGCTTCCTGGCACTGGCGGTGCCGGTGATCGCGGTGATCCCGATTGTCATTCAACAACGGCGAATTAAAGATCTGCTGATCTATGGCCCAGTGGCTATCGTGGTGGCAGTACTGTTGAGCTTGCCTTGGGCACTGGCCATCGCACAGCGTGAGCCGGATTTCTGGAACTACTTCTTCTGGGTGGAGCATATTCAACGTTTCGCCGAGGACAACGCGCAACATAAAGCCCCGTTCTGGTATTACATCCCGATTTTGATGGCGGCGGTGTTGCCCTGGTTGGCGCTGCTGCCGGGATCCTTGCTCAAAGGCTGGCGGGAACGCGTTCTGCGCCCGGAACTGTTCTTCCTGCTTAGCTGGGTCATGATGCCGTTGATCTTCTTCAGCATCGCCAAGGGCAAGCTGCCGACCTATATTCTGCCGTGCATGGCCCCCCTGGCATTGCTGATGGCGGCCTATGCCGAAGATTGCGTGGCGGCATTGCGCAGCAAGGTATTCAAGGTTAACGCCGTATTAAACGGATTGTTTGGCTTAATTGGCATCTTGGCGCTGGTGGTTCTGGGCTCCGGACTGTTACCCAAAGTGCATTTGTTTACCGCACAGGAGTGGCCGAAGATTGTTATCGGCATTATCGCCTTTGCCGGTTGGTTATTGTTTGCCGTAGTATCGGTGCGTAACAATGCGCAACGTTGGAGCTGGGCAGCGGCTTGTCCATTACTGCTGTGCCTGTTGATTGGTTACGCCATTCCGCAACAGGTGACCGACTCCAAGCTGCCGCAAAACTTTATCCGGGTGAATATGGCTGAATTAGGCCATAGCCGCTACGTGCTGACCGACAGCGTTGGCGTGGCGGCAGGTTTGGCCTGGGAGTTGAAGCGCAGCGATGTATTGATGTTTAACCAGAAGGGAGAGGTTTCTTATGGTTTGGAATATCCGGATGCGCGCAGTCATTTCATCAGCGACAGTGATTTCCCGCAGTGGTTGGCGCAGGCGCGCAAGCAGGGGGATGTCTCACTGGTGTTGCAGTTATCGCGTGGAGAAAGCGTTGATCAGCAAAACCTGCCTAAGCCAGATAAGGTCGAGGTGATGAACCGCCTGGCGTTGTTCTGGTACCAACAGCAGCCATGATAGTCGGCTATTTGTTGGTGGTCGTGGTCAGTCTGCTCACCTGTGGTGGGCAGCTGTGCCAGAAACAGGCCGCTCTGAGCTGGCAGTTACCCCCCGACGTCAGACGGGGGGTAACGCTGCGCTGGTTGGCGCTGGCCGTTTTGTTGCTGGGGCTGGGCATGGCGGTGTGGCTTAACGTATTGCAACGTTTGCCGCTTAGCCTGGCCTATCCGGCGCTCAGCCTGAATTTTGTACTGGTAACGCTGGCCGCCCGCTGGCTGTTTAATGAGCCCACTACCGCACGCCATTGGTACGGAGTGGCTTCAATCATGCTGGGGATCCTGCTGATGAGTATCAATCCATGAGAGGCTATGCCTGGGGCGCGGCCAGCGTGCTGCTAGTCACGCTGGCACAGTTGCTGATGAAGTGGGGCATGGCCCAGATCCCACTGATGTCATTTGCCGACGTCACACTGAACCTGTTTATTCAGTACTGGTTGCCGTTACTGACGGTCAGCGGCGGCATTTTCGGCTATGCGCTATCAATGCTGTGCTGGTTCTTCGCGTTGCACCATTTGCCACTTAACCGTGCTTATCCTCTGTTGAGTGTAAGCTACGCGCTGGTCTATCTGGCAGCGGTGCTTCTGCCCTGGTTTAATGAGTCCGCCACGCTGATGAAAACCTTGGGCACGCTGTTTATCCTTTTTGGCGTGTGGCTGATTAACAGTCAGACCAAGGTAAAAACGCCCCAGTAGAGCAAAAGCGGTGTCAATTCGATTATCTCCTTCACCATGCTTGCCTTTTTCCCCCGCTGGGGGATAAATTAGCCCCAAACAGCGCTTTCCTTAGCTAGTGTCGGCTTTGCCTCGCAGGCGGTAGGCTTTGCGGGGGCATGAAGCGGCAATCTGTTCAATGAAGGGATATTATGCGGATGCGTATTTGGTTTTTATTAGCCAGTTTAATTCTTGCCGGTTGTAGCAGCCATGCACCGCCGCCGAGCGGTAAATTGGCCGATTCGATTGTGGTTGTCGCTCAGTTAAACGAACAGCTGCGTCAATGGTACGGCGCTCCTTATCGCTATGGCGGGTTAGACCGCGGTGGCGTCGACTGCTCTGGGTTTGTTTATCGCACCTTCAGCGATCGTTTCGATATGCAATTACCACGCTCTACTGAAGAGCAAACCTCGCTGGGAACCAAAGTCTCGCGCGATGAGCTGATGCCAGGTGATCTGGTGTTTTTCAAAACCGGTGGTGGTGAGAATGGTTTGCACGTTGGTATTTATGACACCAACGATCAGTTTATCCATGCCTCGACCAGCCGCGGCGTGATACGTTCCTCGCTGAACAACGTATACTGGAAGAAGGTTTACTGGCAGGCGCGGCGCATTTAGTTCTAACCTCTTGATTTGGTGTATCATGGCGGTATCATATCCTTAACGGTGACTGCTATGAGTAACTTACGCCTGCTGATTTCCGATTCCTACGATCCCTGGTTCAATCTGGCCGTGGAAGAGTGCATCTTCCGTGAAATGACGACGCAGAAAATTCTGTTCTTGTGGCGCAATGCCGAAACCGTGGTCATTGGTCAGTCACAAAACCCCTGGAAAGAGTGCAACACCCGCCGCATGGAGCAGGACGGTATTCGTCTGGCACGCCGCAGCAGCGGCGGTGGTGCGGTATTCCACGATTTGGGCAATAGCTGTTTTACCTTTATGGCGGGAAAACCCGGTTACGATAAAACCGTCTCTACCGGCATTATTCTGCAGGCTCTGGCTCAGTTGGGCATTACGGCCAGCGCATCGGGACGCAATGATCTGGTGATTGAGACCGCAGAGGGCGTGCGTAAAATCTCCGGCTCGGCC
The DNA here is from genome assembly GCF_052691735.1 of Serratia sp. NA_13. Classification (NCBI taxonomy): domain Bacteria; kingdom Pseudomonadati; phylum Pseudomonadota; class Gammaproteobacteria; order Enterobacterales; family Yersiniaceae; genus Serratia; species Serratia sp. NA_13. The sequence continues at coordinate 187,778 of NZ_JBQZFV010000001.1, forward strand.
TACCGGGAAACTCAGGATCGCGGGTTCCACCATGGCACCCTGTTGCTGAACGCGGATCTCAATCGCCTGGCCGATTACCTTAATCCGGACCCTAAAAAGCTGCAGGCCAAGGGCATCACCTCGGTACGTTCTCGCGTTGCCAATCTGGCGGAGTTTAAGGCCGATATCAGCCACCAGCAGGTATGCGAGGCTATAACTCAGGCGTTCTTTGACTATTATGGTGAGGCTGCGAAAGCAGAAATCATTTCTCCCGATGTTTACCCCGACTTGCCGGATTTTGCCGCTCAGTTTGCCAAACAAAGCAGCTGGGAATGGAATTTCGGCAAGGCGCCTGCGTTCAGTCACCTGCTCAATGAGCGGTTTTTCTGGGGTGGGGTAGAGATCTTCTTTGACGTGGAAAAAGGCGCCATTTGCCGGGCGCAGATTTTTACCGACAGCCTCAATCCGGCACCGTTGCAACGGTTGGCCGAGATGCTGGTGGGCTGCACCTATCGCAGTGAGGCGTTGGCTGATTGTTGCGATGCTTTGATTGTGCAGTACCCAGAACAGGCCGCAGAATTAACCGAACTGCGTCAATGGTTGCTTGAAACGATCAAATAACGTGTGGATCCTGAATGCTCCGGGATGAGGCAACTCATCCCTTTTTTATGTCACAAGTTTGCCTCTCTTCCATGTCGCAATCCTTTTTTTCAAAAAAAATTCAACAAAAACATTAAGATAGCATATTTACCCGAAAATCAAGGTGGGCATTTTTTTGCCGATTTAATGCAAGGAATAACGCCAGGAATTGATGCGTTATTAAACTTAATCAGTTAAGCTCACTGCGTTGTACATAGGCCAGAGATACGGGTTTGATATTTAAAGTAGAGTAGGAATTTCTTTAATTAAAACAATGTCGATAAGTAAAATTTTCAGAATTACCCTATCCCATAAGCTAAATATTTCTCAAATTCATGCCGTGGGCGACGGTTGTAGCCTTAAGAAAAATTGATTTTATATCCGCGTTGCGTTCGCCCAATATAGCTTTAATCTATCAATTAAATGATAAATCGTGACTGACTGCATTGATATTTCCGATTAATCTCAGAGGGATTGATCGATAAAATATATTGATATACGATGAGAGCTTCGCCATTCAGCCTATGGCATTGAAATGAAAATCCAACTCGAAGCTGACTTTATTAGTAGCTATGTTTTTCAACCTGTTTACTCAATGGAGGGCAGGCTGTTGGCGGTGGAAATCCTGAGCCGCTTTGATAGTCTGGACGGTGATTTGGCGATGCCGGCTGACATTGGGATTAATTTATTGTCCACCGATCAAAGGATTGAGTTATTTAATGAACAATTGAGTTTGGCGGAGCAGAATGCCGCCTGGTTTTTTGAAAATGAGGTATTGTTGACGCTTAATGTCGAAGAAACCCTGGCCGATTTGATTCTTGCTGACGGTCAATTGTGCGAACGGATCAGACAATGGTCATTTATCGCCTTTGAAATCAGCGAGGGTTTTCCGAATCTTTCGGCGGGGAAAAACAATGAAAAAATTCGTCGGCTTAGTGAGAAATTCTCACTGTGGTTGGACGACTTTGGTTCTGGTCAGGCAACGCTAACCGCATTGTATGATGGTCTATTCGACTACGTGAAAATCGATAAGCGTTTTTACTGGCAGTTGTTTACCCACCAGGGTTATGACGTGGTGATTGACTCGCTATTAAAGAATATCAATCTGCTGTGCAAGGGAGTCATCGTAGAGGGAATTGAGAGGAAGGAATATTTTAATAAGCTCAGACACGCCGGCATTTTTGGCCTGCAAGGTTTTTTATGGCCCAGCGTTGGTGTGGATAATTTGGCGGCGTTACGGGTAACACCCGATGAGTTCAAAAACAATAATTGAGAGTACTGCACACACAATGGTTCCAATAATGGACGGGATGAGGTGGTTGCTATCCCGGTACTGTTATTCATTATCAATCTCTCGCTGATAAAGTATTTTATTCATCAGCGCAAAAAGTTTTTTAAGCCGTATCGGCATACATAAAAGCCAATCCACTCGCATCTGTCCTGGTATCAGGCAGATGCGTTCTCCCTGCATTTCTTCCGTGTTAATCCCTTCGTTCAGGCTCTACACTAGGTGGAACGGAGGGCCTATGCCGCAGTTTGAAAATGCTTACCAACAACAATTAGCCGGTTTTTATACCGAATTGAACCCCACGCCGTTAAAGGGCACTCGCCTGCTGTATCACAGCGAGCCACTGGCGCGTGAGTTGGGACTGGACGAGAGTTGGTTTACCCAGGATAAAACCCCGTTTTGGGCGGGAGAAACGCTGCTGCCGGGTATGCGACCGCTGGCACAGGTGTACAGCGGCCATCAGTTCGGCATCTGGGCCGGGCAGTTGGGTGATGGTCGCGGCATTCTGCTGGGTGAACAACGGCTGGCGGATGGCCGCAGCATGGACTGGCATCTGAAAGGGGCCGGTATGACGCCGTATTCACGTATGGGCGATGGCCGTGCTGTGCTGCGCTCGGTGATCCGTGAGTTCCTGGCATCCGAGGCATTGCATCATCTGGGCATTCCAACCACGCGTGCATTGACCATAGTGACTAGCGAGCAGCCCGTCTATCGCGAACAGGCCGAGCGTGGGGCGATGCTGTTACGCATAGCGGAAAGCCACGTGCGCTTCGGTCATTTCGAACATTTTTATTACCGTAAGCAGCCGGAGCAGGTGCAGCAGTTGGCTGATTTTGTGATTGCCCGCCACTGGCCGCAGTTTAAAGATCAGAGCGATGGCTATCTGCTGTGGTTTACCGATGTGGTCGAACGCACCGCCCGGCTCATCGCCCATTGGCAGACTGTCGGTTTTGCTCACGGCGTGATGAACACCGATAACATGTCGATTCTGGGCATCACCATCGATTATGGGCCGTACGGCTTCCTTGACGATTATAAGCCCGACTATATCTGTAACCATTCCGATCATCAGGGGCGTTATGCCTATGATAACCAGCCGGCGGTGGCGCTGTGGAACCTTCACCGCCTGGCGCAAACCCTGTCCGGGCTGATGAGCACCGAGCAGCTGCAAAATGCGCTGGCAGCCTATGAACCAGCCCTGATGCGTGCCTATGGGGAACAGATGAGGGCCAAGCTCGGCTTCTTCACCCAGTCGCAGCAGGATAACGATTTGCTGACCGGATTACTGAGTCTAATGGCGCAAGAGGGGCGGGACTATAGCCGGACATTCCGCTTGCTAAGCCAGACGGAGCAGCAGCAGGCGCAGTCGCCACTGCGAGATGAATTTATCGATCGCGCCGCATTCGATGGCTGGTATCAGCAATACCGCCAGCGTTTGCAGCAGGAACAGGTGAGTGACGCGCAGCGCCAGCAGGCAATGAAGGCGGTGAATCCGAAGCTAATCCTGCGCAACTATTTGGCGCAACAGGCGATTGAAAGTGCTGAACAGGATGATGTCAGTAAGCTGGCGCGGCTGCATCAGGCTTTACTGGCACCGTTTGCGGATAACCCAGAGTATGACGATCTCGCCGCGTTGCCGCCGGATTGGGGCAAACATCTGGAGATTTCTTGCTCTAGCTGATTGATGAAGAAAGATGACGGGCGCGGCAACAGCGCGCCCGGTAAAAAAACTACTGACGCAAATACACCTGTGGCAGCGCCACTTCCGGGTGATGAACCACACCCAGATCCGCCTGATACCAACGGGTGAGAATATCTGCCTGCAACACTTCCTGCGGCGTGCCGGTCGCGACCAATTGCCCCTGATGCATCAATAAAATGCGATCCGCATACAATGCCGCGAGATTGAGATCGTGCAATACACAGCATGCCGCAATCGGTTGTTGCCGCGTCAGGGTACGCAGCAGCCTGAGCGTATGTTGCTGGTGGTAGAGATCCAGTGCCGAGGTCGGTTCGTCAAGAAACAGCCAGGCCGGCGTTGGCTGCGGTTGCCAAAGCTGCGCCAGCACGCGGGCGAGTTGCACTCGTTGCTGTTCGCCGCCGGAGAGCTGGCGATAATCGCGCTGGGCCAATTCGAGACAGTCGGTTTGCGCCATCACCTGTTGTACCGCCCGTCGCGCGTCGCGTTTGCCGTGGGGTGCGCGGCCCATACTGACCACTTCTTCTACAGTAAAGGGGAAGGCCAGATCGCTATGTTGACGCATGACCGCGCGCACTTTCGCCAACAGCTGCGGTTGCCACTGTTCCAGCGGTCGACCGAGCAACTGGCATTCGCCACAGCCTGGGGTCAGATAACCGGTTAACAGGCGCAGTAACGTTGACTTACCGGCGCCGTTCGGCCCAATAATCGCCACCATCTCGCCGCTATTGATGCTGAGCGAGACATCGTTGATCAGCCGCCGCGAACCCAGACTGTAACGTAGCTGCTGCGCCGTCAGGCTTGCTGTGTTATCCACCCACGCGCTCCCGCTGGCGCATGACCAGCCATAAGAAATAAGGCCCGCCGATCAGGCTGGTCATTAAACCGACCGGCATTTCTGCCGGAGCCACCAGCGTGCGCGCCAGCGTATCGCTGACCAACAGCAGGCTGGCTCCCCCCAGTGCAGAACAGGGCAGCAGCCAACGGTGGTCGCCACCGAGGCGCATGCGCACCAAATGCGGCACCACCAGGCCGATAAAGCCGATCACGCCACTCATCGCTACCGCTGCACCTATCAGCAATGCGCTTAACAGCAGCAGCTGTAGCTTGGCACGCTGAACATTCACACCGAGGTAATGAGCCTCTTCATCTCCCAGTTGCAGCAGATTCAGGCGGCGCGCCTGCAAGAGCGTTAGCAGGGTGGTTGGCAGGATCAGCGAGGCGGAAACGGCCAACGTTGGCCATTGCGACTGGCTCAGGCTGCCCATCATCCACAGTGAAAACTGGCGCAGTTGCTGGTCGCTACTGAGGTAAGACAACACGCCAATTGCCGCCATACACAGGGCGTTGATGGCGATACCTGCCAGCAGCAGGCGCGACAGGCTGCCGTGGCCGCTGCGGCTGATGCCGTAAATCAACAGCGATACCAGCATGCTGCCGAGAAATGCCGCCAGCATGTGACCATACAGGGCAATTACCGGCGGCAGGGCCAGCGGCATAACGATAATCAGCGCAACAAACAGCGCGCCGCCGCTACTGATACCCAACAGGCTGGGATCGGCCAAGGGGTTACGGAACAACCCCTGCATTACGGCACCGGATACCGCCAGCGCGCAGCCTATCACTACCGCCAGCAGTACGCGTGGCAAACGGATATTCAGCCAGATATGCCAGGACGTGTCGCTGAAAGGCTGTTGCCACAGGGTGCGGAATGACAGCGTCAGCGCGCCCATATTGGCAGCGCCCAAAGCCAACACTGCCAACAGTACCAGCAGGCTGGTCATCGCCAGACGGGGAGAGGTACGACAGCGCATTACTTTTGCTCCGCCGCATGACGCAGCTTGGCCAGAGCGGCGGGAGTTTCCAGCCCAAAGCCCAGCAGCGCCATATCGTCAACTACCAATATGCGATGTTGTTTACCTGCCGGGGTGAGAGCCATGCCCGGCAATTTCCACAGCTGTTGTTCGCCGCCGAGCGTTTTTATGCCGTCAGTGGTGACCAGCAGCAAATCCGGTGCGCTGGCGATCACGCCTTCCTGTGACAGCGGCCGATAGCGACTGAATCCCTGCATGGCATTCTTCAGACCCGCAGCGGTGATGACCGCGTCGGCGGCAGTGTGTTGCCCGGCGGCCATTGGCGTAATACCGCCGTGGCTCATGACGAACAACACCCTGACCGGCAACGCATCGGTTTTCACTGCCGCCAATTGCTGCTGGTAACGGGTGCTCAGCTGCTTGCCCTGATCGGTGCGCTGAAGCGCACTGGCGATCACAGCGATTTTTTCCGGCACGCTTTGCAAGGTGGTATCGCCGGGAATGCGCACGACTTTAACGCCACTTTCTTCCAGCTGTTTGAGCACCAACGCAGGTTCGGCCAATTCGGTGGTCAGTACCAGCGAGGGTTTCAGCGCCAAAATACCTTCGGCATTGAGCTGGCGCATGTAACCGACATCCGGCAGTTTTTTAACCGCTTCCGGCTGCAGGCTGGTGCTGTCTCGCGCTATCACTTCATCGCCCGCGCCCAGGGCGAAGGCAATTTCGGTGACGTCACCGCCTATCGAGACAATACGTTCTGCCGCCGCAGCGGTGAACGGCAACGCTAGCGCAATGCACAGCGCCAGACGACGGGTCAATGAAGATTTCATGCGGCAATGTCCTTGGGTTCAAGCGCGGCAACCTGCTCACGCCACTGAGTTTGCTCCGGCTGGCCTTCGGTACGCTGGCCGTAAAGTTGAGCAATCTGGGTACCGTCGGCGGCAAACAGTTCCAGACTGGTGACGAAGCCGTCTTTAGTGGGTTTGCGGGTGATCCAGCTTTCGGCGATCGCATCTTCGATCAGGTGCAGGGTGAAGTGGCGATTAAACACGTTAATCCAGCCTTCCTGCGGCATCAGGCGTTCAATCTGACCGGTGAAGATCTGCACGCAGCCGCGGTTGCCGACAAAAATCATGATTTCGTTCTGCAGGCCCATCGCGGCGTTAAGCAATTGGCTCAGGGCACCGTTATCAACCCGATAGGCCAAATCGTTACCGACGGCGCTGAAGGCTTGCTGGCGGGTCAGTTTGTTGCGGCTCAACAACTGGAAGAACTGGTGAACGTCGGTCATTTCGCGCCATTCCCGATCAATTTTGTCGGCATCTGGTGAGGTGTTACCGACCGTGGCGTCTGCCGGTTGCAGTTCCAGCTTCGGGTTTTCCGCATTCAGGTGGCGTTCAACCAGTGCCATCCAGGCAGGGAGATCGGTTTCATCGGTGGTGTAAACCTTATGCAGTGCGTCGCCCTGATGATCGAAGAACTGAATGCTGTGTCGTACGCCGCGCTTGTTGGTTTCGCTCATGGCGAAAGCGCTGGCCCACTGGTTGAGGAACAGGCGCAGATCCAGCTCGCGCGGATTGAGGATCAGCCCGGCGTGGCCGTTCAGGTGCTGGTTGCGATAACGGCCCATTTGCTCGTGCACCGCGTAGCTGTTGCGGGTAATGGATTTGGTGACGCCGACCTGTTCGAGTTCGGTCAGCAAGGTACGGGCATCGGCCTGCAGACGATAGGTGTCCTGACCGACGCGGGCGTGGGTCAGTTCTGCTTCACTGACGCCAAGAATTTCAGCCAGGTCACGCGCATATTTGCCTGGATTATCAATTTTTGCCTGCTGGTAGCGTGCATATAGGGTATTGCTCATTGCGGGTTCTCCTGTGTGAGAGTCAGGCGGCGGGCAATCTTCATGCCCGCCGGATTCAAAAGGTTACCACTGATAGCTGACCAGCAGTTTGGCATTGCGCCCGTCCTGCGGAATGCCTTGTGGCGAGTAGTATTCTTTATCAAAGGCATTGCCCAGCACCACCGTGGTGGTCACGCCCTGCAGGCGATCGCGGCCTTTATAGCTCAGGTAGAAATCGTTGACGCCATAGCCGCCTTGCTCCGCCGTGCCGGTTGCCACGTGGGTGGATCTTTCGGCGAAGGTCGTTACCCAACCGGTCGACAGGCCGCTTTCACCCAAAGGGACGTCAAGCGAACTGGTAACCGTATCCGGGTTGATGTCGCTTAGCCATTCGCCGCTGTTGCCGTTCAACTCACCGCTGCGTGACTTATCTTTACCGCGCGTACGGTTGTAGGCCAGATCCCAATTAAACCACGGGGTTTGATAGCTCAGCGATGTATCCCAACCCCAGATTTTAGCGCGTGAGATATTTTGCGAGGCAGTCTGAGTCCGGGTGACGTACAGGCTGATGTAGTCTTTGGCATCGGTGTCGAAGTAGCTGGCTTTGAACTGCAGGTTATCGCCAGCCATCAGTAAATCGTCGAAGCGCAGGCCGAAACCGTACTCCGCGGTGCTGGTGGTTTCAGGTCTCAGATTTGGGTTGGGCACCCAATAGTTGCCGGGAAAGTGTCTGGAGTCATTGTACATTTCGCCCATGGTAGGTGCGCGGAAAGCTTGGGAATAAGAACCGAACAACATCAACCAATCGGTAGGTGAATAGGTCAGTGCGCCGCGGGATGACCACTTATCCGCATTAACATCATCATGGCCCTGGCTGCTGCCTTTGTAATTGTCGTAACGCGTTCCTGCCAGAAGGGTGACGGGGATATCACGCAACGTAATTTCATCCTGCAACCAGCCCGAGGCGAAGTCGATTTTAGCCTGTGGGAAGCTGGTAGTGGCGCCGCCTGGCGCTTGTTTTTGTTGATAGCTTTCTGAACCGTAGGTCAGCAGGTGCGAAGCGAAACTGTCGGCAAACAGGCGGGTGCGGTTTTCCAGTTTGACGCCGTGGGTGGTTTGCTTACGGAATTCATCCGTGGAGCCGGCATCGTGAGCGTTAATTTTGACTTCTGAGGTATACACCTTAACGTCGGCGTCCAGCCATTGCTGATTTTGCGGTTTAAGCTTATAGCTCAACGCCGCATCGCGCTGGATAGTCGAGCGTTGGGTCATAGGATTGCTGCGGGAAAAATTGGGTTCCTGCGGGTTTTTTGGCTCACGGGCGCTGTTATTGTAATAGCGCAGATCGCCGCTCAGTGACTGAGCATCATCGATTTTCCAGGTTCCCTTGGCCAGCACATTGCTGATGGTTTCATCGTTGGGGGCATCAAAGCCGTTGCCCTGGCGTAGATCGCCGACGTCACGGGTACCGAACGACAACAGGCCGTCGAGATTGTCTGTCTTGCCATAGGCGCTGGCGCCCATACCCAGGCTATGATCGCCGCTGCCGGCGGTGCCGTAGACCCGGTAGCCAGTATCATGACCCGGCAACAGCAGATCGGCGGCATCCACGGTTTCATAGGCGATCACCCCTCCCAAAGCCCCGCTGCCATACAGCATGGCGGCGGGGCCTTTAACCACCTCAATGCGTTTTACCAACGCCGGATCAAGGAAGGTGGCACCAATGTGCCCGGTGTCTGTGCCCTGGCGGATGCCATCGACCAGCGTCAATACGCCATTTTTACCGTAGCCGCGCATAGAAACATCCTGACCGTTGCTACGGCCGGTACCATTGATGGTAAGCCCCGGTACGCGGCGTAGCATATCGGCGGCGCTGGTGGCGGTCTGGCTTTCAGGCGAATTACCCTCGATCACCGTAACCATCATCGGTGCTTCAAAGCTGCTGCGTGCGTTGCCGGTGGCGGCGACGGTCAGGGTTTCGTCGCTGGCGTTGTCCTTTTTTACCTGCGGGGTCGTGGAAGAAGAAGCAGGGGTTTCGCTGGTCTGTGCAAAAGTCACCGTCGGCAGAGTACAGGCAATCGCCAGACTCAATGCGGATAAACGCAGCCGGGTGGAATAGATCAGAGGCATGTCGCAACTCTCCGTATGTTTTAAACATATCAATAGATTTGCTGGCTGCCTGGATCAAAAAGGATCGGGGTGGCTGGCGTTAAGGGATGGGAATTATTTGGTCAGGATCAATTTCCCGGCTTTGGTCTGTCGTAACTGATAGCGCTGGCCCTGATGGATGATGATCGCCACGCCATCGGCATCGAGCAGTTGTGCACTGTCGTAGCAAGGCGGCGTCGTCAGGCCGCTTTCAGCGGTGTGAACAGCCTGGGCAGGCAGGTTGGGGTGGTGGTTATCCATCGTCATATGTTTATGAAACAGACCATTAAATGGTAATTAATATTAAAGCGAGAATCATTATCATGTGAGTGAAAGGTTACATCAAGGAAAATTTTCTTACCAATGGAAGCTTTTTACAGAAAGGGGATGTGGGATGGGCTGAGATGGCTCAGCCCGTAAAATTCAGGGTTATTTCAGCAGGGTTTCAATGCGCTCAAACAGACGTTCGGGTTTGGTGATCGGTGCGTAGCGTTTTACCCGCTGGCCGTCGGCGGTCAGCAGGAACTTGGTGAAGTTCCATTTAATGCGTTGAGTGCCCAGAACGCCCGGTGCCAGGCGTTTTAATTCGTTGAACAACGGATGTGCGCCTGGGCCATTAACTTCAACTTTGCTGAACAGCGGGAAGCTGACGCCATAGTTCAGCGTGCAAAAGTTGGCAATCTCCAACGGATCGCCGGGTTCCTGTGCGCCGAACTGATTGCAGGGAAAGCCCAGTACCATCAGGCCTCGTTCGCGGTAGAACTGCCACAGGTTTTCCAGCCCGTGGTATTGAGGAGTAAATCCGCATTTGCTGGCGGTGTTGACCACCAGATAAGCCCGGGCAGGGAAGTCGCCCAGGGTTTTGTGCTCCCCTTGCAGGGTGACACAGGGGATGGATAACAGTGAGTGGATCATGCTGGAACTCCATATCCTTTCCATGGGGAACTGAGAGAATTGCTACCAGTATAGATGAGTGAGTGGTGGGCGGAAAAGCCGGGGCGGGGCCCCGGCGATGGGATCAGAAACGGGTGTCTACCGCATCGGCCAGCATGGCCAGCAGCTGTTCGCTGTCGGACCAGCTCAGGCAAGGGTCGGTGATCGATTGGCCATAGGTCAGCGGTTGACCGGCAACGATTTTCTGGGTGCCTTCCACCAGGAAGCTTTCTGCCATTACGCCGGCGACGGCGACAGAACCGGCGCGGATCTGCTGGCAGACGTTTTCGGCCACTTCCAACTGGCGGCGATGCAATTTCTGGCAGTTGCCGTGGCTAAAATCGATCACCAGTTGTTCGGGCAGATCGAATTCGCGCAGGCTGTCGCAGGCGGCGACCACATCTGTAGCATGGTAGTTCGGTGTTTTGCCACCACGCATGATGATATGGCCATAAGGATTGCCGCTGGTCTGATAGATAGTCATCTGGCCATGCTTGTCCGGCGACAGGAACATATGCCCGGCGCGGGCTGCACGAATAGCGTCAATCGCGATACGGGTATTGCCGTCAGTGCCGTTTTTAAAGCCTACCGGGCAGGACAGTGCCGAGGCCATTTCACGGTGGATCTGGCTTTCGGTGGTCCGTGCGCCAATCGCGCCCCAACTGATCAAATCAGCAATGTATTGGCCAACCACCATGTCCAGGAACTCGGTGGCGGTGGGCAGGCCGAGCTGGTTAACTTCCAGCAGCAGTCTGCGCGCCATCTCGATCCCGCGATTGACCTGGAAGGTGCCATCCAGTGACGGATCGGAGATCAGGCCTTTCCAGCCCACCACGGTGCGCGGTTTTTCAAAATAGGTGCGCATCACGATTTCGAGGCGGTCCTGGTAACGGATGCGCAACGCATTCAATCGGCCGGCATAATCGATGGCGGCGTCAAGATCGTGAATAGAGCAAGGGCCGATAACCACCAACAGGCGACGGTCTTCACCGGTCAGGATTTTTTCAATTCGCTGCCGCGAGGCCGTTACACTGTCCGCGATTTCCGCCGAGATTGGCAACTTCTCCGCCAGATCTTGCGGTGTGACGAGGCTATCGATGCGCGCGGTCCGCAGTTCATCTGTTTTGTGCATGATTTTCTCTAAAGACTTTTCTTCTCTGCGGCAGGAGTGCCGGGAAGTGATGGCGATCACAATAACGTAAAAACCGATGAATTCAACCGGAGAAACTGTGTTCTGTTGATCAGAACCGCTAAAAAAAGCACAAAAAACATGGCCTGTGGGGAATTAATCAACAGATGGCAGGGGCTTCCCCACCATCTTGTCAGGATCAGAACATCCGGCGACTCATTCCCAGAATATCCAGGATTTTGGTCGAGATCTCTTCCACCGAATAATTGGTGGTGTTCAGATAACGGATCTGGTTTTTACGGAACAGCGCTTCGACTTCTGCAAGCTCCATCCGGCACTGGCGAATGGAAGCATAACGGCTGTTTTCGCGCCGTTCTTCACGGATGGCGGCTAACCGCTCCGGATCGATCGTCAGGCCGAAAAGCTTGTGCTGAAACGGCTTCAGCGCGGTGGGGAGGTGCAAGTTGTCCATATCGTCGGCGGTAAACGGATAGTTGGCCGCACGGATACCGAACTGCATCGCCAGATACAGGCTGGTGGGTGTTTTGCCGCAGCGCGAAACGCCGAGTAAAATCACCTGTGCTTGATCGAGGTTACGCAATGAAATGCCGTCATCATGGGCTAACGTGTAGTCAATAGCCGCGATACGGGCGTCATATTTACCGAGATTGCTGGCGGTCAACCCGTGGGTGCGGTTCGGCACCGGGGTAGGTTCTACTTCCAGTTCCCCCTGTAACGGGCCAACCAGCGCCTGCACGATGTCCTGGCAGAAACCTTCGCTCTGGGTAATGACCTTGCGTACTTCCGGCGAAATGATCGAGTAAAACACTAACGGCCGCACGCCGGTATCACGATAGATATCATTAATCTGCTGGCAAACCCCACGGGCCCGGGCTTCGGTTTCCACAAAGGGCAGCGTAAAGGTGGTGGCCTTCACCGGAAATTGCGACAACACCGCGTGGCCCAAAACCTCCGCGGTGATCGCCGTACCGTCCGAAATATAAAAAACGCTTCTTTCCACCTTGGGCTCCTTACCTGAAATAGTGACGTCACTATCACGTCTATTAGTCTTTATCATGGGCTGCAGAGGATCCAACGGTAAAGAGGCAGGCAAAAAAATTGTGATAGTGTGGGCAGAGTCGACGAATAAAAAGGTCGGTCGGGGAATAAACGATGGCGATAAAAATACGGGGCTAAAACACTATTTTAAATTTTATGAAAAAAGGAGGTTTATTTCCAATGAGGAATTATTGGTCTGGATGGCGCTATTTTCATCAAAGACTGCGTAAATAACAGGGGTTTTAAAACTGAAGTTTAAAAAATACTTAATTTGTTGAGATTTAAGCTATTAGTGCGACAGGGAACGATTCCAGGCCGGTTTTGCGTTTCAGGAAGTTTTCCTAAAATCCACTTTCTTCACCGGGTTGATCGATTCACCTTTCCATTTCCTATGGATCATTGTGCTAGTCTGACTCGGCACCGTTTTAGCGGCGCTGAGAAAGCAAGCGAATTAAATCCGTCTATACCCTACTGATAGCAATAAGGATTGTCTCGATGTCCAACAATGGCCCAGACTTGCGTAATGTGCTTTGGTACAACCAGCTCGGCATGCACGACGTTGACCGTGTCGGCGGCAAAAATGCCTCCCTCGGTGAAATGATCACCAATCTTTCCGATTTGGGCGTGGCCGTGCCAAACGGTTTTGCCACCACCGCGCAGGCGTTTAACGATTTCCTCGAGCAAAGCGGTGTTAACCAGCGCATCTATCAGTTACTGGATCAAACTGACGTTGACGATATTGCTCAATTGACCAAGGCGGGCGCACAAATCCGTCAATGGATTATCGACACGCCATTCCATGCGGAATTCGAGCGTGAAATTAACCTGGCTTACCAGCAACTGGCCGACGGCGAGCCGGAAGCGTCATTTGCCGTGCGTTCCTCCGCCACAGCAGAAGACATGCCGGATGCCTCCTTTGCCGGCCAGCAGGAAACCTTCCTCAACGTGCAGGGTATCAACGCCGTGATGGTGGCGATTAAGCATGTTTATGCCTCCCTGTTTAACGACCGCGCCATTTCCTACCGGGTACATCAGGGCTATGACCATCGCGGCGTGGCCTTGTCGGCCGGCGTACAGCGCATGGTGCGTTCTGACCTGGCGTCTTCCGGCGTCATGTTCACCATCGATACCGAATCCGGTTTTGATCAGGTGGTGTTTATCACCTCCGCCTTCGGTCTGGGCGAAATGGTGGTGCAGGGCGCCGTCAACCCGGACGAGTTCTATGTGCACAAACCGACGCTGCTGAGAGGCAACCCGGCTATCGTGCGCCGTAATCTCGGCTCGAAGAAAATCCGTATGGTGTATGCGCCATCGCAGGATCACGGCAAGCAGGTCCAAATTGAAGACGTTCCAGAGCAGCAACGCAATCGTTTCTCTCTGACCGACGAAGAAGTTCAGGGGCTGGCCCATCAGGCACTCCTGATCGAAAAACACTACGGCCGCCCGATGGACATCGAGTGGGCTAAAGACGGCCATACTGGCAAATTGCTGATCGTGCAGGCCCGTCCGGAAACCGTACGCTCTAACGAGCAAACGATGGAGCGTTATCAGCTTAACGCGACCAGCCCGGTGCTGGTGGAAGGGCGTGCTATCGGCCACCGCATTGGCGCAGGTCCGGTGAAGGTCATCCATAACATCAGCGAGATGGATCGTATTGAGCCAGGCGACGTGCTGGTAACTGACATGACCGATCCGGACTGGGAACCGATCATGAAGAAAGCCGCCGCCATCGTCACCAACCGTGGCGGCCGTACCTGCCATGCGGCGATCATCGCGCGTGAACTGGGCATTCCGGCGGTGGTTGGCTGTGGTAACGCGACCGATTTGCTGAAAGAAGGTCAACAGGTCACCGTTTCTTGTGCAGAAGGTGATACCGGCTTCGTCTACAGCGATATCCTCGATTTTAACGTGCAGAGTTCCGAAGTGACCGAACTGCCGGATCTGCCGCTGAAGATCATGATGAACGTCGGCAACCCTGACCGTGCCTTTGACTTCGCGCGTTTGCCGAATGAAGGTGTGGGCCTGGCCCGTTTGGAATTTATCATCAACCGTATGATTGGCGTGCATCCGAAGGCGTTGCTGGAGTTTGATCAGCAGACTCCGGAGCTGCAAGCGGAAATCAGGACGCTGATGCAGGGCTACGACCATCCGGTCGAGTTCTATGTCGGCCGTTTGACGGAAGGGATCGCAACGCTGGGCGCCGCGTTCTGGCCGAAGCGAGTGATCGTGCGCCTGTCCGACTTCAAATCCAATGAGTATGCCAACCTGGTCGGCGGCGAGAAGTATGAGCCGCATGAAGAGAACCCAATGTTGGGCTTCCGCGGTGCCGGTCGTTACGTGTCCGACAATTTCCGTGACTGTTTCGCGATGGAATGTGAGGCGGTAAAACGCGTGCGTAACGAAATGGGCCTGACCAACGTTGAGATCATGGTGCCGTTTGTTCGCACGGTGGAACAGGCGGAGGCGGTGGTGGCCGAATTGGCACGCCAGGGTCTCAAGCGCGGTGAGAACGGCCTGAAAGTGATCATGATGTGCGAGATCCCATCAAATGCGCTGTTGGCAGATCAGTTCCTGCAGCACTTTGATGGCTTCTCCATTGGCTCCAACGACATGACTCAGTTAACCCTGGGGCTGGATCGTGACTCGGGCGTGGTGTCTGAGCTGTTTGACGAGCGTAACGAAGCGGTGAAAATTCTGCTGTCGATGGCGATTCAGGCGGCCAAGCGTCAGGGCAAATACGTCGGTATTTGCGGCCAGGGCCCGTCCGACCATGAAGACTTTGCCGAATGGTTGATGGATCAGGGTATCGACAGTCTGTCGCTCAACCCGGATACCGTGGTGCAAACCTGGGTTAATTTGTCGAAGAGAACATAATTTTCGCAATAGGGAATAATGTTCAAGGCTAAAGCCGTAACTCAGGTTACGGCTTTATTATTTCTGAATGTAAATAAAAAGGCGCAGTGAATAAAGGCGGTCAAAAAAAGAATAAAAAAAAGCCCATCATAAAAGACGGGCAAAGACTACACACAGCAATTCACATGTATGGCATTACATTGTTTGGAAATCTTGCTTTAAATCAGGTATTTGAAGCAATAGATGGCAATAATACTAGATATTTAAGCGTCATTAGTCATTAAGAATCGTCTTAATCAACCTGTGTATTAGAATTTATTTTTGGTGGCGGATCTTTTTTATCTTGGCACTAAAAAGATGCATTTATTCTGTATGTTTAAATAATGGTCATTAGATCAGAAAACGGCGGTGAATTTTATTATTGCGGATGATGTATTCTGGAAGCCAGCGAGGGGGAAAGAGGATTTCTGCCCGGTGACCCGGGCAGAAACGGGATTACATCTGTTCCAGGTCTTTGGCAACGTCTTCCAGGTCGACAGTCGGTTCTGGCGCTTCATTCATCCAGGCAGTGAGTAAACGGTAAGATACCGCCAACACCACTGGACCGATAAACAGGCCAATCATGCCGAAAGCCAGTAAGCCGCCGATAACGCCGGAAAGGATCAGGATCATCGGCAGGTCGGCGCCCATGCGGATCAGCACTGGCCGCAGCACGTTATCCAGCGTAGCGACCACGCAGCTCCATACCAACAGCACGGTGCCCCAGGTGGTATCGCCACTCCAGTACAACCAGATGATTGCCGGTACCAGCACCAGTAACGGCCCCAACTGCGCCACGCAGCAGATAAAGATCAGCACCGTCAGCAGGGTAGCGGCAGGTATGCCGGTCACCGCCAGGCCAATACCACCCAGTACCGACTGCACCAGCGCCGTCACCACCACGCCCAGCGCCACCGCACGGATCGCCTGACCACCCAGCACCACGGCAGCGTCGCCTCTTTCGGCCCCCAGACGCGTTGCAAAGTGGCGAATGCCCAGAGCCACTTGCTCGCCGCGTGCATACAGCAACACGCTAAACAGTAGCATCAATGTGCAATGCAATAGCAGGCGGCCAATATGCGCGGCCTGTGCCACGAACCAGGTGGCGGTCTGGCCGAAGTAAGGCTGCACCTTTGCCATCAGCGCACTGCCTCCGGCGTTCACCAGGGTGTGATAACTGTGATAGACCTTATCGCCGATCATCGGGATTGATTGCAGCCAGGCCAGATCGGGAATATGCAGTTTGCCCGGCGTGCTGGCCCAGGCCACGATAGGCGCGCTGTTGTCCACCACGCTGCTGACCAGCAGAGAAATTGGCAGGATAAACAGCAGGATCAGCAGTATCGTCATCACTAGCACCGCCAGTGAACGTCGTCCCCAAAGTATTTTTTGCAGTTTAATCAGCAGTGGCCAGGTGGCGATGACCACCATGCCGGCCCAGGCAAAACCGAGAATAAAAGGTTGAATGACCCAAAAACAGGCGACGATCATTATGGCGATAAACAGCACGCCAAAAATAATCCGTGGCAAATCATAGCGGGATTGTGGGAGTGTCATGAATGGGTTCTCATTCTGGTCAGTATACCCGTCGCCTTTCAAGTCGCAGCACTGTTAGCCGCAACTTGAAATTCATAGGGGAAAAAAATTAAGCATGGTGCATCTTCGCCACTTTTCACAATGTGACGCACCCTTTTTTGGTGCGTCGTCTGGCGACCTAATAATCTGCATGCCTTCACTAAACGAGTATGTTAGTTTTTATCTCTAATAAAAAACAGGGTGGGTCTGAATAAAGGCCTGATTCAGCGTGCATAATGACGCATAAAAATTAGACAGACAGGGTCAAAAAGCGAATGATCCCACAGATTTCTCAGGCGCCCGGCCTCGTTCAACGGGTGCTCGATTTTTTGGAAGCGTTGAAGCAAAACGGGTATAACGGCGATATCGCTACCAGCTATGCCGATCGGTTGACGATGGCGACCGATAACAGTATCTATCAGTTGCTGCCTGACGCGGTAGTGTTTCCCCGTTCCACTGCGGATGTGGCACTTATTGCACGTCTGGCGGCCGAAGAGCGCTTCACTGCGCTGACCTTCAGCCCACGCGGTGGTGGGACAGGGACCAACGGGCAGTCGCTCAACAGCGGTATTGTGGTGGATATGTCGCGCCACATGAACCGCATTCTTGAAATCAACGTCGAGCAGGGCTGGGTCAAGGTTGAGGCCGGGGTTATCAAGGATCAGCTCAACCAGTATCTGCGGCCGTTCGGTTATTTTTTCTCACCGGAGCTTTCCACCAGTAACCGCGCTACGCTCGGCGGTATGATTAACACTGACGCCTCTGGTCAGGGATCGCTGGTCTACGGAAAAACTTCCGACCATGTATTGGGCTTGCGGGCGGTGCTGCTGGGTGGGGATATGATTGACACCCGCGCCATGCCGACGCCATTGGCGGAAACGATTGCCAACGAAGACACGGTTGAAGGGCGCATCTATAACCGGGTGCTCAACAGCTGTCGCGATCAGCGGGCGTTGATTCTGGAAAAATTTCCCAAGCTTAACCGTTTTCTGACCGGCTACGATCTGCGCCATGTGTTCAGCGATGACCTGAAAACCTTCGATCTGACACGTATTCTGACCGGTGCCGAAGGGACGCTGGCGTTTATCACCGAAGCGCGGCTGGATATTACGCCGCTGCCGAAGGTGCGCCGGTTGGTGAATGTTAAATACGACTCCTTTGATTCCGCACTGCGCAACGCGCCTTTTATGGTGGAAGCCAAAGCGCTGTCGGTCGAGACTATCGACTCCAAGGTGTTAAACCTGGCACGCGAAGATATTGTCTGGCACTCGGTCAATGAACTGATCACCAACGTGCCGGATAAAGAGATGCTGGGCCTGAACATCGTTGAGTTTGCTGGCGATGACAAGGCTCTGATCGACCAGCAGATGGAGGATTTGTGCCTGCGGCTGGACGAGCTAATCGCCGAACGACAGGGCGGAGTGATTGGCTATCAAATCTGTGGCGATCTGGACGGCATTGAGCGAATTTACAACATGCGCAAAAAGGCGGTCGGGCTATTGGGCAATGCCAAAGGGCGTGCCAAGCCGATCCCGTTTGCCGAGGACACTTGTGTGCCACCGCAGCATCTGGCCGACTACATCGTTGAATTCCGTCAGTTGCTCGATAGTCATAATCTCAGCTACGGCATGTTTGGCCATGTGGATGCCGGTGTATTGCATGTGCGTCCGGCTCTCGACATGTGCGACCCGCAGCAGGAAGTGCTGATGAAGCAACTGTCCGACCAGGTGGTGGCGTTGACCGCCAAGTATGGCGGGTTGCTGTGGGGGGAGCACGGCAAAGGGTTCCGCGCCGAATACAGCCCGGCGTTCTTTGGCGACGAGCTTTACCTGGAGCTGCGCCGTATCAAGGCCGCTTTCGACCCGGACAACCGACTCAACCCCGGCAAAATCTGTTCGCCGTTGGGCGTCGATGCGCCGATGATGAAAGTGGACGCCGCCAAACGAGGAACCCTCGATCGACGCATTCCGGTCGAGGTTCGCACCTCGTTCCGTGGTGCCATGGAGTGTAATGGCAACGGTTTGTGTTTCAATTTTGACGTCCGCAGCCCGATGTGTCCGTCAATGAAGATCACCGGCAGCCGCATTCACTCGCCAAAAGGGCGGGCGGCGCTGGTGCGTGAATGGCTGCGTCTGCTGTCCGAACAGGGCGTCGATCCGCTGGCACTGGAAAAGCAACTGCCGCAGCAGCGTGTCAGCTTCAGGACCTTGATCGAGAAAACCCGCAACAGTTGGTATGCCGGCAAAGGGGAATACGATTTTTCGCACGAGGTGAAAGAGGCGATGTCCGGCTGTCTGGCCTGTAAGGCCTGCTCCACTCAGTGCCCGATCAAAATTGACGTACCTGGTTTCCGTTCACGTTTCCTGCAGCTTTATCACACCCGTTATCTGCGACCGGCGCGTGACTATATGGTCGCCGGGGTAGAAAGTTACACCCCACTGATGGCGAAAGCGCCAAAAGTGTTCAACTTCTTCTTCAGGCAACCTTGGGTGCGTGAACTGAGCCGCAACAGTATCGGCATGGTTGATTTACCGCTGCTTTCCAGCCCGACGCTGCGCCAACAGCTTTCCGGCCACGGTGCGTTCACCATGACGCTGGAACAGCTGGAAGCGCTGAACCTGCAACAACGCGAACAGCACGTTTTGATCGTGCAGGATCCGTTTACCAGTTATTACGATGCCAAAGTGGTGGCGGACTTTGTACGGCTAGTGGAAAAGTTGGGTTATCGGCCGGTACTGTTGCCGTTCTCACCCAACGGCAAGGCGCAGCATATCAAAGGTTTCCTGACGCGTTTTGCCCGCACTGCGCGCAAGACCGCCGATTTTCTCAACCGGGTGGCAAAGCTCGGCATGCCGCTGGTGGGGGTCGATCCGGCGTTGGTGCTGTGTTACCGCGACGAATATAACGAGATCCTCGGGGAAACTCGCGGCGACTTCCAGGTGCAATTGGTGCACGAATGGCTGCAACGGTTGCTGGCCGAGCGTGCCGAGCAGCCGGCGACCGGTGAAGCCTGGTATCTGTTTGGTCACTGTACCGAGACCACGGTATTGCCGACCAGCGGCCAACATTGGGCGTCGATCTTTGCACGCTTTGGTGCCAGGCTGGAAAATGTCAGCGTTGGCTGTTGTGGTATGGCGGGTACCTACGGGCATGAAGTCAATAACCTGCAGAATTCACTCGGCATTTATGAGCTATCATGGCACCAGGCGCTGCAACGTTTGCCACGGCAACGTTGCCTGGCGACCGGTTATTCCTGCCGTAGCCAGGTCAAACGCATTGAGGGTAACGCGGTACGTCACCCATTACAGGCACTTCTGGAGATGATCGAGTGAAACTGTGGAAAAGAGAAACGACGCTGGAGCAACTAAACCAGGCCGGTGAAGGCTGCATGGTCAGTCATGTCGGCATCCGGTTCACCCGGCTGGAGGACGACTACCTCGAGGCTACCATGCCGGTCGATCAGCGCACCCGGCAGCCATTTGGCCTGCTGCACGGCGGGGCATCGGTGGTGCTGGCAGAGTCGATGGGATCGATGGCCGGTTATCTGTGTTGCGAAGGTGAGCAGAAGGTGGTGGGGTTGGAAATCAACGCTAACCATTTGCGGGCAGCATTTGAAGGCGAAGTTCGCGGCGTGTGCCGTGCGCTGCACGTTGGCCGTCGTCATCAGGTGTGGCAGATAGAAATCTTCGATGCGCGCGATCGCCTTTGCTGCACCTCGCGCCTGACCACCGCCATTATCGACTAAGCGTTTCCCCCGCAGGCAGCCCTGTCTGCGGGTGTTTCTTCGTTGGGCTGGTTTACAGCTGAAAAGGCACCCGCTTGACGAAATCCTTCTGGAAGGCGTTGGCCTTCTCCCAGGTGCCTTCCATCGCATATTTCTGGCAGATAAGAGTCAGGGTACGGCGGGCAAAATGATAGCTCTGAACCCGGAACAGCTGGCAGCGCTGAGGATTGTTGATTTCCACGATCAGCCGGTTATGCAATTTGCTGAGCGCGTGCAGATAACTTTCATCATCGCCATTCTCCAGACACAGATTAGCCATGTTCAAACTGACATTGTTGTACCGTTTCAGGTGGTTGATATTGCATTCCGGCCGCCTGAGCGACGCCTCCGCCATGTAGAAATCTACCGTGGCGTCGCGCACGCTGAATTTGTAGTCATCAATTTTGCCCAACAGCCACGCATTCATCGAGATATTCATTTGCCCGCGCTCAATTGTAATTGAATGATAATTATTATCATATTTATTGGCGCGTTGGTGATCAATCATTCTGTTGAAATATTTATCATCGACAGGAGATGCATAGTGGCAGCCGCAACCCAATATAGCCAGCAACGACTAAACTTTAATCAGAGGTGGCCGCTTCTGTTGGTTCAGTTGGGTGAGTGGAATGGCGTGAAATGCGCCTTATTGTCGATAAACGCATTTTTAAGAAAGACAAAATGCAGAAATAGGTATTTTCTATGAATGTTTGAATCGACAGAAAAAGCACGGCCCTGTAAAGCGTTCGAGCCAATGGACAAGCGCAATGGTGATACAGGATGTGCAGTAAATTCATAAGGATAAAATGATTCCATTTCTGACCGGCAGCGCCTGGCGTGCTGACTGTCCCGCGCGCTTGCCGCATGCCGAAGTGAAAATCCAGGCTTTTAGCGGATACCCCTGTAAAACAAACGGTTGAAGTGATAATCGTTATCACTAACATAGTAGCAACCCAGATTGGCTGTGGAAAAACACGAGTGTGAGGTAGGCCATATGCAAACTGAAAATGTCGGCACCTTTTCTCTGGACGAAAATGTCTGGCAAGGCATTTTGCTCAGTGACAATGCCGTACAACAAATTACAAAACTCATGCAGCAGGACTCGCAGGTGAAAGGGCTGCAACTCGGGGTGAAGCAGTCAGGCTGCGCCGGGTTTGCCTATGTGCTGGATCTCACCCGTGCTCCTGCTGACGACGACCTGCTGTTTGAGCGTGATGGTGCCAAGCTGTATGTGCCGTTGAAAGCCATGCCGTTTATCGATGGCACCACGGTGGATTTTGTCCGTGAAGGGCTGAATCAGATATTCAAATTTAATAACCCTAAAGCTCAGCATGCCTGCGGTTGCGGCGAGAGTTTTGGCGTTTGAGCGATGCAATCAACATGACACGAAGCAATGTAGAAATGCCTAATGAAGTGCAGGCTTGGGTCAGCGAAGGTCGCTACAAAGAAGGTTTTTTTACCCAGTTGGCCACCGACGAGTTGGCGATGGGCATCAACGAAGACGTGGTGCGCGCGATCTCGGCTAAGCGTAACGAACCTGAGTGGATGCTGGAGTTTCGGCTGGAAGCCTATCGTGCCTGGCTGCAAATGGAAGAGCCGCACTGGCTGAAAGCGAACTATGAGCGCCTGAACTATCAGGATTACAGCTATTACTCGGCGCCGTCCTGCGGCAGTTGTGATGACGCTTGCGGCTCGCAGCCCGGCGCGGAGCAGCAACCTGGCGCGCCGACGGACAACAATTACCTGACCAGCGAGGTTGAACTGGCGTTTAACCAGCTCGGCGTCCCGGTGCGTGAAGGCAGCGAAGTGGCGGTAGACGCCATCTTCGACTCGGTCTCGGTTTCGACCACCTACCGTGAAAAACTGGCGGAGAGCGGGGTGATTTTTTGCTCGTTCGGCGAAGCTATCCATGAATACCCGGATCTGGTGCGCAAATACCTCGGTCGCGTAGTGCCTTCCAACGATAACTTTTTTGCTGCCCTGAATGCGGCAGTGGCCTCCGACGGGACCTTTGTCTATGTGCCGAAGGGCGTGCGCTGTCCGATGGAGCTGTCGACCTATTTCCGTATCAACGCCGCCAAAACCGGTCAGTTCGAGCGCACCATCCTGATTGCCGATGAAGGTAGCTATGTCAGCTACATCGAAGGCTGCTCGGCCCCGGTGCGCGACAGCTATCAGCTGCACGCGGCGGTGGTGGAAGTGATCCTGCACAAAGACGCCGAAGTGAAATATTCGACGGTGCAGAACTGGTTCTCTGGGGGGGACAGCAAGGGCGGCATCCTCAACTTTGTGACCAAACGCGCGCTGTGTGAAGGTGCTGGCTCGAAGATGTCTTGGACCCAGTCGGAAACCGGTTCGGCAATCACCTGGAAATACCCAAGTGTGATCCTGCAGGGGGATAACTCTATCGGTGAATTCTTCTCGGTGGCACTGACCAGCGGCCATCAGCAGGCGGACACTGGCACCAAGATGATCCACATCGGCAAGAACACCCGTTCGACCATCATCGCCAAAGGCATTTCCGCCGGACACAGCGAGAATACCTATCGCGGGCTGGTGAAGATCCTGCCGGGTGCGGAAAACGCGCGTAACTTTACCCAGTGTGACTCGATGCTGATCGGGCCGGATAGCGGCGCTCATACCTTCCCGTATGTTGAAGCACGCAACAACAGTGCGCAGCTGGAACACGAGGCGACGACCTCAAAAATTGGTGATGACCAGCTGTTCTATTGTCTGCAGCGCGGCATCAGCGAAGACAATGCCATTTCGATGATCGTCAACGGATTCTGTAAGGACGTGTTCTCCGAGCTGCCGCTGGAGTTCGCCGTTGAGGCACAGAAGTTATTGGCCATCAGCCTGGAACACAGCGTGGGCTAACCGCCGGATTTACAGCGCGAAAGCGCGACCTAAGGACACTGCATGTTAAGTATCAAAAATTTAAAAGTCAGCGCGGAAGGCAACGAGATCCTCAAGGGCCTGGATCTGGAAATCAAACCGGGTGAAGTGCATGCCATCATGGGGCCGAACGGCTCGGGCAAAAGCACGCTTTCTGCGACCCTGGCCGGGCGCGAAGAGTACGAAGTGACCGCGGGTGAAGTGACCTTCAAAGGCAAGGACCTGCTTGAACTGGCACCGGAAGACCGTGCCGGTGAAGGAGTGTTCCTGGCGTTTCAGTATCCGGTGGAGATCCCCGGCGTCAGCAATCATTTCTTCCTGCAGACCTCGGTTAATGCGGTGCGTAAATATCGCGAGCAGGAGCCGCTCGATCGCTTCGATTTCGCTGATTTTATCGAAGAAAAAATCGAGCTGTTGAATATGCCGCCCGATCTGCTGACCCGTTCGGTTAACGTCGGCTTCTCCGGCGGCGAGAAAAAGCGCAATGACATCCTGCAGATGGCCGCGCTGGAACCGGACCTGTGCATTCTGGATGAAACCGACTCTGGTTTGGATATCGATGCGCTGAAAATTGTCGCCAACGGCGTTAACTCACTGCGGGACGGCAAGCGCTCGTTCATTATCGTCACGCACTACCAGCGCATTCTGGACTACATCAAACCGGATTACGTTCATGTTCTTTCTCAGGGGCGCATCGTCAAATCCGGCGATTTTACCCTGGTGAAACAGTTGGAGGAGCAGGGCTATGGCTGGCTTACCGACGAACAATAATTCGCGCGCGCTGCAGCAACTCTACAGTCTGTTTGAAGCCCGCGGCGGCGAGCATTCCGCCCATGCGCTGGCACACTGGCAACAGGCTTTGCGACTGGGCTGGCCGACCCGCAAGCATGAAAACTGGAAATACACCCCGCTGGAAGGCTTGCTGGCGCAACAGTTTCTTGAGCCGCAACTCGAGTCGGTCACTGCCGCTCAGCGGGATGCATTGGCGCTGGATATCGACGCTTACCGTCTGGTGTTTATCGACGGGCGCTTCAGCGTGGCATTGAGCGACAGTGAACTGGGCGATTACCAGTTTGAGGTAGCTCCTTACGGCACGCTACAGGCCTTGCCGGAGCCGATCCAGGCTGAAATCTTCCTGCATCTGACCGAAAGCCTGGCGCAGGAAACTAGCATTATCCGCGTGGCGGCCGGCAAAATTGCAGAGCGGCCGCTGTATCTGCTGCATATCAGCAGCGGACGCGGCGCTGAAGGTGAAGTGAATACCGTCCATCACCGCCATCATCTTGAGATTGCGCGTAATGCGCAGGCTGAGGTGATCGAGCATTACGTCAGCCTTAACGACGCTGCGCATTTCACTGGCGCACGCCTGACCGCTAACGTGGGTGACAATGCTCAACTGCAGCACTGCAAACTGGCATTTGAAAGTCAGCCGAGCTACCACTTTGCCCATAACGATCTGGTGATTGGCCGCGACGCACGGGTGAAGAGCGACAGTTTCCTGCTCGGGGCGGGGCTGACGCGGCATAATACCAGCGCGCAGCTCAACGGTGAAGGCTCCAACCTGACGATCAACAGCCTGGTGCTGCCGGTCGGTAAAGAGGTCTGCGATACCCGCACTTACCTGGAGCACAACAAGGGTTACTGCGAGAGCCGCCAACTGCACAAAGTGGTGGTCAGCGATCGCGCCAAAGCGGTGTTTAACGGCATGATTAAAGTGGCCAAACACGCGATTAAAACCGATGGTCAGATGACCAACCACAACCTGCTGCTCGGCAAGGTGGCGGAGGTGGATACCAAGCCGCAACTGGAAATCTACGCTGACGACGTGAAGTGCAGTCACGGCGCGACCGTCGGGCGCATCGATGAAGAGCAGCTGTTTTATCTGCAATCGCGTGGGATCGACAAGCATGCGGCGCAGCAGATGATCATCTTTGCCTTTGCCGCGGAGCTGACCGAGGGGATTGGCAATGACACCATCCGTGAATCGGTGCTGGCACGGATTGCGCAGCGCCTGCCGGGGGAGGCTGCATGAGTTTTCCAATTGAACGGGTACGCAGTGAATTTCCGCTGTTGGCACGCGAGGTCAATGGCCAGCCGCTGGCTTACCTCGACAGCGCAGCCAGCGCGCAGAAACCGCAGGCAGTTATCGATCGCGAGCTGGATTTTTACCGTCATGGCTACGCGGCGGTACACCGGGGCATCCATACGTTAAGCGCCGAAGCGACGCAGGAAATGGAAGCGGTGCGTGAAAAGGTGGCGGCGTTTATCAATGCCGGCTCGGCGGAAGAGATTGTATTCGTCAAGGGCACCACCGAAGGCATCAATCTGGTAGCCAACAGTTTTGGCCGCCACTTTTTGCAGCCCGGTGACAGCATTATCATCACCGAGATGGAACACCACGCCAATATCGTACCCTGGCAGATGCTGGCGCAGGAACGCGGGTTGAACCTGCGCGTCTGGCCACTACAGCAAGATGGCACTCTGGATTTGGCTCAGTTGCCGGGCTTGATCGACGCGTCCACCAAACTATTGGCGCTAACCCAGATGTCCAACGTGTTGGGCACGGTGAACCCGGTGCAGGAAATAACGGCACAGGCAAAAGCGGCGGGCCTGAAGGTACTGATCGACGGTGCACAGGCGGTGATGCACCAGCGGGTGGATGTTCAGGCGCTGGATTGCGATTTCTACGTGTTCTCCGGGCATAAGCTGTATGGGCCTTCCGGCATCGGTATTCTTTACGGTCGTCAGGCGCTGTTGCAGCAAATGCCTCCCTGGGAAGGGGGCGGGTCGATGATCCAACAGGTCAGCCTGACGGCAGGAACTACCTACGCCGAGCCACCGTGGCGCTTTGAGGCCGGTTCACCCAACACAGCCGGTATGATGGGGTTGGGGGCGGCAATTGACTATGTGAATGCGCTGGGGCTGGAGGCGATTGGTGACTACGAGCAGTCGCTGATGCGTTACGCGCTGGAGGCTCTGCAACAGGTACCCCGGCTTAAAATCTACGGCCCGACAGAGCGTGCCGGCGTGATCGCCTTTAACCTGGGTGAGCACCACGCCTTTGACGTCGGCAGTTTCCTGGACCAGTACGGCATTGCCATTCGTACCGGACACCATTGCGCGATGCCGCTGATGGCGTTCTATAATGTGCCGAGCATGTGCCGCGCTTCGTTGGCGTTATATAATACGCGCGATGAAGTAGACCGGCTGGTGGCCGGGTTACAGCGCATCCAAAAACTGTTGGGATAGGACAGACCGGGGCTTAATCCCTCCGGGTGAATCAATACCTGTAGTCAGTGACATGGGGTCGGCATGCCGGCCCCTGAATGATTGAAAGGATCCTCATGGCGAATTTGCCGGACAAAGATAAGTTAGTGCGTAATTTCTCCCGCTGTCTGAATTGGGAAGATAAGTACCTGTATGTCATTGAGCTGGGCGCCAAGCTGCCGGCGCTTGACGATACGGAACGTCAGGCGGGCAATCTGATTTCCGGCTGTCAGAGCCAGGTATGGATTGTGATGCAGCTTGATGATCAAGGGCGTGTTGAATTCCATGGGGACAGTGATGCGGCCATCGTCAAAGGGTTGCTGGCCGTGGTGTTTATCCTTTATCACCAGATGACGCCGCAGCAGATTGTCGATCTGGATGTTCGCCCTTTCTTCGCCGAATTGGCGCTGAGCCAGCACCTGACGCCGTCACGCTCGCAAGGGTTAGAGGCGATGATCCGCGCTATCCGCAGTCAGGCTGCCAAATTCTGACATAGCGGTGAGACTCATTGATACGTTTCTGGTATTTCCTGTGTCAATGAGTCTTTACAAACCCTCAACACCTCGTTCGTTCGCCCCGCAAATCAGTGACATATCAGCAGCTTACCCCTTGACGTTACATTGACAAATCCATAAAGCGATTACGTTATAACATGTTGATTTTTAGAGAACTTATTGCCTTTAACTGCAGCATTGCTAGTATTAATCAGGTCTTGTCTGATTTACCCGCCACCAAGTGCCCGTTAGCCTTGTGGCCGAACCGTAATAAGCATAATAGGGATGATAATGAAACGTGCGTTGAGTTTAATGGGCATGTTATTTGCCACCGTACTGACCGGCACCCAGGCCGCCAGTGCGAGCGAATACCCGCTGCCGCCGCCGGACAGCCGTCTGATTGGCGAGAACACCACCTATACTGTACCCAATGATGGCCGCCCGCTGGAGGCGATTGCCGCTGACTATAAAATTGGTTTGCTGGGCATGCTGGAGGCCAATCCGGGCACAGATCCCTTCCTGCCCAAGCCAGGTTCGGTATTAACTATCCCGACCCAGATGCTGTTGCCGGATACCAAGCGTGAGGGGATCGTGGTCAACCTGGCCGAACTGCGTCTGTACTACTATCCGAAAGGCGAAAATAAAGTGATTGTTTACCCTATCGGTATCGGCCAGACGGGGATGCACACGCCGCTGGAGGTGACCTCTGTCAGCCAAAAAATCCCGAACCCGACCTGGACGCCGACGGCCAATATCCGTAAACGCTACCTGGAAAAAGGGGTGAAACTGCCAGCCGTCGTACCGGCCGGGCCTGAAAATCCAATGGGCCTGTTTGCCCTGCGTCTGGCCATGGGGCACGGTGAATACCTGATCCACGGCACCAACGCCAACTTTGGTATCGGCATGCGCGTCAGCTCCGGCTGTATCCGCCTGCGCCCAACGGATATCGAAGCGTTGTTTAATATGGTTCCACGTGGCACCCGCGTGCAGGTAATCAATGATCCGGTAAAAATCTCCGTTGAGCCGGACGGTAAGCGTTACGTAGAAGTTCATCAGCCACTGTCGAGAGTTGAAAGCGACGATCCGCAGACCATGCCGATCACGTTGTCGAAAACCGAGAAAGCTTTTGTCGGGGATGCGCAGACCGATAAGGCCGTGTTCGATAGCGCGGTTGTACGCCGCTCTGGCATGCCGGTACTGGTTAACCTGGGGCAGAACCCATCTGAGGTCAGCTTAACGCCTGTAGCCCCACAGGAAGCGAAAAAAGGCCTATTCAAGAGCGCGCCCATCAGTTCGGTGAATTAAAACGCGGTCTTAATGGATAATCCTGAGGGGCTCAGCGTGCTGGGCCCTTTTTTCGTCTGTCGACAGGGGGGCATGGGGAGTAGGGGGAAATTTGCAGACAAAAAAAACGGCGCACATTGTGCGCCGTTTTCAATAACCGAAGCTATCTTACTTTTTGTAAGCGTGTGCTTGGTTGTCCAGACGCTGGTTAGCACGTGCTGCGTCGTCTTTGGCTGCTTGAACGTCAGAACGGATTGCGTTCACGTCGTTGCTCAGCTGGTCAACTTTAGCGTTCAGAGTCTGAACGTCAGAAGACAGTTGATCGATTTTAGCATTGCTTGAACAGCCAGCCAGCATAGTGGAAGCCAGGATTACCGCGCCCAGTACCAGTTTAGTACGATTCATTATAACACCCTCTAGATTGAGTTAATCTCCATGTAGCGTTACAAGTATTACACAAACTTTTTTCGAAAGAGAATAATTTTTTTGGATTGGAGTGCTTTATTTTGATCGTTCGCTCAAACTTGCATCTTCTTTTGAGGAGTAGTTAAAAAATGTAGGGAAAACAGCCGGATTCCATGGGACAACTCCGATTTGTAATTAGCCAAATAATGAGCAATCCACGGTTGCGTTTTTGAGGAAACGGTTTACCAGTGCTAAAAAAACGCCGCTAAGCGGCGTTTTTGTCAAAATAATTATGTCACGTTTTATATTAAAGCACGTGAACCGAGGCAGTATTGGTAGTGCCGCTTGGTACCAGTGCACCAGAAACCATCACTACAACGTCGCCTTTTTGAGCTAAACCGCTGGCCAATGCCGCTTCTTTACCGATGCGATAGAAGTCGTCGGTAGAGGCAATTTCCTTGACCATTTGTGGGATCACGCCCTTGGCCAGAATAAGCTGATGAGCAGTGGTTTCGTTGGTGGTCAGGGCCAGGATCACGGCATTAGGGAAGTATTTACGCACGGACTTGGCTGATTTACCGCCGCTGGTAGCAACCACGATCAGTGGTGCGTCCAGTTTCTCTGCGGTTTCAACGGCACCGCGGCATACGGCTTCGGTGATGCGCAGCTTGCGGTTGTCATGCAGGCTGTCGATACGGCTAGGCATCACGCGATCGGTGCGCTCACAGATGGTCGCCATGATGGTAACGGCTTCCAACGGGTACTTGCCCTTGGCGCTCTCGCCAGACAGCATCACAGCGTCGGTACCGTCCAGAATGGCGTTAGCAACGTCGCCGGCTTCTGCGCGGGTAGGGCGTGGGTTCTTGATCATGGAATCGAGCATTTGGGTGGCGGTGATCACCACTTTACGTGCACGGTTACATTTTTCGATCATCATCTTCTGAGCGAAGATCACTTCTTCTACCGGGATTTCAACGCCCAGATCGCCACGAGCAACCATGATGCCGTCAGAAGCTTCGAGGATTTCGTCGAAGTTGTTCAGGCCTTCCTGGTTTTCAATTTTGGAGATGATTTGGATCTGCGCGCCGCCGTGGGCCTTCAGGTGCTCACGAATTTCCAGCACGTCAGAACGCTTGCGGATGAAGGAAGCGGCAACGAAGTCCACGCCCTGTTCGCAGCCGAAAATCAGGTCGCGCTTGTCTTTCTCGGCCAGTGCAGGCAGCTGGATGGAAACGCCCGGCAGGTTAACGCCTTTGTTTTCGCCCAGGTCGCCGCTGTTCAGTACCTTACAGACAACTTCGCTTTCGGTCACATTGGTGACTTCCATGCCAATCAGGCCGTCATCCACCAACACGGTGTTGCCGATTTTCAGATCTGCGCTAAAGCCCGCGTAGGTTACTGCAACGCGTTCGTTGTTGCCGATAACGCTCTGATCGGTGGTGAAAGTGAAGGTCTGACCGGCAACCAGCGCCGCGTCTTTGCCGCCTTCCAGTTTCATGGTGCGAATTTCCGGGCCTTTGGTATCCAACAGGATGCCGGCGTTCTGACCGGTTTTCGCCATCACGGCGCGCATATTCTTGATGCGGTTGCCGTGCTCTTCATAATCGCCGTGGGAGAAGTTAAGGCGCATTACGTTCATGCCCGCATTCAGCAGGTTGGTCAGCATTTCTTCCGATTCGGTTTTTGGACCGATGGTACAAACAATTTTGGTCTTTTTCATGACGGAGTTTTCTACAAGTTGTGATGGATAATAAAACGAATAAAACCAGCGGTCAGGCCACTGATAAGGGATTTGAGTCGTGCCTGATGGTGCAAAACACTGTTAAGGATAGGTGACCAGAGTCGAAATGGGGCGGAAAAATTCAGCCCGCGCCGGGGTGCGGGGATGCTGCGCAACGTGATGAGATGAAAATGTGTTGTTATTGCGTTTTCGCAGATCAAGGGCTGAAACCATTCAACTGAAAGACGTTGCGCATTATAAAGGCATTGTTATGGGAAACAAAATAAAAAACCGATGCAAAACCTCGGTTCTGTCAAATCAGTAGTAAATATGGCGAAATGCAAACCCTTAGCCGGTGTTTGTTGCGCAAATAACCGCTTTATTAATGCAGGTATTACCGATCAGTTTGTGGTGACAATTTCCCATAGGGTGCCTGCCGCCAGACAGAAACAACCGCTGGCGGTGTTGGCAGGAATCATGATGCTTTCACCGGCTACCACCACCTGAATGTCATTGCCCAGAGTGAATTCGAACTCACCGGAAACCACCTGCGTTTGCAGAGCGAAATCGCGCTTTTGCAACTGGCCAAAGGTTCCGGCATCAAATTTCACTTCGGTGGCACGGGCGCCGTTGCTCATGATGCCTTGTCGACGGATGAGGCCGTTGTCGAGTTTTTCGAACGGGGTCTGGGCGGTAAATGTCAGCATGGATTCGGTCCTGATAAGGTATTCGCCTCGATGATACCTGATACGGCTTGCGGTGACAGGAGCAAAGCTACGGGATCGTACCGGCGAGTTAACGGTGGAGGGGCGCGAGTCGATAGGGTGAAACTGGGGAAACAATGATTTGGTGCGTCCGAGTGGACTCGAACCACCGACCCCCACCATGTCAAGGTGGTGCTCTAACCAACTGAGCTACGGACGCACTGCACTGCTTTTAGATATTTGGTGCGTCCGAGTGGACTCGAACCACCGACCCCCACCATGTCAAGGTGGTGCTCTAACCAACTGAGCTACGGACGCACTGTACTGCTTTTAGGAATTTGGTGCGTCCGAGTGGACTCGAACCACCGACCCCCACCATGTCAAGGTGGTGCTCTAACCAACTGAGCTACGGACGCATCTTTTCCTGTCTGTCATGGCTGACAGCGGGGACGAATATTAACGAGCAACCTGCGTGCTGGCAAGGAGAAAAACGCAATTTTATCCGGTATTTCACGTGATTGCTGCGCTTATGTGCAGTGCGGTGGTTTTTTCTGCAAATCAGGGTAAGGAAGCTGTCGACCGGTTTGACTTGCCGGTCGACAGCGACCCTTAGCGGGTGGATCGCTGCAGGATCAGTACCGCCGGTTGTTTTTGCAGCCAGCGCATGCGCATGGCCATCATGATGGCGGCGAAGGTCAGGCCAATGATAAAGCCAATCCAGAATCCGCTTGGCCCCATAGCCGGTACCAGGATATCGGTCAGCGCCAGCACATAACCGCTCGGCAGACCCAGGATCCAATAGGCTATAAAGGTGATGAAGAAGATTGAACGGGTATCTTTATAGCCACGCAGAATGCCGCTGCCGATCACCTGAATAGAGTCGGAAATCTGGTAAATGGCCGCCAGCAGCATCAGGTGCGAGGCCATGGCAACCACCGCCGGGCTGTCGTTATACAGCAGGGCAATTTGCTCACGGAAGGTGGCGGTAAACAGCGCGGTGCAGCAGGCCATGGCGATACCTACGGCAATAGCCGCATAGGCGGCTATTCGCGCACCTTCAACCGAGCCTTCACCCAACCTATAGCCGACGCGGATAGTTGCGCTGACACCCAGTGACAATGGCAATACAAACATCAGTGCGCTGAAGTTAAGTGCAATCTGGTGTCCGGCCACGGAAACAATACCCAGTGGCGACACCAGCAGGGCGACGATAGCGAACAGCGTGACCTCAAAGAACAGTGCCAGCGCCACCGGCAGACCAATGCCGAACAGGCGTTTCATCGCCGACCAGTCAGGCCGCAGGTTGCTGCCTTCGTGCGGCAGAATGTCGCGTTGGGAAGGGGTGCGTTTTACGTACCAGCGCATCGCCAGGAACATAAACCAGTAGACGCTGCCGGTTGCCACGCCGCAACCGATGCCGCCCAGTTCCGGCATACCGAATTTACCGTAGATGAAAATATAGTTAATCGGGATATTCACCAGCAGGCCGAGAAAGCCAATTACCATGCCCGGTTTGGTTTTCGACAGGCCTTCGCATTGGCCGCGCAGCACCTGGAAGAACAGATAGCCCGGCGCGCCCCACATAATGGCATGCAGATAGCCCACCGCCTTATCCGCCAACTGCGGGTCGATGTTGTGCATCATGTCGATGACAAACTTGCTGTTATACAGCACGATAATCACCAGCATTGAGACGGCGGCCGCCAGCCAAAAGCCCTGACGAACCTGATGAGCGATGCGATCGCGTCGGCCAGCGCCGTTCAGCTGTGCAATCACCGGCGTTAGTGCCAGCAGCAGGCCATGGCCGAACAGGATGGCCGGTAGCCAGATTGAAGTGCCGACGGCAACCGCTGCCATATCTGTGGCGCTGTAGGCACCGGCCATAATGGTATCAACCACGCCCATTGCGGTTTGTGATATTTGCGCGATGATCACCGGGATAGCGAGGGCCAATAAACTACGCGCTTCAATTAAGTACTTCTGCACGCACACACCTTTTCTATTTATTTATGATGGAGGGAAGGGTCGTCGTGAAAGGACAACAATTAAAAATAGCGGAATTTTCTCAAAAAGATTGTACCCGCTCGGCGGGGTTAAGCAAATGCTGTGATGAAATAGTTATTAAATGCGCAACTGCAGATTTTTTGTCGCCTCGGGTTTGGTTTTCATCGTCAACTGGGGCAAACTGCCCCAAGCGCTTTAAACATTTTTAGAAAGAAGAGGCCTACATGTTCACCGGTATCGTACAAGGCACCGCGCCGCTGGTCGCCATTGATGAAAAATCCAACTTCCGTACTCACGTCATCGAGATGCCCACTGAACTGCTGCCCGGGCTGGAGCTTGGTGCGTCGGTGTCTCATAACGGTTGCTGCCTGACCGTCACCGCGGTAGAGGGCAACCGCGTCAGTTTTGACTTGATCAAAGAAACGCTGCGCCTGACCAACCTCGGTGAGCTGGCGTTGGGCGACGTGGTCAACATCGAAAGAGCGGCCAAATTTAATGATGAAATTGGCGGTCACCTGATGTCCGGCCATATTATCTGCACGGCAGAGGTTGCCAAGATTTATACCTCTGAGAATAATCGTCAGATATGGCTGCGTATGCCGGACGCGGAACTGATGAAATACGTTCTGCACAAAGGCTTCATTGGCATCGATGGTATTAGTCTGACCATCGGTGAAGTAGTGAATAACCGTTTTTGCGTACATTTGATCCCGGAAACCCTGGAGCGCACCACGCTGGGCAAAAAACGCTTGGGGGATAAGGTGAATATTGAGATCGATCCACAAACGCAGGCGGTGGTTGACACTGTCGAGCGGGTGTTGGCGAGCCGTGAAGCGGCAATGGCGGCGGCGAGTGCGCTGGCGCAGAAGATCTGACGAACGACAAACCAGAGAGGAGCTATCGCGTGAAGTTTTATGGGAAAACGTTGATGTTAACGGCGCTGTTGGCGCTGAGTGCTTGTAGCAGCTCGCCGGAACAGGGTACGGCCAACACAGCGGCGGATGCAGAGAACGATACCTGCGGCGCGGCGCAATATCAGAATTATGTCGGCAAACCGATGTCAGCGCTGGAAGGCGTGCAGATTGAGTCGCAAGTGCGCGCTATACCGTATAACTCTGCGGTCACGATGGACTTTAACCTGCGCCGGCTGAATTTCCTCGGCGATAGTGATGATAAAATCATCCGGGTGTATTGCGGCTGATATACCCGTCGTCTTTTAAGTTGCAGCGTTGTTACCTGCACTCGGTTATGTGGCCCGTCCATGGGCCACACCCCTTAGGGGCCGCTGCAAGCAGCGTTCAAATCGGCTCCCGGCAGATTTGTCACCCCCAGTTACTTACTCAAGTAAGCGCCTGGGGGTGAGCGAGCTGGGCGCCTAGCTGCAACTCGAAATCCATAGGGTATAGTCGTTTACGCTGCAGGATAATTAACGTGTTACGCGAATACCGCCGTCGACCCCTTTAGGGCTGAATACCACTTGCCACAGTTGAATATCACGTGCGCGGAAGGCTCCAGCGCAGGCGTTCAGATAATAGCTGAACATGCGTTCGAAACGATCCGAATAACGCTGGGCAAGCAGTGGCCACGCCTGTTTGAAGCGTTCGTACCAGGCCATCAGGGTGCGATCATAATCGGTGCCAATATTATGCCAATCTTCCATCACGAAATGCCCCTCACTGGCCTGGGCAATATGCGAGACCGACGGCAGGCAGCCATTCGGGAAGATATATTTGTTGATCCACGGGTCAACATTCATATCTGTCCGATTCGAGCCAATGGTGTGCAGCAGGAACAGACCGTCCGGTTTTAAATTACGCTCCACCACTTTAAAATAGGTGTGGTAATTTTTCGGACCGACGTGTTCGAACATGCCGACAGAAACAATACGGTCAAACTGCAGGTGTAAATCGCGGTAGTCTTGCAATCGGATTTCAACGTCCAGTCCGACGCAGTGCTCCTGTGCCAGTTTTTGCTGTTCGGCGGAAATGGTCACGCCCACCACCGAAACACCATAGTTTTTCGCCGCATAGGCGGAAAGCCCGCCCCAGCCACAACCAATATCCAGCAGGCTCATGCCCGGCTGCAGCTGCAGTTTCTCGCAAATCATCCGCAGCTTGGCTTCTTGCGCTTCTTCCAGCGTAGTGGCTTCTTTCCAGTAGGCGCAGGAATATTGCATATGCGGATCGAGCATCTGCGTAAACAGATCGTTCCCCAGATCGTAATGTTCTTTACCGACTATCCAGGCGCGTTTCTTCGATTGCAAATTGGTGAGTCGCGCGGCGGCAATACGCAGGGTATCTTTTAAATGGCGGGGGAGTTTCTTTTCCAGCCCGGCACGGACCACGTTTTGAAAGAATATATCCAGCCGTTCACATTCCCACCAGCCGTCCATATAGCTTTCGCCCAGGCCAAGAGAACCTTCCTGCAGCACGCGTTTAAAAAAATCGGGATTTTTAACCTGAATATCGAAAGGGCGTGAGCCGTTTATTTCAATACCGGCCATGCTGAGCATTTCATTAGCGATGCGATACCATTGGTTGTCCTGGATGCTCACATCTTCTATACACGATGAACTCATAGCTTCTCCATCACTTTCTTCTGACTTATGACCCGCCAAAAAATAGCTTAGACAAATTCTGCGGGTGCATACGTTTATCTACGGCAAAAAGTTCCGTGGTGCCTGATATCCGACTATGAACAGAGGAAAATTTTAAGAAGGTTCCTGCGCAAGAAACGCTGGAAAGACAATCCTTAAAAAAGTGTGACGCCATTCGCGTACACAACAGCAATTTGTGATAAAGAAATTATAAAGGTGTTATTTTAAAAGGTCGTTTTGAGTATAGGCTTGCCGAGACGCTTACTCAACTGTAAATCGCACTCGGCAAAAATATTGTTTAAGTGATTATTAATACATACAATTATGACGCTGAGTTAGCATGTTCCTGCCGCGTCGCCTGCTGTTCCTCCATCACTTTTCCCCGTTGCAGCATATAGCCCAATGCGGCTAATACTACCATAGAAACCATCACCGTCACCGTTGCCAACAACGGCTGGCTGATAAAGGCCGATACCAGCATGCTGGCGACAAAACACAGGCCCAACTGCAGGGTATTTTGCAGCGCTGCGGCTTTGCCTGTGCCTGCCGGGAACGGGGTTAACGCATTTGCCACTACGATTGGGTAGGTGGCACCGTTGGCCAGCGCCATCACGCAGAACGGGAGCAGCAGCGTGGTAAGCGTGGGTTCGGTCAGCGTGGCAACCAGATATAACGTCACCATACTGATGCCATAAGCTACCAGCAGCCACGGCAGTAAGGTGTTGCCATTAATGCGATTTAACGCGGTGCGGCAGCCATAACCCCCTAACAGGAAGGCCAGGGTCTGTGGCACATAACTCAGGCCGATATCATTTGGGCTGTACCCCATATCGCCAAGAATAAAGGGTGAACCGGTCAGCCAGGCGAAGAAGCCGGCGGAGCAGGCGGCAAAGATGATAACGCTGCCGCTGAATACCGGAGATTTCAGTAGTTGCCAGAAGGTCAGGGCGTTTTTATTTTCTGCGGAAGGCAAAGATTTGGCGTTTTCTTTCAACAGCAGAGTCGGTAGCAAGAGAATGACGGTAATGCCCAGCAGCACGGCGAAAATGGCACGCCAGCCCATGTGGTTCAGTAGCCAGGCACCGACCAGTGGCGCCAGAGCCGGTGAGAGGGCTACCAGCGGCATAATGGTGGCGAATACGCGGTTTGCCTTGCCTTCACGGTAGCGGTCGATCACCAGTGCCTGCCAAGTGACGGCGGCGGAACAGACGCCAATCGCCTGGATAAACCGCAGTGACCACAGTTGAACGGCATTTTGTACCCACAGCATGCCCAGGCATCCCAGCGCAAATAGCGCCAGGCCAATCAGCAATACCGGTTTACGGCCAAGACGGTCGGAAAGCGGACCCCATAGCAGTTGAGCAAAGGCAAAGCCGGCCAGGAAGATACTGAGGCTGGCACTGATCGCCCCGGCGGAAATTTGCAGATCTTGCTGCATTACACCAAAGGCGGGCAGGTACATGTCGGTGGCCAGGTAACCCAGCATACTCAGGCCGGCAAGGTATAACATAAAACCAAAGGAATTTCTCATGGTATTTCTCGTTAATATTTTAATGTCGCAGGTTTTTAGCGCCGGCAAGTGTATCCGGCTGGATCTCTGCTTGTGAAACGGTAATATTTGCGAAGTGCTGTTAAAAAAATTGAAGGCAAGATTGTGTGGTCTGAATATTCTCTCGATGTGGTAGATGCGGTCGCCCGCACAGGTAGTTTCAGCGCAGCGGCGCAGGAACTGCACCGAGTGCCCTCGGCGGTCAGTTATACCGTGCGGCAATTGGAACAATGGCTGGCAGTTCCGCTGTTTGAACGGCGGCATCGTGACGTGGAACTGACCCCGGCCGGCGTGGTATTTGTGCAGGAAGCGCGCAGTGTCATCAAAAAAATGCTCGACACTCGCCGCCAGTGCCAGCAGGTGGCTAACGGTTGGCGTGGTCAACTAAAAATTGCGGTAGACATCATTGTTAAACCCCAGCGTTGTCGCCAACTGGTGCTGGATTTTTATCGCCATTTTCCCGACGTAGAACTTTTGGTTCAACTGGAAGTGTTTAACGGCGTCTGGGATGCGCTGGTGGACGGACGTGCTGATATGGCGATTGGGGCGACGCGTGCGGTGCCGGTCGGCGGCGGCTTTGCCTTTCGCGATATGGGCGACATGCGCTGGCTGTGTGTGGTCAGTCCGCAACATCCGCTGGCGGCGTTGGACGGCCTGTTGAATGATGATCAACTGCGGCCTTTCCCGTCCCTGTGTCTGGAAGATACCTCGCGTAATCTGCCCAAGCGGGTCACCTGGACACTGGATAACCAACGGCGGCTGGTGGTGCCGGACTGGGCCTCGGCGCTGGACTGTCTGTGTGCCGGCCTATGCGTTGGCATGATGCCGGCGCATCAGGCCTTGCCATTGGTGCAGCGTGGGGAACTGGTAGCGTTGCAGCTGCAGCAGCCGTTTCCGGCCAGCCCCTGTTGCCTGACCTGGCAGCAGAATAGGCCATCACCGGCGATGGCCTGGCTGTTGGATTACCTGGGGGACAGTGAAACGCTGAATCAGGAATGGCTAAGCGAAGTGGTGCCGGAAGCCACAGCGGCTTCCGGCGATAGCAATTAGCGGCGGTAATCGATGAATGGGCCGTCAGCGACCGAACGGCGCTCAATCAGCTTTGGATGCACTTCAATCACCTGCGACTCTTCGCGCTTGCTGATTATACGGTCCAGCAACATGGTGAACGCCATCTCACCCAAACGCTCTTTGGGTTGATGAATGGTGGTCAGCGCCGGGGTGAAATAGCGGGCGTTACGCACGTTATCGTAGCCAATTACCGAAATGTCTTGTGGCACCCGCAGCCCAAGTTCGTCGGCGGCGCAGATCGCGCCCATCGCCATGATGTCGCCGCCGCAGAATACCGCGGTCGGCCGATGCTTCTGCGACAAGATCTGGTGCATGGCCTTGTAACCGGATTCCGGCTCAAAGTCGCCCTGAACAATCCACTCGTCGCGTACTTCGATATTGGCTTCTTCCATGGCTTTTAAAAAACCCTGATGGCGGCCGCCACCGGTATTGCGCGACAGTTGGCCTGGAATGGCACCGATATCGCGGTGACCGCGTTCAATCAGATAACGCCCGGCCAGATAGCCGCCTTCGAAGGCGTTATCAATAATGCTATCGGTAAAATCACCGCGGGCTGCGCCCCAGTCCATGACGACCATTGGAATATTGCGATAGTCTTCCAGCATACCCAGCAGTTGGTCTGGATATTCCGAACACATTACCAGCAGGCCATCGACACGTTTTTGTGCCAGCATCGCCAGATAGGCCCGCTGTTTGTCCAGATTGTTGTGCGAGTTGCACAAAATCAGCGTATAGCCTTTGCTGTAGCAGCTGTTTTCTACCGCCTCGATTACTTCGGCAAAGTAGGGGGCTTCGCTGGAGGTGGCCAGCAGGCCAATCGATTTGGTGTGATTGACCTTCAGGCTGCGCGCTACGGCGCTGGGTGAGTAATGCAGCTCTTTAATCGCAGCGCCAACGGCCGCTTTAGTCTCTTCGGCGACGAAACGAGTCTTATTGATGACGTGCGAAACGGTGGTGGTGGAAACGCCAGCGCGTTTGGCCACATCTTTAATCGTTGCCATGTAAAGAATGACTCCTGAACTCACATGTTGCAGTATGTAAGTATGATGTTAATCGTTTGCCTGCGTAGATCCTTCTCCAAAGAAGCGAAAACTGAGTTTTTAGTGTGTTGAAGTCGTCAGCGCTTGGTCAGGAGGGGCATTTTGCCGGTACACAGTTGTGAACTGCGAATTTTGTCCCATATTGAGCCAAAGTGGAAGAGGTAATCGGTATAATAAACCGGGAAATGATAACAAGATTTTATTGTTTAACTGTGTGAAAATGGTTTGACGCATTAATTGTGTGCCTTTTACCCTTGGGCAACCCAATCTGAAAAGGAGTTGTAATGGATACCGATCTGAAAATGTCACTGTTCACCACCGTTTGTGCGCTGGCCGTGATTATTGCTTTCAGCTTCACCGCTGCTTTGAACTGATCCCCTCAAGTAAAACAGGCGCAGCTCGCTGCGCCTGATTGTTTTTCCCCGCGTTACGCCAGGTTCTTTTCCACAAATGCCCAGTTAACCAGTGACCAGAAATTTTCCAGGTAGGCAGGTCGCGCGTTGCGGTAATCGATGTAGTAAGCGTGTTCCCAAACGTCGACGGTCAGCAGTGGTTTATCATCACCGGTCAGCGGTGTCGCCGCGTTCGAGGTGTTAACAATAGCCAGCGAACTCTCTGGCGTTTTCACCAGCCAGGTCCAGCCTGCGCCAAAGTTTTTCACTGCGGCGTCGCTGAATTGCTGCTTAAAGGCGGCGAAAGAACCAAATGCCTGATTTATTGCCTCAGCCAGTTTACCTTCAGGCTCACCGCCGCCCTGTGGCGACAGACAGTGCCAATAGAAAGTGTGGTTCCATATCTGGGCTGCATTGTTGAAGATGCCGCCGTCAGAGGCCTTAACGATTTCTTCCAGGGACAACCCTTCAAACTTACTGCCTTTCAGCAGATTGTTCAGGTTCACCACGTAGGCGTTGTGATGCTTGCCATAATGGTATTCCAGGGTTTCTGCGGAAATGTGCGGTTCGAGGGCGTTTTTTTCATAAGGTAATGCAGGAAGTTCAAACGACATTGCTTTCTCCTTGTACAGTGCCAGTCCACCGACGTAACAATGGGCGATAGATTGACCTGTTTTTATTGTGGGTATTTAGATTAGCAATTTTCGCGATGAAATACAGGGGAACGGGTAAGGGATTGAATACAACAATGAGGTTTGCGGGAACTATTAGGGGAGAGCGGCTGACAGCGCCAGCCGCAAAAGAGATTATCGAATGGTTTTTGGCGTGACAACCCGGCGTGCGCCGATGTAGTGGTTTTGCCAGTAGTCGTTGTCGAGTTGGCTGATGCGGATTTCTTCACCGGTACGCGGTGACTGAATGAATTTACCGTTGCCCAGATAAACCCCAACATGGTCAGCCACACCGCGGTTGTTAATGCGGAAGAACACCAGGTCGCCACTTTCCAGTTCACTCTTCTTGATTGGCGCTGCGTCACGCAGGTGATACATCTCGTTGGCAGTACGCGGCATTTTAATTTTAACGATGTCTTTATAGGCGTAATAAATCAGGCCGCTGCAATCAAAGCCGGTTCTTGGCGAGGTGCCCCCCCAGCGATAAGGTTTACCCATTTGATCCATCAGCTTGGCCATCGCGGTTTGCTTGGCATGCTGGTAGCGTTTTTTGTGTGCCGGGCTGAGCTTCAGCGGCTTTTCGTCACCCACCAATTTGGCGGTTGCCATGCCGGTTTTGCGATGGCGGCCATAGCCTTTTTTATAACCCTTCTTCGGCGGAGTCACTTTAATTTTGGCTATTTTATGAGTTTTGTTTTTCGATTTTGTGCTAACGATCTTTTTAGCGGCTTTTTCTGTTTTGGCTTTGGAGACCTTGGCGGTTTTCTGCGGAGTAGTGACTTTCACTTTTTTGCTGCTGGCTTTAACCGCTTTCTTTTTCTTGCGGTCATCCGGCCGGGCTTCGTTTACGTGGCTCTTGCGCTGCTCAGCGGCAACACGCGACTGTGGCGCTGCGTGCGCCAGATTAAAGAATAGCTGTGTAAACAACAGCACAAAAAGCGTAAGAATTAAACGCATGTCGACGTTACCAACCTTGGCCCCGGAACAGATATCGAATGAGTGACAGTATTCCCGAATTTCGCCATATAAAACAGCGAAGAACCCATAAATGATAATCCATATTGTGAGAAAACGTTAATAGCATTTTTTTTGCCGAAAAATCAAACCGTTGATGTATAAAAAACCAACAACGACCACCAGGGAACTTATTAAGTGGCGTTTTTTGACAGGAAATATATTAGTGAAATGGCCGGATTAAAAATGTTATTCTGCGCATATGTTTTGACCGGAAAGGCCTTGCCGGTGAGACGCGACTGACAACGGGGGAATGCCCTTGCAAAAGATGGCGTTTTCTTGCAACTGTTCCAGCCGCTACAATAGCCAGTGTGATGCATGTTGTAGCCATGAGATTTGGCTTGAGGAAGCAATATAATGACGACGACGATTGAAAAAATTCAGCACCAGATCACTGAGAACCCAATTCTGCTGTACATGAAAGGTTCACCGAAATTGCCAAACTGCGGTTTCTCGGCGCAAGCCGTGCAGGCACTGTCTGCCTGTGGCGAACGCTTTGCTTATGTTGATATTCTGCAGAACCCGGACATCCGTTCCGAGTTGCCGAAATACGCCAACTGGCCGACTTTCCCA
Organism: Serratia sp. NA_13; assembly: GCF_052691735.1. Lineage (NCBI taxonomy): Bacteria > Pseudomonadati > Pseudomonadota > Gammaproteobacteria > Enterobacterales > Yersiniaceae > Serratia > Serratia sp. NA_13. The sequence goes on from NZ_JBQZFV010000001.1 coordinate 230,215, forward strand.
CAGCTGTGGGTAGACGGTGAGCTGGTCGGCGGCTGTGATATCATCATGGAAATGTATCAGCGCGGTGAATTGCAGCAGCTGATCAAAGAAACGGCAGAGAAGTACAAACAGCAGGAAGACCAGCAGCCATAATCGGCTTGGTTTTATTGTTGCAAGTCATCGGGCGGTGCCAGCTAATACTGGGCCGCCCGATTTTTTTGTCTTAGTCGGTATTAGTGGCGGCCAGTGGCCAACCGCCAAGACGCTTCCAGCGGTTAACCAGCTCGCAGAACAGCTGAGCGGTTTGCTCGGTGTCATACAGCGCTGAATGCGCCTGGGCACTATCGAAGGGAATATCGGCGGCAATGCAGGCTTTGGCCAGTACCGTCTGTCCCAACACCAGTCCGCTTAACGCCGCGGTATCAAAGGTGGCGAAAGGGTGGAAAGGATTGCGTTTCAGGCTGGCGCGCTCGGCGGCTGCCATCAAGAAGCTGTGATCAAAATTGGCGTTATGCGCCACAATTATCGCCCGGTTACAGCCGCGATCCTTAATGCCCTTGCGTACCGCTTTAAAAATAGCGTGCAGTGCATCGTACTCACTGACCGCACCGCGCAGGGGATTACTCGGATCTATGCCGTTAAACGCCAGCGCTTCGGGCTGCAGGTTGGCACCTTCAAAAGGCTCCACGTGAAAGTGCAGGGTTTCGTCCTGCTGCAACCAGCCGTCTTCATCCATTTTTAACGTAACGGCGGCAATCTCCAGCAACGCGTCAGTTTTGGCATTAAATCCGGCAGTTTCTATATCTATCACTACGGGGTAAAACCCACGAAAACGGCCACTCAGGGCGTTAAGATCACTTTTTTCGGCCATCAGTTTCTTATCTTCATCGAATGCAGCGCGCATTATGGCAAATTTTGCGCCCGGTTGCAGGCGGTTATCACGCGGAAAAAACAAGGGCGCAGAAAGCGCCCCTGGTTGACCTTAGTGGCCGAGGCCATGGCCGGCGTGTTTGTTCTCGATCAGTTCGATTTTATAACCGTCCGGATCTTCAACAAAGGCGATAACCGTGGTGCCGCCCTTGACCGGGCCGGCTTCGCGAGTGACCTTGCCGCCGGCATGACGAATGCTGTCACAGGTTGCGGCGACATCATCCACGCCCAGGGCCAGGTGGCCGAATGCGGTGCCCATCTCGTAGCTGTCGGTGCCCCAGTTATAGGTCAGTTCAATCACCGCACCTTCACTTTCATCGGTATAGCCTACAAACGCCAGTGAGTACTTGTATTCCGGGTTCTCGCTGGTACGCAGCAAGCGCATGCCTAATACCTTGGTATAGAAGTCGATGGAGCGTTGCAGGTCACCGACGCGGATCATGGTATGGAGTAAGCGCATAATTCCTCTGATTGGATGTGCCGTTGCCAATGGCGGATGGATTGAAGCAAATCCAGTATAGCGTTGTCGCATAAGGGATTTCAATGTATGCCACGGCAGGGAGCATTATGACATCAGTGACGTTGTCACTCAGGAATTCGGCAGGGTAACACTACCGCACACTTTGTCGCCGTGCATAACATGGAAATAAGTACTATAACCGCTGTCAGGAACAGAGCGTCACGATAACGATTTAGCGCCCGGATTGGACAGGGCTAATTTATAAATTTGGATCAGATTAATAATGACGGTTTATATTTTCACAGCAGGAACATCAGGTTTGCCGAAGGAGCCGCTTAATGGATGAAATGCTGATTCTGGTTGATGCTGATGATAATCCGATTGGCTCCCAAAGCAAAATGCGGGTACACCAACAGGGGTTACTGCACCGGGCATTTTCAATTTTTATCTTTGATAGCCAGGGCCGCCTGCTGTTGCAACAGCGGGCATTCAGTAAGTATCACTCGGCCGGGCTATGGACCAACAGCTGTTGTGGCCACCCGCGCTGGGGCGAGTCAACGCTGGCTGCGGCACAGCGTCGCCTGCAGGAAGAGATGGGTTTCAGCACTGAACTACAACAAGTTTCCAGCTTTACCTATCAGTCTGCGGTACCCGGCAATTTAATTGAGCATGAATTCGATCATATCTACGTGGGTTTATTTGATGGCAAGCCGCAGGGAGCGCCTGAAGAGGCCCATAGTTGGTCGTGGACTGATATTCAGCAATTAATGGATGAAACAACGCGTAATCCTGAAAAGTTTACCGTTTGGTTTCTCACCATAATGAAGGATCTTGGAACCAATGAAATGGAACGTTGGGCGAGGTTGGCGGCGAGCTAACTGACAGATATCCCCTCAATGGCAAAAAGCCCGCCGGTATTAGTCTACCGGCGGGCTTTGCTATTTTACTTACAGCGTTGGATAGTCGGTATAGCCTTCAGCACCACCACCATAGAACGTTTCCGGTTTAGGTTCGTTCAGCTCCGCGCTCAGTTTGAAGCGCTCAACCAGGTCCGGGTTGGCGATATAGCTACGGCCAAAGGCCACGGCATCGATAAAGCCTTTATTAATTAACTCTTCTGCTTTCTCGCCGGTATAGGCACCGGCCCCGACAATCACCCCTTTAAAGTGGGCGCGTACCGAGTCACGGAAGGCGTCGGAATAAGGCTTGCCACCCGCCCAGTCAGGCTCGGAAATGTGTAGATAGGCGATGTTACGCTTGTTCAGCTCTTCCACCAGATACAGGGCTGCATCTTCCTGATCTTCACCATTGTCCAGGCCGTTGAACGGACCCAGCGGTGAAATACGGATACCAATGTGCTCTGAACCCCATTCAGCGATGCTGGCATCAACCACTTCCAGTGTCAGACGCGTGCGGTTTTCGATGCTGCCGCCGTACTGATCGGTACGCTGATTAGATGCCGGAGCCATAAACTGGTGCAGCAGATAGCCGTGCGCCGCATGCAGTTCGATAAAGTCGAAACCGGCCTCACGTGCGTTGGCAGTCGCCTGGCGGAAATCGTTAATGATGCCTGGGATCTCTTCAGTTTCCAGGGCGCGAGGGGTAGAGGTTGGCACTCGTACCCAGGCACCAGTTTCGTCACGCACGGTAGTGCGTGTGTCGGCATTGATCGCAGAAGGGGCGACCGGAGCCTGCTGGCCCGGCTGCAGGCTGTTATGGGAGATACGGCCCACGTGCCACAGCTGAACGGCGATATGGCCGTTTTTTTCATGCACAGCTTGGGTGATCTTTTTCCACGCGGCGATCTGCTCTGGGGTATGCAGCCCCGGTGCGCCGGCATAGCCTTTCGCCTGGAAAGAAATCTGGGTGGCTTCGGTGACAATCAGACCCGCGCTGGCGCGTTGGGCATAGTATTCCCCCATCAATGGCGTCGGGATATCACCTGGCTCAATGCTGCGCAGGCGCGTCAGCGGGGCCATAAACACGCGGTTTGGCAGGATTACAGCGCCAACCTTCAGCGGGGAGAACAACTTTTCAATCTTCATAGTGCATCCTATATTAATAGACCGGTCGACTAGTGATAAATATAAAACCGCCCAATGTGGCAATTCATGATAAGTCAGGGCATTTTTTTAGCGCTGCGCCGGACGCAGCAACAGTTCAATACTTTCCAGCGCGCTGGTCAGCGGGGCGACCGAATGGCGGATTTTGGCGCGCAAAGAGGCGCCAAGCCACAGGGAATACAGCGTTTCCGCCGTGGCCGCCGGACTCATGGCCAGCGACAATGAACCTTCGCGGATCCCGCGTTCAATCGTATCCTGCAGGTGACCAATCACCCGGGCACTGCCGGTTTCCAGCGCATGACGCATGGGCTCCGACAGGTCGCTCACCTCGGCAGACAATTTCACCGCCAGGCAGGCGTTATGGCATTCGCTGCGGCAGTGATAGCTGATCGCCTGAGCGTAATAGCTTAACAATTGGTGGCGTGCATCACCTTTATCATCGGCAAACAGCTGTTGCATTGCCGCATCATAGTGTTCGAAATAACGCTGTAGCATCGCTTCGCCAAAAACTTCCTTCGACCGGAAGTAGTGGTAGAACGAACCTTTTGGCACGCCCGCCGTGCTCAGCAGTTCGCTCAGTCCCATACCGGTAAAACCGAGACGCAGGCTGAGGGTCTCGCCGGTAGCGAGCAAATGTTCACGGGTATCTGTAGGGCAGTGCGCATGTTTAGTCATAATGGGTGTCAGCATAATAGACCGACTGGTCTAGGTCAATAACAATAAAAAAACCGGCATAAAATGCCGGTCAGACTGATGACAAATCTCATTCCTGCCCAGAGCGAGTAGAGGCCGATAAATAAAAATCAGGAAAATCAATTTATTGATTTTCGGCTGCTTTGTCAGCAACATAACCAGCATAAAAATGCCGGTTATGATGAGTGATACTTTGCCTGAATAAAGCGCGGAAGTTAAGCCCTTAGGCGGCTCCCCGGCAGCGTTGCAGAATATCCAGCTGCGGTTGATATTCACGGGTTTGTATGTTCAGCATGCCGAGCAGGGTATGGAACAGGTTGTCTTGTGAGACTTCGTCCTTTTCCGCCATATTGTTCAGACACTGGCGATCGATCTTGAAGTTGCGCTCATAGTCTGCTGACATCCACATCAGGAAGGGAACCTGGGTCTGCTGGCTTGGAGCGAAGACATAGGGCGTACCGTGCAGGTACATGCCGTTTTCACCCAATGATTCACCGTGGTCGGAAAGGTACACCAGCGCCGTGTTGAATTTCCCGCTGTACTGCTCCAGCAGTTTGATTGTGTCGTCCAGCATGGCATCGGTATACAGCAGTGAGTTGTCATAGGTATTCACCAACTGCTCGTGGCTGCAATCCTGGATCTGATTGCTGTTGCAGGTGGGTGAAAACTTCTGGAACTCTGGCGTGCTGCGCCGGTAATAGGCCGGACCGTGACTGCCCATCTGGTGCAGCACAATCACGCTGTCGTCTTTCAAGCTGTTGATGTAGTCATTCAGTTTATACAGCAGCACGTTATCCATACAGACGTCACTGTCGCAATCCTGCGGCAGTTTCAACTTGGTCATGTCAATGTGCGGCACGCGATCGCAGGCACCTTTGCATCCGCCGTCGTTTTCACGCCACAACACATTGACCCCGGCATGCACCAGTACGTCAAGCATGCCTTCCTGATGGGTAGCCTGGCTGGCGTCATAATCCTGGCGTGGCATGTTGGAGAACATGCAAGGAACGGAGATCGCCGTTTCGGTGCCACAGGAACTGGCGTTTTTAAAATACACCACGTTGTCCTGCTTCAGGCGTGGGTTGGTTTCACGCTCATAACCGCCTAATGAGAAGTTCTCGGCACGCGCCGTTTCTCCAACCACCAGGATCACCAAGGTTTTCTTTTTTTGTGTAGTAATCAGTGGCCCTTTACGTGCATCCTCACCGATTTTCACCAGTGGCAAATTGCGGGTGAAGTAACGCTGCTGGGTAAATTTGATGGTGCCGGAAACGAAGTTCGACGGCGTCAGCATTTTCACCACGCTTTTGTTATTACGGATAAGCGACGCGTAATCCTTATAAAACAGGGCGGCGATAATCAGGATCACCACCACCGAGAGCATCACGTTAGCGGCGCGCAACCCGACCATGTACCACCATGGGCGAGTTTTACGGATTTCGATAAAGCACACCAATACCGCAGGCAGAATACCCAGCAGCAACAGCCACAGGCCCATACGTGGCGTCAACAGCGCCGTGGCTTCCTGAGGATTGGTTTCGAAGGCGTTCTGCATCATATTGCCGTCGATCACCACGCCGTAACTGAACATAAAGTAGTTGGCGGTCGCGCTGCCGATCAGGAAGAAAATCATCAGTGGCTTGCGTAAGAACGGCACGGTCAGCACGCTGAAGATAATATTCAGCGCACAGAAAATCACCACCGGCATGGTGGCGGCGAAAATCACGCTGTGGACGTTATCGAAGGTGATATACGACCAGGCTTTATGAAGGAATAACGCATTCTGGAACAGAGTGAAGAATAAGGCACTGGCGAGGATAAAACCCAGGCTGTTGCACTGTAAGCGTTGACGAAACGACATTGCCAAATCTGAATCCTGATATTGAGTAATGCGCTGAAATTTACAGGATGAAACTTAAGAAAACCTTAGAGATTTATCATGGTTCTGGGGGGAGTTGGGTTTAGTTTGAGAGACGCCAGACCGAGCGGGTCTGGCGTAGGGGGAAGGTGAGAATGATTAATAGGCGGCGGTAAATTGCGCTTTAACAAACTGCGGTTTTTCGATTTCATCGGTAATCGCTACCGCCAGGTCTTCCACCGAGATACCGGCCGGGGCCTGGCCGTTCATCAGCAGTTTGGTGGTTCCCAGACGGAACTGACCGGTACGTTTGCCAGGCTCCAGCAGAGCTGCAGGAGACAAATAGGTCCAGTCGAGTTGGGCGTCATTGCGCAATTTATTGCGTAAATCACGCACGGCCTGAGCACCCGGGCGGATATTTTCCGGGAACTGTGGGGTATCGACCAGTTCAACGCCAGGCGCCACTTCCAGGCTGCCGGCACCGCCAACCACCAACAGGCGTTTTACGCCGGATTTTTTCACCGCGTCCAGGATCTGTTGTGAGCCTCTGGTGGTTTTCTCATACAGATTTTCTTCCGCCCAACCCGGATTAAAGGCGCTGATTATTGCATCCTGACCGGTTAGCTGTTTCGCCAGCCATTCGGTGTCGGCGACGTCGCCCAAAGCGATGGTCAGGTTTGCATTGTCGGGCAAATCTTTTTGCTGACGTGCAATCGCCGTGACCTGTAAACCGCGGTTCAGCGCTTCATCCACCACGCGGCGGCCAACAAAACCTGTTGCTCCAATAATGGCTACTTTCATCTGTTTGCTCCTGTCGTTTATCAGCTCAGATCCACCTGAGCGCGTATCTACAATGTAGTACTTAACAATAGGCTTGATTAGTGCCATATTCATGCTTTCTTGAGTAAGTAAAACTTCATAATCGTGGATAAACTGAATCGAATGGCGGTTTTTGCTACCGTGGTGGCGGAAGGTTCCTTTGCCGGAGCTGCCCGGCGGCTGGGCATGACGCCATCGGCGGTCAGCCAGCATATGCGTTCGCTGGAAAAAGCGCTCGGTGTGCCGTTATTACATCGTTCTACGCGACGCCTGGCGCTGACCGAGGCAGGGGCGGCATTTCACCCCGGCTGCGAGGCAATGCTGTTTCAGGCACAGCAGGCTGAACAACGGCTGGCCGAGCTGCGTGACACTTTGGTGGGGGAGCTGCGTATCGCAACCACCATTGGCATCGGCGGCCGTCCGCTCGCAGAGGCGCTGGCACCGCTGTTGCAGACGCATCCCAAACTGACTCTGCGGGTGTTGGCGGACGATCGGATAGTCGACATGATCGAACAAAGGATCGACATTGCATTACGGGTCAATCGTCAACTGGCTGATGCCAATATGATTGCCCATCCGTTGGCCGAATGGCCGATGGTACTGTGTGCCGTTCCGCGCTACCTTAGCCAGCATGGGGTACCCGAGACGCCGCAGGATCTGGTACAGCACCGCTGGATCTCCGGCGCTTTCAGCGGCGCGCATCTGGATTTGCATCATCAGAGTGGGCAGCAGCTCAAATTGCGCCTGGCGGAGGGGCAGATCGTCAGCGACAGCATGAACGTAATGCGCGCCTTCACCCGCAGCGGTCTGGGGATATCGATTCAACCGCTGTATGAAATAGAGGATGAATTGCAGCGCGGTGAACTGATCCAACTTATGCCTGAATGGCGACCGGCACCGTTGCGGCTGCACGCCATGACGCTCGAACGGGCAATGCCGGAGAAAAATCGTCAGGCGCTGCGTTATTTACGCGACTATTTTCACCGTCATGCCGAAAAGTTACTTGCCAGCGGCGCCGATGGCGTCTTCAATTAGCAAGAAAACGCAGGAGGACGTGTGGCGCAGCAGCTCGAGTTTTTTGACATCCCCAGCCCGTGTCGCGGCATTTGTCAGGCCGACGATCGCGGCTTTTGCCGTGGTTGCCTGCGCAGCCGCGAGGAACGCTTTGGCTGGATGCAAATGAGCGATGCACAAAAACGCGACGTGCTGCGCCTGTGCCACCAACGCTTGCTGCGCCTGCAGCGTGCTAATAAACAACCGGACGAACCCTTGCCGGAACAACCGTCGCTGTTCTAGGTCATTTCTGATCTGCCGCACGTGAGCGCGGCTTTCCGCTTCCCACCGAGTTATCCGCTTGTGTATGCTGGCATGAAACAATGTCATGAGGTTTCAACAATGGTAAACCGTGTACAGCTCGCGCCGCAAGGGCCTGAATTTTCCCGCATGATTTGCGGATACTGGCGTTTGATGGAGTGGGGCATGTCGCCGCAGCAGTTGCTGGCGTTTATTGAGCAGCATATTGAGCTGGGTGTCACTACCGCCGACCATGCGGATATTTACGGCGGCTATGCCTGCGAACAAGCCTTTGGTGAGGCGATGCGTCTGAAGCCTTCACTGCGTCAATCGATGGAACTGGTGTCCAAATTTGGCATCGCCACCACCGCTAAACCGGGTAACCTGATTGGCCACTACATTACTGACCGTGAACATATCGTTTATAGCGCGGAACGCTCGCTGGCACATTTGCATACCGATTACCTTGATCTGCTGCTTATCCACCGTCCGGATCCATTAATGGACGCCGATGAGGTGGCCGAAGCCTTTGTGGCGCTGCATAAAAGCGGCAAAGTGCGCCATTTTGGCGTATCCAACTTCACCACCACGCAGTTTACGCTGCTGCAGTCGCGTCTGCCGTTCTCCCTGGTGACCAATCAACTGGAAATTTCGCCGATCCATCAACCGGCTATTCTGGACGGTACCCTGGATCAGTGCCAGCAATTGCGCATCAAGCCGATGGCCTGGTCTTGTCTGGGTGGTGGCCGCCTGTTCAACGACGCCGAGTTCCAGCCGCTGCGTGATGAGCTGCAGGCGGTGGCACTGGAGATTGGCGCCGAGACTATCGAGCAGGTGGTGTACGCCTGGGTGATGCGTTTGCCGTCGTCACCTTTGCCGATTATTGGCTCCGGCAAGATTGAGCGCGTGCGTTCGGCGCTGAAAGCACAGCAGTTGACGTTGAGTCGTCAGCAGTGGTTCCGTATTCGCAAGGCAGCTCTGGGTTACGACGTCCCATAAATCTCTATGACCATAAGAAACCGGGCAACCGTGGTTGCCCGGTTTTACTTTCTGATATCCCACAACCTCAGGCCAGCACCACCTGGCCGTCCGACAGGCTGCTTAGCCCCAGTCCGACCAGCGTGACCGTATTGCCGCCAAAGTTAAACACCAGATTGTCGTTCACTTCAGAAACGAAATCGCGGAAGTTACCGCCCGCGCTGCTGCCATCGGTGCCCATAAAGACCAGTTTGTCCTGCGCCTGATAGCCGTAAATCTGGTCCTGACCAAAGTCACCGCTGAACAGGAAGGTATTGTTGCCGCCTTGACTGTGTATGACGTCGTTACCGGTGCTGCCGACGAAGGTTAAATTACCGCCAGCATGGCCAAGCAGAGTGTCGTTGCCATCGTTGCCGAACAGCCATTTATCATTGGCACGCGCTTGCAAGATATCATCGCCGGAACCGCCGTTGAGTGATGAAGCATAGGCCTTCAGCCCTTCGCTCGATTTTAATCCGGCGCTGGTAACCTGATGATCCAACTCTTTGCTGAAGATGACCCAAGAGGTTTCTTTAGTTCGCAGTGTGCCAATATCATCGGCTAGGGTGATACCGCCTTTGGCGTCACGCAGGTAGAGCGTATTGCCGTCGTAGGCAACCTCGCTATTTTTCAATTCATGCTGCAGATCCAGAGTGTTATTGCCTTCGCCGCCGGAAATAATATTGAAACCGCCATTGTCGCGGAAAGTGTCATTACCGGCGCGGCCCTCAAGGTAATCGTTCCCAGTGCCGCCTTTGATTAAATCATTACTGTCACTGCCAACAATAAAGGTCGGGCCGCTGTGTTTTTCAGCATTGCGATTGAGATCCTCAACCCAGGTAGTACCGCGGGTGACATCCGAGAGGTTGGAAACAATCACCGTTGAGTCTTTGCCGGTCAGCGAATAAAACTCTGAGTTTAGTACCCGCATCAACCCGTCCTGATAAAAGAAGGGCAGATGGGATAGCCAGGTTGGAATATTCAGGATTGAGAAGGGCAGAATATTCCAGGCGTCAGAAGCATAATGATCGTTGAAATTAACGATATTATTGGTGGCGGACTCCCGTGGGCTATCATGGACTCCCAATGAGGATAATGTCAGGTTGGTGCCGTCCAGCGCGCGGAATACCGGGTCGTTTTCATAACCGATATTAATCACCTTGTCGCCAGTCTCGTATTGCGTTGGTGAGGCGAACGCCACATAGTTCGATGGCGCGTAGAAGCCACCCCAATTATCGTCGCTGAGTGCTGCCATGCTATTTACCGCCAGTCCACCCAGGCTGTGGCCGCTGATGGTCACATCATCGCCGCTCAGCCCGTGTGCCTGGGCGAATTTGGCGACATCACTTAGCAGGGTACCGAAGGCCTTCAGACTGTAATTATCGGCATAACCGGCAGGACCAAAACCCGCCAGCAAATCATTAATCAAATCTCCAATGCTATCGGTAATCAGGGATTCACGCGGGCCGCTGGTGCCACGAAAAGCAATACCAATGGAGGTGAGATTACCTTCACTGTCATATTTTCCCAAAACTTCGGCCTGTGCGGTGGTGTAACCCAGGATTTCACCGTAATAGGTACCACGCGCGTCGGTTTTACCGGTATAACCCAATTGGTCGGCCCCTATCACTGACCACCCGGCGTTATTTACCGTTTCCAGTGCCGCCTTTTCCGAGTCGGGGTTCCAGGGAATACCGGGTAACCCACCCTGTGACTGCGTGCTGCCAATTAACGCCGTCACCAGCGTTAACGGTAAACCCAATCCAAAACCGGTATTGTGGTAGCCCTCATCAAAGCCATTGTCGATATTGTGATAGGCATAAGTGGAAATCGCCAGAGCGTCAGTGAATAACGCCTTGGATTTTTCCTCGTCGAGCCCTTGATAATTAAAGATTCCCATATCAGTTCCTTATGAACTAGCTGCAGTGCCGGGGTGATCTTTGAATAGCTATTGCAGCTGTGCTGGTAGAGAGGATATACCGAACGGCAGCTGGTCAGAGGACCGATATCGGCAGAATTATTATTAGTATGAATTATTCAGAATGCGAATTTGATCGGCAAAATTGTGCGCATTTTGTGCGATTGCGTCACAGATTCCCCTATACTTGAACACTCACAGGTATTCCAAGGAGATTGATTGATGAAACATTATTTTTATGCGGCCTTCGGTTTGATGGCTTGCGGAGCCGCTCAGGCGGCGACGGTGGATGTTGACATGAATCTGGTGACCGGACAGGGAATTGGTCAGGAAATTGGCAAAGTGACGATCAGCGAAACGCCTTATGGCCTGCTGTTTACTCCACAACTCAAAGCGTTACCGGCTGGCGTGCACGGTTTCCACGTTCATGAGAACGGCAGTTGCGAGCCGGGGATGAAAGAGGGCAAAGCGGTTGCCGCACTGGCAGCGGGCGGGCATTTTGATCCGCAAAAAACCGGTAAACACCTTGGTCCCTATGCCGATGGCCATTTGGGCGACCTGCCGGCGATTTACGTAACGGACGATGGCATGGCCAGTGATCCGGTATTGGCTCCACGGCTGAAAAAAATCAGTGAAGTAACCGGCAGGGCGCTGATGGTACATGCTGGTGGCGATAACCACTCCGATCATCCGAAACCCCTGGGGGGTGGTGGCGAGCGTTTCGCCTGTGGTGTTATTAAGTGATAAAGCCACTTAGCCCGCGGTTGCCGCTGCACTGTCAGGCGGGGTGATAGCCTGCTGTAACTGTTGCAACGAACAATAAAGTCGCCAAATTAATCCGGCAAGATCGCGCGCTGCCTGTTCCGGGTGGTGCGCCAGTGCATTACTCATGCGTTGCAGCTCTTGTAAGCTGGCGTCCAGCGAACTGTGCTGTACGCCTTTTACCGTCATAATGCCCCGCAAACAGTGAATACAGACGTCACGCACCGCCGAGAGCGGATCGGAGCGGGTCTGCCAGTCGCGCAGTTGCCAGACGATATGGCTGCAGTTGAGCAGTACCACGCCCCAGCGTAATAACCAACTGCGTGCCTCTTGATCCTGGCTTTGATTCAATTGGCTGACGCGGTGATAAATCAGCGATTCAAACAGGCTCTCGCTTTGCTGCGGCTTTTTACTCAGCTGATCGATAAAGTCTCGTCGCAGGGCGCGGATAATGCGCCGGCTTTTGCGCTTGTCTGAGCTCGGCCGCAAGATCTGGAATGCCAGACCGGCCAACAGCACGCCGACAATTTTGCCGATGCTGTCATTGATAAACGACTGATAATCGTAGCTTGGCGGGTTGGTAACGGACAAAAACGAGCCCATAAACACGATCAGTTGCCCCCAGAGTGCAGCATAGGAGGGATTCTGCAGCTTGAGCATCTGCATGGTGACCAGTACTGGGAACAGGAAGGCACAGAACAACCATAAGTCATCTATCTGAACCATCAGGCCAAACTTCACCAAAAAACAGACTATAGAAAGCAGTGTCACTGCCTTGAGCAGGGTGGTGATGCTGTTGATAGGGGACGGCGTGGAGGAATAGAGCACACAACTGATGGCAATCAGCGTCAGTGCCGTACTGCCGGCATCCCACTGGGTGTTAATCCAGTAAGCACAGCCGAGGATAATGCACAGAAAAGTGCGCAGGCCATTATAGGCGGCCTCGTAACTGTCGGTATGACGAGCCAGAGAAGTCACGCGTGGCGGTTGTATCTCGCTGACCGGAGTGGCGCTCTCCAGCCGTTGCAGCCAGCGGCTGCAGTTAAGGTACAACCAGCAGAAATTGCGCAGGCGTAGCCAAAAGGCACGATGGCGGTAATCGGCAGGATCCTGTGGGGCGATCTGCTGCAGGATGCGGGCCAACCGGTATTTATCGGTATGGGGATTACGCAGTTCGTTCAGCAGTTGATCCAAAACGGTCGCCAGGTTGGCCGGGCGTTCCGGCCAGTTCAGCAGCATGCGGCGCAGGCTGGAGATCACGCTGGTAATGCGCAGTTGCTGATGCAGCATATAGTTGAGCAGGTTATTCTGCCGACGCAGCCGGTAGTGGCTCCAGAAGGCCTGAATACGCAACAGGTTCATGGTCAGGATCTGGCCGATGACCCCTTCATGTGACGTGCGCATCTGTACGGTAATCTCGGGTTGCCACAGCATCGCCGCGTGCTCCAGCAACCGCAGGTGCATGCGCCGCAGAGAGGTCAATAGCGCTTCACCGTCCGAAGTGCTGGGCAGGATCATCATCATCAGTCCGCCGCACAGAATACCGGTGATCACCTCGCAAACGCGTGCCTGGGCGATATCAAAGATTTGCTGGGTGTCGGTAACGTTGACCGTACTAAAGGCGATGATGGCGGCGGTATAGCCTGCCAGCGCAAAGGCGTAGGAGACGTTGTTTTGATAATGATTGGAAATATAGGTGCACAGGCCGATCCAGGCGGCAATGAACAGCGTGAACAGCCAGGGATCGTTGAGGCAATGACCGGCAATCGCCACCGACGCGGCAGCACCGACCAGGCTACCGAAAACGCGCCCGATGCTTTTACTGATCACACCCCCGACGGTGGGGAAACTGACCACTGCCGCTGAGGTGAGTGCCCAGTAAGGCTCATCAAGATTGAGGACGAACGCTACCCATAACGCAAGACACATCGCCAGCGAATTGCGCAGCGCATAACGCCATTGCCCAGCGCTGGCTTTCCCCCAGGGGGTACGCTTCCATTCCAAAAAAGGCAGGTTCACTGGTTAGCCTTACTGATGAATGGAGATGGTGCAGGTGGTGCCGGCCACCAGGGGTAAATCAGCGGGCGCATTCAGTAGTTTTATCCGTACCGGAACGCGCTGTGCCAGCCGTACCCAAGGCACGTTGGGCTTCACGTCCATTAATAAATCACTGCTGCTTTCAACGCTCTGATCGTAAATGGCACGGCCAATGCTTTCTACTTCGCCCTGGAGAGGGGTGTTGCCATTATATAAAACGATATCCGCTTTATTGCCTTCTTTTATATGCTTTAGCTTGGTTTCTTCAAAATAGCCGAGGACATAAAAAGAGTGTACGTCGACCAGTGCGACCAGTGGCATACCGACGCTGGCATAGTTTCCAACCCGGGTTTGTAAGTTGGTGATATAGCCATCGGTAGGGGCATAAATTTTAGTTTTACTTAAATTCCATTTGGCCTGTTCCAGATTGGCCTGGGCGGCTTTATAGGCAGCTTTCATTGCCTGTGCTGCTAAATTTGACTCATCCATGTCTTCTGCGGAAATAACATTTTTGGGCAGGCTACGACGGCGGGCTGCCTCATGGTCGGCTTTGGCCATATCGGACTGCGCTTTTGCCAGCGCGGCCTCTGCATTGTCGAGCGCTATCTGGTATGGCACGGGGTCGATCGCAAAAATCAGACTTCCCGCAGGTATGAACTGATTGTCATGAACGGTTATTTTCTCTAATCTTCCAGAAACTTCTGGTGTGATATTGACGAGCTCGGCGCGTACTTTTCCATCACGGGTCCACGGGGATTGCATATAATAATTCCATAACCACCAGCCGGCACAGATGGCAATGGCGCAGACGATTACCGTAGAAAAATATTTTAATGTTTTATGTGTCATCGGTTACCAACTTGCTAAAAGCCACAGGGCGCCGCTGACGGCAATGACGAAAATAGACAAATCCATCAGCATGGGATGCCAAATTTCGCCGGAATAAATCCATTCTCGCAACAGGTGGTGTACCAGTAGCCATAAAACCAGGCCAAGCAACACAGCCTTAAATATGGGTGGAAAATAAAGCGAGGCGCCCAGCACCAAATCGGGTAGCGGGGACGAGGCATGGAGCCATGAAGTATTCACATTAACAATCCCGATGAGTGAATATGTTGAGTTTTTGCATAGAGAATAAACAATAACTGGCCAAAATGGTGGCTAATTCCACAATATATATTATATACATTTGTGTTTTTAATGTTAGTTACTCAAAATAGTCTAAACTGTGGGAGGGTATGTTAGCATGCTAATTATAAGGAGGGGTAAGTGGAGTCAACATTAGGTTCCGATTTAGCACGATTAGTTCGTGTTTGGCGCGCGCTGATCGATCATCGGCTCAAGCCGCTGGCGCTGACGCAAACACATTGGGTAACCCTGCACAGTATCAATCGTTTACCGCCGGAGCAGTCGCAGATCCAGCTGGCCAAGGCGATCGGCATTGAGCAACCGTCATTGGTTCGTACCCTGGACCAGTTAGAAGAAAAGGGGCTGATTACTCGCCACACTTGCGCCAACGACCGGCGTGCGAAGCGTATCAAGCTGACTGAAGCTGCCGATCCCATTATCCGAGAGGTGGACAGTGTGATCAGTTCGACGCGGGGCGAAATTTTGAGTGGGATTTCCACTGATGAAGTGCAATTGTTGGTAGATCTGATTGGCAAGTTGGAACAAAACATCACTGAACTGCAAAATAAACAATAAGAACTTCTTCTT
Source organism: Serratia sp. NA_13 (assembly GCF_052691735.1). Lineage (NCBI taxonomy): Bacteria > Pseudomonadati > Pseudomonadota > Gammaproteobacteria > Enterobacterales > Yersiniaceae > Serratia > Serratia sp. NA_13. Next base: position 245,760 of record NZ_JBQZFV010000001.1, read on the forward strand.
TATACGATTAGATTTCACAGCATCGGAAATGAAACCGGAGGCCTAAAGCCTCCGGTTTTACCTGCTGAGTTCAGCTTACAGTGGGGATACGGTGATGGTATCGCCAGTGCGAGCCATACGAACACGTTGCCCTGGGCTGAACTTGGTGTCGCCCGCCTTCTGAACCACCACGATGTTCTCTTTCTGGTCGGTCTTGATTTCCAGCTCATAGCCTGAAGTACGGCCGGCAGCTTCACCGATGCTGTTACCGGCTACGCCACCTGCTACAGCGCCGGCTGCAGTCGCCAGGCTACGGCCAGTGCCGCCGCCGACGGTGTTACCGAGGAAGCCACCCAGCACGGCACCACCGATGGTGCCAATGGTGTTCGATGTTTCACTACCCTGGATCTTGACCGGGCGCACAGAAACCAGCGTGCCGTAAGTCACGGTTTGCACCTGTTTGGCCTGCGAAGCGGAATAAACGTCGCCGGACATGGAGTCATTGGCGCACCCTGCCAGCGTAACTGCGGCGATGGCAACGACGAGAAGACGCTTGATCATATAAAACTCCTGTTGGTAGTAGTCCATAACCTGGGGAACCTTGCCAGGCCAGATTCATAAAAATGATAGACAAAGTATGGCTTAAACGCACGCATATAACCATAACCCGCTACTGCACGCAGCTTAGCTTTGCTCTGTTCAACCAATAATAAACGGTGGTTTAGTTTTATAACAGCGTTGGAAGAAATTCCATTGCATGTTGAAGCCCTGCTTAGCCGTACTTATCAATATTCGGTGTGGGCTAAAAACAGGCACATTGCTCACAGAGGTGAGAAAATACAACATATTTCATGGCGTTAATGTGGCAATTCTGGTTTATTTGTCAGGTCAAAATTTTTGCTTCCCCATAAAGGGTAAAGGATGTAGCTATGAAGTCAGGCCGCTATATAGGTGTTATGTCTGGCACCAGTCTGGATGGTGTCGACGTGGTACTCGCTGCGATTGACGGACGTATGGTGGCGCAACAGGCCAGTTACAGCCATCCGATGCCGCTCCAACTGAAGCATGATATTCTCGGGATGTGCCAGGGCCAGCAGACCACGCTTTCTGCGGTCGGGCGGCTGGATGCGAAGCTTGGTACGCTGTTCGGTGAGGCGGTACTGGGCTTGCTGAAGCAAACCGGCGTGGCGGCGCACGACATCACCGCCATCGGTTGTCATGGCCAGACGGTTTGGCATGAACCCGAGGGGGATGTGCGTTTTTCTATGCAGTTGGGCGACAATAATCGCATTGCCGCACTGACCAATATCACCACCGTTGGCGATTTTCGCCGACGTGACATGGCCTACGGCGGTCAGGGAGCCCCGTTGGTACCTGCCTTCCATCAGGCACTGCTGTCGCACCCGGTAGAGCGCCGTATGGTGCTGAATATCGGTGGCATAGCCAATCTGTCGATGCTACTGCCGGGGGCTGCGGTGCGTGGCTTTGATACCGGGCCGGGCAATATGCTGATGGATGCCTGGATATGGCGTCATCAATCACAGCCTTACGATAAGGATGGTGGCTGGGCGATGGCGGGACGCGTTTGCTTGCCGCTGTTGCAACAGATGCTGGCCGATCCTTACTTCTCGCTACCTGCACCGAAAAGCACCGGGCGTGAATATTTCAACACGACCTGGCTGGAACGTCAGCTCGCGGGTCTGGCGGCAGTCAGCCCGGTGGATGTGCAAACCACATTGACGGAATTGACGGCAGTCACCATTTGCGAACAGGTTCAGTTGGCAGGGGGCTGTGAACGACTGCTGGTCTGCGGCGGTGGGGCGCGGAATCTGTTGCTGATGGCACGGATGTCGGCGTTGTTGCCAGGAACCGAGGTCTGTCTGACGGATGACTTCGGCATTAGCGGCGATGATATGGAGGCGCTGGCCTTTGCCTGGCTGGCGTTTCGTACCTTGTCCGGGCAGCCCGGCAACCTGCCTTCGGTGACCGGTGCCAGCTGTGAAACCCTGCTGGGTGGGATTTATCCGGTTTTGCCTTTGAGGGGGCGTTAGCTCTGTTAGGATAGAAATCAATGGATTTCCCTAAGGAGCAACAGCATGAAAAAAATCATTATTGCCGCCGGCACATTGGTGCTGGCTGGCTGCAGTTATGTTCTGCCGCAAAATAGCCAAACCTTGCATTACCAGTGCGGCACCACGCCGTTGACAGTGTCACTGGACGGTAAGGAAAGTACCGTCAGCCTGCTTATGGACGGTGAGCAACTGAAGCTGAAACAGGTACTGGCCATGTCCGGTGCAAAATACAGCGATGATAAATACACCTTTTGGTCGAAGGGCCAAAACGCCTATCTTGAGCGCAATGGCAAAGTGATTATGAGCGACTGTACGCTGACGAATTGATCCGGCAGTTGCGGCGTCAGAGCGATTGAGATCCTGACGCCGCTGGCGCAGAATAGAATCACGATTTTTCAGTTGGTTGATAACCGAATGATTGAAAATAATGAATTTGATGTTGCGGACCTGCGCCGCGAATATACTCGTGGCGGCCTGCGCCGTAAGGACCTGACCTCCAACCCCCTGGAACTGTTCGAACATTGGCTGAAACAGGCCTGTGATGCCCGTCTGGCAGATCCGACCGCCATGTGTGTGGCCACGGTGGACGAAAACGGCCAACCTTACCAGCGTATTGTGTTGCTCAAGCATTTTGATGACAAAGGGTTGGTGTTCTACACCAACCTGGGCAGCCGCAAGGCGCAGCAACTGGCGAATAACTCGCACATCAGTCTGCTGTTCCCGTGGCACATGCTCGATCGTCAGGTGATTTTCCTCGGTAAAGCGGAGCGCCTGTCCACCTTCGAAGTCATGAAGTACTTCGCCAGCCGGCCGAAAGACAGCCAGATCGGTGCCTGGGTATCCCAGCAGTCATCGCGTATTTCTGCGCGCGGCGTGCTGGAGAGCAAATTCCTCGAACTGAAGCAAAAATTCCAACAGGGCGAAGTGCCATTGCCGAGTTTCTGGGGGGGGTTCCGGGTTAATTTCGACTCCGTCGAGTTCTGGCAGGGTGGCGCCAACCGTCTGCATGACCGTTTCCTGTATCAACGGGACGGTAATGACTGGAAAATTGACCGACTGGCGCCCTGAACGGTGAAAATCCCCCTTAAGCGCTGGCACTGATGTCGCCGGCGCTTTATTCTATGCGTCATTCTGAATTTAATATTTCGCCAGTGGGCGAAAGGTCGTGTACCGACAAAGGTGCATTCGTTTATACATGGAGTCATTGATGGCAAGCAGCAACTTGATTAAACAACTGCAAGAGCGGGGCCTCGTTGCCCAGGTTACGGATGAAGAAGCGTTAGCAGAGCGACTGGCGCAAGGGCCAATTGCACTGTATTGCGGTTTCGATCCGACCGCTGACAGCTTGCATTTGGGCCATCTGGTTCCTCTGTTGTGCCTGAAGCGCTTCCAGCTTGCAGGCCACAAGCCGGTAGCCTTGGTGGGGGGGGCTACTGGTCTGATTGGTGATCCGAGCTTCAAGGCGGCTGAGCGTAAGCTCAATACCACCGAAACGGTGAACGAGTGGGTGGATAAAATCCGCAAACAGGTTTCTCCGTTCCTCGATTTCGACTGCGGTAGCAATAGCGCGATTGCCGCCAATAACTACGACTGGTTCGGCGGCATGAACGTGCTGACCTTCCTGCGTGACATCGGCAAGCATTTCTCCGTCAACCAGATGATCAACAAGGAAGCGGTAAAGCAGCGCCTGAACCGTGACGACTCGGGCATTTCTTTCACTGAGTTCTCCTACAACCTGTTGCAGGGCTTCGACTTCTCCGAGCTGTACAACCGTCATCAGGTTGAACTGCAGATTGGCGGTTCCGACCAGTGGGGCAATATCACCTCTGGCATCGATCTGACCCGCCGCATGCACCAGCAGCAGGTATTCGGCCTGACCGTGCCGTTGATCACCAAGGCTGACGGCACCAAGTTTGGCAAGACCGAAGGCGGCGCAGTCTGGCTGGCACCAGAAAAAACCAGCCCGTACAAGTTCTACCAGTTTTGGATCAATACCGCCGATGCTGACGTGTATCGCTTCCTGAAGTTCTTCACCTTTATGGATCTGGCCGAAATCAACGCGCTGGAAGAAGAAGACAAGAACAGCGGCAAGGCACCGCGTGCCCAGTATGTGCTGGCAGAAGAAGTGACCGGTATGGTGCACGGTGCGGAAGGTTTAGCTGCGGCCAAGCGTATCACCCAGAGCCTGTTCTCTGGCGCGTTGCACGAAATGACCGAAGCAGACTTTGCCCAATTGGCACAGGACGGTATGCCGACCATCAAGCTCGATGGCGATGCCGATCTGCAGCAGGCGTTGGTTAACGCCGAGCTGGTGCCTTCACGCGGCCAGGCGCGCACCATGATCGGTTCCAATGCGGTGACCATCAACGGTGAGAAACAGTCCAACGCCGAATACAGCTTCAGTGATGCCGATCGCCTGTTCGGTCGCTACACGCTGCTGCGCCGTGGCAAAAAGCATTACTGCCTGGTCGATTGGCAGTAAGCGCGTCTGTCTGAATGAAGAAGCTCGGGGGATAACCTCCGGGCTTTTTTTATTTTCAGCGACGTTTGACACAGGCTAACTAATCGCTAATCAGTCTTCAGGCCATTTCCTCCACCAGATGCGTTCCTGCCGCTGCGCCGTTGATGGTAATCGCCGGTGCCTGGTAGTGCAGGGAAACGGCGGCCAGGTACGGGTCCTGATTACCGATCGAGAACACCAGATCATCGGCATCAAAAGTCTGGTTGTGGTTATTGTCCACAATGACGTACACCGATTTATCCAGCTTAAGCAAGCCGACTTCAGACAGGTTATTGGTGCTGGTTCCGTTGGTGATGTTGGCCAATACCTGTGAGAACAGATCCTGAGCGTTGTCGGTTGCCGTCAGGCCGGTAAAAGCATTGTTAAGCTCAGTGGCCGTGGTCGCGCTGCCGTACAGCGTGGCGGTTTTGTCACCGGTTTTGGAGAAAACCCATTGATTGCCGACATCACCGGCGGTAATGACGCTGTTCTGGTAGCCGGCATTCAGGGTGACCATGCTATCGATAGTACTGTCGGTAAAGGTCAGCTCCCGCGTAGTGTCCACGGTGGTGTTGCCTTTAACATTGGCCGTGTATACCGTCAGGCCGGTGTCGTCGACCTTAAGTTGGTCCCCCGCCAGTGTGTCGATGATATGGCTAAAATCATTTTTGTTGGTGAGGGTGTTAAGGGTGTTATAGAAGCTGCCTCCGCCGGTGCCGCCTTTTTCCGCCACCAGTAATAACTTCATGTCGGAATAGTACCTGCGATCGGTATAGTCACTACCTATAATCGTTTTCAGGTTGTCGCTGAAATCGGCGGCAATATTCAGATTGAGTGCCACAGCACGGTCACCTGTATACATGAGGCCGTTGAGCATTAATACCTCTATCGAGTTGTCCCCGCCGCTAAGTGTCAGCGTTCGGTTCTGTACCGTATTGATATTACTGGCCATAAAGATTTCCAATGAATTTTTATGGTCGGAGTTGATACTAAAGGTACCCATATTTAAATAGTGAATTTGGCTGGCAGTTTGGGTGAAGTCCAACAAGAGGTTGGTGTCGCTTTGAGCCGTATCGTAAATATGGATGTTGCTGTCCTTGGTCAACTCGCCGCCAATCGTAAACGTAGCGCTGCTGTAATTGAGTAGCGTTAAATCTCCGGAGTAGTCGGAGATCAGGGCGCCACTCTGGCCGGTAAACTTGCCACTGGAGCTCATCGTTGGTAATTCAGCTTGCTGCAATGAACTGACGCTGTCGTAGGCAGGATTATAAATACTGGCATTTTGGCTGAATAAGCCAAAGTCAAAGACCTTACTGCCTTCGGTAGCGACCAACTGACCATTCAGATAGATTTCACCCGTGCCACGATAATGGGTCAAATCTATGGTGGTGAAATATAGGAACTGGTTGAGGTTACTGACGATGCTGCCATCGATGCCACCGCTATCGTTGGTGGTCAAATACACCGACTTGGTAATAAAGTTGGCTGATAGAGTGCCACTATAGTTATCGCTTTGAGTATTTTTCTGGGCGAAGAATTCGCTGCCAATGTGATTGGCTCCCCCGTTAACGCCGTTTCCTGCCCAACGTAATTCGCTGTCGAGCAACAGATTGATCTTGGCGTTGCTCAGAACGGCGTCAGCTTCCACCGTGGCAGTCGTAGCTTTTAACGGCAGGGCAGTGTTCGCATTAGCGATATTTGCCTCGTTAAGCAACAGTTCGACAATTCTATTACCCAATGAATCCCGGACCGTGGCGCTGGTGGCATAGTCGCCGGAAAGCACTATTTTATTAATATCTTTGAGTGGAACCAGACTTAGGTCCACCGCGATATCGACGTTGGCGTTGATATTCAACTGGCTAAACGATGTCAGGGAGGCCAGTTCTGTGGATGTCACTTCATGAGACGCCCGCGCATTGATGTCCGCCATCAGTTTGCCGCTGTCAGAAAGGCTAAATGCGCCGTTAAATACTTTTTGATAACCTAATGCCTCACCCAGCTTCACGTCAAAGTTATGTAGTTGACTCGTCGGTGGCGGTGCTGGGTTATTGTCCAGAGGATATTTACCGTCACGGAACGCGTCAATGATCAGCGAACTGGCTTTGATTTTATCGTTCCCGGCCTTGAGCAGGATCGCCTGGGCTGACGTGCTACCGAGTACACTGCCATAGAGCTTCAAATAAATATTCTGGAAATTGCCGGCATCGCGGAATTGATAGGCACCGGACAGGATTTTTAGCAATTGGTCATTTGTTGTGCCGCTGGCAAGCAGACGACTATAAGTATCCAATGCGGTAGCATCTGCCGCCACCCCCGCAACCGTCAGATAAAGTGACATCACGGTTTCGGTAAATTGTGCAGCCGGAAGTTCGCCTGGCGCATAAACATGGGTTGCCGCCATGAAGTTCTGTTTGGCCGCCTCATGGCTGGTATCATTTCTGATATCGGCCATCATACGCATAATCACATCACCGCGAGTTTCGCTTTGATTATTCAGGCCAGTGATGTAATTTTGCACATCGCTGTTGCTGGCGGAGGTTCCAAAGGCTTCGGAAAAGATTTTCTTCACAAAGTCTTCGTTGTTAAGAGAGCTGATGTAACTTTTGGACGCGGCAAAATAATTAGCGATATCTGCGGCAGTTTTTTTACCGCTGTCCAGAATGCCGCTCCAGTAATTGATGGCCGTAGAGTTGGTCATGCTGCCGAGCAGATAATAAATACCCTGTATGTCCGCCGCTGCATCAATCTGTGCCGGTTGCTCGACTTGCGACGGATATAACGTGGTGTTGATGACGTTTTCCAGATGCTGTTGCTGGCTTTGAGGCCGCGTATCACTACCGGCATAATTTTTGGTTTCGCTAATTAAGGTGGTGGTCAGGCTGCCCAATGTTTTACCGGCATCGACCTGCGCGGTCAGCGCGCTTAGCGTTGCGGCATCCGGTGGGGTGCCATTGGTATTTTGATAGATGTACTGCACTTTTTGGCTGGTGGTCAGGCCATCGTAACGGTGTTGACCATCTTGAGAGAGAATAAATTTACTGGCTAACTCATTCTGGGTGTAAGCACCGCTTTCAAGTTTTTTAGCAAAGTAGTTCAAGGCCTTATCGTCGGCTTTTTTTCCCAGAGTGGCGTAGAAAAGGATGGCAACATCCTGCTGTAACGTTAATAGACTCATTGTCTTTCCCTGTGTGGTTTTTTAGAGGAAGGGTCACCTCCAAGTACAGTTCAAAATCTGTCGATTGCAATAGAGTAGGGACTAAGGAAATTCTGGTTTTCGCAAAAGAAACGGTCACACTGAATTGGCCGTATAAATAAAGCGAGATTCAGACAAAATTAGCAGCAAGTTGGCTGCTACCATTTACCACCACAATTGGCGTCTGGTCATGAGGATTGTCAGAAATATCAGGAATATCTTTGTTGCTGAATGAGAAAATAATATCCTGGGCGTCCATTTTCTGGTTGTGATTATTATCAATGATAATATAAGCATCGGTGCCGAATTTCATAATGCCGACATTCAATGAGTTAAGTCGGTACGGTTTGCCGTGGGACCAAAGGATTGGAAAGATCTGCTTCACGAAATACAGCCCAAAATCTGCTGATTGCGACATGAGAGTGTCCAGGGACAGAGTGGGCTCACGACGGAAAGCTGAATGATGTTCTGGCTATCTGCTTTTTTTGCCCGCGAGCATTCGTTACAATGCCCCGCCGCCAAAAAAATAAAAAAGTCCTCTAATTTCTTGTTTTTAGACGCGCCGGCATAACGTTTCATTACGTTATTTATTCATTCTATTTCGCCGCGGGCTGATGCACACGGCATGGCGAGGTCAGGTTGTTCCAATGAAAAACATTCTATCTATTCAATCTCATGTGGTGTTTGGCCATGCAGGCAACAGCGCGGCAGAGTTTCCGATGCGCCGTATGGGCGTTAACGTCTGGCCGCTGAATACCGTGCAGTTTTCCAATCACACTCAGTACGGCAAGTGGACCGGTTGCGTGATGCCGGCCAGCCATCTGACCGAGATTGCCCAGGGTATTGCGGATATCGATCAACTCAAGCACTGCGATGCGGTGCTGAGTGGTTATATCGGTTCGCTGGAGCAGGGTAGCCATATCCTGGCGATTGTGCGCCAGGTCAAGCAGGCCAATCCCAACGCCTGGTATTTCTGCGATCCGGTGATGGGGCATCCGGAAAAAGGCTGCATTGTGGCACCGGGCGTAGCGGAATTTCATTGTCAGCAGGCGTTGCCGTGCAGTGACATGATTGCCCCCAACCTGCTGGAGCTGGAATTGCTGAGCCAGCGCACCGTGGCCAACGTGGAGCAGGCGGTCAACGCTGCACGCGAATTGATTGCCAAAGGGCCGAAGCTGGTGCTGGTCAAGCATCTGAGCCGCGCCGGTTATAATATCGACTGTTTCGAAATGCTGTTGGTCACGGCGAGCCAGGCCTGGCACATCAGCCGTCCGCTGGTGGACTTCGGTGAGCGTCAACCGGTGGGCGTTGGTGACCTGACCAGTGGTCTGCTGCTGGTTAATTTGCTGAAGGGTGAGGCGTTGGACAAAGCACTCGAGCATGTCACGGCGGCGGTGTATGAAGTGATGCTGACGACCCAGGCGATGGGGGAGTATGAGTTGCAGGTGGTGGCGGCTCAGGAACGTATCGTGCAGCCGAGCTGCGAGTTTAAGGCGGTAAAACTATAACGCTGTTGGCAGAGTGCCCTGGCGGACTATCGCGCCGGGGCGCAGGTATTATTTCAAACCTTCCGCATTCAACGTCGCATCCACCGCAGGTCGTGCGGCTACGCGATCAAAATAGGCCGCAAGCTGGCTGCGCTTTTTGATATCAAACTGCAGGGCGATGGCCCAACGCAGAATGGTGAACAAATAGGCGTCCGCCACGCTGAACTTGTTGCCTAACAAGAAATGCTGCTTCGTCAGTACTGAATCCAGGTAGTCGAACTGCTTGTCCAGTTTTTCCCGCGCGATGGTTTTGTATTCATCAGGCGTTTTCGGGTTAAACAGTGGACTGAATCCCTTGTGCAACTCAGTGGCGATATAGTTCAGCCATTCAATCGCATGATAGCGTGACAGCGTACCTGCCGCGGGGATCAGACCGCGATCCGGCACGCGATCCGCCAGATATTGCACAATTGCCACGCCTTCGGTCAGCAGGCTGCCATCATCGAGCAGCAGCGCCGGAACCTGTCCTTTCGGGTTGATGGTCAGATAGTCTGCACCGCTTTCGGTCTTTTTCAGTGACAGATCGACCTTTTCTGCGGTGAAGTCCAGGCCTGCTTCGCGCAATACAATATGGGGAGACAGAGAACAGGCACCGGCTTTATAGAACAGTTTCATCGAAAGCTCCTTGATAGTGATGAGTGACAGGCATGCTTAACCTCTGATCCTAGCCCTATAACGCCAAAATTACAGCGCCTTAATCGACAAATTTAACTTATCAGTGCGGCTTGCGGTTGCAACTGCGCCAGGGTATCGCCAATTTGCTGCTGCAACGCTTGCGGCACGGCTTGCATTGGCGAGCGCAGTTCGTTGCGGATCAGCCCTTGCTGCGCCAGTGCGGCTTTTACCGGCGCCGGGTTAGGGAAGCTAAACATCTGATGGATCATCGGCAGCAGGGCGTAGAAGTTGGCGCGTGCAGCAATCAAATCGCCTTCTGCGACCTGTTGCACCAACTGTACAAAGCGTTCTGGATGAATGTGTGCGGAAGCCGAGATTGCACCGGTGCCACCCAGGCACAGTGTAGTCAGGATCAGATTATCCTCACCGGTCAGCACGTCGATTTCACCGTCATTAATCAGCGCCATCATGGTGTCAGGATTACCGCTGCACTCCTTAATCGCTTTTACCCGCGGATGACGCGCGATCTGACGCAGGGTGGCCAGTTCGATAGTGATGCCGGTGCGTTGCGGAATGTTATACAGGATCACCGGCACGCTTGAGGCATCGGCAAGCTGGGTAAAGTAGTCCACCAGGCCACATTGCGACGGGCGAATATAATAGGGGGCCGGGATCAATACGCCGGCAATATCACGTAGTTGGATGGCTTTCTGCATTTGCAAGGTGTCGACCATGTTATTGCCGGACAGGCCCATCATCACCTGATGAGCCGGGGTGACGGCCAACACCGCGTCGAGCACCGCCAACTGTTCGTCCTGGCTTAACGCGGCCGCCTCACCGGTCGTGCCGCAGACCACCAGCCCATCAACGCCGGAGGCAATAAGATGTTGAGCCAACCGTTGGGTGGCTGGCAGGTCGACAGCGTGATGATTAAATGGGGTAACCAGCGCCACCCAAATACCGGAAAATGAGGCCATAGTAAGTTCCTTCAGTGCGAGCAATAAGAAGCCAGATAAGAAAACAAGCGAGGAGCGATGCGCTGATAATGAATATTCTGCATGAGGCTGTCAATTTACAACCGCTTGATAACAGGGTTAATCATGATTTAGCGGTACAGATGAGTTTGGCTAATAAAATGGGGAAAATAAAAAACCCCGCCTTGGCAGGGTTTTCGGGGGTTAGCGCGGACGGCGGGTGTTGTTGATCGAGGCTGTCCAGTTGAAGGTTTCGCCAGTGGGTTGAATACGATTGGCTTTACGCTCGGCCCGGGTGGCTTTTTCAATTTTCGCACGGGCGGCAGTAATACGCGCCACCACTTCGTCCTTGATTTTGTTATTTTCGGCATTGGTTAAAGCCCTGCCGAGGTTTTTGCGTGCCTTGTCCAGCTCGGTTTTTACTTCACGTTGCTCGCTTTCCGTCATGTCTTTCAGCGTCAGTTTTTTCATCGTTATAGCCTGGTCAGTGAAGATGTCAGCCAGTGTACCGCAATTAGCTGGCTGAAGATGCTGTTGCTGTAACGGAAATGCCAGTCACGTGAATCACTCAGTTACATCTCGTCTTGCAACTCATTGAGGAAACGCCGCATTCTTTCGCTGCGTTCCAGTGCCATTTTCTTGCCCGTTGCGGTTTGAAAGCCTTCCTGTAGTTTAAACAGCTTGGTTTCGAAATGATCAAGACAATAGTGTTTATCGTCATATTGACGCTGTTGTGCCAGCGGATCGGCTGCATCGTATAACGCACTGCGCATGCGCCCACCAATATAGAAACAACGGGCTACGCCAATCATGCCAATGGCATCCAGGCGATCGGCGTCCTGGAGAATTTTGGCTTCCAACGTTTCCGGGGTAAGAGCGGCGGAGAAACTGTGAGCTTCAATGGCATGGGCGGTTCTGGTGATATCCTGTGGCACCCAACCCAGTTGTGTCAGCATCAGCGAGGCTTTTTCCGCCGCCATGCGTGAGGCCAGGTGTCGCTGTGGTGAGTTTTTCTCCACCGCAACACAGTCATGCAACAGCACCGCCGCGCACAAAATACGGCTGTCACCGCCTTCGTGGCTGCTGATATAACGGGTATTTTTCCATACGCGGTGTAAATGAGCTACGTCATGAGAGCCGTCATCTGAATCGAGTGTCAGTGGCAACAAGGCCTGCGCCAGTTCCAGATGGGGTGAGAAGGGCTGCAGTAAGGCCTGTGGCAGGGTCGAAAAATGCACGCTTTGCTCCTTGTGGTCGAAAACCTCGAATAATAGCGGCCATTGATGAGGGGGGTATGACATTGCAAAAAACTATTGTTTACTCTACTGCAACAGACTATTGCCGTAATCACGGTTTTTATGCCGGAATAAGCAACTTACAATGAACGCATTCCGGTCATCCCCGCTTGGTGTTAAGCCTGTGTCTGCGGGGTATGGCTGGAATATCCCGCTCATGCTACCGGAGATATCCCATGCCAACGAATCTTGAAATTGTACGCGCTACCTATGAAGGTGGCAGTGCCGAGGAGAATGGTCGTAACCTGTTGGCGGCATTAGCGCCTGACGCACAGTGGACCGAAGCCGCAGGCTTTCCCTATGCCGGCACCTATATTGGCCCGCAGGCGATTTTCAAAAATGTTCATCAACGTCTGGGTACGGAATGGCAGGGCTACCGCGCCGATGTCGACCATTTCTATGATGCTGGTGAGAACGTCATCGCCCAGGGCTTCTACCATGGCACCTATGGCGCGACCGGCAAATCATTTACCGCATCCTTTGCGCATATTTATCAACTGCGCGCCGGGAAAATCATCAAGTTTGTGCAAATCGTTGACAGTGCAAAAGTGCTGGAAGCCATGCAGGGCTAAAGGCCGCTGTGTTTGCCAAATTTGCGATCGTACTCCCGTCGGTAACCGCGCGCCTTGTTGCGATCGCGGATCCACAAATAGCCACATACCAGCGCGACGGTGCCTGAAAAGGTAATGTTGCGCATATCCCGGTCATAAAAATACACCAGCACTGCGTCCATCGCCGCGATAAAGGCAATCCATTTGTACATATGGGATTGTCGTCGCGTGGCGGCATTGAGGCGCTTTAACTGTCTGGCTTCGTGCATAACCGGCTTTTGCTGCATAACGTCTCGTCGGTAATAAATTTCTTAGTGGTAAGTTAGCAGAAGTTTCCTGTTGGTGGTAAAGACAAACGTGCGCCGGGTCGGTTTTTATAGGGGGCGTTTAGCCGCCAATTTCATAACGCCACTACGGCCTCGATCTCCACGCTGACCTGCGGTGAGAACAGTGCGCTGACTGCGACCAGTGAGCAGGCCGGCAGTGCCCCATCAAAATAATCAAACAGCACCGGCCGTATGGCAGGCAGATCGCCGATATCGGTTAAAAATACCGTGATTTTAATCAGCGCCTTTAAATTCGTTCCCTCGTCGGCGGTGATGGTCGCCAACTGCTCCAGAATGGCCTGCGTCTGTTGTTGTGTGGCTTGCCCTTGCGCTTCGGTGGCAAATGCCGTCAGGCCGGAAATGTACAGCGTATCACCATGGCACACGGCATGGACATAGGGCCCGCCCGGCGTGGGCAACTGTGGATAATTAATGCGCTTTAATGATGTCATGGTAAAAACCCCGAGAGATTAATTAAAAAAATAAACAAACTTGGTTAGGATGGAGCGATGAACATCGGAAGTACGCTGGGATATATTGTTTTTTAATAATATCACTGACATTCAATTCTAACCGTGAAGGACGTTTCAGGGTAATGAATCAGGCCTTAATTCCCTATATGCAACGCTGGCAGTTGCAGCCCGACGGCCAGGCATTTGAAACTCACAGCAGCCTACTGATGCCGGTACGCTATCAGGGCACCGCGGCCATGTTGAAAATTGCCCGCGAACAGGAAGAAAAGTTCGGTGGGTTATTGATGTGCTGGTGGCAGGGCGAGGGGGCGGCACGCGTGCTGGCCTGGCACCAAGACGGCATTTTATTGGAGCGTGCGCAAGGCCGCCTCTCGTTGGCGCAGATGGTACGCGATGGCGAAGATCGACAGGCCACGGCGATTTTGTGCCAGGTGGTTGCCCGCCTGCATGCGCCGCGTGCCGAGCCTTTGCCGGAGCTTATTCCCCTGGAGCAGTGGTTCAATTCACTGTGGCCGGCGGCGCAGGCGCATGGCGGCATGTTGCGGCTCAGTGCCACCATCGCGGCTGAGCTACTGACCAGCCCACGCGAACAGACGGTGCTGCACGGCGACATTCACCATGACAACGTGCTGGACTTCGCTGAGCGCGGCTGGTTGGCGATCGATCCCAAACGTCTGTATGGCGAGCGTGCTTTCGATTACGCCAATATCTTCTGCAACCCCAACTACGGTATTGCCACCGATCCTGATATTTTCCTTTGCCGGGTCGATCAGGTCTGCCGGTTGGCCAGACTGGATCGCCAGCGGCTGCTGCGATGGATCCTCGCCTGGGCCGGATTGTCCGCAGCCTGGTTTATGGAAGACGGCGAGGCGGCGGATATCGACTTTCGCGTCGCGGAGCAGGCCGCACGCGCGTTAGGGCTTTCGCTACCGGAAGGGGATTCAGGGTTCATCCTGCCAATAATCGAGCGAGGCTGAAGGGCGTTGTATATAGCGCACCGGCTCACCATTTTCGCCCAAGGCCATCGCCTGAAACTTGCCGGAGTCCGGATATTCCACCAGTTCGGGTTGTTCGCGGGTACTGATGGAAAGGTATTTCAACGGCGCGTCCGATGTATTGATGATCTGATGCGGGTATTCCGGCCCCGGCGGGATAAAAATAACGTCACCGCTTTTGATTGGCAGCTGTTCCCCGGCAACCCGCAAGGTACCGCTTCCCTCCAGTACGATAAACATTTCCTCCTGCGCATAGTGGAAGTGATAGGGGCAGGAGCGCATGCCCGGCGCGACTATATCAATAGACGCACCCAGCTTGCCGGCTGCGGTGCCGGTACCCAAACGGGCACCAAGGCTGTCATACAGCGGCGGGCGGGAGTCGTGATTTTTTTCAGCCTGATCGAAATTACGGATCAGGCGCTGGGTTAGCAGCGCGGCTCGGTCATTCATGGCTACCCTCGTGACATTGTCACTTAATGGTTGATGAAGTCGATAGACAACCCGGCAACAGCAAGGTTTCCAGCCATTATCGAATCGCAGGTTCCTGAGGGTTATACCAACCCGGTCGGCGTTTCGGCTGTGGCCAGAACAGCGCAGCCTGACCTCCGCCTGGGATCTGCCACACCTCGCAGTCATAAATAGTGAAAGTGTCACCGAATTTGTCGACACGCAGGCCACGATACCCCTGTGCAATCCCTTGCTCAGTGACCTTATCCAGCAATTGTTGGCGTTCTGCGCGGTCTGCCGGAGAAGCGCTTAGGCGGGAGGGCAGCGCAATAAACTCCTCGAAGGAATAACCAAAGCACTGCTGTGCGCAGTGGTTGGCATAGATAAACACCGGATCGCCGCCGCCGGTGTGGGCCAGCAGGCTGTAGGGCGCTTGTTGATGCAGCCAGGACAAGCGTTCGCCGACTGCGGTCTGTGGGCCTGGCAATCCGTCCCCCGTCCAGTGGCGGTAGGCGGCGTCTATCTGTTGAATCAGGTCAATCTGCGCAGAAGATGGCATAGAAACTCCCTTAACGATCCCTGGAGGGCAACGTTCGTCCCTCTCTCAGTTAAGCAGAAGATCGCCAAAGGGGAAAAAATTACCGGTTGTAGCACGGTGCCGACTCAAACTCCCGAGCGGTTCGCGCGCTGCGGTAACGACAGGATGATATGGGCAATTGCGCCGCCAATAATCCCCCAAAAGGCAGAGCCGGCGCCGAGCAGCGTCACACCGGACGCGGTGATCAAAAAAGCGATCAGTGCGGCGTCACGTTGCTTTTCATCCTGCAATGCACGCTGCAGACTGCCGGCGATAGTGCCCAGCAGGGCCAGCCCGGCAATGGTGTGGATCAGGGCCACGGGCAAGGCGCTGAACAACATACCGATAACGCCGCCAAACAGGCCGGCCAGCAGATAAAACACCCCGGCGGCGACGGCAGCCATATAGCGGCGCTGTGGATTGGGATGCACGTCCGGCCCCATACAAATGGCGGCAGTAATGGCGGCAATACATACCGAGAACCCACCAAAAGGGGCCAGCAGCAGTGCGGTCAGCGCGGTCCAGCTAATCAGTGGCGAAGTGGGCACGTTGTAACCGGCCGCCTTTAGTGTGGCGATGCCAGGGGCGTTTTGTGACGCCATGGTGACAACAAAGAACGGTACGCCAATCCCCAGCAGTGTCGACCAGCTAAAATGCGGCGCAATAAATTCCGGCATGGCGAAAATTAACGGTTGTTGTGAAAGATGAATGTTGCCCTGCAGCGCCGCAATCGCCAGCCCGGCCAGCAGCGTCAGTATAATCGCATAACGCGCCAGATAACGCCGCGTCACCAGATACACGAGTCCCATTGCGGCGCTGAGTACGAAATTGACCTGTAGCGAGGCAAATGCATCCAGCCCAAAGCGCAGCAGGATCCCTGCCAACATCGCCGCCGAAATAGCCTGCGGAATATAATCCATCAGCCGGGCGAACAGCCCGGTCACGCCGCACAGCAGGATCAGCCCGGAGGCAAAGATAAATACGCCAATCGCTTCGTTAATCGGCGTGCCGGGCAGGCTGGTGACCAGCAGCGCTGCGCCGGGGGTCGACCAGGCGGCCAGAATCGGCGTGCGGTAATACAGCGAAAGCCCGAGCGAGGTAATGCCCATTCCCAGCCCCAAAATGCTCAGCCAGCCGCCAATCTGCAAGGGGGTAGCACCGGCAGCCGCAGCCGCCTGGAAGATAATGGCAGCAGAACTGGTATAGCCGACCAATACCGCAACAAACCCCGCCATAACGGCAGGCAGAGACAGATGACGCAGAGAGATGGCTGGGCGCATGGTACACTCCGGCAGAGTTTGTGCGTTATAACGCACGATAAGTGGCGAGCATAGCACCGTGCGTTATAGCGCACAAGTGGCTATAATCAGTCGCTATATCAGGGGAGAAAAACATGCAGGAACTGTCTGGCCATCTGGCACAAACGCTTCGTTCTCTACGCAGCCAGCGCGGCTGGAGTCTGGCGCAGGCGGCCGAAAACACTGGCGTCAGCAAGGCGATGCTGGGGCAGATCGAACGGGGGGAGTCAAGTCCGACGGTGGCGACCTTGTGGAGAATCGCCACTGGTTTTAACGTGGCTTTTTCCGCCTTTCTGGAGAGCTCGCCGTTGCAACAGCAAGCCACGCTACATCGCTATGACGATGCTCCGGTATTCAATCAAGGCAACGCCGACATGCGGGTGGTGCCGCTGTTTCCGTTCGACCGACAATTGGGCTTTGACATGTTTGTTATCGATCTGGCGCCGGGTGCGCTCAGCGAGTCTTCGGCCCATGAGCCGGGAGTGATTGAACACGTGATTGTCATCAGCGGTGAACTGGATCTGGCGGTTGACGGCCAATGGCGCCATCTGACCAGCGGTGAGGCGATGCGCTTTCAGGCCGACCGACCCCACGCCTACCGTAATAACAGTCAGCAGACTGTGCGCATTCACGATCTGATCCACTATCCTAAATTTTGACTCAACGGCATGGGCGCAGGCTTTGACTCGGCCTCGTCAAACGCCTACTTTATTGAAAATGATTCGTATTAACTGTCAAAGGGAGTTTGATTTTGCCCATCAACCACAGTAACCGCCGCCAATTTCTTAAACTCAGCGCACAAACCGCAGGAGCCGTATTCGCGATGACTTCATTACCTAACAGTATCCGCCTGGCGATGGCGGCAGAAGGCGGCGCCAGCGCCACCGATGAATTTTTATGGCTGGAAGAGTTGCAGGGCAAGGCCGTACAGGCGTGGATAAAACAGGAAAATCAGCGCACCACCGCGCGTTTCGCCCAGGGTGAAGGCTTCCTGCGGGTGGAAAAACAGGTGCTGGACATTCTCAATAAAGAGAGCCAAATTCCGTGGGTCGCCAAACGCGGCGATTACTATTACAACTTCTGGCAGGATCAAACCAATCCGCGTGGCTTATGGCGGCGCACCACGCTGCAGGAATACCGTAAAGCCAAGCCGGTTTGGGAAACGGTGCTGGATATTGACGCTCTGGGCAAGGCGGAGGGCAAAGACTGGGTATTCCACGGCTCGCAGTCGCTGGCACCGGAATACCGCTATTGCCTGCTGGAACTGTCGCCGGACGGCGGTGATGCCACCGAAATCCGTGAGTTTGATTTGGTCAGCAAACAGTTTGTCAAAGACGGCTTTGTTCTGCCGGTGGCGAAAAGCCAGGCCTCGTGGATTGATAAAAACACGCTGTTTATCGCCACTGATTTCGGCGCAGGCTCGATGACTCAGTCCGGCTATGCGCGCATTGCCAAACGCTGGCGGCGCGGTACACCGCTGAGTGCCGCTCAGACGCTGTATGAGGCGCAACCGCAGGATATGACGGTGTTTGCTTACCACGACCAGACGCCGGGATTTGCACGGAACTACGTGGGCCGCAGTCTGGACTTCTACCGCCGTGAAACCTATCTGCTGAATGAGCAAGACCAACAGATCAAAATCGATATTCCCGCCGATGCCGAGTTCAGCACGCACCGCGAGTGGATATTGATTAAACCGAGCAGCGACTGGGAAGTGGGCGGAACGCGCTATCCTTCGGGCTCACTGCTGGCGGCCCATTTCGACGACTATCTGGCGGGCAAGCGTGAGCTGACGGTGTTATTTGCCCCGACCGCACAGGCGGCGCTGAGCGGCTACAGTGGTACACGTGACCACCTGATCCTCAGCATCATGGACAACGTAGTCAACCGACTGGAAGTTCTGACACCACAGGGCAAAACCTGGCAGCGCAAGCCGCTGGGCAAACCGGGGGCGATCAACACCATTTCCGCCGGCGGCGTCGATGACGAAACCAATGACTATTTCCTGACCATCAGCGGATTCCTGCAACCGACTTCGCTGTATCTGGGCAATCTCGACGGCGGTGAAGCAGAACTGCTCAAGCAGGGGCCACAGGACTTTGACGCCAGCGGTTATCAGGTCAGCCAGCATTTCACCAAGTCTAAAGATGGCACGCGGGTGCCGTATTTCCAAATTTCAGCCAAGGGCATCAAGCTGGACGGCAGTAACCCAACCTTGCTGTATGGCTATGGCGGGTTCGAAGTGTCGCTATTGCCAGGGTACATGGGGGCTAAAGCACCGGCCTGGCTGGAACGCGGTGGGGTGTATGTGGTAGCGAATATTCGTGGCGGCGGCGAGTATGGCCCGGCCTGGCACCAGGCGGCGTTAAAGCAAAACCGGCATCGCGCCTATGAGGACTTTGCCGCAGTGGCGGAAGATTTGATTGCGCGAAAAGTGACGTCGTCACAACATCTGGGGGCGCGGGGTGGCAGTAACGGCGGCTTGCTGGTGGGCAATATGCTGACGTTGTACCCGCAGCTTTTCGGTTGCATCGTCTGTGAAGTGCCGTTACTGGATATGCAGCGCTATACCCAACTTTCTGCCGGTGCTTCCTGGATTGCCGAATACGGCGACCCGAGCAAGGCGGAAGAATGGGACTACATCAAAACCTTCTCGCCATATCACAATATCAAAGTTGGCGTGTCCTACCCGCCGGTGCTGTTCTACACCGCCACCAGTGACGATCGGGTCAACCCGTCGCACGCCCGTAAAATGGCGGCACGCATGCAGCAGATGGGGTATCCGCAGGCCTACTTCTATGAGAATACCGAAGGCGGGCACAGCGCCGCGGCGGACAAGAAACAGGCCGCATTCCACGGCGCACTGGTCAGTGAATTTATGTGGGTCAATCTGAACGCTAAACCAACAGCCTGATGACATAAAAAAGCCGGGGCAAATTAATGCCCCGGCTTAGGTTGCTGACAAAGCAGGAAAAAGCGTGGTTTTTCCTGCTTTGTGGTGAGCAGATGAAAATCAATAAATTGATTTTCCTGATTTTTATTTATCGGCCTCTACTCGCTCTGGGCAGGAATGAGGTTTGTCATCAGTCTGAGCCGGGGCTAATTAATACCCCGGATTTCTTTTACCTGTCTGAAACCTTTTCAGCAATCAGTTGGTGATAGCGGCCGCCTGAGCTTTCTTCTCGGTGTGTTCTGCGGTGTCCAGCGTCATGCGATACAGCTTCGGCGCGGTCAGCATCATCAGAATGGCGATGACGGCTGTGGCGATACCGATTTGCATAAACACGTGGCTGTAGATAGCCAGAGAAGCGTGCGCATCGTTGATGTTGGCAGGCACGGCAGTCAGGCCAGCGACCTTACCGGCAATCAGCGCGGCAGCGGCGGTGGTCAGGAACCAGGAGCCCATGATAAAGCCCATCAGGCGTTGCGGCACCAGCTGCGCGACCATGGCCAGACCCAGGCCGGAGATCATCAGTTCGCCGATACTCTGCAGCGCATAGCTCAGGATCAGCCAGTTAACCGAAACGATACCCTGTTCATTGGCGAAGCTGGCACCCAACGGCAACACCAGGAAGGCACCGGAGCACAGGATCATACCGAAGGCGAACTTGTGCGGCATCGGTAGACGGTCGCCCATCTTGTTATACAGGGCCGCCAGAATCGGGCTGGCCAGCATGATCCAGAATGGGTTCAGTGCCTGATACTGCTCAGGTTCGAACGCCAGACCCAGGATATTGTGCTCAACGTTATGGATAGCGAAGAAATTCAACGAAGTTGGCATCTGGGCGTACAGCACGAAGAACACTACCGCTTCCAGCATCAGCAGGAAGGCAACGATCATCTTGCGGCGTGCTGCACCGTGCAGGGCAAAGGCTTCTTTAGTGAATACGATCACGATACCGATGGAGATCAGCGCCAGCGCCCAGCGGGCAACCACCTGGTTGTGCAGCAGCCAGCTTGAAATGGCGACCAGCGCAACCACGCCAACCAGCACCATAAGCAGTTTCTGCAGGTGCAACGGTTTAAAATCAGGCTTGGAACCGTGGTTCTTCACCCACTTTTGACACACCATAAAGTTGACCAGGGTGATCAGCATACCCACTACGCTCAGTGAGAACGCGACGCTCCAGCCATATTTCGCTGCCAGCCACGGGGTGGCCAACATGGACAGGAAAGAACCGATGTTGACGGACATATAGTACATGGTAAATGCACCGTCCAAACGCGGATCGTCTTTCTCATAGCAGGTTGACAGCAGGGAGGATGGGTTGGCTTTGAACAGGCCGCTACCCACGGCGATGGTCGCCATACCCAGATACACCCAGAAAATCTCATGGCCGGAGTAGGCCACCATGGCATAGCCGACGGCCAGCACCAGCGCACCCAGCACGATCACGCGCTTGGAGCCCAGCACTTTGTCCCCAAGCCAGCCGCCGATGGCAACGAAGCCATACACCAGCGCACTGAAGGAGGAGAACAGGGTAATAGAATCGGCTTCACTCAGACCCAGCATCTTGACCAGATAAACCGCCATGATGCCTTGCAGGCCGTAATAACCAAAACGTTCCCAGAGTTCGATGGAGAAGATCAGGTAAAACGCTTTAGGCTGTTTGAAAGCGTTGAGACTCACGCTTTCAGGATGTTCGCTGTTGTTGTTTGCAGTTGACACTGGTACCTCTGATTTTTCACTGCCCCGACTCAGAAAGACGGGAAATTGCAAAAGGTGATGCAGGACTGCATCCTTCCGCGTTGTTATAGGATGGGATGGCGGCGGTTAATGTTCACTATCTTTGTCAACGAGGCAAGACGTTTTTCATATCCCGTTACATATCGCGCTCACGAACTGAAACAACCATGTTGAAAATGTTATTCAGCATTAACTTTCGACTTTATTTACTTTGCCGAGTTTTTATTTTGATTAAAAGCTATACGGAATTTATATAGTGATATATTCTGCTATATTGTCTTTTTGTGGTTTATATTAATAGGTGATTTGGATAATCCATTGGAATGTTGTGCATATGGCGGCCTTTGTAAAATTTTAGAAATTTTGGAAAACGGCTCTTACGGTTGGACGACAATGTGATCGTCAAAACGTGAGACTTGCCGCAATTTTTAACTAATTTTTCGCTTGAAAATAAGCGGGGAGTGAGTTTTTCACTAAAATCCGTGGAAACACCAAGGTTACTGCTGCTTGATATCACATTTCCGATAAAAACCAGGTCAGCGGCGGGGGCTGAAAGGGGCGATGGGTGTGCCCCTCGAGATCAGGCGTCGGGATAAACTTTCTCTTTAAACTCGCACAGGTCTTCAAGCATGCAGGAGCCGCAGCGGGGTTTTCGTGCGATGCAGGTATAGCGTCCGTGCAGGATCAACCAGTGGTGGCAATCAACCTTGAATTCGGCCGGCACCACCTTCAGCAGCTTCTCTTCAACCAGATCGACATTTTTGCCCGGCGCGAAATTAGTGCGGTTACAAACGCGGAAGATATGGGTATCGACGGCAATGGTCGGCCAGCCAAAGGCGGTATTGAGCACCACGTTGGCGGTTTTGCGGCCAACGCCGGGCAGGGCCTCCAGCGCCGCACGATCTTCCGGTACCTCGCCGCCGTGCAATTCCAGCAGCATGCGGCAGGTTTTGATCACATTTTCGGCCTTGCTGTTAAACAGGCCGATGGTCTTGATGTAGCCTTTAACGCCGTCGACCCCCAGAGCCAGCATGGCGGCCGGCGTATTGGCCACCGGATAAAGCTTGGCGGTGGCCTTGTTGACGCTGACGTCGGTCGCCTGCGCGGACAGCAGCACGGCAATCAGCAGCTCAAACGGCGTTGTGTATACCAGCTCGGTGGTCGGGTGTGGATCGTTGTCGCGTAGTCGGGTAAGAATTTCCAGCCGTTTCTGCTTATTCATTACGCTTTCTCTGCCTGTCCTTGTCCCTGAGTCGGTTCGGCCAGTAATGCCTTGGCCGTGCGCGCCTTCATCCTTTCGTCAATCAGGTATTTTACTGCCAACAACAGGCCCAGACCAATAAAGGCTCCCGGTGGCAGCATCGCCAGCAGGAAAGGGCTGTCGAAGTGAACCACTTCAATCCGCAGTACCTTGGCCCAACTGCCCAGCAGCATATCGGCACCGTCGAACAGGGTTCCGTTACCCAGCAGCTCACGCATCGCACCCAGCGTCACCATCACGCCGGTAGCGCCCAGGCCAATCGCCAGCCCGTCCAGTGCGGACAGACCGACCGGTTTTTTAGAGGCTACCGCTTCGGCGCGGCCGACTACGATACAGTTGGTGACGATCAGCGGGATAAAGATCCCCAACGACTGGTACAGGCCGAAGGCATAGGCGTTGATCAGCATTTGCACAATGCTCACCGCCGCAGCGATGATCATTACGTAAATCGGGATACGGACTTCATTCGGTACCCAGCGGCGTACGGCGGATATTGAGGTGTTGGTCAGTATCAGTACCAGCGTGGTCGCCAGCCCCAGCCCGAGGGCGTTGGTGACGGTAGAAGTCACGGCCAGCAGCGGACACATCCCCAGCAATTGCACCAGCGCGGAGTTGTTTTTCCACAGCCCCTGGACAATCAGATCTTTGGCTTCACTCATTCGCTGGCTCCACAGGCAGGTAAGCTATCAAGTTTAGGCGGCAGCGTTTCCATATACAACGCCGTGCGCCGAACGGCGTTGACCACCGCACGCGGCGTGATGGTGGCCCCGGTGAACTGATCGAACATACCGCCGTCTTTCTTCACCGCCCAACGTTTATCGTCCGGGCCGTCAATTTTTTTGCCGCTGAAAAACGAAATCCAGTTCGAAATACGCAATTCGATTTTATCGCCGAGGCCTGGGGTTTCATGGTGTGCTACCACCCGGGTACCCAGCACGTTACCGCTGAAATCGGCACCGACCAGCAATTGAATGGCACCGGAATAGCCGTCCGGCGCGGTGGTTTCCAGTGCAGCAGCGGTGGGTTGGCCATTTTTACGCGCCAGATACAGACGATGTGGCGCATCGTTGCCCAACGCCGGGTTGCTGACCAGAAAACACTCGGTCTGCATATTGTTGTCGTAATGTTCTGGTGACACCACCTGATCAAGCAACGCTTTTTGCTGCAGCGCTGCCTGGTGGGCGATGGTGTTCTGCGTCAGGCTGTGTACCACCGCAGTCAGGCCGGTGGTCACTGCGGCAAACACCGCCAACGTGGTGCCATGCTTTCTCATTGAATTTAGCATCATGGCTCCTTAGCGATGGCCGTACACGCGAGGCTGCGTGTAGTGGTCGATCAGTGGGACGGTAATGTTGGCCAGCAACACCGCAAAGGCTACGCCGTCCGGATAGCCGCCGTAAACGCGAATTAGCCACACCAGCACGCCCACCAAGGCGCCGTAAATCAGGCGGCCTTTTGGCGTGGTAGAGGCGCTGACCGGATCGGTGGCGATAAAGAACGCGCCCAGCATGCTGGCACCGGAGAACAGGTGGATCAGCGGCGAGGCCTGTTGCGCCGGGTCAATCCACCAGGCCACGCCGGAACACAGGGCGATGGCCGCCAGCATGCTGAAGGGGATCTGCCAGTGGATCAGGCGACGCCCCAGCATAAACAGGCCACCGGCCAGGAAACTGAGATTAACCCATTGCCAGCCGATACCGGCCAATGCGCCACCGAACAGCGGCTGTTGCAGAACCTGCTCAACGCTATGACCGCTGCGCAGGCCGGTTTTGAAGCCGTCCAGCGGGGTGGCCTGGCTGATGCCGTCAATCCCCATTTGCAGTTCATGGATGGTGGCACCTTGCGTCGTGTGGCCGCTGAAAATAGCAAACAGGGTATCCTGGAATGACAGTGCGGTAGCCCGCAGTTCATCCGGCGGTAACCAACTGGTCATCTGCACCGGGAAGGCGATCAACAACACCACATAACCCACCATGGCCGGATTGAACGGGTTCTGCCCGAGGCCGCCATACAGCTGTTTGGCAATAACGATGGCGAAGAAGGTGCCGATGACAATCATCCACCAGGGGGCCAGCGGTGGCAGACTGATGCCCAGCAACAGGGCGGTCAGCAGGGCCGAGTTATCCGCCAGGCGGGTGCGCACCGGTAATTTGCGCAGGGAAAGGATGATGCCTTCAGCCAGCAGGGCGACGATCATCGCCAGTGCAGTCTGGACTAGCGTGCCATAGCCAAAAAACCATACCTGCGCAGCGATACCGGGAATGCAGGCCAGCATCACCCACAGCATGATACGGCTGGTGTTCTGCTGGTTATGGGTGAAGGGGGAGCTGGCGATGTGCAAGCCTTTGGTGGCTGTGGGTTGTACCGGCCTGAACTTCATAGAATAACTATACCTATCTTTGCCGGACATCGGCAGGTTCAACGCGCCTCTCGGCGGAGACGCAGGAAAAATTATAGCGCTGCATTCTACCTGAATCACCCTGAGGGTAATACGTCTTAATTGTAGGGCTATTGGCCTTTTAGCACTGGATGTACTCCGAAATTTCTCCGGCCTATGGCGCGATCGGATTTTTCTTGGTTAAATAATCGGGCTAGATTGGTAGCGCAACAGCGAAACTGTCGGCATGAATGGGCGGTGACAGGCTATAACCTTATGGTTGACATGGTCTTTTTGGTTCGTTTTTTCGCACAAAATAACAACTTTCACATAATCTATGTGGGTTATTATGTCGAGTATTGTTGAGTTAGTGAATGCAAATTAATGACAAATGAAGATGTATTTTTTATTGAAGAGCTAATTGAGTGGGTTGAGATACATCTGGAGAAACGGCCAAACCTGGACGAAGTCGCGCGCATTTCCGGCTACTCCAAATGGCACCTGCAACGCAAGTTCAAACGCATCACCGGAATTCAGCTCGCCACCTATATCCGTTCACGCATTCTGACGCGTGCCGCAGTGGCTTTGCGTATTACTCATCGCTCTATTATCGATATATCAGACGAACTGGGTTTCGACTCGCAGCAAACCTTTACTCGCATGTTCAAACAGCGTTTTGAAACCACGCCCAATCGTTACCGTTCGATGGAACGCTGGGATGTGAAGAATCTGATGCCACGTTTCAGTTTTGATGCCAACTTTGCAGCCGACTTCTATCCCGAAGTGAAGCGCCTGACGTTGCCGGATATGCAGTTGGTGGGATACTCGCGCCAGCTGGATTTTACTGGAGAGAACGGTATCGAACATTCGTCCTGTATGGCGATGAAGGATGAGATTTTTACTGATTTCTTCCGTGGATTAAGTGTGGAGTGCCGCCGGGTGTACAGCATCCATTCCGTCCATAATCGGGGGGAGAATGAGTGTTCGGCTAATCATATCATGGCGGTGGAGCCTGAGAACAAAAAGGATATTCTGTCAGGCTACCAGATCGACAATATTCCTCTTGCCGGGCGCGAATATATCTCTATCAACCATCAGGGAAGCGCCATGGAGTGTACGAAATTCTTCGCTTATCTGATCACCCACGTGATGCCAGGGTTGCGCCATGAGGTGAAGGGCAGTGTGGAGATGGAAATTATTCAAGCCAAGGAATGGAATCAGGACTCGAAGATGCGTCAGATTGACGTTGATTATACCTATTTGATTTCTATTGATTAGTAGGTTGCGTCCCTCAATGATGCGTGGCACCGTCGCAGACCCAAAAGCCCGTAATCAAGGCGGAGGGTGCAGGGCATAGTGGGCCTATGTTCAAGCCTGACAACGCGGAGTACGGGCTTTTGGGGCGCGACCCGAAGGGCTGGGCCATTTGAACGCGCACCTGTGTTACGAGCCGCTTATTTGGCCCACCAAACCTCACGACTCGCGCCTTGCTGCGCGCTCAAATGACCTCCAGCGGTGCTCACGTATCATTGAGGGGCACAACCTGTGGCACCTTGCGTCCTGCAAGGCACTTTTCGTTGTCACGCTTTATCCGTATCCGTCGTGGTCAGATTTTGCGCCGCTCTTTTAGCTTTGGCGCGGGCAATGGCGGCTGCGACTGCGGCCTTGCGCGGATCTTCTTCCGTCACCATTGCCAGCGATTCGGCCGGAGTTTCCACCGCTACGGCCTGCTGGGCCGCTTTCTTGGCTTTGGCGCGGGCAATGGCGGCTGCCACCGCGGCCTTGCGCGGATCTTCTTCCGTCACTACTGCTGGCGATTCGACCGGCGTTTCCACCGCTACGGCCTGCTGGGCCGCTTTCTTGGCTTTGGCGCGGGCAATGGCGGCTGCCACCGCGGCCTTGCGCGGATCTTCTTCCGCCACCACTGCTGGCGATTCGACCGGCTCTTCCACCGCTGCGGCCTGCTGTGCGGCTTTCTTGGCTTTGGCGCGGGCAATAGCGGCGGCAACGGCGGCCTTGCGCGGATCCTCTTCTGTCACTGCGGCTGACGGCTCGGTCGGGGTTTCATCCGTCGTGGTCTGCCGTGCCGCTTTCTTGGCTTTGACTCGCGCCAGTGCGGCGGCAACCGCCGCCTTGCGTGGATCTCGATCTTCAGTAGCCGATGCCGTTACCGGTGCTACAGCAGTTTCCTGCTGGGCACGGCGTTCACGAGCCTGTGCTTTACGGGCTTCGCGTGCTGCGATCATCTCGCTGTTGTCCGGTGCGTCGCCGCTGATGGTGCCGGTCGCCGGTACCGCATTTTTACTGCGAACTCGCGCCAGGGCAGCCTGAACCGCATCCTGGTCGTCATCGGTCAGTTTGACTGCCGCTTTCTTATGGCGCTCTTCGCGCGCCAGTTTTTCCCGTTCCAGACGCGCCAGTTTGGCTTCGTAACGCGCCTTGGCTTCAGCCGTGCGTGCCGCTTCCAGATCGATAGCTTTGATCTCGGCCTTTTCCTGGCGGTAGTACTGTACCAGCGGAATATTGCTCGGGCAGACAAAGGCGCAGGCACCACATTCAATGCAGTCGAACAGATTATGATTGCGGGCCTTTTCGTGTTCTTCGCCGCGGCTGAACCAGTAAAGTTGCTGTGGTAACAGGCCCGCCGGGCAGGCGTCAACGCACAGTCCACAGCGAATACAGGACTGCTCCGGCTCTTGTGGTGCCATTTCGCTGACCGAGGGGGCCAGAATACAGTTGCTGATCTTGACGATGGGGACATGGAGCGCGGGCAGGGTAAAGCCCATCAGCGGGCCGCCCATCACTACCATTTGCTGAGCCTGAGGCTGGAAACCAGCAAATTTCAACAGGTGCTGTACCGGTGTACCTATGCGCGCCCACAGGTTGCCCGGTTGGCTTAGTGCCTCGCCGGTCAGGGTCACCACGCGTTCAATCAGCGGTTCGCCGTCGACAATCGCACGTTTAATGGCAAAGGCCGTCCCGACGTTCTGCATCAGCACGCCAATCGCGGAGGAGTGCTTGCCGTGCGGCACCTCTTTGCCAAGCAGTATTTTGGTGAGTTGTTTGGCGCCGCCAGAAGGGTATTTGGTTGGGATCACCCGCAGGGCAATACCGGGCTGATCGCGCAGCGCCAGTTTCAACGCGGCGATCGCTTCGGGTTTATTGTCCTCAATGCCGATCAGCGTGACCTTGGGTTGCAGCAGATGGCGTAAGATCTGCGAGCCTTCAATCACTTGATTGGCATGTTCCTGCATCAAACGGTCATCGGCAGTGATATAAGGCTCGCACTCTGCGGCGTTGAGGATCAGGGTTTCCACCCCGTTCATACCGCCCTGCAGCTTGCTGGCGGTCGGGAAACCGGCGCCGCCCAGCCCGGCGATGCCGGCCTGATGAATACGTTGGAGCAACTCGCTGGTGGTCAGTTGACGGTAGTCGGCTACCGGCGCACGCTCGCACCAGCGGTCTTCACCGTCAGGCTGAATAATCACGCACAGTTCTGCCAGCCCTGAAGGGTGAGCGGTGATATGTGGTGTGATGGCGCAGATGGTGCCGGAGGTCGGTGCGTGCACCGGTACGGTACGGCCTCGGCCGACGGTCAGCGGCTGGCCTTTCAGCACGGTATCGCCGACCTTGACGCACAGTTCACCTTCCGGCCCCAGATGCTGTTGCAACGGGATAATAAATTTATCCGGCAGCGGGGCGGTACGCAGCGGTACACCGCTGGACTGGGTCTTCATTTCCGGTGGATGGATCCCGCCGTCGAAATCCCAAATCCGGTCTTTTTTGAAGGCGGCGAACAGATTAAGCATGTTGCTCCACGTGGATCACTTGCACCGGTATCGTCTTCATGTCCCACTTCCAGTTGGCGGTAGTGGTGGCGACCGGTCTCATTTCAATACAGTCGGTAGGGCACGGCGCAACGCACAGGTCGCAGCCGGTACAAAGATCGGTAATCACGGTGTGCATGGCGCGGGTAGCGCCGACGATGGCGTCAACCGGACAGGCCTGAATGCACTTGGTGCAGCCGATGCAGTTGGCTTCGTCAATGTAGGCCACCTGGCGCACCGGTTCGGCGGCGGTTTCGCTGCCGAGCGGCTGCGGTTCGACGTTGAGCAATTCAGCCAGTTTCAGCATCACCTGCTCGCCACCCGGCGCGCATTTGTTAATCATCTCACCGTTGGCGACGGCTTCGGCATAAGGACGGCAACCGGGGTAACCGCACTGGCCGCACTGGCTCTGTGGCAAGATCTCATCGACCTGTTCGGCTACCGGATCTTCTTCCACTTCAAAGCGGCGAGCAGCATAGCCCAGCACAAGACCGAACAGCAGGCCAAGGGCGCTTAACGCAGCAATCGCAATCCATAACGCGGTCATTAGAATTTCACCAGCCCGGTAAAGCCCATAAAGGCCAGCGACATCAGCCCGGCGGTGATCAGCGCGATGGAAGAGCCTCGGAAGGGCGCAGGCACATCGGCAACCGCCAGACGTTCACGAATGGCGGCAAACAGCACCATCACCAGTGAGAAGCCCGCGGCGGCGCTGAAGCCGTACACCGCAGACTGTAGGAAGTTGTAGCCGAGGTTGACGTTAAGCAGTGCGACGCCGAGGACCGCACAGTTGGTGGTGATCAGCGGCAGGAAAATGCCCAGCAGGCGATACAGTGCCGGGCTGGTTTTGCGTACCACCATCTCGGTAAATTGCACCACCACGGCGATCACCAGAATAAATGACAGCGTGCGAAGATATACCAGATCCAACGGAACCAGGATAAAGGTGTTAATCACCCAGGCGCTGACCGAGGCCAACGTCATAACAAAAGTGGTGGCCATCCCCATGCCAATGGCGCTTTCCAGCTTTTTGGAAACGCCGAGGAACGGGCACAGGCCAAGAAACTTCACCAGGACGAAGTTATTCACCAGTACGGTGCCGACAAACAGGAGCAGGTATTCGGTCATTGCGATGCCTAAAAAAATAAAAGCCGCCTATTATCGGGAATTGGCGGCTTGATCACAACATAGGGAAAGCAGGGTTATTGCCCTTTTCGCCCATTTTTGGCGAATATTTACACAATCATCCGCACAAAACGTGCCACAGGAGGGCTTAGCTCTCGGTAAATGTGCCTTTGACGCGCTTGGAACGCTTCATATAGGGCACCAGCAATGCCGCCATCAACAGTGGCCAACCCAGACTGCGTACCGCCAATTCATCCGGCACCGGTGCAAAGGCAAAGGCTTTCACCGCCAGCAATACGGTAATCAGCAGCCACAACAGGAACAATTTGGGGAACCGCTGCGAACGATGACAGAACAGTAATAGCAGCCACAGGGTAAAGCACCACATCAATAGGGTGGTCAGCACCGAGAAATACCACTGCATGCTAAACGCCTGGGCGTTGGTGAGCAGATATTCGCGCGATTCCGGCACGAAAATCGCCATGCCATACAGGAGCAGCATCAGACTGGCGCTAAGCAGGGTGACAATCAGATAGGCCATCGGGGCCAGCAACCAACCGCCGATACGGGTGTAATCAGCTTGAGACATAAACGGCTTCCTGGGTAATACATGATCCAACGTGACAGCCGCCTAGCTTAGCGGGTAATGCGGGCTTCGTCATCAATATCAAGTTATACCCTGCATACTTGAAGCTGCCTCTTTGTTGGCTTCCTGCGCTTACCCCGGTCACGTACTACTTGTACGCCCTCGGGGATGCGCTTAGTTGCCGCCGCGATGCAGCCCCAATTATTTTGGGTATACCCTGCATACTTGAAGCTGCCTCTTTGTTGGCTTCCTGCGCTTACCCCGGTCACGTACTACTTGTACGCTCTCGGGGATGCGCTTAGTTGCCGCCGCAATGCAGCCCCAATTATTTTGGGTATAGATGTCAGGAAAGCGTTTGGCTACCGGCAGGCGATTTTTGCCACCGGTAGCCGGGCGATTAACGGCGGTTGAGTTGATAGTAGGCTTCGTTCCAGCGCAGTTCGTTTTTGAACGCCGGCAGGGTGGTGTCTTGGTCAATCAGCAAGAACTCGATGTTATGCATTTCGGCATACAGCCGCAGCATATCGGCGTCCAGCGCCTGGGAGAACACCGTATGGTGGGCGCCGCCCGCCAGGATCCAGGCTTCGGCGGCGGTCGCCAGCGTGGGTTGGGCCCGCCAGATGGCGCGCGCTACCGGCAGTTTTGGCAGCGGGTGCGGTTGTTCCACGGTGTCCACCTGATTGACCAGCAGGCGGAAGCGATCGCCCATGTCGATCAGGCTGGCGTTGACCGCCGGGCCGGCCGGAGTCGAGAAAATCAGCCGTGCCGGATCGGCCTTGCCGCCAATACCGAGCGGTTGGATATCCAACAGCGGTTTGGCTTCTTTGGCGATCGACGGGCAGACTTCCAGCATATGCGAGCCGACCACCAGATCGTTCCCAGGCTGGAAGTGATAGGTGTAATCCTCCATAAACGAGGTGCCGCCGTGTAACCCATCGGCCATCACTTTAAGGATTCGCAGCAGCGCGGCGGTTTTCCAGTCGCCTTCGCCGCCAAAGCCGTAGCCCTGCTGCATCAGACGTTGTACCGCCAGCCCCGGCAACTGTTTCATGCCGTGCAAGTCTTCAAAGTTGGTAGTGAAAGCCTGGAAGTTGCCCTGTTCGAGGAAGCGTTTCATGCCCAGCTCGATGCGCGCCGCGTCAGTCAGGTTTTCGCGTTTTGCGCCGTTGAGTTTGGCCGCATCGCTCAGCACATAACTGGCCTCATACTCTTCAATCTGCGTATCGACATCGCCACGGCTGACTTCGTTAATGACGCTGACCAAATCGCCAATACCATAGGCATTGACCGAGTAACCAAACTGGATCTGCGCGCCGACTTTGTCGCCATCGGTCACCGCCACCTCACGCATGTTGTCGCCAAAACGGGCCACTTTCAGCTGTTGGCTGGCTTGTTTGGCGTTGGCGACACGCATCCACTGGCCAATGCGCCGGTGTGCATCGGGATCCTGCCAGTGACCGGCAATCACACTGTGCTGCTGGCGCATACGGGCGCCGATAAAGCCGAACTCACGGCCACCGTGGGCGGTTTGGTTGAGGTTCATAAAGTCCATATCCATACTGTCCCAGGGCACCTGGGCGTTGAACTGGGTATGGAACTGCAACAGCGGCTTATGCAGCACGGACAGACCGGCGATCCACATTTTGGCCGGTGAGAAGGTGTGTAGCCAGGCCAGGATGCCAATACACTGCGGCTGATAGTTGGCGTCACGGCACAGGGCGGTGATTTCATCCGGCGTGGTGACCAGCGGTTTCAGCACCAGTTTTACCGGTAAGCCGGCTTCGCGGTTGAGACTTTCCACCACTTGTTCGGCGTGTGCCCTGACCTGTTGCAGGGTTTGCGGGCCGTACAGGTGCTGGCTGCCGATGGCAAACCAGACTTCGCGCTGCTTGAATGCGTCCATTAAAAACTCCTGAATTGTGTATTGGGACTCGACTTACTGAACTGTTGATTGAAACGGGTACCCAAAAATAATTGGGGCTGCATCGCGGCGGTAACTAAGCGCATCCCCGAGGGCGTACAAGTCGTACGTGACCGGGGTAAGCGCAGGAAGCCAACAAAGAGGCAGCTTCAAATATGCAGGGTATAGCGTGGCTCGGCGGCCTGGCACCATTGTTGATAGCGTTGATAAAGTTGTTGGTAGTGAGCGACGCGCTGCGGATCGGGCTGCAAGGTACGTTCGATGCCGCAGGCCATCTGGCGCTGGGCTTCGGGCACGCTGGTGAAACGGCCGGCGGCGACGGCGGCGAAGATGGCAGCACCCAGCGCGCAGCACTGATCGGAGGCCACAATTTGCAGCGGTCGGTTCATCACGTCGGCGCAGACCTGCATAATTGCCGGAGATTTGCGCGCAATGCCACCCAGGGCCAGTAAGTTATCGACCGGAATATCCTGCTGTTCAAAACATTCCATAATGGCGCGAGCGCCAAAGGCGGTGGCGGCGATAAAGCCGCCGAACAGTGTTGGTGCATCGGTGCCGAGGTTCAGATCGGCGATCACGCCTTTCAACCGCTGATTGGCGTACGGGGTCCGACGGCCGTTAAACCAGTCCAGTACCACCGGCAAATGATCCAGCGACGGGTTTTCCACCCAGGCATCGGTCAGCGCCGCCAGCAGACCGGTTTCAATCTTTTGTAGCTGCGGTTGCAGTTCAGGCTGGTTTTTTGCCGCTGCATGCAACGGCCAGCTCAGCAGGCGGCTGAACCAAGCGTACATATCGCCAAAGGCTGACTGCCCGGCCTCCATGCCGATCATCCCCGGCACAACGCTGCCATCGACCTGACCGCAGATACCTTCGATGGCGCGGCCGTCTACTCGCTGGCGATCGGCAATCAGAATGTCGCAGGTGGAGGTGCCGATCACCTTCACCAGGGTATAGGGCTGGGCACCGGCACCGACGGCCCCCATATGGCAGTCGAAGGCTCCGCCGGACAGCACCACCGTGGTGGGTAGCCCGAGGCGTGCCGCCCATTCGGCGCTCAGGGTGCCTACCGGCAGATCAGCGGTATGGCAATCATCAAACAGCGGCCAGGGCAGGTGTTCAACCAGCAGAGGATCGAGTGCGGCAAAAAAGGCTTTGGGCGGTAGGCCACCCCAGTCCGGGTGCCACAGCGTTTTGTGGCCGACGCTACAGCGCCCGCGTTTTAACTGATGTGGCGCGGTGGTCGCGGACAACAGCGCCGGTACCCAGTCACACAGTTCAACCCAGGAGGCGGCGGCCTGACGTACTTCGGCGTCCTGGCGTGTGACGTGCAGGATCTTGGCCCAGAACCACTCAGAGGAATAAACGCCGCCGATATAGCGCGAATAATCGGGAAACTCGCCGCTGCGACAGAGCCGATTGATGGCGTCAGCCTCTTCAATGGCGGTGTGATCTTTCCACAAAACAAACATGGCGTTGGGGTTATCGGCAAACTCCGGACGCAGTGCCAGCACCTGACCCTGACTGTCGATGGGTGCCGGTGTGGAACCGGTGGAGTCAACGCCAATGCCAATCACCTGCAGCCGCTGTTGCGGGGGCATGCGCTGCACCAGAGTGACGATCGCCTGTTCCATGGCTTCTATATAGTCGAGCGGATGGTGGCGGAAACGGTTCTCCGCCGCGTTGCAGAATTCGCCGCGCTGCCAGCGAGGGTAATAAACCACTTCGGTATCGAGTTCCGCGCCGTTATGGCAATCGACCGCCAGCACCCGCACCGAGTCGCTGCCGAAGTCCAATCCCAGGGCAATAGCACCTGCCGTCATGATGTTGACTCCTGATGTGTTAATACGCTGTGACAACCATAGGAGCCGAAGCGCTGGGCAGGTGAGGAGCCGTTAGCTGGAAGTATGCACTTTTCTGCTTCCCGCAGTGGTTTTGTGACGGCTGTCATAAGTTATCGCTTGGCGAAATTCGCTAAATATATGCACATATCTGCTGTATTCCACGGATGTGATAGCGCTCTACATTTCAGTAACAAATACCCGCTAAAACTTAAGCCGTCTTACTCCTGTTGTGGGTGAATATCGCGAGATAAGCGACGTGCCGACAGCAGACACTCTAATGATAACGTTTTCATGGCGAGCGGCTTTTGTCGCCACGGAGAACAAACTAGCGGAGAGCATCATGCATAAATTCACTAAGGCGCTGGTGACACTGAGTCTGGCGGCCGTTATGTCACATTCAGCTATCGCCGAGACCATGAAGCTGGGTTTTTTGGTCAAGCAGCCGGAGGAACCCTGGTTCCAGACCGAGTGGAAGTTTGCCGACAAGGCCGGTAAAGACCTCGGTTTTGAAGTGATAAAAATCGCCGTGCCGGACGGAGAGAAAACTCTCAATGCCATCGACAGCCTGGCGGCCAGCGGGGCCAAGGGGTTTGTTATCTGTACGCCAGATCCGAAACTCGGCTCGGCGATTGTCGCCAAGGCGCGTAGTTACAACCTGAAAGTGATTGCGGTGGATGACCAGTTTGTGACCGCCAAGGGCAAACCTATGGACAGCGTTCCGTTAGTGATGATGGCCGCCACCAAAATCGGTGAGCGCCAGGGGCAGGAATTGTGGAAAGAGCAGAATAAGCGTGGTTGGAAATTGGCGGATACCGCGGTAATGGCGATCACCGCCGATGAGCTGGACACCGCGCGTCGTCGCACCGGCGGTTCGATCGCCGCGCTGAAGGCGGCCGGCTTCCCGGAGAAACAAATTTATCGCGTACCGACCAAATCCAACGATATCCCAGGGGCGTTTGACGCTGCCAACTCAATGCTGGTGCAGCATCCTGAAGTGAAAAACTGGCTGATTGTCGGCATGAACGACAACACCGTGCTGGGGGGCGTGCGCGCCACCGAAGGCCAGGGCTTCAAAGCGCCGAACGTGATCGGCATCGGCATCAACGGGGTGGATGCGGTCAGCGAGCTGTCCAAGGCACAGGCCACCGGTTTCTACGGTTCGCTGCTGCCAAGCCCGGATATTCACGGTTACAAGAGTATCCAGATGCTGCATGACTGGGTCGAAAAGGGCGTAGAGCCACAAAAGTTCACCGAAGTGACCGACGTGGTGCTGATCACCCGCGACAACTTTAAAACCGAACTGCAGAAAAAAGGCCTGATGTAATAAGCGAGCCGCCCACAGCACTCTGTCGGGCGGCATTTTTGACTGCAGGAGGAGCACACCATGACCGCCGCATTGCCGTATTTGGCGTTTAAAGGCATAGGTAAAACCTTTCCGGGCGTGAAGGCGCTGGATGACATCAGCTTTAGCTGTCAGGCCGGGCAGATCCACGCGCTGATGGGGGAAAACGGTGCCGGGAAATCCACGCTGCTGAAAATTCTCAGTGGCAATTACGCGCCGACCCAGGGGGAAATTCAGTTGCAGGGGCGGCCGGTGCAGTTCGCCAACACCACCGATGCGTTGAATGCCGGGGTGGCGATTATCTATCAGGAACTGCATCTGGTGCCGGAAATGACGGTGGCGGAGAACATTTATCTCGGCCAGTTGCCGACCAAACGTGGGCTGGTGGACAGAAAACTGCTGCGCTACGAATCCCGCTTGCAGCTCCAACACCTCGGTTTGGATATTGATCCGGATACGCCGCTGAAATATTTGTCGATAGGCCAGTGGCAAATGGTGGAAATCGCCAAGGCGCTGGCGCGCAACGCCAAGGTGATCGCCTTTGACGAACCCACCAGTTCGCTGTCGGCCAGAGAGATTGAACAACTGTTTCGGGTGATCCGGGAATTACGTGCCGAAGGGCGGGTGATCCTGTACGTCTCGCACCGTATGGAAGAAATTTTTGCCCTCAGCGACGCCATTACCGTGTTTAAAGATGGCCGCTACGTGCGCACCTTTGACGATATGCAGCAGGTGGATAACGCGCAGTTGGTGCAGGCGATGGTCGGGCGCGATTTGGGCGACGTCTATGGCTACCAGCCACGCGAGCTGGGGCCGGTGCGGCTGGAGCTCAAGGGGCTGAAAGCGCCGGGCGTCAAAACGGCGATCGACCTGAGGGTGCGGGCCGGAGAGATCGTCGGGCTTTTCGGCCTGGTGGGGGCCGGGCGCAGCGAACTGATGAAGGGGGTTTTTGGCGCCACTCGGGTCAGTGCCGGCCAGTTGATGCTGGATGGACAGGCGATCGCCATTGGTTCACCGATTGACGCGATCCGTGCCGGTATCATGCTGTGCCCGGAAGATCGCAAGGCGGACGGCATCATCCCGGTGCACTCGGTACGTGACAACATCAACATCAGCGCACGGCGTAATAGCCTCCGCGCCGGTTGCCTAATCAACAAGGGGTGGGAGGCCAGTAATGCCGATCATCATATTCGTGCATTGAATATCAAAACGCCTGGCCCTGAGCAGTTGATTATGCATTTGTCCGGCGGCAATCAGCAGAAGGCCATCCTGGGCCGCTGGCTGTCGGAAGAGATGAAAGTGATTCTGCTCGATGAACCCACACGCGGCATTGACGTCGGTGCCAAGCATGAAATTTACCACGTCATTTACCAACTGGCGCAGCGCGGCATTGCGGTGCTGTTCGCCTCCAGTGACCTGCCAGAGGTGTTGGGGCTGGCTGACCGTATCCTGGTGATGCGTGAAGGCGCACTGTCTGGCGAATTACTGCATGACGAGGCCAGCGAGGAAAAAGCCCTTAGCCTGGCGATGCTACGTACCCCCGATATAGCCCCTGATGCCGCTGCGGCGGTGGCCTGATTGTGAAGGAGAAAGAGATGTCGACCATAACGACCCATTCGGTGAAAAAACGTAACGGCCTGGGGCTGGCGCGAATTTGGGACAGCTACGGCATGCTGGTGGTATTTGCGGTTCTTTTTTTAGCCTGCGCGCTGTTTGTGCCCAACTTTGGTTCCTTTATCAATATGAAAGGGCTGGGGCTGGCGATTTCGATGTCCGGCATGGTGGCCTGTGGCATGCTGTTCTGTCTGGCCTCCGGTGACTTTGACCTGTCGGTCGCCTCGGTGATTGCCTGCGCCGGGGTCACCACCGCGGTGGTGATCAACATGACCGAAAGCCTGTGGATCGGCGTGGCCGCCGGCCTGTTACTGGGCGTGGTCTCCGGGTTGATTAACGGCTTCGTTATCGCCAGGCTGAAAATCAACGCGCTGATCACTACCCTGGCCACCATGCAGATTTTCCGCGGGCTGGCCTACATTATCTCCGACGGTAAAGCGGTGGGCATTGAGGACGAACGCTTCTTCACCCTGGGTTACGCCAACTGGCTGGGGTTGCCGGCCCCGATCTGGATCACCGTTGCCTGTCTGATCCTGTTTGGCTTCCTGCTCAACAAGACCACCTTTGGCCGCAATACACTGGCGATTGGCGGTAACGAAGAGGCCGCACGGCTGGCCGGGGTGCCGGTTGTACGCACCAAAATCGTGATCTTTATGCTGTCCGGGCTGGTGTCCGCCGCCGCCGGTATCATTCTGGCTTCGCGCATGACCAGTGGCCAACCGATGACCTCAATTGGCTATGAGCTGATCGTGATTTCCGCCTGCGTGCTGGGTGGCGTGTCACTGAAAGGCGGTATCGGTAAAATTTCCTACGTTATCGCCGGTATTCTGATCCTCGGCACGGTGGAGAACGCCATGAACCTGTTGAATATCTCGCCGTTCTCGCAGTATGTGGTGCGCGGCGTGATCTTGCTGGCGGCGGTGATTTTCGACCGTTACAAACAGCAGGCCAAGCGCATCGTT
Organism: Serratia sp. NA_13; assembly: GCF_052691735.1. NCBI lineage: Bacteria > Pseudomonadati > Pseudomonadota > Gammaproteobacteria > Enterobacterales > Yersiniaceae > Serratia > Serratia sp. NA_13. Next base: position 284,148 of record NZ_JBQZFV010000001.1, read on the forward strand.
TAAATTGCCAACCCTGTTCACAGTTCTGTTATCGGCCCGGGCAGTTATCCGCCGGGCCGCTAAGCTGGAGTATTGTTACCAAAGCCGTTCCGGGAGGACAGATGTATCATCGCATGGCACAGGAACCTCAGCCCAATCCGCTGTTACCGGGTTACACCTTTAACGCCTATCTGGTGGCGGGGCTGACCCCGATCATGGCGGACGGTCCGCTGGATTTCTTTATCGACCGCCCCGGCGGCATGAAGGGCTATATTCTCAACCTGACCATCAAGGGGCAGGGCAAGGTGTTTGACGGCGAAGATACCCTTTACTGTAATCCCGGCGATCTGTTGCTGTTTCCGCCCAAAGCGGCGCATTACTACGGTCGTTCGCCGGACAGCGACTGCTGGTATCACCGCTGGGTGTATTTCCGGCCGCGTGCCTACTGGGCCGACTGGCTGGAATGGCACAGCAAAACCCATGAAGTGGGGCGGCTGACCTTGCCGAACAATAACCTGCTGCTAGAGTTCGATCGGCTGTTCGCCAATATCGAACAGACTCAGCGTTCCGGCCGCCGCTTTGCCGAAGAGCTGGGGATGAACCTGCTGGAGCGTCTGCTGTTGCGCGCGATGGAGGAAGACCCGCTCAGCCCGCAGAAAATTATGGATCCGCGAGTGATTGAAGCCTGCCAGTTTATCACCGGCAACTTGGCGGGAGAGCTGCGGATTGACGAGGTGGCGCGGCATGTCTGCCTGTCGCCATCACGGTTAGCGCATCTGTTCCGCGAGCAGGTGGGCATCAATATTCTGCGCTGGCGCGAAGATCAGCGGGTGATCCGCGCCAAACTGCTGTTGCAGACTACCCAGGAGTCGATCGCCACCATAGGTCGGGTGGTGGGTTATGACGATCAGCTGTACTTTTCACGGGTATTTCGCAAGCGGGTGGGCGTTAGCCCGAGCGATTTCCGCCGCCGCAGCCTGGAGATAAACTATCCGGCCAGAAATCAACGTGAACAGCCTTATGTGGCGGCCTCAAATTAACATTAAATTTACTTCTTGTTCCCGTCTGCATCATGGTGTCAAATCTGATGGGTCTATTGCGAGCCAGTAAGAGGAAACACCATGGCAGAAAAACTTCGGGTTGGGCTGGTCGGTTACGGCTATGCCAGCAAAACCTTTCATGCGCCACTGATCGTTGGCACTCCCGGCGTAGAGCTGACTGCCGTTTCCAGCAGCGATGCCGGTAAAGTGCATGCAGACTGGCCGTCGATGACGGTAGTCAACGATCCGCAGGCGCTGTTTAACGACCCCTCTATCGATCTGATCGTCATTCCTACCCCCAACGATACCCACTTCCCGCTGGCGCAGCAGGCCATGGCCGCCGGTAAACATGTGGTGGTGGATAAGCCGTTTACCGTGACGTTGTCACAGGCTCAGGCGTTAAAACAACAGGCGGAGCAGAGCGGCAAGTTGTTATCGGTGTTCCACAACCGTCGCTGGGACAGTGATTTTCTGACGCTTAAGACGCTGCTGAAAGAAGGTGCGCTCGGCGAGGTGGTTTATTTCGAATCTCATTTCGATCGCTTCCGGCCAGAAGTGCGTCAGCGCTGGCGTGAGCTGGGCGGCGCAGGCAGCGGCATTTGGTACGATTTGGGGCCGCACCTGATCGACCAGGCGCTGCAACTGTTCGGCAAGCCGGAAACGCTGTTTGTCGATCTGGCCGAACTGCGTCCGGGCGCGCAGTCGGTGGACTATTTCCACGCGGTGCTTAACTACGGCAAGCGCCGGGTGGTGCTGCATGGCACGGTGCTGGCGGCGGCGGAAACCGCGCGTTATATCGTGCATGGCACCCAGGGCAGCTTTATCAAGTTTGGTCTGGATCCGCAGGAAGACCGGCTAAAAGCCGGTGAGCGCCTGCCGCAGGCAGACTGGGGCTATGACATGCGCGACGGCGTGGTGACGTTGTCACGTGATGGTGTGCTGGCGGAAAAACCGCTGCTGAGTATTCCGGGCAACTACCCGGCCTATTACGCGGCGGTGCGCGATGCGATTAACGGTGTAGGTGAAAACCCGGTACCGGCCGCCGATGCCATCCAGGTGATGGAACTGATTGAGCTGGGCCTGGAATCGGCAAAACAGCAAAGAGCACTGCCGGTAGCCTAACCGCCGCGCTTTCTTATCCGGGTTCGGCTGACCGAACCCGCCATACTCCTCGAAGGATCCGGTTCCATGTCCTGGTTACAACGTCTTCGCATTGATAAATTTTTGCTGGTTTTGATTCTGGTGGTGATTGTCGCCTCGGTTTTCCCCTGCGAAGGGATATGGAAAACCTTCTTTGATCGCCTGACCACCGCCGCCATCGCGCTGCTGTTTTTTATGCATGGTGCCAAGCTGTCGCGTGAGGCGATTATCGCCGGTATGGGCCACTGGAAACTGCATCTGGTGGTGTTCCTCAGCACCTTTGCGCTGTTTCCACTGCTGGGGCTGGCGATGAATTTGATGGTGCCAGGGCTGATGACCCCGACGGTCTATATGGGCTTCCTTTACCTGTGTGCGCTGCCGGCTACGGTGCAATCGGCCATTGCCTTCACTTCGGCAGCGGGCGGTAACGTGGCGGCGGCGGTCTGCAGCGCTTCGGCATCCAGCATCCTCGGCGTTTTCCTCTCGCCGCTGCTGGTAGGCGCACTGATGCACACCCAGGGCGGTGATACTGACGTGTTGCACGCCATTGGTTCGATCATTTTGAAACTGATGGTGCCGTTTGTGGTGGGGCATCTGGCGCGGCCGCTGATCGGCAAATGGGTCGATCGCCACCGCAAGTTGATTAATCTCACTGACCGGTCATCGATTCTGCTGGTGGTGTATACCGCCTTTAGCGCCGCAGTGGTAGAGGGCATTTGGCACAAGATTGACGGCTGGTCGCTGCTGACCATCTTGGTGATGTCTCTGGTGCTGCTGACGGTGGTACTGATTATCAACACCTATGCCGCACGTTGGCTGGGATTTAATACTGCGGACGAGATAACCATTGTGTTCTGCGGCTCGAAAAAGAGCCTGGCAAACGGTATCCCGATGGCTAACGTGCTGTTCCCAGCGGCCGCGGTGGGTGCGATGGTGTTGCCGCTGATGATTTTCCATCAGGTGCAATTGATGGTGTGTGCCGTACTGGCCCAACGCTATGCGCGCAAAACCGCCAAACAGCGGGCAGAAGCGCTGGCAGCGAAGTAAAAAATGGGCGCGAAATAGCGCCCATTATTCAATGCAATCAGCCGCGAACTTTATCGCGCAGCGCCTGCTTTTCCTGCTCGCTGAGGAACGCCATTTTCAGGCCATTTTCCTGAGCTGTGCGGATCTCCGCCTCTGTCAGCCCGGCCTGTGGTGCTGCTACCCGATATTCATGTTCAATTTCGATACCCTGAACCGCCGGATCGTCAGTGTTGATCGACGCCATGACGCCGTGGCGCAGGAACTTCGCCAGCGGATGCTGCGCCAGTGACGGCACGGTGCTGGTCTGAATGTTGGACGTCAGGCAGGATTCGATACCAATACCCTGTTCCGCCAGGAAGTCCATCAATGCCGGATCTTCAACGGCTTTCACTCCGTGACCAATGCGTTCGGCACCCAGCTCGCGGATCGCCTGCCAGATGCTCTCCGGGCCGGCGGCTTCACCGGCGTGCACGGTGATGCGCAAACCGGCGTCACGGGCGCGGTTAAAGTGGTTGAGGAACAGGCCGCCTGGGAAGCCGAGTTCGTCACCGGCCAGATCCAGGGCGGTAATGCCGTCACGGTGGGCTAGCAGGCCTTCCAGCTCTTGCAAACAGGCGGCCTCGCCGAAGGTTCGGCTCATGATGCCGATCAGGCGCACATCAATACCCAAATCGCGAGAACCGGAACGAATGCCATCAATTACCGCTTCCACCACCCCAGCCACCGGCAACTGGTGCTTCATCGCCATGTAATACGGCGAGAAACGCAGTTCGGCATAGTGCAGACCGGCGTTGGCAGCATCTTCAACGTTTTCATAAGCGACCCGGCGGCAGGCTTCCAAATCGCCCAGCACCGCCACTCCCCAGTCGAGCTTTTGCAAAAAGCTGACCAGATCCGGTTCGGCATGGGTAATTTGCACATGTGGACGCAGGGCTTCCAGTTCGTCGGCCGGCAGGGCAAGGTTAAACTGACGGCCCAGATCGAGGATGGTTTGCGCACGGATGTTGCCGTCGAGGTGACGGTGGATGTCGGTCAGCGGAAGGCGGGAGTCAATCATGGTGTGCACTCGTTATTTTGTTGTAGGTAAAGTGCAGATCAGTATAAAAACAAAATGATGAAAATTGCCATTCCGTTACATAAAAAAGTGACAAAAGTCACACCGATTGCGTTCGGTGCCGCATTTTCAGGCGATGGCGGGAGAAGAATCCCCCCCGCGACCCGGCAGGAAAACGGCGGGCTGACCCCATCAGCCGCCCCTCAGTTTAGTGATATTTCCATCGTTGTTATCGGCTACGCCATGCAGCGCCAGCCAATCCGTAATTTTACCGATCTCCAGCGGTAGCGCTTGATCAACGCGGCTTGCCGAACGCTGTCTGAGGCGGGCAGCATAAGGCGCAGATAACGACGTACGTATAGCCTATGAGCGAGGATTGACGGTGTATCAATGTCTCGCAGAGATCCCACCGGTTTAAGTTTGAATGGGGGACGGTATTTCGCAGCAACCTAACGCCCTCTCTGGAGAGAGGGCGTTCACACTGTTGAAGTTATTAAGCCGAGTTCAGCACAAATTGCAGCCCGCTAATCAGCTTATCCATGCCGGCCTCCACCTTGCTGCGTGGACAACCGACGTTCAGCCGCAGGAAGCCACGGCCTTCTTCGCCATAGGTGAAGCCTGGCATGATGGCGACCTTCTCCCGCTCGATCAGCACCTGTTGCAACTGTTGGTCGTCAATGCCCAACGGGCGCAGATCAATCCAGGCCAGGTAGGTGGATTGCGGCGGTTGCCAGCCCAGTTGCGGGAATGCCTGATGGAGCCTTTCAGCGACGTAGGTCAGGTTGTCCTGCAGGTAATCGCGCAGCGCGTCCAGCCAGGGTTCACCGTGGCGATAAGCGGCAATATGTGCCACTACCGCTAGCACCGCCGGGGAAGACAGCCCATCGCGCGCCTTGAGTTGCTGGCTGTAGGCATCGCGCGTCGCATCGTCGCTGATAAAACCGTAGGCCCCGGTCAGCGCCGGGATATTGAAGGTTTTGGAACCGGAAGTCAGCAGTGCCCAGGAGGTGGTAGCAACCTGGCTCCACGGCGTATGTTGCTGTTCACCCCACACCATATCCATATGGATCTCATCGCTGATTACCCGCACGTCGTGGCGTTCACACAGCTCGGCCATTTGCTGCAATTCCTCGGTGCGCCACACTTTACCGGTCGGGTTGTGCGGACTGCACAGCAACAGAATTTTGGTCTGCGGCCGCGCCAGTAATGCCTCCAGATGGGCCATATCACAACGCCAGTCGTTGCCGTGTTTTTGCAACGGGCAGGCCAGCAGTTGGCGCTGATTACCAAGGTTCACCTTATAAAAAGCGTCATACGCCGGGGTGTGGGTGACCACGTATTCCCCCGGTGCTGACCACAGGCGGATTAACTGCGCTACCATGTAAATCACCGACGGACCATACACCGCCATTTGGGTGTTGATGAGGGTATCAAAGCGTTGTTGATACCATTGGCGCACCGCACCGAGGAAATCCTCATGTTGCCAGCGGCTATAACCCAGCACACCGTGCTGCAGGCGCTGTTGCAGCGCCTCGAGAATGCAGGGGGCGGTGGCGAAGTCCATATCGGAAATGGTGAACGGCAGTAGGTCATCGCTGCCAAAGCGGTCAGCGATATAATCCCATTGCGTGCACCAGGTGCCGTGCCGATCGACCGGGGTGGAAAAATCAAACATTTGACGCTCCCTGCAGGGCCGCAGCAGGAGGCGCTGCCGCTATCAGTGAGTCTAATTCATCTTTCACCGATTGCACCTGCGGACCGATAACCACCTGCAGATTGTGTTCGTTGAGGTGTACCACGCCGATGGCGCGATTGGCCTTCAGTGCGGCGTCATCAACCTTGCTCATGTCGTCGACCGACAGACGCAGACGGGTGATGCAGTTATCCAGCGAAACAATATTCTCACTGCCGCCCAGCGCCGCCAAAATGGCCGGTACGTTATAGCCGGATTTGCCGACCGGGCCTGCAGATGCGCTCTGGCTGGCAGCAGTTTCGCTCTCACGGCCCGGCGTTTTGATATTAAAGCGTTGGATGGAGAAGCGGAAAATAGCGTAGTAAGCGGCGAACCAAATGGCCGCGACGACGGGTACCAGATACCACTTGGTGGCGGTGCCATGCAGGATGCCGAACACCACGAAGTCGATGATATTGCCGTCGGTATTGCCGATGGTCACGCCCAGTAGCGCCATCACGGTGAAGCCCAGCCCGGTCAGGACAGCGTGAATCAGGTACAGGAAAGGCGCGACAAACAGGAACAGGAATTCGATCGGTTCGGTGGTGCCACCGACCACGCAAGCCACCACGCCGGAGATCAACAGCCCCTTAATCTTATGGCGATTTTCCGGCTTGGCGCAGTGGTACATCGCCAGCGCCGCCCCTGGCAGGCCGCCGAGGAATGCCGGCATCTTGCCCTGGGACAGGAAGCGGGTGGCGCTTTCGGCAAAGCCGGTGGTGGTCGGGCAAGAGAGTTGTGCTTGGAAAATGGTCAGCGCGCCGCTCACGCTATGGCCGCAAACGTCCAGCGTGCCGCCCGCTTCGGTAAAGCGGATCAGTGCCACCAGAATATGCTGCAAGCCAAAGGGCAGCAGCAGACGTTCACCGGTGCCAAACAGCATCGGGCCAAAGGCGCCGGCGCTGTTAATTACCCAGCCCAGACCGGTAATACCGGCGGCGAACCACGGCCAGATCAGCGGGATCACCAGACCACACAGGCCCAGCACCACCGTGGTGACGATCGGCACAAAGCGGGTACCGCCGAAAAATGCCAGCGCATCCGGCAGGCGAATGGTATGAAAACGCTCATGCAATTTATAAACGATAATCCCGACGATCACCGCCCCCAGAATGCCGGTATCAATCGACTGAATACCGAGGATGTTCTGGATATTGTTGGCTTTTAGCACCAGCGGATCGGTGGTGGGTAAAATGCCGGTGGTGGTCAGATAGAAGTTGGTGGCCAGATTCAGCACCGCAAAGCCGACAAAGCCGGAGAACGCGGCGACCCCTTTGTTTTCACGCGCCATGCCCAACGGAATGGCGATGGCGAACATCACCGGGAGGAAGCTAAAGGCAAAGGAACCGATCTTGCTCATCCAGGTGAACAGCAACTGGAAGGCCGGGTGACCGATAAACGGTAACAGGGTGATGACATCACGGCTGCTTAGCGAACTGCCGATGCCCAGCATGATGCCGCAGAACGACAACAAGGCGACGGGCAGCATGAATGTTTTGCCCAGGCTCTGGAAAAACTCCCAAAGCGTGATTTTTTGTTTTTTAGATGCTGGCATAACCGGCGGCTCCTGGCGAAAAAACGTGCGAAAGTGGTGTGTACCCCTGTTAGGTAAAAATAAGATAAAACGTTTTACCTAGCAAAAATGCGCCGCTAATCACAATTTCAGCCTGCACTTTGCGGCGACAATGCTGATGCCAGTAAAACGTTTTACTGGTCAAACCGATTCGGTATACCATTTGCTGCAAGGTGCTCAATGCCCAGGATCGGGCTAGCAGAGGTTATGACCATCAAAAAGATCACCATCACCGATGTCGCACAACAGGCCGGCGTCTCCGTCACTACCGTTTCGCTGGTGCTGAGCGGCAAAGGGCGTATTTCACCCACCACCGTGGAACGGGTGAACCAGGCGATTGAGCGCCTTGGCTACGTACGTAACCGTCAGGCGGCAACGTTGCGTGGCGGGGAGTCGGGCGTGATTGGTTTGATCCTGCGTGATATTTGCGAGCCGTTTTATGCGGAAATGACCGCGGGTCTGAGCGAGGTGCTGGAGGCGCACGGCAAAGTGCTGTTCCTGACCCAAAGCGGTCGTGAAGGCAAAGGGCTGATGCGCTGTTTCGATACGCTGCTGGAGCACGGGGTCGACGGCATGGTGCTGGCGGGCGGCGTACGCTCGGCCGAGGGCCTGAAGGAAAAAGCCGCCGAACAGGGGGTGCCATTGGTGTGTGCAGCGCGCTCGAATGGGTTGGAAGGGGTTGATGTGGTGCGGCCGGACAATATGCAGGCGGCTAAAATGGCCACCGAATTTTTGATCAAACGCGGCCACAGCCAAATTGCTTATCTGGGAGGACAAAGCAGTTCGTTGACCCGCGCCGAACGGCTGGGGGGCTTTTGTGCCACGCTGGTGCAATATGGTCTGCCTTTCCGCTCCGACTGGATTGTCGAATGTGACTGCCATCAACGTGCGGCGGCGGAGGCGGCGGAAAACCTGCTACGGCAACATCCCAATATCAGCGCGCTGGTTTGCCACAAGGCTTCGGTGGCGCTGGGGGCCTATTTTGGCATTGTCCGCAGTGGGCGCAGCATCGGTTCTGATGGTGTGGATACCTACTACGGGCAACAGGTGGCGTTGATTGGTTTCGGCGACGTGCCAGAGGCCGAACTGACCGAGCCGCCGCTGACGCTGGTCTCCAGTTCCGCGCGCGAAGTGGGGCGCAGCGCCGCCTCACGCCTGCTGCAACGGATTGCCGACGCCGACTTACCACCGCAAAACGTGATTCTGCCGCCCTTGTTGATCAAGCGCGGCTCGGCCTGACCTCATTGTTGTTCATCAATGTTGTTCATCAGTGACCTGTTGCTGGATCCAACTGACAAACACTTTCATTGCCGGGGTCATATCACGTGATTTCAGATGGGTCAGCCAGTAGCCACCGAGATCCGCTTCAGCGCTGAACGGGCGCTGCAACAGACCTTCACGCAGCTCCCGAGCAAACATGCGCGCAGGGGCCAGCGCGACACCGCCGCTGTGGATCGCTCCTTCCACCATCAGTCGGGAAGAGTCGAACACCGGGCCGTTGATGCGCCATGGGGTTACCTGGGCGGCGGCAAACCAGCGTTCCCATTCGTCTTTACGGTAGCTGCGCATCAGCCGTTGGTGTTGCAGATCTTGCGGCGTGCGCAGCTGCCTGGCCACTTCCGGCGGGCAGAGCACCGTCAGCGGGGCATCAAACAGTTTGAGGTTGTGGGTCGCCGGCCAGCGGCCTTCGCCAAAACGGATAGCAAAGTCCATTCCGTCGGCGGACAAATTAACCAGGTTATTGTTGGTTAACACCCGCAGATCGATAAACGGATGCGATTCTCTGAAGTCTGCCAGACGGGGCATCAGCCAGCCGACGGCAAAGGTACCGACCACCGCGACCGTCAGCACCTCATGGAAATGCCCCCCCTCAAACTGTTGCAATACCGATTCAATGCGGTCGAAAGCGTCGGTCAATATCGGCAACAGTGCCTGTCCTTCTTCGGTCAAATCCAACCCACGCGGCAGACGGCGGAACAGCTGAATGCCCAGTTGCTGTTCCAGCATACGCACCTGCTGACTGACGGCAGCTTGGGTGACGCTCAACTCCAGCCCGGCGCGGGTAAAGTTCAGGTGACGGGCGGAGGATTCAAACGCCCGCAGGGCATTGAGGGGAAGTCGATTACGCATAAAGTTAGCCATAAGTTTTTCTTTATGCTGGCTGAAATTCTTATCGCTTGTCAACCCAAGGATAAACCCTGATATTTAGCCTGCTGGTGCGAAATCAACGCAGTCAGAAAAGGAATAACACCATCATCCAAGGATATCCTCGCGTCGACAGGCAATAAAATCTTTTGCCATCGGCCGATACCCTGCAACCCAAGAGCTTTCACATGACCAAAATAAATCGCCTGGCGGCCGCGTTGTTGGCCGCAATGATCCTGCCGGCAGGCCAGGCCGCCGACAAAGCCGATATTGACGCTATTATTCAGCCGCTGATGCAAAAATATGGCGTGCCCGGCATGGCTATCGCCGTGTCTGTGGATGGGAAACAGCAGTTTTATGATTATGGCGTGGCGTCCAAACAGACCGGCAAGCCAATCACCAATCAAACCTTGTTTGAAGTGGGCTCATTGAGCAAAACCTTCACCGCCACGCTGGCGGCCTACGCGCAAAATGAGGGCAAACTGTCGTTCGCCGAACCGGCCAGCCATTACCTGCCTGAACTGCGTGGCAGCGCCTTTGACCATGTCAGCTTGCTGAACCTGGCGACGCATACCTCCGGCTTGCCACTATTTGTCCCGGACGACGTGACCAATGACGCGCAATTGATGGCGTATTACAAAAAATGGCAGCCGCCACATGCCGTGGGGACCTATCGGGTTTATTCCAACCTGGGTATTGGCATGCTGGGGATGATCACCGCCAAAAGCCTGAACCAACCCTTTGCGCAGGCGATGGAAAAACAGCTGCTGCCGGCTTTGGGTATGAACCACAGCTACGTTAATGTTCCGGTTGCGCAGATGGATAATTACGCTCAGGGCTACAACAAGAAAGACCAACCGGTGCGAGTCACGCCTGGCCCGTTGGACGCAGAATCCTACGGCATCAAATCCAATGCCGAAGATCTGATCCGTTACCTTGAAGCCAACATGCAGGTAGCCAAAGTGGGGGATAAGTGGCGCAAGGCACTGGCGGCTACCCATACCGGTTACTACCGGGCCGGGGTGTTCACCCAGGATCTGATGTGGGAAAGCTACGCTTATCCGGTGGCATTGCCCAAGCTGACGGAAGGCAACAACGCCGGGATGATCATGAACGGCACTCCGGCCACCGTCATCACGCCGCCGCAGCAAGATCAAAGCGCTGCCTGGTACAATAAAACCGGCTCGACCGGAGGGTTCTCCACCTACGCAGTATTCATCCCATCGAAGAAAATCGCCGTGGTGATGCTGGCCAACAAATGGTTCCCGAACGACGATCGGGTCGCGGCAACCTACCAGTTGGTACAGGCGTTGGATAAGCGTTAATTCATGCTTTCTCAGGGCGCTGTAATGGCGTCCTGAGAAGATAACTGTAGTGCCCGTTTTTCCCGTATGAAATCAACAAACACTCGCAGTTTGAGTGGCATATGCCGGCTGGCCGGGAAGTAGATGAAAAAACCGGGAAAATTACAGCGATATTCCGCCAGTATTTCCACCAGTTGCCCAGTGTCCAGCTCGCGTTGTACCGTGCTGACAAAACGTTGGGTGAGCCCCAGCCCCATCAACGCTGCATCCTTAATCAGCCTGTCTTCGTTGAATATCAGGTTACCGCTGACTTCCAGCGTGAGTTGCCCGCCTTCCTGCCGAAAATACCAGGGTTCAAACTTGCCGCTGCCGGGGAAACGATAGCGCAGGCAGTTGTGCGCGCTCAGTGCCTGTGGCGTTAATGGCGTGCCGTGCTGCGCCAGATAAGCGGGAGTGGCGATAATCACCCGCTGTTGGTCGTTGTCGAGCGGCACCGCAACCATGTCTTTTTGCACCATGGCACGCATGCGAATACCGGCATCGAAACTGTCCAATACCAGATCGGAAAAATGGTCGTCGGTAAACAGCTCAAGCTGCACCTCGGGATAAAGCGCCTGAAATTCGGCCAGATAAGGCATCACCAACAGCGAAGCCGCTAACTGCGGCAGGGTGATGCGCAACAGACCAGAAGGGTGGCCGTGCAGGGTTCGAAGCTCCTCTGCTGCCATGTCGATCTGGCCCATCGCCGGTGCTACCCGTTGGAAAAAGAGGCGGCCTTCATCGCTCAGTCGTACCGATCGGCTGGTACGGTTGAACAGCCGTACACCCAAGCGGGTTTCCAATGCCTGAATGTTTTGCGACACCGCAGGGGGGGTAACGCCCAGCTGATTTGCCGCCTGGGTAAAACTGCCCAGGCGGGCGACGGCTTCGAAGAACGGCAGTAACTGTAATAGTGAACTCATCTATCAGTAACCCCTGCTTAATGATTCGTTAAGTTATCGGGTATTTAATTTTATAATAATCGCTTTAAAGTGTTTTGATACCCCTTCAGAGAGTATCAAAGCATGACGACACTGAATCAGTCATTAGCAGAAAGAATACAGGCGGTCAGCCAGCAGGCGATTAGCGAAGAACGTATTGTCGGCAGCGTGGTGCTGGTGGCCCAGCACGGCAAGGTGATTTATGCCGAGGCCAGTGGTTACGCCGACCGTGAGCAACAGCGGCCGATGCGGCGCGAGACGCAGTTCCGGCTGTCATCGGTGTCCAAACCCTATATCACACTGGCGGCGATGCGCATGGTAGAACAGCACAAGCTGGGGCTGGATGATGAGGTCAGTCGCTGGCTCCCCTGGTTTACCCCGGTACTGGCCGATGGCCGCCAGCCAGAAATTAAAATCCGCCACTTGCTGAGCCATACTGCCGGGCTGGATTATCGCTTTACCCAGCCTGAGGATGGGCCGTATCAGCGGTTAGGGATTCAAGACGGGATGACATCGTCGTCGCTGACGCTGGAGCAGAATTTGCGTCTGCTGGCACAGGCGGAGCTGCTCGTGGAACCGGGCAGAGAGTTTCATTATTCACTGGCGATCGACGTGCTGGGTGCGGTGCTGGAGGTGGCTGCGGGTGAACCTTTGCCGCAGTTGTTCAATCGTTGGGTTGCGCAGCCTTTGGGGTTGGGGAATACCGGTTTTTACACCACCGACAGCGAAAACATGTCGACGGCTTATCAGGATACCACTGCCCGGCCGGAACCGATTTATGACGGTATGCAGTTGAAGCTACCTGAAGGTTTTGGTTTTGACATAGCATTATCCCCATCACGTGCATTTGACCCTCATGCCTATGCCTCCGGCGGGGCCGGTATGGTCGGTGATGCCGATGACGTGCTGCGACTGGTCGAAACGTTGCGCAATGGTGGAGAGGGAATGTTGCAACCGGCCACCGTCGAACTGATGCGGCAGGCGCATGTCGGGGCCGAAGCTGAAACTCAGGGGCCGGGCTGGGGCTTTGGTTTCGGCGGTGCGGTGCTGGTAGATGCTCAATTGGCGGCGACGCCACAGCACAAAGGCACCCTGCAGTGGGGAGGTGTTTATGGACACAGTTGGTTTTACGATCCGCAGGCGGCATTAAGCGTGGTGGCGCTGACCAATACGGCGTTTGAAGGCATGAGCGGGATCTATCCACAGCAGATACGCGATGCGGTGTACGGCGTTCAGGGATAAAAAAGGGGCCCGGCAAGCGGGCCCCGAGGGGAAATATTACTGGGCTGGTGCCGGAGCAGGGGCTGCGTCAGGCGCCGGCGTTTCGACCGGGCCAGGTGCCCCCAACAGGCCGAAGGTGCCGATGAACTCTTGCAGCGACATCTTGTTACCGTTCAGATCAACCTGGTTGTCGGCGTAATGGAAGCTGCTGCCGATCACCCCGTCTTTCAGGGTAGTCAGTTTGAACATCTGACCCATGGCCGCCAGACCCTGCACCTGCTGCTGTGCCAGTTTCTGTGCTTCTTCGGCGCTATAGCCTTGCAGTAACGCGGTTTGCGAAGTGGTTTCGGTCGCCATCGCCACTGGAATGCTCAGATTAGCGTCCAGTTTTTTCACTGAACGGGCAATCAGCTGATCCGGTGATTCTGCCGGGGAACCGACTTGCGCAGGATCTGTCAGGTCCAGGTTCAGGGTAAAGGTACTTTCGCCTTTACTGTTTTTCCAGCTCAGCGGTGCAATGCTGATGCTTGGGTTACCCTTCAACAGCAGCGGCAGGTTCTGCAGCAGGATATCGGTGGTTTGTTGCTGGTAGGCAACCGGATCCATGGTCTGCGCCTGTTGCAGCATCTGCATAGCCTGCTGGTTGTAACGGTCGGCAAACTCTTTCAGCGATTTGGCGTCCAGCTTGTTGATTTTCAGTGACAGTTTGCCAGAACCGAAGTCGCTGTTCTGGATCTTCAGCGCGTCCATGGTGTAATCAATCTGGCCATTCAGGTTAGTGTCTTTCTCACCGAATTGGCTCGCCAGCTTGAAGCCTTCCAGCGTCAGGGTCTCTTTACCGTCAACGGCAACCTTGATCTGTTTTATCTCCATGTTCTGGTTGCCCAGGCTGAGATCGAACTGCCCGGCGTGGGACTGGCTTTTCAGCGAGAAGCCCTGCAACTGAACCTGCTCGGTCTGACCAAACTGGTTCGGGCCGCTGATCACCGCGTTGTCGCTGTTGGCGTCCAGAGTGATGGCTTTCATATCGCGGGACACGTCGGCATTGATGGTCGCACCGCTAAATTTCAGCGAGGACTTGTCTTTCTGGTATTCCAGCGGGATCACGTTAATGGCTGACGAAGTATCACCACTGTAGGAGATGCGGGAATCGGCGGTGAACAGCGCTTTGCCCTTGGTGATTTCAAACAGGCCCTTGGTGGCTGGGGTATTTTCCAGTTCGGTATGCACCGACGCCATGCTTGGCAGCAGGTTGAATTTTTTCAACTGGGCAAACGGGAAGGGACCATGGTCGATGGTTTCCATAAACGCCACTTCATCACCGGCTTTCAGCGGAGCATCGTCGGTGGTGACGCTGCCATCGGCGCGCAGGACATAGCGAATTTTACTGCTGAAAATACCGCGTTGGTAATTTTCATAACCCAGTTTGACGCCGGCTTTCGGCAGATAGGCTTTCAGTTGGCTGTTGGCGTTATCAACCACTTCACCCATCCGTTGTTCGATCAGTTTGCCGGTGTACCAGGAAGCCCCAGTCCATGCTGCGCCAATAACCACAATGACGCCAACAGCGACTAACGATTTTTTCATAGTTCTGTTCATCCTTATTAAGCCATCTGTCTCAAACAGATGGATGGGCAAATTTGGGCCAATAAAAAAACGCCCGCAGGCGTTTAATTGTGAAGGTAAGCCACTCTTTCAGCAACCAATTTGCGGAAATTTACCGAGTGTTTACGACAACTGGTTATAAACGCGAGCGATTCGACCGCTGCCACTGACGCTGACCGGCGATTCGAACGCGCCGATAAAGCAGGATTCACCTGGCTTGAGCACCAGTTGCTGGTCCTGTTTGGTTAATACCGCTTCACCCTCAACGCAGAACACAATGGCTGCACTATTTTGCGTCAGCGCCTGTGGGGCGGCGGAAAGGTCATGCAGTGAGAAAGCGAAGTCTTCCACCGGGATCGGGAAGAACAGTTCGTCACCGCGCTTTTGCGGCTGGGTCAGCAGGCCGGATGCCGGCTGTGGACGGAACTGCAGGTTGGCTAACAGTTCCGGAATATCGATGAATTTAGGTGTCAGACCGGCACGCAGCACGTTGTCCGAGTTGGCCATCACTTCCAGCGCCACGCCCTTCAGGTAGGCATGCGGTGTTTCGGCGTACAGGAACATCGCTTCACCCGGTTGGAGCTGCACCACGTTCAGCAGCAGCGGTGAGAACAGGCCGCTGTCGTCCGGATAAAAACCGGCGATAAAGCGGATGGTGTCCCAGGTTTCGCCCTGTTGGTTATTCAGCGCGGCTTTCAGCACGCCCAGCGCCAGCGATTTCTGCTCGCCGTTCATCGCCAGCAGGCTGGCAAACAGGGAAGACAGATGGCTGACATCCGGCTGTTGCAGGAAGGCGGCGATATCATGATGGGCACCGGCGATCGGCTGCAGCAGGGAAACAATGTCTGACAGTTCGCGGAAGCCATTCATCGCCAGGAAAGGCGTCAGGGCGAACACCAACTCCGGCTTGTGGTTAGGATCTTTATAGTTGCGTTCAGCTGCGTCCAGCGGAATACCGGCGGCGTTTTCTTTGGCAAAACCCGTTTCTGCTGCCGATTTGCTCGGGTGCACCTGAATCGATAGCGGTTGATCGGCACACAGCACCTTGAACAGAAACGGCAACTCACCGAAGCGGCGGGAAACGTCGGCACCCAGATGTTTGGGCTGATCTTCATCAATGACGTCGCGCAACGAGCGCAAATTGCCATCGGCACCGGCCACGCGGGAGCTGCTTTTCGGATGAGCGCCCATCCACAGCTCCGCCATTGGCTGCCCTTGTGGGTTGGCGATGCCATAAAGCCGGGTTAACGCGTCGTGGCTGCCCCATGCGTAGTTTTGCACTGCGTTGGTCATTTTTTGCATCTTGATAAACATCCTTTGCGTTCGCCGCCAGGGGCGGTAGTAGCTGACTGTTAAAAACCTTGTGCGCCTTATCCTACACGCGAACTGTGGCGTATAAGCCGGACGCGAACAAACAAGTGGCCCAAGGCCGGCAAAGTATAACGTGATAGCAACCGGCGTCACAATTGTGCCCTCGGTTACAACAGAGCAAACGGAGTTTAAAAAAACGCCAATGCGTTTGCTGTTGAATATATCTTCTGGAGGAAAGTGCAGGTCTGAATATTTTGGCCCATATCACTACCGTATATTTCAAACTGTGTTTTTTGCATTTAATTATTACCGGCTGAATATATTTCTTATCATAATTATTCCGTTTCTATGGGCAACCACACGGCTAGCTAAATTTAATAGGCAGTGCCGCTATACAGGGCTCGTCTATAAACCCATTTGAATATTATTAATGATGAGGCGATGATGAAAAAATTGTTACTGGCCCTGTTGCTCTGTACTTCCGGTGCCAATGCGGCCGTGATGGTGACTCATGCCTATGGTTATGGGATTGCCCGGCCGGTGATCATAGCGCCACGTCCGGTGGTGGTAGTCACGCCGGTGCCAGTGGTGGTGTCTGCTGCGTCGGTGGTGGCAACATAGGTTGCTCACCCGGTTGCTGTAGGGGCAGGTGTCTATCGCCACAATGAACGTCAGGACGCTTATGATGAAATCAATCATCTACAGGACCAGAGAATTAATGCATATAATCAACATCACCATTAATCTTCTGACTGAAAATAAATAATCAGAGCGCCAGACGGCGCTTTTTTATTACCGACGTACATCGGGTAGACCAGAAAATTCACCAACCAATAATGGCCGTACAATAAACGGGGCATACGGAGGAAAAATGCTGTGAGCCAACTCTCTTAATGCGAATAGTTATTATGTCACTATACTGTTTGGGGTGTGCCGGCGGGCATGGGTGCGTTGGCGTAATCGTACATTTTTAGGAATTGTACTAAGGAGATCGTGATGGCAGCCGTTCGTATTGAAAAAGACTCTATGGGACCGATTGAAGTGCCGGCCGATCGGCTATGGGGAGCGCAAACTCAGCGTTCTTTGGAGCACTTCCGTATTTCTACTGAAAAGATGCCGACCGCCTTGATCCATGCGCTGGCGTTGACCAAACGCGCGGCGGCCAATGTGAATATGGACCTGGGGTTGCTGCCCGCCGAGCGTGCCAATGCCATTATCAGCGCCGCCGATGAAGTGCTGGCGAACCTGCATACTGAAGAATTCCCGTTGTCGATTTGGCAAACCGGCTCCGGTACCCAGACCAACATGAACATGAATGAAGTGCTGGCCAACCGCGCCAGTGAGCTGTTGGGCGGGCTGCGGGGCGAAGAGCGTCGGGTGCACCCGAACGACGACGTCAACAAGAGCCAGAGTTCCAACGACGTGTTCCCGACCGCGATGCACGTGGCCGCGGTGATCGCGGTGCGTGAGCATTTGATCCCCGAACTGAAAGTGCTGCATAAAACCCTGAGCGACAAGGCAGAGGCCTATCGCGATATCGTCAAAATTGGCCGTACCCATTTGCAGGACGCGACCCCGCTGACCCTCGGCCAGGAGATTTCCGGTTGGGCAGCCATGTTGGCGCATAACCTGCAGCATATTGAAGCCAGCATCCCGCATATCTGTGAACTGGCGCTGGGCGGTACCGCCGTGGGTACCGGCTTGAACACCCATCCGGAATACGCGGTTCGCGTTGCCAAAGCGCTGGCTGACCTGACCGGGCAGCCGTTCGTTACCGCGCCCAACAAATTTGAAGCGCTGGCCACCTGCGACGCATTGGTGCACGGCCACGGTGCGCTGAAAGGGCTGGCGGCTTCGCTGATGAAAATTGCCAACGATGTACGCTGGTTATCCTCCGGCCCGCGTTGTGGAATCGGGGAAATTTCTATTCCGGAAAACGAACCGGGCAGTTCCATCATGCCGGGAAAGGTCAACCCAACCCAGTGCGAAGCGATGACTATGCTGTGCGCACAGGTGCTGGGCAATGACGTAGCGGTGAACATCGGCGGCGCTTCCGGCAACTTTGAGTTAAACGTGTTCCGGCCGATGGTGATCCACAACTATTTGCAATCCATTCGTCTGCTGGCTGACGGTATGCAGGGCTTTAATGAGCATTGTGCGGTGGGCATCGAACCTAACCGTGACCGCATCAGCCAGTTACTGAATGAGTCCTTGATGCTGGTGACCGCGCTCAATACCCATATTGGTTATGACAAAGCGGCAGAAATCGCCAAGAAAGCACACAAGGAAGGCCTGACGCTGAAAACCTCGGCGCTGAAGCTGGGCTACCTGACCGAAGAAGAATTCGACCTGTGGGTACGCCCGGAAGACATGGTCGGTAGCATGAAAAAGTAATTGATTGCGTCAGCGGCAATGGGCTTACTTGGGTAAGCCCTTAGCTTGCTGACAAAGCAGGAAAAAGCGTGGTTTTTCCTGCTTTTTATTTATCGACCTCTACTCGCTCTGGGCAGGAATGAGGTTTGTCATCAGTCTGTGGGCTTACTTGGGTAAGCCCTTTTTTTGGAAAAAAATAAATGTCACGTACCGAGCGTTTACTCGACCTGATGCAGATCCTGCGACGGCATCGCTACCCGGTTGCCGGCCATGCGTTGGCGCAAGAAATGAATATCAGCATGCGTACGCTGTACCGCGATATCGCCACGCTGCAACAGCAAGGGGCTGAGATTGTCGGCGAGGCGGGGGTCGGTTATGTACTGCGGCCCGGGTTTATGTTGCCGCCACTGATGTTCTCGCAGCATGAAATAGAAGCGCTGGTGTTGGGAATGCGTTGGGTGGGGCGTCGTGGTGACAACCAATTGGCCGGTGCGGCCAATAATGCTCTGGCCAAAATCGCCGACGTTCTGCCTGCTGCACTACGCAATGAGTTGGAGGCCAGCACCCTGCTGATTGGCCCGGTAGATCTGGTGAAGGTGGCAGACGAAACGCTGGTGCTGATCCGCGAGGTGATCCGCCAGGAACGCAAACTGGTGGTGGATTATTGCGATCGAGACGGTAACCCTAGCGAACGTATTCTCTGGCCCTTTGCTCTGGGTTATTTTGAACAGGCACGGATGTTGGTTGCCTGGTGTGAGCTGCGCCAGTCATTTCGCCATTTCCGCCTCGACCGTATCCGTCTGGCGACGCCGTTGGCGCAACGTTATCCCCGTGGCCGCCGTTCGCTGATGAAAGAGTGGCATGAGGTTCAGGGCATTGCGCCACAATAATTCTTCGCTGCTGCCAAAAACTGTCAGTAGAGCGCTTTAGCCTTGGGTTATCGGGAGCCGGCCGGTTCCCCTCAGCCAAGAGGTTACAGCGATGACAACTCCAAACATGACCCTTCTTTATGTTGATAACCCAGAAAACAGCGCCGCTTTCTACCGTCGATTATTGGGGCAGTCACCGGTGGAGCTTTCGCCCACTTTCGCGCTGTTCGTCTTGAGCAACGGCCTAAAACTGGCTATGTGGTCGAAACATAGCGTCGAACCTGCCGCAGCGGCGACCGGTGGGGGCGGCGAAATCGGCTTTATGTGCGAATTGCCGCAGCAGGTGGACGTGCTCTATCAGCGGTGGTGCGAACAGGGGCTGAAGGTGATTCAGCCGCCAGTGATGCTGGACTTCGGCTATAGCTTCGTTGCCTGCGATCCGGATGGCCATCGTCTGCGGGTATACAGCCTCAGCGAGTAGGAACGTCGGTATATAAATGCAGCCGTTTGACCAGCAGCCGCAGCGGTCTGGCATCCGGCTTGTATTTATGTTTGACCGCCGCGACGTCGTAATTGAGTAATTCGCCAATCTTCGGTACCTGAGCACCGTTTTCTACCTGGCACAGGGCAATCAGCGGCAGTGGGCAGGGGTGTTGCACCTGTTTTTGCTGCGGCTGATACCACACCCGGGCGATGGGTTGCACTTTTACCGGCCGTTTGATTTTCAACACGGCCTGCTGTGGCAGGCGGCTGACGTCGTCGATCTCACGGCTGACCAGTTCGGCCCATTGCTCGCGATTATAGGGGGGCACGGCGCGTCCGGCCTTCAGGCTCTTTTCCAATTGAGCCAGAATGTCGTCGCGTTTCACGTTCTTGATAATGTGCTTGTTTGCCCAGCCAAAACGCACCGAGTCCGGATTGGTTAAAAGGGTGAGGGTACGATAGGCACTAAGGGTGATTAAGCCATGTAGATGAGTGTGGACAAAGTCAAAACGTTGCTCTGGTGCCAGGCCAGAGTCGACGGTGATGATCTGTTCCAGTTCGGCCTTCAGCCGGTTAATCAGGGCAATTTGCTGTTGCAGCGCCAGGTATTCAGGTTGTTCCACCGCCAGACAAATCACACCGGGCAGGCGCACAGCCGCTTTGCTACTGATGTTGTGCTTGTTGTGATGGATAAACAGCCGCTGATAGTGTTCCAGCGCCAAATCGCGAGCGGCCAGGCCAACATGCTGTTCGACGGCAATCTGCGCCACCGTGTCATGTTCCTTGCCTTTCTCGATTTCGGGCAGGCTAAACACCCGCCCAGCCAGCAAGTGCAATGGCTGGATCTGCTGGTGGAGACCCGTTAGCGCCTGTTCCAGTTCGCTGAAGCAAGCATTCATCCTACCGATTAAATCGTATTTATCCATCACGCGCTCCTATTTTAGTTACAACATACAATAAGAGAGTAGTAAACGAAAGGGCAACATCAGCAACGGTGTTAACGGCAATACCGAGCTGTCCAGCCAGGCAGCGTTTTTAGGGGAGTTACCGCCTGCCTCTCGTGCAGGCGGTAAGGCAGGGATTAAACGCGGGTCGCTTCCGGCAGTTTCTTCAGGTAATGCACCACCAACAGGGCCAGCAACAGCATCACGCTGATAAAGGCCACCACGCCATTCCAGCCGAAACTGTGCCAGAACACGCCACCGAGGGTACCGGCGACGCTGGAACCCACGTAATAACAGAACAGGTAAAGTGAAGATGCCTGGCCCTTGGCGCGGCGCGCGCGGCGACCAATCCAACTGCTGGCAACCGAGTGGGCAGCAAAGAAACCGGCGGTGAACAGCATCATGCCGATAAAAATAACCGCTACCGGTGCCAGTGCGGTAATCAGGATCCCGATCAGCATTATCAGGGTCGACGCCAACAGCACCGGCCCGCGGCCGAAACGTGAGGTCATAGCACCGGCTTTCGGCGAACTGTAAGAACCGGTCAGGTATACCACCGACAGCAGACCTACTATCGCCTGGCTGAGGTGATAAGGCTCCGACAGCAGGCGGTAGCCAATATAGTTGAACATGGTGACAAAACTGCCCATCAGCAGAAAACCTTCGGCAAACAGCAGCGGTAAGCCTTTGTCGTGCCAATGCAGGCGGAAGTTTATAAGCAGGGTGCGCGGACGCAATGAACTGGCACGAAAATGTTTTGATTCGGGCAAAATGCGCCAAAACATGCAGGCCGCGGCCAGCGCGAACAGACCGATCACCGCCAGCGATACCCGCCAGGAGAAGAAGTCGGTTAGCACCCCCGTCACCAGGCGGCCGCTCATACCGCCGATGGAGTTACCGCTGATATACAGTCCCATCGAAAAGGCGACAAAACTGGGATGGATCTCTTCGCTCAGGTAGGTCATGCCAACGGCGGCGACGCCACTTAACGAAAGGCCAATCAGTGCGCGCATCAGCAGAATGCCATGCCAACTGGTCATAAAGGCGCAAATCAGGGTGCAAATAGCCGCCAGCAGCAGCGCCACTACCATCACTGATTTACGGCCGATGGCGTCGGACAGCGGGCCGGTAAACATCAGACCGATCGCCAATAGCCCGGTAGAAACCGACAGCGACAGACTGCTTTGTGCCGGGGAGATGCCGAAGTCCTGAGACAGAACTGGCAGGATAGGTTGCACGCAATACAGCAAGGCGAAAGTGGCAAGGCCGGCGGAAAATAACGCCAGAGTGACGCGCATAAACTGCGGTGTTCCGCGTTCGATGTAGGGAAGTTTGTTAATGGTGGAACGTTGGGTTTTTGGCGCAGTGGCCGCGTTATCGTTGGCGGCCCGCGTCGACGGCATATCGGCCGCAGAGCGCACAGGGGTTGTCACAGTCTTTCCTTACCGAACATCGGGTATATATCAACACATTATGAATTAACAAAATCATAGGGAGAGGGCAGTTTTTTGTCTAATATATTAATAATTAAAATTGAGATGTTTAAAGTATGAATATCGAATTGAGGCATCTGCGTTATTTTGTCGCCGTGGCGGAAGAGTTGCATTTTGGTCGTGCCGCAGAACGTCTGCGTATTTCTCAGCCGCCGCTCAGCCAGCAAATCCAGGCGCTGGAGGAAATGGTCGGCGCACGCCTGCTGGCGCGCAACAACCGCAATGTCAGCCTGACCCAGGCGGGGGAATTGTTTCTGAAAGAGACCTATCAGGTGCTCGATCAGGTGAATCGCGCTGCCGAGAAAGCGGCACGGTTGGAACGTGGCGAACTGGGCGAATTGACCATAGGTTTCACCTCGTCGGCCCCCTTTATCAGCGTGGTATCGCGCAGTCTGCGAGCTTTTCGTCAGCAGCACTCACAGGTGCATATCAAGATGCGCGAAGTGAACACCAAGCAGCAGATTGAACCCTTACTCAATGGCGAGCTGGATCTGGGCGTGATGCGCAACACCCGCTTACCGGACGTGTTAAAGCATCAGCTTTTACTGTGTGAACCCCTGGTGGCGGTGGTACCGGAAGGGCATCCGTTAACCCATGTGGCACCCGGTACGTTACGCTTCCACCATCTGGCGGAAGAACCTTTTGTTTTTTTCTCCCGTGAAGTGGGAACCGCGCTGCATGACGAGATTTTGTCGCTGTTGGCCAAAGCGGGGATCACCCCTTATATCACCCAGGAAGTCGGTGAGGCGATGACCATTATCGGCCTGGTTTCCTCCGGATTGGGCATCTCGATTCTGCCGGCGTCTTTCGCACGGGTTAAAATCGACGGGGTGCAATATTTACCGCTGGCGGAACCTGAGGCGACGACCGAAGTTTGGTTGGTACATCATCGCCAACGCCCCCTGACAGCTGCGGCCAAATCCCTGATGGCGTTACTGTTACCCTGAAAGCCAACTGGGTAAATAAAACGCAATCCGCAGGCAAAGTAGGGTGAATTTGTGCAGCAAATCACATAACGAATCAAATAGTTGACGCTGTATTACAAAAGCCCCACCATAGCCGATAGTCTTTATTTAGAAGCGCGAAAAATAGTAGGAGCAGGTTTGTGATTGCGGTTGGGCAGCCTGGGCATATCGATCAAATCAAGCAAACAAATGCAGGGGCAGTTTATCGGCTAATCGATCAACTGGGCCCAATTTCGCGCATCGAACTGTCAAAACGGGCGCAGCTCGCTCCCGCCAGTATCACCAAAATCGTCCGTGAACTGCTGGAAGCCCATCTGGTTAAAGAAACCGAGTTCCAGGAAGTCGGCAGCCGTGGTCGTCCGGCGGTTGGGCTGGTGCTGGACACCGAAGCCTGGCACTACCTTTCCGCCCGTATCAGCCGTGGCACCATTACGCTGGCGCTGCGCGATATCAGCAGCAAACTGGTGGTGGAGGAGTTGTTGCCACTGGCCGCTGAACACCCCGACCCACTGTTAAAACGCATTCTTGCTGAAGTCGACCAGTTCTTTATCCGCCATCAAAGCAAGCTTGAACGCCTGACGGCGATCGCCATTACGCTGCCGGGCATGGTTGACGCGATTTCCGGCGTGGTACACCGTATGCCGTTTTACGATGTCGAAGATATGCCATTAGGCCCGGCGTTGGAAACGCGTACCGGTCTGCCGGTTTACCTGCAACACGACATCAGCGCCTGGACCATGGCCGAAGCCTTATACGGCGCTTCGCGCGGCAGCCAAAACGTGATTCAGGTGGTGATCGACCACAACGTTGGCGCTGGGGTGATCACCGGTGGCAGGGTGCTGCATGCCGGTAGCCGCAGCGTGGTCGAGATTGGCCATACCCAGGTCGATCCTTACGGCAAACGCTGTTACTGCGGCAATCACGGTTGCCTGGAAACCGTCGCCAGCATCGAAAATATGCTGGAAATTGCTCGTGCGCGCCTCGGAAGCTCAATGAGCTCCAGCCTGCACGGGGCACCGTTGACGGTCGAGTCTCTGTGTGATGCGGCGCTGGCGGGCGACCAACTGGCGAAAGACATTATCCTTGGGGTGGGGCACAGCGTGGGCCGCATCCTGGCGATCATGGTTAACCTGTTCAATCCGGAAAAAATCCTGGTCGGTTCCCCGCTGAACCGGGCGGCAGAAATTCTACATCCGGCCATTGCCTCCTGTATACGTCAGCAGTCGCTACCGGCCTACAGTGAGCAGATTCAGGTGGAGCCCACTCAGTTCTTCAATAAAGGCACCATGCCCGGCGCGGCACTGGTGAAAGAAGCGTTATACAATGGTTCGCTGCTGGTGCAGTTGCTGCAAGGGTAGGCTGCGCCCCAAAAAGCCGTACTCTGCGTTGTCGGCCTTGAACGTAGACCCGCTATGCTCAGCATCCGCCGCCTTGATTACGGTTTTTTGGGTCTGCGACGGTGCCACGGTCAATCATGGGGCACAGCCTTTCACCAATCAGTAATTCTTATCGTTTAACGACAAAAGGTTGAGCTACCTCAAGCCCCGTCTCCCCGGCATCCTCTAGACTTTTCCCGTTCGTCGCTTTCGCCACATTCTTGGCGACTTTTTGGTTAACGGTGCATCTCGGGGCAATTAATTCATGTTAACGCGTTTATTTGTTACAGGTACGGATACCGATGTCGGTAAAACCGTGGTTTCCCGCGCTTTATTACAGGCGCTTGCTGCGCAGGGCCGTTCTGTGGCCGGCTACAAACCTGTCGCTACGCGCTGTCAGGAAACCAGCGAAGGCCTTCGCAATAAAGACGCTTTGGTGTTGCAGGCATCTTCGACCATGGCGCTGTCGTACCAGGAAATTAATCCCATTACCTGTCTGGAAGAGGTCTTTCACGCGCAACCTACCAAGGATACCGACTACGGCGTGATGAGCAGTGGGCTACAACATTTGTTCACCAAAGCCGATACCGTGGTGGTAGAAGGGAGCGGCGGCTGGCGCGTATTGATGAACGATATGCGGCCTTACGCCGAATGGGTCATTCAGGAACAACTGCCAGTGGTGCTGGTGGTGGGGATCAAACTGGGCTGCGTCAGCCACGCTTTGTTAACGGCGCAGGCGATCATAAATGACGGTTTGCCGCTGCTGGGCTGGGTTGCGAACCGCATCAATCCGGGGCTGGCACACTACGCCGAAACTATCGATGCGATGCAGCAACGCATTCCTGCGCCGCTGCTGGGTGAAATCCCTTATCTGCCACGTGCCGAACAGCGTGAACTGGCGCGCTATCTGGATATCTCGCCACTGCTAAACCGCTAGGCATTGTGATAGACCGACACCGAACGTAAGCCGCGTGAGACGGTGGTGGCGATCACACAGGCCAACAAAATACCCGGTAGCAGGGTATATTCCCCGGTCATTTCGAACACCATCAGCGCCGCCATAATCGGCGCGTGGGTGGTGGCCGCCAACAGCGTTGCCATGCCGGTTAACGCCATCAGAATCGGTACCGCACTGCCCAGCTCCGGCCAGATGGTGCAGAGTTGCCCAACTAGCGAGCCGAGCGCCGCCCCGACAAACAACGTTGGCGTGAACACACCGCCAGGCGCACCGGAGCCACTGCTGGCGAGCACCGCCAGCAACTTGCAGATCAGAATGGCGCCTACCAGCAATACGCCGGGCGGCGCACTGAGCAGCGACTGCACCACGCTGTAGCCATTGCCCCATACCTCAGGAAACAGCAGCGACAGCAGCCCGACAATCAGTCCACCTAATGCCAATTGCAGCGGCGGTTTTAGCCGTAGCGAACGGAATGCACGACCGGAAGAAGACATTGCCCACAGGAACAACGGGCCACAGACCCCGGCCAAAACGCCGAGTAGCGCCATCAACAGATATTGCACCGGCCAAGGGGCAGGCAGCGGCTCTACCAGATACAGCGGCGCCTGACCGCCGTTGAGCAAATTGGTCACCAGCAGGGCGCTGACGGCGGCAATCACCACCGGCCCCAATGAGGCCAGCATCAGGGTGCCAAACAGAATTTCGGCGATAAACAGACTGCCGGCCAATGGGGCATGATAAGCGCTGGCCATACCGGCTGCGGCACCGCAGGCCACCCACAGCTTCCACTCTTTCTCATGGGTGAAGCGCTGGGCAAAGACGGAGCCTACCAATGCCGCCAGCAGGATCATCGCGCCTTCGCGGCCGATAGCGCTGCCGCTGGAGACCACCAGCAGTGAGGCCAGGCATTTCACCAGGCTGGCGCTAACGTCCAGGCGGCCATCACCGGTTTCAATCGCTTCCATATAGTCGGTTGGGGCAACCTGTCGCTGGTGCTGATAGCGCTGATAAACCCACAATAACAGGCCGGCCGCCAGCCCACCCAACGCCGGGGTTAACGCTCTACGCCAGCCAGGTAACGCAGCGGCGGCGGCCACCAGGCTACCTTCTTCGTGATCGAGCAGTAACCATTCCAGCCCGAGCATCGCTCGGTGAAACAGCCAGACCACCAACGCAGCGGCAATACCAAGAAAGATGGCGATAAACAGGCGGCGCAGCAGGGCGCGATAGTGGTGCAGGTGGACCAATCGTTTCATGCGTCAGTAAAATCGTGAGAAAAATGAAAGGTTCAGCTGAACATTGTGCTTGCCGGCCCGGCCGAAGGCCAGTGAATATTTACAGATTCGCCAGCAGCATCGCGGTTTGCTCGTTGCGGCGAGCCACGAGTGGAATTTTTGTTACACCGTCACGCTTAGTTCAAATGGTGCGTTTATCGCCTGTAAAAACAGGGAAATAGACACCGGTAACGGCAAGCTCTAATTCGGCTGGTATAATTTAAGGCAAACAAGAATCCACGGTTTGTAATAACGCTATGACAAATAACGACACACCTGCTCCAATCGCTCATCGCCCCTTAATCCTGATTGCCTGCATGTTGGCGATGTTCATGTCGGCCATAGAGGCGACCATTGTCGCCACGGCGATGCCAACCATCATCGGCGATCTTGGCGGCTTTTCCCTGCTGGGTTGGGTATTCGCGGTCTATCTTTTGGCGCAGGCCATCACCATTCCCATTTATGGTCGGTTGGCGGACCTGCTGGGGCGCAAACGGGTGTTTTTCTTTGGCGCGTCGTTGTTTTTACTGGGGTCGGTACTGTGCGGTTTCTCGCCGAACATGTACTGGCTGATTGGTTTTCGGCTGTTGCAGGGGCTGGGGGCCGGGGCGATTATGCCAACAGCGACCACCATTATTGGTGATATCTACAGCCCTACCGAGCGGCCCAAGGTGATGGGCTATATTTCCAGCGTTTGGGGTGTATCAGCGATTATTGGGCCGTTGCTGGGGGCGTTTATCGTCCAGCACTTGCCCTGGGCGCTGGTATTCTGGGTCAACTTGCCGATCGGTCTGCTGGCGATGTTTTTCCTGGCTCGTTATCTGCCTTCTCGCCAACAGGTGCGTAAACACGCGCTAGATCTGGCGGGGACCGCCTGGCTGACGCTGTTTGTTACCGCGCTGTTGCTGTCACTGCTGCAGGCCGAAAACCTCGGTTGGTGGGTGCTGCCGTTGTTGGCGTTGGCGGCCGTTTCGCTGAGGTTGCTGATCCGTCAGGAACGGCGAGCGCCGGAGCCACTGTTTCCGTTGGCGTTATGGCAAAGCCGGGTGATTGTCGCCGGTAATATTGGCGGTCTGGTGATTGGCGCGGCGATGATGGGTATCAGTGCCTTTCTGCCGACCTTTATTCAGGGCGTGATGGGCGGAACCCCTTTGGAAGCCGGTACCACACTGGCGCTGATGTCGATTGGCTGGCCGTTGGCCAGTACCTTCAGCGGCCGACTGATGCTGATGACGTCTTATCGCACCACGGCGCTACTGGGGGCGTTGTTATTACTGGCCGGCGGCCTGATTCTGTTGTTGCTGCAGCCGACCAGCGGCTTATTGTGGGGACGGGTAGCGGCGTTTATGGTCGGTGCCGGTATGGGGTTATGCAACACCACGTTTCTGGTTTCGGTGCAGAACGCGGCTCACCACAGTATCCGTGGCATTGCCACCGCCTGCACGGTGTTTACCCGGATGATGGGCTCGGCCATTGGTACTGCTATTTTAGGTGCGACGCTGAATATCAACCTGCAGCTTCGTTTGCCGCAAACGACCGATCCGGTACAGCAATTGATGGAACCGGCTGCGCGTACTGCGATGACGCCAGAGCTACTGGCGAACATGACGCAGCAGGTTGCCGCTTCGTTGCATTGGGTGTTTTTGGTTTCCGCACTGTTGTCATTGCTGGCACTGGCGGCGGCGATGCTGATCCCTGCGCGGCACAGACCACAGGGTGAAGGAGAAGAGGCAGAACAGGCTTAAAGGGGAAGGGCGCACAGAGCGCCCTAAACAGTAATTATTGCGAGGTTTTCGTATCCTGGCTGGTGCCGGTCTGAGCCGCGTCACCGTTGTCATCGCCGTTGCCAAGGCGAGTATAAACAATTTTCTGCGTGTCGTTTTCGCAGTGGCCAACGACCAGACCGCCGGCCTGTTGGGCCTGATCGTTCGGTACGATATCCAATTTGAAACCAGACTCAGGCACGCCGTTTTTGACGATTTTCTGCGAAATGTCTGCCTTCACGCTTTCGCATGAGGCCAGGGCGGCCAACGGCGCAGTGGCCATCAGCAGTGCCCCCAAGATAAACGCTTTTTTCATCCATTCGTCCTTATTTGTAAATGAGCTTCCTTTGTCAGGATAGCAGCAACGGTGGCGAAGAGTCACGGCCACCGACTTGCTGCGACCAGATTAAGGATTAATCTGACGACCGGTCTGGCGATCCAGACATTTACGGGTGTTGGGTTCCCAATAAGCGTTAACGTTCAGGCTATCATCGCAGCGCTCTTCGCTGTCAATCGCCTTGTCTACTTTGTCGAACTCTTTCTCCACGCGGGTGTTAACCTTATTACGCAGGGATTTGGTATCGTTAAACTGCTGTTTGCTCTGACGCGCCGCTTCGGTGCTCATGGCACCGCTGTTGCTGCCATCGACGGTAACGCAAGTGCTGCCCTGAGTGCAGCTGGCGGCCAGCGCCGGAGCCTGCCAGGCCCCCATCAGCATCAGCATGGCGACCGGCAGCATCCCGCGCAGCAGTCGTTGAGTCGAAAGTGTTTTCATCGTTTCATCCTTATGAGTTAGTGTTGCCTGATAACGGCAACACTGGCTTTGCCGCGCCCGCAGGCGTGTTAATAAATATACCATCGCGCTGTCGGACTGCACCAGTCAAGCACAGCTTTGTTTAGTTTACGGAGAGAAAATTTCCCCCATGTTAAAGACCACCCTGTTATTTTTCGCCACCGCACTGGCCGAGATCATCGGCTGTTTCTTGCCCTATTTGTGGCTGAAAAAAAGCGCCAGTGCCTGGTTACTGTTACCGGCAGCGGCCAGTCTGATGCTGTTTGTCTGGTTGTTGACGCTGCACCCGGCGGCCAGTGGGCGGGTCTACGCAGCCTATGGTGGGGTCTATGTGGCGACGGCGTTACTGTGGCTGCGGGTAGTGGACGGAGTGAAACTATCAGCGCTGGACTGGTTGGGGGCCGGTGTGGCCCTAGCGGGGATGTTGATTATCGTTTCCGGCTGGCGTGCGGCCTGAGAAACGACGGCAGGGACAGGCCCTGCCGCTCAGGATTAAGACTCGCGGTGGATATTCAACCCGGCAAAGGATTGGCTGACCGGCATGATTTCCAGCGAGTTAATGTTGACGTGGGCCGGCAGGGTTGCCACCCAGAACACCGACTCGGCGATGTCCTCCGGCGTCAGCGCATTGGCACCGTCATAGACCTTATCCACCTTGCCGTCGTCGCCCTTGAAGCGCACGTTGGAAAATTCAGTGCCGCCCACCAGGCCCGGTTCAATATCGGTCACACGGATGCGGGTACCATGCAGGTCGGCACGCAGGCCGAGGCTGAACTGTTTGACAAAGGCTTTGGTCGCACCATAAACGTTGCCACCGGCATACGGCCAGTTGGCTGCGACCGAGCCGATATTGATTACATGGCCAATATTACGTTCGACCATGTCCGGCAGCAGGGCGCGGGTCATGTTCACCAGGCCTTTGGTGTTAGTGTCGATCATGGTTTCCCAGTCGTCGGCGTTGGCCTTGTGCGCCGGCTCCAGACCCAACGCCAGCCCGGCGTTATTGACCAGTATGTCAATGTGGCGCAGTGCTGCAGGCAGCTCATCAATCACCTGCTGAATGGCCGCGCGGTTACGCACGTCGAGGCGGACGATATGCAGTGCTTCACCCAGTTCGTCTTTCAACTCTTCCAGACGTTCGATACGACGGCCGGAGGCAATCACCTGATGGCCTTCGCGGATAAAACGCCGTGTAATGGCCTCACCAAATCCGGATGTGGCACCCGTGACAAAAATGATCATGTTGCTGTTCCTCAACTGTTTTTAACCTGAATGCTACTAGCATTAGCATAATCCTACTTCAAGTGGCAGTGGTTATCGGCATCCACGCCGAAAAACCGCCATCGCTGTTGCCAGGTGGACGGTTTTTTGAACAGTTGACATGGGTGATGGCGAACTGTGGGCCGGTAGATCCGGCCCTGGAAATTGCAGTTATAACTGCGAAGGGATGTGATAGACCACGCAGTCGTATTTGGTGTTTTCGCGTCGGCCGGCCACTACACCGCCCAGAGATTCGGCGATACGTCGGCTAGGCATATTCTGTTCCGCCACCGGGTAGATAAAGTGGCGCGGATGGTAACGTTCGCTTGCCCACACCGCCATGGCGTGAACGATCTCGCGCCCATAGCCTTTGCCGTGCAGGTTCTCTTTCACCCAGATGCCCAGTTCAGGCGTGGTGTTGTACAAGTCGTGCACGCCGCCCATACCGACAAACTGTTTGGTAGCGCGCAGGCGGGCGATGTAAATCATTTCCTCACCTTCGCGTATCAGCGGCAGCCAGGTTTGCCAAACGTTGGCAAAGGCTTCCGGCGACTCCTCTGGCTCAAAGTTCATAAAGCGCGTCAAGGTAGGGGTGATCGCCTGGTAGACATCGTCGGCGTCTGCTGCGGTAAATGGGGCAATCAACAACCGGTCGGTGTTAACGCGGCACTGAGAAAGGTCACTGTGAATCATTATTATTACCTCGCTTTTCAGGCCAAAACGGCAAAAAATCCGCACCGGTGAAACGGGGCGGATCATTGATATTACGTTGATTGGCGGCAGATGCGACTTATTTCTGCAATCGTTGGGGTGAGTTTGGCAGCGTGGCGGCGGGTTTTCTCTGGCGAACCTCGCTGCCGGCATTGGCATTCAGGGTAAAGCAGTCAACCACGGCCAGCAGGGCAATCACGCCGATGACCACAAACGCCCACTGGAAATCGACCAAGGGGATGCGTTCGCCCGATTGCGGCATCAACATCTCCGCCAACCGCAGCGCCAGCGCACCAATGGCGATCCCCAACCCGCTGCCCATTTGCTGCGACACATTGAACAGGGTATTGGCACCGTTCATCTGCGGCTGCGGCACTTCGGAAAATGCCAGCGTATTGAGCGCGGTGAACTGCATGGATCGCGTCAACCCGCTGACGAACAGCAGCGCCAGAATCAGCCAGGTCGGAGTCTGTGGCGTCAACAGCGCACAGGCGAAAATAGTGGCGGCGTTTAACAAGCCATTGACCACCAGCGTGGTGCGAAAGCGAAAACGGTACAGCACCGCCGAAGTAAATGGCTTCATCACCAGATTCCCGGCAAATACCGCGAGTACCAGCAGCCCGGCATCGAAGGCGTTCAGGCCAAAACCGATCTGGAACAACAGCGGCAGCAGGAAGGGCACGGCACCAATGGCGATGCGGAACAGCGTGCCGCCCCAAATGGTGACGGCGTAACTTTTTATTCGCATCGCCCACAGATTGATCAGCGGGTAGTCAGTGCGTTTGGCGTGACGAACCGCCAGTGCGCCTAATGCCAGACTGCCAATAATACACAGCGCAGGCACCAGCCAGGGCAGTTGCGGGTGGTTGATCAAGTCCAGACCGAACATCAGGCCAAAGCAGGCGATGCCGGTTAGCACAAAACCGAGTGCGTCAAAAGGCACACCTTTCTGCGGCGCTTCCGGCGGGATCAGCCGCCAGGCCAACCACAAGGCGGCGATACCCAGCGGCACATTGAGAAGAAAGATCCAGTGCCATGAGGCGTAAGTGGTAATAAAACCGCCGACCGGCGGGCCGAGGATCGGGGCCACCAATCCCGGCCAGGTGATGGTAGCAATAGCTTTGATCAGATCCGGTTTGGCGGTGTTGCGTAACACCACCAGGCGACCCACCGGCACCATCAGCGCACCGCCGAAGCCTTGCAGAATACGGGCGGCAGTGAAGGTGGGCAGGTTAACGCTGGTGGCGCACAGCACCGATGCCAGGGTAAAAATCAGCACCGCGGCGGCAAAGATATTGCGGGCACCGAAGCGGTTGGCAATCCAGCCACTGGCAGGAATAAACACCGTCAGCGTCAGAATGTAAGCCGAGATACCAATGTTCATGTCCACCGGCCTCACGCCGAAGGCCGTCGCCATCTGCGGCATGGCGGTAACAATCACCGTACCGTCGAGGTTTTCCATAAAGAAGGCACCCGCCACCAGAAGCGGTAGCGCGCTGGCGCGTGAAAGCAAGCTCATGACAGAGCGCACCGGGTGGAGCAAAAACAGCAGGCAGGCATGACAGCAACCTCGTTTCAAAAATGTTAACGCTGGCAGAGTTTTGGAGCATAGCGCATCACACAGAGGTTAAAAAGAGGTTAAGGGAGTGATTATTAGCGGGCGCACTGATGGCGCCCGCTGGGGTGTTTACTGGCTTCAATTCTCATTCAGTCGTTGCCCTGTTGCGGCATCGAACAGGTGGATGGCCTCCGTGTTGGGCGCCAGCCACAGCGGCTGCCCGCTCTTGGCATTAACCCGTCCGCTGAGTTGCACATGTAGGCGGTAACCGCCCCAGGTCAGGTGCAGCAGGCTGACATCGCCGGTGATCTCCATCAGGCGCAAGGTGGCGACAGGTTGTTCGCTGACATCGACCAAATGGAAATCGTGCGGCCGCAGCCCGAGGATCACCTGGCTGCCGGGCGTCGCCAATCGCCATTTGGCCGGCAGCGGCAGCCACAATTCACCGCAGGTCACGCCGGGCCGGTCGTCGCGTGGCGTAACGATACCCTCCAACAGATTCATTGGCGGTGAGCCGATAAAACGCGCCACAAAGGTGTTGGCGGGCGCATCGTAGATCTCCAGCGGCTTGCCTTGTTGCACGATATTGCCGTCTTTCATCACCACGATCTGGTTGGCCAGCGTCATCGCTTCGATCTGGTCATGGGTAACGTACACCGTGGTGGTTTTGAACTGCTGATGAAGTGATTTAATCTCGGCGCGCAGCTCCATCCGCAACTGGGCGTCGAGGTTGGACAGCGGTTCATCGAATAAAAACACTTTCGGGTTCCGCACCATGGCACGGCCCATTGCCACTCGCTGGCGTTGGCCACCGGACAATTCTTTCGGGTAGCGTTGTAAAAGATGGTCGATTGCCAAAATGCGCGCTGCCTGCAGGACCTTGGCCTGTTGTTCGCTTTTGGCGACCTTCATCACCTGCATGTGGAACGCCATGTTTTCCGCTACCGTCAGGTGTGGGTAGAGCGCATAGCTCTGGAATACCATGGCAATATCGCGATCGGCCGGATCCAGATCGTTAATTTTTTGCTTATCCAGCAGGATAGCTCCTTCGGACAGCGTATCGAGCCCAGCCAGCAGGCGCAGCAGCGTGGACTTGCCGCAGCCGGACGGGCCAACCAGCACGGTAAAGCTGCCGTCGGGGATGGTCAGATCCAACGGATTCAGCACCCGCTGCTTGCCATAGTATTTGGCGACTTTTACCAGTTCGACACTTGCCATCAGAGCATTTCTCCGGCGCAGGTTTTCAGGGTGTTCCAGTCCAAATACTGGCGTGGCGAACTGCTGATGGCGTGGCTGGCGGCGCGAATGCCCCAGCGCAGCGCTACCGCAGCCGAATGACCGTGCAGGCAAGCGCTCAGGAAACCGGCGTTAAAACTGTCGCCGGCACCTATGGTGTCGACTACCTTGATCGGGTGTGCCGCCGCCTGCAACTGCCGTTCGCCGCACCACATGCGTGCGCCGTCCGGGCCGCATTTCACCACGCAGGCGGCGTCGGCCGGTTGTTGCCGGTTCAGAGTACGGGCGGCGGTGTACAAATCTTCATGACCTGCCATGCCACAGGTTTCCACTTCATTGAGTAACAGGATGTCGCAGAACGGCAGCCAGTCGGCGATTTGCCCACGCAGCTCATCGCTCCAGCCCTGCGGCGGCCAGCCGGTATCAACCGCAATGCGATAGCCGCGTTGGCGCAGGGTTTGCAGCAGTGCCGGGTATTCCGCCAACAGGGAAGTACACAGGAAGGTGCCGCATAGCAAAATGGTGTCACCATTACCCGCAAGCAGCGGGATTTGATGCAATACATCGTCCTGACTCAGGCGGGTGATATGGCCCTGATTGCTGAAAAAGGTGCGCTCGTTGTCGGGGTGTGTGACACCGAAGGTCAGCGAGGTTTCGCAACTGTAGGTCGGCCAGTACAGCGAGCTTTCCGGGAACAGCTGCGCCAGCCACGGGCTGAAATAGTCGTTGCCCTGATTGGCCACCAGCCGGTAAGGGGTTTCCAGCGCCGCCAGTGCCAGCGCGCAGTTACCGGCCGAACCGCCGGGACGCAGTTCGCTGTGATCCAGCATCGCCTCGGTGCCTTTTTGCGGCCACTGCTGCAAAGTACTCATGATCACATCGACGTTAATATTACCCACCACGTACAGCGTGGGCCGGGTGTTGGTGCTCATCATGTTAATTTCCCTGAATAAAATTAGCCTTTACTGCCGCCGCTGGTTAAGCCGCTAACCAGCGTTTTTTGCAGCCAGATGGCAATGAAAAGTGGTGGAATGGCGGCCAGGATGCCGACGGCGGCGATCAACCCGTCATCGGTGGCGCGCCCGGCGGTGAAACCGGCGATGGTCACCGGCAGCGTCTGCGCCTGAATATTGCTGGTGAACAGCAGCGCGTAGAAAAATTCGTCCCAGGCCAGCAGCCAGCCAAACAGCGCAGAAGCGCCCAGTGCCGGTTTGGCCAAGGGCAGGGTAATGCGCAGCAGCACCTGCCACTGACGCAGTCCGTCCAGCCGCGCGGCCTGTTCAATATCTATCGGCAGGGCATCGAACTGGTTTTTCAGCATCCAGGTGAGGAACGGCAGGATCAGCGAGCAGTAGACCAGTACCAGACCGATATGGGTGTTCAGCAGCGCCAAGTGCTGCAAAATAAAGTACAGCGGCAGCACAAAGGCCACCGGGGGCACCATATAAATCGCCAGGCTGGCGAACAACCAACCGTCACGCCCCGGATAACGCGAGAAGCTGAATGCCGCCGGGATCGCCAACAACAGTGAAATCAGAGTAGCGCCGCAGGCCACCAGCAGGCTGTTGAACAGCGCATGCAAGAACAATGTCCCCGGCTGGCCGGGCTGCAGTGACAACAGGCTGCCGTAGCGCGAAAAGTCCCAATGGTGCGGCAACCATTCCAGCGGCACGCGGGTCAGATCGGCCGAGGAACTGACGCTCATCAGAAACAGCCATAGCATTGGCGCCAGGATCGACACAGCCAGCAGCAGCGCGGCACTGTAACGCAATATCAGGCGGATTTTACGCTTCATCGGCGAGGCTCCTTCTGCGCTGGCGGAACAGCATCAGCATGTACAACGCGATCAACAGGCCGCATAGCAAGGTCATCAACACCGCATAGGCTGCGCCGCTGCCGGCCCGCAGATAGCTGAACGACTCTTGGTAAACGAAGAAGCTGAGGGTCTTGGTACTGTCCATCGGCCCGCCGCGCGTCATCACGTAAATGATGTCGAACACCTTGAAGGCATCAATGGTTCGCAGCACCAGCGCCACCGCCAGCGGGGCCAGAATGGCGGGCAGGGTGATGGCCCGGAAGCGTCGCCAGGCAGAGGCACCGTCCAGTCGCGCGGCTTCGTACAAATCGTCCGGGATTGATTGCAACGCCGCCAGCGTCAGCAGGGTAATCAGCGGGTAGTTTTTCCAAATATCCGCCAGCATCACTGCGTTAAGCGCCGAGGCAGGGTCGCCCAGCCAGCTGCGGTAGTGGTCAATCACCCCAAGCTGGGTTAACAGCGCGTTGATGCTGCCGTAATCCGGGTTGAAGTTCAGCCGCCACATCGTAGCGTTGACGATGGTGGGAAGCGCCCAGGGCAAAATAACCAATACCCGCAGAACATTACGGCCGTGGAACTTTTGGTTAAGCAGCAGCGCCACCAGTACGCCGATCACCCCTTCGAACGCCACCGAAACCAGGGTGAAATACAGCGTGCGCCCCAGTGCGGCCTGGAAATCCGGGTCGGTCAGCGCGTAGAAAAAGTTATCCGTACCGACCCAGGCCGGCGTAACGCCGTCGCTCACCAGCGCCGCATCGGTAAAGCTCAGCCACAGGGTCCGAGCCAGCGGCCAGGCGGTTAACAGCAGCATCATCAGCAGCATGGGTGCCAGCAGCACCCATGCCTGACGCCGCTCACGTTGAAGTAAAGTGAGCATTGTCATCGCTTAACGCAGCCGCGCAGCGCTTTGGGTTGCCGCATCCAGCCCGGCCTGCGGTGTCACCTTGCCCTGGAGAATTTGCTGCAAGTCCTGTTGCAAACCGTTGGACAAACGAGAGTAATCGGCAGTTTCAGGGCGCGAGAGCATCACGTTCAACGACTGTTTGGCGGCGGCAATCAACGGCTCCTGACCCTTCTGCACCGATGGGTCATCGTAAGACGACTTCCAGATCGGCAGGCTCAGTTTGGCGTATTTGTCCTGCACCGGCTGTGAGGTTATATAGCTGATGTATTGCCAGGCCTGATCGGGGTGGGCGCTGGCCTTGGCGATACCAAGCCCCATCGAACCGTTAACCGCAGCGACCTGACCTGCCACCGATCCTGGAGCTGGCACGATCCCGACGTCACCGGCCACTTTGCTTTGTTTGGGATCGTTGGCCATGTTGTACATATAGGTCCAGTTAAGCGCGAAGGCCGCGTCACCGTTGGAAAACGCTTTGCGCACATCCTCTTCCAGATACTCGCGGGAGTTTGGATTGGTCAGCCCCTTGTCCAGTGACGCTTTCATATAGTCGACGGCCTGCAGTGAACCGGGGCTGGAGAAGGTAATTTTCCCCTGTTGGATAAACTGGCCCTTATAGGCGGACACCAGGGTGGTGTAGTCGCAAACCAGTGCCTCGGCCTGTGACCAGCTCCACACCAGCGGATATTTGACCAGGTTCTTCTGCTTGATAATTTCTGCCTGCTGCGCCAGTTCCTGCCAGGTTTTCGGCGGAGCGGCAATCCCGGCCTTGGCCAGCATGGCTTTGTTGTAATACAGGTATTTGGTGTCGAGGATCCACGGCATGCCCCAACGTTTGTCCTTATAGGTGACGGTGGTCATGGCTCCGGCAAAGATATTGGCGCTGTCGTCGGCGCTGATGCGCGAGGTCACGTCCTGCAAAAGGCCGAACTTGGTGAATTCCGCCGGCCAGATGGCGTCGAACAGCACCACATCGTAGCCGTTGCTGCCGGCACCGCGTGCCGCGACGATTTTATCGTGCAGCGCTTCATAAGGAACGAACTCCAGGTTAACGCTGATGTCCGGGTGCTGTTTGCTAAAATCGGCGGTCATGGCACGGATATCATTTTCGCTGTACGCCGCCTGGGTCATAAACAACGCGTTGATTTGCGCCGGGGCGGCATAGGCAAATGACAGGCTAAGCGCCAGGAGCGACAGGGTACAGACTGCCGTAGCGGCAAGGGTATGGCTTTTCATTGTGCGTTCTCCGGTGTTAAAAAGATTCTTAAATCAATTTGATTGCTTTATTGGAGGGCACCATACTGCAAAGACGATTTCCCTTTCTGCATAGGCAGTTATGACGACTTCCGGCACTAACCTTGAACATGCTCGTGCACACAACCGGCGCGTAGTGATAGAGGCTATCCGCCTGCACGGTGAACTGACCCGTGCCGAAATTGCCCGGCTGACCTCACTGACGCCGCAAACCGTTTCAAACATTGCAACAGAACTGGAACAGGCCGGTATTCTCTCCTCGCACCTGCCGCGTCGTGCCGGCGGGCGAGGTCAACCGGCCACGCCGTTGACCCTGAATCCAGATAGCGCGTATTCCATCGGTATCCATCTGGATCACCAGTCACTGCTGATCATCGTGGTTGATCTCTCAGGCAGCGTTCGTTTCCACCGGCTGATTATGGTGCAAAAGCCGCAACCTGCTGCTACCTTGAAACTGATTTGTGATGTACTGCAAGAAATGCGCCAGCAGCCGGATCTGAGCTGGAGAAAAATGCTGGGCATCGGCGTAGTGATGCCGGGGCCGTTTGGCGTGGAAGGGATCTCATCGGTCGGGCCGACCACGCTTAACGGTTGGGAAGATATCGATGTGGTGGCTGAGCTTAACGCGCAAAGTGGCCTGCCGGTCACGCTGGAGAACGATGCCACCGTGGCCGCTATCGGCGAGCGTTTGCACGGCGTGGCCAGGCAGCTTAATTCGTTTATTTATTTGTATCTCGGTACCGGGCTTGGAGCCGGGATTTTTACCGATGGCCGAATTTATACCGGCCATGCGCACAATGCTGGTGAAGTCGGCCACATGATTGTGCAACCGGACGGACGGGCCTGCTACTGCGGCAACCAGGGGTGCCTGGAGCGTTATGTCTCGTTGCAGGCGGCTTACGAGAGCTGTGGGCTGGATCCGATGCGCGCCATGCCGCAAGACCTGCTGACGTTACCGCAGTCGCAGATCGACACCTGGCTTGATACGGCGGTGCCGGCATTACGCCAGGCGATCAACATCATCGAGTGTATGTTCGATGCCGAGGCCGTGATTATTGGCGGGCTGATGCCGGAAAGTATCGTAGAGCAGCTGATCAAGCGCCTGGCACCATTGCACCGCTCGGTGCGCAGCAAATACCTCGATGGCCTGCGGGTTCGATTGGGGACTACCGGTGCGGATACCGCCGCATTAGGCGCGGCCGCGTTACCGCTGTTTGATGAATTTAACCCGCGTTATGAAGTGTTATTGAAGTAATAAATTTCATTCCCCCGATTTGTATTCTTGCCCGCTATTGGTGCAGGCTCACAATTAACGCAATATAAGCAAACGGTTGCTATTTAAAAGCAACCGTTTGCTTATTTGCTGCTTATTTTTCTTGAATAAGATTATTGTGAGATTGGTTTTTATGTTTTTGTTTTAAAAAGAAAATGACCAATAAAAAACCAACTGGCACGCTGCTTGCTATTCTTAAATTAATACCTGCGAACGATAAAAGACCGCCAGGGTTCCTCGGGCTGAATTAACTCAGCCGGGGGCTGTGCGCTGGCCGGTAGAGAAGGAAAGCAAAATGAGCCTGTCATTCACCACGGCTATCCGTGGCCATTTTTTCGATATTGCTGCCTGCGTCGATCAACCGCAGCAGTTGGAGCAGCAATTGCGACAGATTCCTGACGGATTGCTGCTGCTCGATGAAGGCCGCATTGTCTGGTTTGGCCCTTGGCAGCAGGGGGAACCGTGGTTGCCACCGGATTTTGAGGTTACCCACTATCCAGACAAGCTGATCGTGCCGGGCTTTATCGATACCCATATTCACTATCCGCAAACCGAAATGATCGGTGCCTACGGCGATCGGCTACTGGCATGGCTGAAGCATTACACCTTCCCGACGGAAAGCCAATTCTGCTGCGAGCAGCACTCCGGTAAGATGTCGGCGTTCTTTTTGCAGCAACTGTTAAGCAACGGCACCACCACGGCGCTGGTGTTCGGCACCGTACATCCGCAGTCGGTTGAAGCACTGTTCGCTCAGGCGGCAGCGCTGAATATGCGACTGA
The DNA here is from genome assembly GCF_052691735.1 of Serratia sp. NA_13. Taxonomy (NCBI): domain Bacteria; kingdom Pseudomonadati; phylum Pseudomonadota; class Gammaproteobacteria; order Enterobacterales; family Yersiniaceae; genus Serratia; species Serratia sp. NA_13. Next base: position 324,337 of record NZ_JBQZFV010000001.1, read on the forward strand.
TTGCTGGCAAGGTGATGATGGACCGCAACGCGCCGGACGAACTGTTGGAAACCCCAGAGCAGAGCTACCGCCAAACCCGCGAACTGATCGATCGCTGGCATGGCAGGAAGCGGCTCAGCTATGCCATCACGCCGCGCTTTGCGCCCACCTGCACCCCGGCGCTGTTGACTCAGGTACAAAGGTTGCGTGAAGAGTTTCCGGATACCTATCTGCACACCCACCTGAGCGAGAACCTGGAAGAAGTCGCCTGGGTGAAAGAGCTGTTCCCGGACAACCGCAGTTACCTGGATGTCTACCACCAATATGGATTGACCGGAGAGAGAAGCGTGTTTGCTCACTGCCTGCATCTGGAAGAGCAAGAGTGGGATTGCCTGCACCACTCCGGTTCGGCCATCGCTTTTTGCCCGACCTCCAACCTTTTCCTTGGCAGCGGTCTGTTCAATCTGCAAAAGGCCTGGCACAAGCAGGTCAAGCTGGGCATTGGGACCGACGTTGGCGCAGGTACTACTTTCAACATGCTGCAAACGCTGGGTGAGGCCTACAAGGTCGCTCAACTGCAACGCTATCAGCTTTCGGCCTGCGAAGCCTTCTACCACGCCACATTGGGTGGGGCGCGGGCGCTGTCGCTGGATGACAAAATCGGTAATTTCGCGGTCGGCAAAGAGGCGGATTTTGTGGTGCTGGATCCGGCGGTATCGCCGTTACAGAAACTGCGCCATGAAAACAGCCGTGAGCTGGCGGAGCAACTGTTTGTGCTGATGACGCTGGGTGATGACCGCAACGTTTACCGAACTTACGTCGACGGCAAAGTGGTGTATCGACCGGCTACGCAGCAGGAGGCCGCATGATCCAGTTCCTGCTTAATCAAACGCTGAAAAATGAAAGTGCGCTCGACCCCAATACCACGGTGCTTAATTATCTGCGCCGCGAGCTTGGTCGCTGTGGCACCAAAGAAGGCTGCGCTTCTGGTGATTGTGGCGCCTGCACCGTGGTGCTGGCAGAGCCGGATGGCGACCAGTTGCGCTATCGCAGTGTTAATGCCTGTCTGACGTTTGTCAGCGCGCTGCATGGCAAGCAGTTGATCAGCGTAGAGGACCTGAAACAGCAGGGGGAATTGCACAGCGTACAGCAGGCGGTGGTCGACTGCCACGGCTCGCAGTGCGGTTTTTGCACTCCGGGCTTCGTGATGTCGATGTTTTGCCTGCAAAAGAACGTCGAAAGCTATCATCGCGAACAGGCACAGCAGGCACTGGCCGGTAATCTGTGCCGCTGTACCGGCTACCGGCCGATTTTGGCAGCGGCGCAGCAGGCGTGCGACAGCAAAATGCCAGACAGTTTCGACCACCATCAACAGCAAACGCTCCAACGCCTGCTGGCAATACCTGCCGCCACCCCGTTAGCGGCGGCGGGCAAACGCTGTCTGTTGCCACAGACCCTGGAGGAACTGGCGGCGCTTTATCAACAGTATCCGCAGGCCAGACTGTTGGCCGGGGGAACAGATTTGGCACTGGAAGTCACTCAGCGCCATCAGGATTTACCCTTGATGATCGCTATTGGCCAGATTGAGGCATTAAAGCAGGTGAGCCGGCAAGGCGACCGTCTGATCATGGGGGCCGGTGTCATATTGAGCGATCTTTATCCGCTGCTGGCCAATTACCACCCGGCCTTTGGCGAATTACTGGCGCGTTTTGCTTCGCAGCAGATCCGCAATCAGGGCACGCTGGGGGGCAATATCGCCAATGCCTCGCCGATTGGTGACGCAGCGCCGCTGTTGCTGGCGTTGGATGCGTGCCTGATGCTGCGTTGTGGTGCCGTGCGGCGTGAACTGCCGCTAAGCGACTTCTTCCTGGACTATCGCCAGACCGCGCTGCAGCCGGGGGAGTTTATTGAAAACATCGTGCTGCCGGCCCAGGCACCGGCGGATTTCCGTGCCTGGAAAGTCTCCAAGCGGCTGGAAGATGATATTTCTGCGGTGTGTGGTGCTTTCAACCTGACCCTCGAACAAGGGACGATCCGCGATGCCCGCTTGGCTTTTGGCGGCATGGCCGCGACGCCTAAACGCGCAAAGCTGTGTGAACAGCTATTGGTAGGGCGGCCGTGGCGGCGGGCGACCGTTGAGCTTGCGGTTCAGGCGTTGGCGCAGGATTTTACTCCGCTGAGTGATTTCCGTGCCAGCAGCGCTTATCGCCTGCTGGTGGCGCAGAATCTGTTGCGCCGCTATTTCATTGCGCTGACCGCGCCACAACTGGCGATCGAGGTGACCACGCATGAGTAATGGCAAACACACCGAATACACCCAGCAGCAGTTGGCCGAACGCTTTCGTCAATCGCTAACCAGCGGTGTGGGCCGTAGCCGCAAACACGAAAGCGCCGATAAGCACGTCAGCGGTGAAGCGCAATACATCGACGACCGGCTGGAGTTTCCCAACCAGTTGCACTTGGCGGCAAAACTGAGTGAGAAAGCGCATGCGCGCATCGTAAAACTTGATCTGTCCGCCTGCTACGTTTTTCCTGGTGTGGTACGGGTGATCACCTGGCAGGACGTGCCGGGTGAACTGGATATTGCGCCGTTAACCTACGGCGATCCGCTGCTGGCGAAAGACCAAGTGGAATACGTCGGGCAGGTGATTGCGGTGGTGGCTGCGGCGGATCCGGAGATCGCCTGGCGTGCCGCGCAGGCCGTCAAAGTGAGCTATCAGGAGCTGCCTGTACAGCTGGACGTCGCACAATCGCTGCGGGAAGGCTTCGTGGTGCAGGAAGCGCACTACCATCGACGCGGCGACGCCGACGGCGCACTGGCGAAGGCGTTGCACCGCATTCAGGGCGAGCTGCACGTCGGTGGCCAGGAGCATTTTTATCTGGAGACCCAGATTGCCTCGGTGCTACCGGCCGAGGACGGCGGTATGCTGGTGTATTCATCGACCCAGAACCCCACCGAGATTCAAAAGCTGGTGGCCTCGGTGCTTAATTTGCCGATGCACAAGGTAACTATCGACACGCGGCGCATGGGCGGTGGCTTTGGTGGCAAAGAGACTCAGGCCGCCGGCCCGGCGTGCCTGTGTGCGGTGGTGGCGCATCTTACCGGACGACCGGTCAAAATGCGGCTTAACCGCCGCGACGATATGCTGATCACCGGCAAACGCCATCCGTTTTATATTGAGTATGACGTCGGTTTTGATGACCAGGGGCTGTTGAATGGGGTGAAAATCAGCCTGGCCGGTAACTGTGGCTACTCGCTCGATCTGTCCGGTTCGATTGTCGATCGCGCCATGTTTCACGCCGATAATGCCTATTTCCTGCAAGATGTCTTGATAACCGGCCACCGCTGTAAAACCCATATCGCTTCCAACACCGCTTATCGTGGCTTTGGCGGGCCGCAGGGCATGATGGCGATCGAGCAGATAATGGACCATATCGCGCGTTATCTGGCGCTCGATCCGCTGGCGGTGCGCAAGACCAATTATTACGGCAAGGAGCAACGCAACGTCACCCATTACCATCAGCCGGTGGAGCAGAACCTGCTGCAGGAAATGACCGCCGAATTGGAACACAGCGCGGATTATCCGGCTCGGCGCGAGGCTGTCCGCCGTTTCAACGCCGAGAACCCGATTCTGAAGAAAGGGCTGGCGCTGACACCGGTGAAATTCGGCATCTCCTTTACCGCCGGCTTCCTCAACCAGGCCGGCGCGCTGGTGCTGGTTTACACCGACGGCAGCATTCAGCTCAACCACGGCGGCACCGAGATGGGCCAGGGGCTGAACACCAAGGTGGCGCAGATAGTCGCCGAAGTGTTCCAGGTGGATATTGAACGCATTCAGATCACCGCCACCGATACCGGCAAGGTGCCGAACACGTCACCGACGGCGGCGTCATCCGGCACCGATTTGAACGGCAAGGCGGCGGAGAATGCAGCGCTAATCATTAAACAACGGCTGATCGACATGCTTTCCAAACAGCACCAGGTCCGCGCCGATCAAATTGTCTTCAGTAACGGCCAGGTCAGGGTGGGTGAGCGCTATTTCAGCTTCGAACAGGTGGTTGAACAGGCCTATTTCAACCAAATTTCACTCGCCAGTACCGGTTACTACCGCACACCGAAGATCTTTTACGATCGCGACAAGGCCAGCGGTCATCCGTTCTATTATTTCGCTTATGGTGCAGCCTGCGCAGAAGTGTTGATCGACACCCTGACCGGTGAGTACAAACTGCTGCGCGCCGATATTCTGCATGACGTGGGCGATTCGCTGAACCCGGCAATCGACATCGGCCAGGTAGAGGGCGGTTTTGTGCAGGGCATGGGCTGGCTGACCTGCGAAGAACTGGTGTGGGATGAACAGGGGAAGCTGCTGACCAACGGCCCGGCCAGCTACAAAATCCCGGCGATTGGCGATGTGCCTGCCGATCTGCGTGTCACGTTGTTGGAGAACCGCAAAAACCCGGAAGATACGGTGTTCCATTCCAAAGCGGTGGGCGAGCCGCCGTTTATGCTGGGGATTTCGGTTTGGTGCGCGATCAAGGATGCGGTCGCCAGCCTGGCGGACTACCGTTTGCAGCCCAATATCGATGCACCGGCCACGCCGGAGCGGGTGCTGTGGGGCGTACAGCAGATGCTATCAAGTGACATTGTCACTGAAGTGGCGGGGGAGAACGACGATGGACGAGTGGATTGAGGCACTTGCCGACTTGCGACGGCGCGGAGAGCCCTGCGTACTGGTGACGCTGGTGGATGAGTTGGGCTCCACGCCGCGCAATCGTGGCACCAAAATGTTGGTGACTGTCGAACGGGCAGTTAACACCATTGGCGGCGGTCACCTGGAGTTCCAGGCGCTGGCGATTGCGCGTGAGATGTTGCAACAGGGTAGCGCCACGCTGCGGTTGGAGCGTTTCCCGCTGGCGGCGCGGTTGGGCCAGTGCTGTGGCGGTACTACCAGCGTGCTGTTCGAATCCTTGATCCCGCCACGCCCGGAAATTGCCCTGTTTGGTGCCGGGCATGTGGGCCGTGCGCTGGTGAATATCCTCGCTACGCTGCCGTGCCGGGTACGTTGGGTCGATGGGCGTGCGGCGGAGTTCCCTGCGGCGATGCCGCCGGGCGTGCGGCAAGAGATTTGCGATGAGCCGCTGGAGATCGTCGATGCGATGCCGCCGGGCAGTTATTTCATCGTCATGACCCACGACCACGCGCTGGATCTGGTGCTGGCGGAACGGATTTTGCGCCGTGGCGATGCCGGTTACTTCGGCCTGATCGGCTCGCTGACCAAGCGCAAACGTTTTGAATATAAACTCGGCCAGCGCGGCATCAGCGAAGCGGCGATCGCCGCCATGCGCTGCCCGCTGGGTTTGCCGGACGTGAAAGGCAAACTGCCTGCGGAGATCGCGGTAGCGGTGGCCGGGGAGATCATTGCCTGTTATGGCGGCTAATCTTATCTATGAGTTGCACTAAGTCTGGTTAATCACTTGTTTTTGCTCAAACTGCCAACTGCGCCTAAGCTAGGATGTGACTCAAGGGGAGATGAGCTCTCCGCGACATTATTCTGTGGACATGGAGGAGTTTCGATTTGATGCGTTTATCTACATTGGTGCTGGCGATCGGCATGGCGCTGGGCACGCAGGCACAGGCAGCAGAAACCAACTCGCACGCGAGTCATAGCGCGTTGCCAAGCGGCCAGGCTAAGGAGGCTAACGTGACCGGTGAAGCCAACCAGCACGAGAACAAAAAGAACGAGAACCCATTCTTCTATCAGAGCCGTCTGCCATTCCAGGCGCCGCCGTTCAATCTGATCAAAGAAAGCGACTACGCCCCGGCGATCGACGCCGGCATCAAGCAAAAGCTGGAGGAGGTGGAGAAGATCGCCAATAACCCGGCCAAGCCTGATTTTAAAAATACCTTTGTGGCCATGGAACAAAGCGGCGCGTTGCTGTCGCGAGTGATGAACGTCTTTGGCGCCATGACCTCGGCCAATACCAGCGACGGGTTGCAAAAACTTGATGAGCAAAGCTCGCCGAAACTGGCGGCGCTGGATGACGCCATCATGCTCAACAGCAAGCTGTTTGCCCGTATCAAGGCGGTTTATCAACAGCGCGATGCGTTAAAACTGGATGCGGAATCTCGCCGACTGGTAGAAGTGACCTATAAGAACTTTGAGCTGGCGGGGGCCAATCTGTCCGACGCCGATAAAACCAAACTCAAGGCCCTGAACCAGGAAGCGGCAACGCTGAGCACCCAGTTCTCCAACAAACTGTTGGCGGCGACCAAAGATGGCGCACTGGCGATCGCTGACAAAGGCAAGCTGGACGGCCTGTCGGAAAGTGAGCAGGCGGCGGCGGCCCAGGCGGCCAGTGAGCGCAAGCTGGACAAACAGTGGCTGCTGGTGCTGCAAAATACCACCCAGCAACCCGAATTGCAGAGTCTGAAAGACCGCGAAACTCGCAAAGCGCTGTTTGATGCCTCGTGGAACCGTGCAGAAAAGGGCGACGCTAACGACACCCGCCAGACCATTGCTCGCTTGGCCAAAATTCGCGCCGAGCAGGCCAGGTTGCTCGGCTTCCCGAACTACGCCGCTTGGAAGCTACAAAACCAGATGGCCAAAACCCCGGATGCGGCGCTGAGCTTTATGCGCAATATCGTTCCGGCGGCCACCGCGCGCGCCGAACGCGAAGCCAAAGACATTCAGGGGGTGATTGATCAACAGAAAGGCGGTTTCAAGGTTGAGGCCTGGGACTGGCAGTTCTACGCCGAACAGGTGCGCAAAGCCAAATACGATTTGGATGAATCGCAGATAAAACCTTACTTTGAGCTGGATAACGTGCTGAACAACGGCGTGTTTTATGCCGCCAACCTGCTGTATGGCATCAGTTTTAAAGAGCGCAAGGACATCCCGGTCTACCAACCGGACGTTCGCGTGTATGAAGTCTTCGATAAAGACGGCAAATCGTTGGCGCTGTTCTATACCGACTTCTTTAAACGCGACAACAAGGGCGGTGGTGCCTGGATGAGCAACTTTGTCGAACAATCGAAGCTGAAAGGCACCAAACCGGTGATTTACAACGTCGCCAACTTCACCAAACCGGCAGCGGGCCAGCCTGCGCTGTTGTCATACGACGACGTGATCACCATGTTCCACGAATTTGGTCATGCGTTGCACGGCATGTTTGCCGATCAGGAGTATCCAAGTCTGTCCGGCACCAATACCGCACGCGACTTTGTTGAGTTCCCCTCGCAGTTCAACGAACACTGGGCCAGCGATCCGAAAGTCTTTGCCCACTTCGCCAGGCATTACAAAACCGGTGAAGCCATGCCGCAGGCACTGGTCGACAAAATCAAAAAAGCCGACAAGTTCAACAAAGGTTATGACATGACCGAGCTGCTGTCTGCCGCGCTGTTGGATATGCACTGGCATATGTTGAGCGCCGACCAGCCGCAGCAGGACGTGGACAAGTTCGAGGCCGAATCGCTGATGAAGGACAAGATCGACCTCAGCTATGTACCGCCGCGCTATCGCTCCAGCTACTTCAAGCATATCTGGGGTAACGGCTATGCTGCCGGTTACTATGCCTACCTGTGGACCGAAATGCTGGCGGATGACGCCTTCCAGTGGTTTACCGAACATGGCGGCCTGACGGCGGAGAACGGCCAGCGCTTCCGCGACATGGTGCTGTCGCGTGGCAACAGCCAGGATCTGGAAAAACTGTACGTCGACTGGCGTGGCAAAGCACCAAGCATTGAACCGATGCTGATTAACCGCGGCCTCAAAGACCAGTAATAGGCTACGGTGTTAACTGCAATGGCAAGGGGCGTAAGAAATTACGCCTCTTTTTGAGTGTTTGACGGCAAAGCCTGGCCTTGCCGCAGAAGAAGGGAAGAGTCAGGCCAGCGGCCCGCCCATAATGGTTTCTTTCATGCCGGAGAGAATTCGCTCGCCGGTTTCACTTTTCAGTTCTTCGTACCAGCCATGGGTGATCGCCATCTCTTTACCGTGGGTGACATCACAGCGCTTGCGCGCCTTCAGCACCAAATCCTTCACCCGGTGGCTGCGTTTTTCCTGATAGCGCAACAGCGCGTCTTCAATGCCGAGCGAGTTGGTTTGTAAGGCAATCGCCAGCACTACCGCGTCCTCCATCGCCGCACAGCCGCCCTGGCCAATATCTGGCGTGGTGCTGTGCCCGGCATCGCCCAGTAATGCCACGCGCCCGCGCACCAGCTGTTCAAAAGGTTCGATATCATGGATCTCAATGCGGTTGATGGTTTCGGGATCGAGTGCGGCAATCAGTTTTTGCACCGGTTCGGCCCAGCCGGCAAAGTAACGTTGCAGATCGGCACGGGCGCTGTTGCGGTCTTCCGCCAGCCCGGTGGGCAGCGGGACATCGAAGAAATAGTAGAAACGGTTATCGGAAACCGGCATCAACGACACCCGCTTGCCTTCACCCACAAAGGTGGTCCACTGGTCGGCGGGGGCGATGGACTCGTCAATGGTTACTAGCCCGTTCCAGTTGACGTAACCGGCGTAGCGGCGATCTACCCCATGGCCCAGCACATAAGGGCGAATGGCGGAATGAGTGCCGTCGGCGGCGATCAGAAAATCACCGCTGGCCTGGCTGCCATCTGCAAACCAGGCGGTCACGCCTTGCGGCGTTTCTTCAATGCCGCTGACGCGTTTGCCAAAGCGCACCTGGTCGCGGCCATAGGTGTCCAGCAACATCGCCTGTAGCTCGGCACGGGCCACCGGGTAAGGCCGCTCGCCGACGCTGGCAATCAGCGGATCCAGGCTAAAGCGGGTCAGTGTCTGGCCGTGCAGGTATTCCTGATAGGCCATGTAGTTCATTGGGCCGCCAAGCGCGCGCAGCGGTTCTTTCATCCCCAGATAATTAATACATTTTACGCCGTTGGGCCAGATGGAAATCGCGGCCCCGACCGGTTTGATTGTTTTGACCGCTTCAAAAACCTCGGTGTCGATACCGACCCGCTGCAATGCGATGGCGCTACACAGACCGCCGATACCCCCACCAATAATAATTGCTTTCATCTGCTTCTCCCTTATAGCCATGCTCGGAAGAAGCAATTTCCATACCAGTCCGCAAACCGGCCGCTGATGCGGGTTCAGGCAGCCGCCTGATGCAATTTGGTGCAATCTATGGGCCGTGACGGAGCAACTTTGACCAGGGTTGCCTATCAAACCACACCGCACGAATCGGTAACGGAAAACCTCGCCTGAATGCCAGAAAGAGAAAATAATAGGCTACTCTAACTATTAGCCCGTCGCGCTGGTGTATGCAGACGGTGGGCATAAAAAGAATGATTTCGCCGCATTGATTAAAGTTGATCGGCATTTTGGAGCTATAAGCAATGAATCTACCCGAAGTCCCGCTTACCCGGCGGCGTTTTATCGTCGGCGCCAGTGCGCTGGTGATCGGTGCCTATCTGCCGTCCACCGGTGCGCTGGCCCGCGCAAACACCGCCACTGCGCCTGAAAACAATCCTCATGCAGCCAATGCCTTCGTGCAGATTGACCGGGAAGGCATTGTCACGGTGCTCAGTAAACATACCGAGGTGGGCCAGGGGGTGTATACCGGCATGGCGACCTTGGTCGCCGAAGAGCTGGACGCCGATTGGTTGCAGGTGCGGGTGGTTGCCGCGCCGGTTGATACCAACGTCTATAAAAATCTGTCGTTCGGTTTCCAGGGCACCGGTGGTTCCAGTTCGGTGGCCAATGCCTATGAGCAGATGCGTCGTATGGGGGCCATGGCGCGTGCGATGCTGGTTCAGGCCGCCGCGCAAAGCTGGAAAACCTCGGCGCAGGAAATTACCGTGCAGGCGGGTAAGATCCGCCACGCGGCCAGTGGGCGTGAAGCAGGCTTCGGTGAGTTTGCCGTGTTAGCCAGCCAGTTGCCACCGCCCGACCCCGCGACCCTGACACTGAAAGATCCCGCCAATTTTACGCTGATCGGTAAGGCCAGCGGCCTGCACCGGGTGGATTCACTGGCAAAGACTAACGGCTCGGCGCAATTCACTCAGGACATTCATGAGCCGGATATGCTGACCGTGACCATCAAAAAACCGCCGCGTTTCGGCGGCAAGGTGGCGTCATTTGATGCCAGCCGGGCGCTGACGGTGCCGGGCGTGGTGGCGGTGAAGCAGACTGATACCGGCGTGGCGGTGTACGCCAAAAATACCTGGGCGGCGATCCAGGGGCGTGAAAAATTACAGGTGGAGTGGGACGACTCGCAGGCCGAGCGACGCAACACCGAGCAGATTTTCGCCGAGTTCCGCCAGGTGGCGCAAAAGCCCGGTGCGGTGGCGAAAAGCCACGGTCAGCCGGACGAAGTTTTTGATAAAGCCGACAAAGTGATCGAAGCGGAATACACCTTCCCGTATGTGGCCCATGCGCCGATGGAGCCGTTGGACGGCTATCTGTTCTGGGACGGTGAAAGCGTCAAGGCGCGTTATGGCTGCCAGATCCAAACCCTCGATCACCAACAACTGTGCAACCTGTTCCAATTGCCGCCGGAGAAGGTAGAAATTGAAACCATTTTAGCCGGTGGCAGCTTTGGTCGCCGTATCGATCTTGGCAACCCGAAGCTGGGGCCGGATCTGATCGCAGACATGGCGGCGGCCGCCAAGGCGATTGGACCAGGGCATGGGGTTAAGGTGGTGTGGACGCGTGAAGATGATATTCGCAACGGCTGGTATCGACCGATGATCCTGCACCGGCTGCGCGGGGCGATCCGTGGCGGCAAGGTGGTAGGCTGGAGCGATACCGTCGTCGGCCATTCCTGGGCGCTCAACAGTGCGATGACGGCATTGGTGGCCAACGGTGTCGATCAGATGATGATCGAAGGCGCCAGCGACGTTCCTTATACCTTTGAGAGCTTCCGCTGCGACACCCATATCGTACCGGGCAAGGTACCCACTACCTCACTGAGATCGGTCGCCAGTACCCACACCGGTCACGCGGTGGAAAGCTTTATCGACCAACTGTTGCAGGAAACCGGGCAGGATCCGGTAGAGGGGCGATTGGCCCTGATGGGGGATGCGCCGCGTGAGGCCGGCGTATTGCGGGCGGTGGCGAAAGCGGCCAACTGGCAGGGCGCGAAGGTGGTGGATGGCCGGGCGCGGGGGGTTGGCGTCGCCAAGGCCTTTAATACCCGGGTGGCGCAGATTGCCGAGGTCTCGCTCGGCGAAGGGGGCATTCCGCGGGTGCACAAGGTGTGGTGTGCGGTGGACTGCGGCGTAGCGGTCAATCCGGATGTGATACGTGCGCAGATTGAAGGCGGCATCGGCTATGGTTTGAACATCGCACTGTACGGCAACATTACGCTAAAAGACGGGGTGGTTGAGCAGTCCAACTTCAACAATTTCCGTCCACTGCGTATCGATGAAATGCCGGAAATAGAGGTGATTATCGTGCCTTCCACCGAGGCCCCGACCGGCGTGGGTGAACTGGGTGTGCCGACCATTGCCCCGGCGGTCGGGAATGCTCTGGCACTGCTCGGGCGGCCCCGTAGTTCGCTGAGCTTGCCTTTACACCGTTCCAACAGTGACGCCAGCGTCTGACAAGGAGAACAGCATGATAACTTTAACCGTGAACGACCAACCGCTGACGTTTGATGGCGACCCGCATATGCCGCTGTTGTGGTTTCTGCGTGATGAAGCCGGGCTGACCGGCACCAAATTTGGCTGTGGTATCGCGATGTGCGGCGCTTGTACCGTCCATCTGGACGGCGTGCCGGTGCGTTCTTGCATGACGCCGGTCTCTGCCGCCGAGGGCAAGAAAATCACCACCATTGAAGCGATTGGCGAGACGCCGGCGGGCAAAGCGGTGCAGGCGGCTTGGGTCAATCTGGACGTGGTGCAATGCGGCTACTGTCAGTCAGGCCAGATCATGAGCGCCAGCGCGCTGCTGGCTCAGAGCAAAAACCCGAGCGATGCAGATATTGACGCGGCGATGAGTGGCAACGTTTGCCGCTGTGCTACCTACGTGCGCATTCGCGCCGCCATTCACCAGGCCGCCAAGGCGTTGGATTAAGGGAGAAACCCATGAACTACGCCCTGAGATGGCTGTTATGGCTGATTGTCGCAATAGTGGTGTTAGCGGGAGGCTACGCGCTTTATACCCTGTTACGCCCGGTCGGCCCCGAGCCGACGGCCCCTATCGCCGGGGCCCCGGCGAGCATTAACGATAAGCTGGCCCGTGGTGAATATCTAGCCCGTGCCGCCGACTGCGTGGCCTGCCACACCGCACCTGGCGGTAAACCTTTCGCCGGGGGTTTTGCTTTTAAACTGCCATTCGGAACCATTTATGGCACCAACATTACTGCCGACCCGGAAACCGGGATCGGTGACTGGAGTGACGATCAGTTTGTGAGTGCGGTGCGTGAAGGCGTCGGCCCACAGGGGAATCTGTATCCGGCAATGCCATATACTTCCTACACTGCGTTAAGCCGTGACGACGTATTGGCGATCAAGGCCTACCTGTTCAGCCTGCCGCCGGTGAAGCAGGCCAATCTGGAAAACGACCTGTCGTTCCCTTTCAACCAGCGCTGGGGCATGAAATTCTGGAATTTGGCGTTCTTCAACGAAAAACGCTTCGAGCCGAACCTCAATCAGGATGAGCAATGGAACCGTGGGGCCTATCTGGCGACCGCACTGGGCCACTGCAGCGAGTGCCATACCCCGCGCAATTTGGGCTTCGGCATTAATCAGAGTAAAAACCTCAGCGGTGAAGTGATCCAGGGCTGGTTCGCCGGCAATATTACCCCGGACTCTCAGACCGGTATTGGTGGCTGGAGCGAGCAGCAACTGTCGCAATATCTGGCCACCGGCCATGCGGAAGGGCGCAGCAGCGCTTCCGGCCCGATGGCGGAAGCGGTGGAAAACAGCCTGCAGTACCTGACGCCGGAGGACAATCAGGCGCTGGTGAAATATCTGCGTAATATCGAGCCGATCGCCACCGACAGTGCCAGTGCGGTGAATTTGCAACCGAAAGGTGCGGCGTCATCCAGTGCGATATTGCCGGGTGGGCAGGAAGACTCACTGGGCCGCAGGCTGTTCGCCGGAGACTGTAGCGGGTGTCACCAGTGGAACGGCACCGGCCGCCAGAGCAAATATGCTTCGCTGGTCGGCAGCACCGCAGTTAACGATCCGCAGGGCCGTAGCGTGGTGCAGGCAATCCTCAAAGGTACGCGTATCAGCATTGGTGAGCAGCACGAGTTTATGCCGGACTTTGGTAGCCAATACTCGGACGAAGAAGTGGCTGCGGTAGCCAACTACGTGGTGGGCCAGTTTGGTGAAAAACAGGGCAAGGTGACCGCCAAACAGGTGGCGGAGCAGCGTAAGCAGTAACCTTTGGCGAGGGGGTTAACGCCCCCTCGCTAGCCATCAGCTTTTGCGTCGGGACATCACCAGTTTATCTCTGGGGCGAGCTTGCCAGTCGGCAATCTGATTATTGAAGTTATCTGCCAGCAGATAGGCCGGGGTTTTCGCCAGCCAGTCAGACAGCGAAATATCCTGGTAAATACCGTTGTCCAGTACGATTAACACCTTGAAATCCTCATCGCCCATATTCTCAATGTAATGACCAAACCCCTGCGGGACATAACCGACGTCTGTCGGCGCATATTCTGATGTCTGCGCATGGCCGTGTGAACTGAATACCGTCATGCGGCCCTGACCGGAAATATAGTATTGCCACTCATTGGCGTTGGGATGCCAGTGCAATTCCCGCACGGCACCGGGTTTGACGATTTCGATAATGCCGGTCATGGTGGTTGAAATGGGGAATTCTTTTGAGGAAACCAAATGAACGCTGCCTGCATCATTTTCAAAAAAAGGTTTTTGTTTCATTAATTCATAACGGTGAGCCAGCGGGGCATTATTCAAACCGCCGTCGTTGCTGGGCAGGGGCAGAGGCGGGGGAACCGCACCGCCGACAATATAGGCCTCACCCTGTTTGGCTTTGGAAAATACTGATGCAGGCATATTGACGCTTTTTTCCAACACTTCTTTGGGCATGTGCGCCACCCAGTCGGTAATGCTGAAAGTACCAAACTCGGAAAAATGGCCGTTATCAAAGGTCAAGACAAAGTGCGCGCCGTCCGCCAATGCCTGGATCGAGTGCCCGTAGCCTTTGGGGAAATACCAAACGTCCCCGGCGGCGAAGTCCGCCACTTCGCACTTTCCTTCCGGGTCGATGATGGTGATACGGGCATGACCTTCCAGCATAAATGCCCATTCGGCGGCAATGGCGTGCCAGTGCAGCTCGCGTACGCCGCCCGGTTCCAGCGTCATATCCACCCCGGCAACGCCTTCAGAAATCGGGAATTGTTCGACAGTAGCCTCTCTGGCCCAGCCGCTGGGCAGACTGCGTTTTTTGCTGTTGGCAAAGACATATTTATAAAGGTTTTGTGCATCGGCGGCGGGTTGGAAAGTACTGGACGGGACAATATTGCGATGATCGTCAGCGCTGGCGGATTTAATCATACCGCCCATTACGCTGGCTGCTGCTGCGCTGACCGCAGAGGCCTTTAATATATCACGACGCGATAACATATAACTTTCTCCAATATATAGAATACCTGCCGCAAGGCCGGCAGGATTTATCTGTTGGTTTTATTGACTGCAGGTGTGTTATTGCCGCGTTGAAAATGTTTGGCGACGGTTAAATCATAGTTTGTTAGTTTTCGAACGTTGCGAATAATTTATTTGTTTTTGTTACCAATTGAGAGAGGCTGTAATTATTGGTTTTACTGTTAAATAATAATCAGGCGGTATCAATTTAATTTTGTTTTTTGTTCAATAAATAATAAACAGAATTAATTTATTTAGGCAGGTTTTTTTGTCAGTGTTATTTTAATCGGTTAATTCAAGCAATGGGCTAAAGTGGGGCGAATGGTCGACTATGCCGGTTCGGTGCTGCCGATTATTTTCACCGTCTGGCTGATGTCTTATATCGAGCGCTTTGCCGAAAAAGTTTCGCCGAGGATGATCAAATCGCCAGCTCAATGGGCGGATTAACGATTAGCCGGACGGCTGCTCACTGACCGCTTCAGCCACCAAATCGCGAAAACGCGTGATGATGGCCGATGTTCGGTTGTTGCGCAGCGCAAGATAAAGCGGCGCACTGAGCTGGGCCCGATCGTTAATCGCCCGGTAGACAATGCCGTCGCCCCCCAAACGGCGCATCGAGGCAGGCACGATGGACAACCCTAAACCGGCACCCACCAGGCTGAGGGTCGCGGGCAGGCGCGGGGCTTCCTGAATCACGCGTGGGCTGAAACCGGCACGGTGGCAGGCTGCCAGAATAGCGTCGTATAAACCCTGACCCGCAGGCCGACGATAAAGGATAAAGGCTTCGTGGATTAATGCCTCCAGCGGCAGGGGGGGCTCACTGGTGACGGCCAGCGGGTGGCCGACAGGCAGGGCGACCAGCATCGATTCACGCAGCACCGGTTCAATCGTCAACCCTGGAATGCCACCCACCGGTGAGCGCACAAAGGCCACGTCAAGGCGCTCATCCACCAATGCCTCCAATAGCTCACCGCTGCCTGCCTCTTCCAACTGGGTGGTAATACCCGGCAGGATCTCGCGGTAGCGGCGCAGCAGATTGGGCACAAACGGGTGCAGAGCGGCAGAACTGGTGAAGCCGATGGCGATATGCCCTTGTTCGCCCCGTGCGGCACGGTGCACCGCCTCGGTCAGATGTTCTGCCCGTGCCAACAGGGCACGAGCTTCATTGAACAGCACATTGCCGGCTTCGGTGACGCGCACGCCGCGTGGCAGGCGCTGCAACAGCTTTACCCCCAGCTCATCTTCCAGCCCTTGCAACAGGCGGGTTAACGGGGGCTGCTGAATAAACAGCCGTTCGGCGGCGCGGGTGATATTGCCTTCTTCCACCACGATAACGAATGCCCGCAGGCGACGAAGTTCGATCATAGCCATACCTCAAAGGTATCTTTTTTGCTTATGAAATGCATTAGACAGCATGACATAGCGGCGCGCATCATACCAGCCATCATAAAAAGCAATGTGGAAGCGGCAATGTCTGAATCTGATGCAGTAAAAAACCGCGAACTGGCGTCCCCACCGGGCAACGGTGAGCTATTTTGGGGCTTTCTGATGCTGGGGCTGATCGGTTTTGGCGGCGTGCTGCCGCTGGCACGTAACATGCTGGTCGAAGACCGTCGCTGGTTAAGCGGTGAACAGTTCACCGAATTGCTGGGCCTGTGTCAGTTTTTGCCAGGTGGTAACGTGATCAATCTTTCGGTGGCCGTGGGCATGGAGTTTCGCGGGGTACGCGGTGCCTTGTGCGCGTTGCTGGGGCTGATCAGCGCGCCAACGGCGATTGTGGTTGGGTTAGGTGTGGTCTACGCCCGTTTTCAGAACGATGCGCATGTGCAACACGTGTTTGCCGGGCTGGCAGCGGCGGCGGCCGGTTTGCTGTTGTCCACCGGGATAAAAATGCTGTTACCGCTGCGCGGTAAATGGCTGTCGCTGGCGATTGTGGCGATCAGTCTGATTGCCATCGCCTGGCTGCGTCTGCCGTTATTACCGACTATGCTGGTGCTGGCACCGCTGAGCATTCTGTTGCTGTGGTGGAGGAACCCATCATGATTGCCATCTTGCTCTCACTGGCATTGATTTTCACCGAGTTGTCGCTGCTGGCGTTCGGTGGCGGCATGACCATTCTGCCGGAGATGCAGCGCCAGGTGGTGGAGGTTCATCAATGGATGAACGCGCAGGAGTTCAGTGCGCTGTTCGCTATGGCTCAGGCCGCGCCGGGGCCGAATATGATGATCGTGCCGCTGATAGGCTGGCACGTGGCCGGCTGGTCCGGGCTGCTGGTCTCTTCGGTTGCCAAGTTCGGCCCGTCGTCGATAGTCACCCTGCTGGTGATGGGGGCCTGGCGACGCTTCAAGGATAAACCCTGGCGGCGCAGAGTGCAGAGTGGCCTGGTGCCGGTTACCGTCGGTTTGGTCGCGGCGAGTGGAGTGCTGATCGCCGAAGCTTCCGCGCCAAGCTGGCCGTTGGCAGCGATTATTCTGCTGGCCACGGTGGTGAGCATGAGCAAGCGTATTCATCCGTTGTGGGTGCTGGCGGGCGGTGCGTTAATGGGGTTGTTGGTGGCGTGACGACAGGTTTTTACGCTGTCGTCACGCCAGAAAAGCCGACTATTGGCGTGGCGTCAGCGTAAAGCGCGGCTTGCCATGATGATTTATCACTTCGTAGTGTTTGGGGGCCGTCAGCGCCAGGAACGCGACCATGCTGCCGTCGGCGTTGGTCAGCGTCATGCCGTCCGGCGTTGGGCGCCAGGCAACCGGCAGTTCGGCTAGGGCCAGCGGCTGCAGACATTGTGCAGAGGCGGTAAACCGGTAGGCGTTAGTGCCTTCGATCAATTCATCGCTTAACTCAACCTCGCAGGCGGCGGCTTTGTTTTCGGCGTCATTCAATTGCCAGTGGCCCTTTAGCGCAGAGGGGGCCAGCAGGGGCAGTGAACTGGCCAAGGTAGTGCTGCTTAACATAAGGCTCATAACAACTCCTGTCAGGGCAACGCGCCGTACTGCGCGCAAAGAGAGAAATCTCGGCATCGGCCACTCCTTACTGAAATCCGTTAACACCATAGCACGATCCCAAATTCTGGGTGAGCGAAGGGCAAGGGGTTTTAATGCTCGTTACCGGCGAAAAATAAGTACCATAAGCATTTCGTCGAGATAGCCCTGCTCGGTCTTCAACGCACGAGGCTCCACGCCATAAGGTTCGAAACCGAACCGCTTATAGAGGCTAATTGCGGCATCGTTGTCTGCTACAACGGTAAGCAGTATCTGCTCAACCTGGTTGGAGCCATGATCAATAACCGCTTTTAGCAGCGCATTGGCGATCCCCTGGCCTCTGAATTCGGGTTCAACAAATACCCCGGTCAGTGAGGCCTTATGCGCATCTTTAATGCCCTCGGCCTGTTTGAATACCATGACCCCAACGATCCTGCCGTTTGAATAGGCGCCGAATACGGGGGTTTGAGGAGCAACGGAACTCAAAACGCCGTTAAATAGCCAATCTAAATGGCTACTTATTTTAAAATCAAATAATTACTCTTCATTAAACGCTCTTAACTCTCCTCTACTCACAGACTCTTGCACCGTGAAGGAATAACGCCCTTGCTAAAATGACCTTTTGGTCATCCCGTCACGCCGTGGACTAAGATGCAGAGTAATGCCATCATTAAATGTTTATATATTAATTGTTTATAGTAAATATTAATTCAATTGAAGCTGTTATCATGAAAGTAATTCCCTTGATATTTTTTCTCGTGTTAGATACTTAATTTAATTTTATATTTGTATTTTTTTTGTTCTTTACCTATACCTGATAAAAGATTAAATGTAAGAGGTACTAAACATCCTATGAGTAATCACATATCCCAATTTGATGCTTTGGCCACTTTGTATGATGATATGATGAATTGGCCATTCAGAAAAGAAATCGAAATACCTGCGGTATTAGAAAATATTGGTGATGTATCCGGATTAAGTGTTCTTGACTTCGGTTGTGGTTCTGGCTATTACGCCAGATTATTAAAGTCTCTTGGGGCTAAACGCGTCGTCGGATACGACGTGGCTGGCGGTATGTTGGATCATGCGAGGGAAAGGGAATTAATGGATCCTCAAGGCGTGGAATACATTTCAACATTGCCCGGGTTAGAACATCAGTTTGATTTGGTATTGGGGATTTATGTTCTTCCTTATGCTTGCAATCGTGAGCAATTGCATGTTATGGCAAATAGTATGGTTAAGCTAGTTCGTCCCGAAGGGCGATTAATAACATTGCCGTTAAATCCACAATATGCTACCGATCACGATTATTACGTACCTTATGGTTTTAACCTCTCGGCTGACATTCCTTATCAAGATGGTTGTGAGGTTTACTTACATTTACCCCAAGGTGATAAAAAAACTACGATTACAGCCTGGTATTGGTCTCAAGCTAGCATGAATGAGGCCTTTGAAATGGCCGGGCTAACCGACATTCGATGGACAGTCCCTCACCCGCAAAATTTTTCATCCACAATGAATTTGAAATCATATATTGATAAGCCACATACGATGCTGGTTGAGGGGCGTTACACGGGCCACAAGAAATAAAATCAACCATTAAATATTCATACATGGTGTGGAGGACTATGGAAATAACTATTGAAGTTTATTCATCATTGAGTCAGTTATCAAAGTCTGAATATGACCAGTTTCATCAATGCCGGAATGGAACGCTATTTTATGATTGGCGATTTCTCAACGCCTCTGAAAATGCATCGTTATTACCTGTAAAAAAAACTTATTATCTGGTTGCTCGTACGCATGGACAATTACTCGCGGTTGTTCCTGCCTATTTACAAAGGTTATCAATTGTAGATCCGTTTAAAGTCTTTGCTGAAAATTCAGGAATTATTGACCATGGTGATGAATATGGGATTTTCAGTCATACGATGCATTGTTTTGATAGCACTATTCCGAGTAGTAAACTCTCATTGGAGTTGTATGACGCATTATTTTGTCGATGGCGCAACCTGGCAATGATAGAGGGAGCCAGATATTTCGGCTTACTAAACGTGCAAGAACCATTTTTAATCCAGCATGCAGGGGCATTCGATTTAAACGTCAATTTCATGTTAGATCGTTGGCATGCAGAACTCTCTGATTTTATTGATTTTGAAAATTTTATTGAAAACCTGCCCTATAAAGGCCGGAATGAAATGCGCCGACAAATCCGTAAGTTTGAAAGTAGTGGTGCTACTTTGTCGATGTTGGCACCACCATTTGATAAACGATTAGAAAAACTTGCAGTACTTTGCCAGGAAACAACAGCTCGTCATGGAACTCCAGGGTATTTTCCTGCTGACCTCCTGGCCCGATTTATTCGAATCTGCGGTGATCTTATCCGTCTTAATTTGATTGAACGGGAAGGAGAATTGATAGCGGGAATGATTTGTTTCCAACAACAGGATACTTTGCATTTATGGTCGGCAGGTATGCGTTATGACGACGTGGAGTTTAGTCCCTATACACTGGCTTTTGCCAATGCCTATCGCTATGCCTTTTCTCATCAGTTAAAGCGCCTGGAAGCGGGTCGTCTCAATGCCAAAATCAAAACACGGTTAGGACTACAACCTGAACGATTATATACCCTCACGAGCGGGCGGCTGAATAAAGCTATTCCATTGTAATAGCTGAAAAGATCCATTTAATTCATGACAGGAGCTATCTATGAAAGAGACAAACTGTTATGCCGATTCCTACCGTAGTTTTACTCTCCAACTGGCCGGACGAGTACGTTCACGCTATCATCCTGAGTATCCTGGGTGGTTGCGACAATCGGCCTGGAATAAACGAAATTTTGGACGTATGCCCGAAATGATTGTACGGGCCCAATCCGTAGAAGATGTCGTTGATACGATAAATTTTGCGTATCAACATCGTCATCCGCTCAGTGTGAGTGCAGGAGGGCACAGCTATTCGGGTTGCTTTCTACGTAATAATAGTATTCTGTTGGATATTTCAGCATTACGTGAAATCCAGGTTGACCCTGATAATTCTTTGGCTCAGATAGGTCCTGGCGTCACTGCACGTGAACTTAGCCATCAATTAAAACGCTATGGATTGGCGTTTCCCACCGGGCATGCGGGTCAGGTCGCGCTTAGTGGGTTTCTCCTCGGCGGTGGGATGGGTATTAACACTACAGCCTGGGGAGGTATGAGCGTGTTTAATATTGAAGCGGTGGATTTGATCACCGCTGATGGGCAATTATGTCATGCTAGCGCGGAAGAAAACATTGATCTTTTTTGGGCTGCACGTGGTGCAGGGCCTAATGCTTTTTTCGTTGTCGTTCGTTTTTACCTTAAATGCCACCCCATGCCAAAAGCAATTGCCAACCACGTATATCAATTACCTTATAATGCACTAAGCATATTATTGGAAGTAATTGAAGGTCAAACTTGGGATCCTCGAATTCAAATCATGATTGGGTTAATGCACCCTCAACCCGATCAACCTCATACATTGATACTGAATATCATTGCTTTCACTGATAATGAACAGGAAAGTGCTGCACTTCAACGAAGTCTAATACAATTGATCCCTTCCTACCTCATCACTGTACTAACAGAACTTCCGAATAGCAGTTTTGAAGATATTTATCTACAAGGTGAAGGAATGCTGATTGGACGGCACTTTCGTAGTGACAATATCATAACCGATCGCATCCAGGCTGTAGGTCGTGTGTTTGATGTGGCTCTGCCAGAACAGCCTTCACCAGCAGGCATTACACTCTTAACCTGGCGTGGGGAACAAACCTTCCCCGATGCAGCTTACTCGGTGAAAGGTCGTTTTTTTGTCTCTACTTATTTGCAATGGTATGAAGAGCAAGACGATCTAGCTAATCGTCAATGGCTTCTCTCTCTTTATGACAAACTGGCTGAACTCTCTTGCGGCAGTTATATCAATGAGTTCGATCTTGAATCTCGCGCCCAACAAGTTGAATGTTGTTATCTGCCGAAAAACTGGCAACGACTATGTGAGTTACGTCAACAATATGATCCCTTTGAAATTTTTATTAACGTCAAATTTTTGCAAGATGAGTAGCCGATCTGACTAAACGCTCGCCTCTGGCATCTGGGTATACATGTAGGGGCGTTATTTCTTCGGCATAGCAAAGTTTATCAGTAGCACCTATTAGACGGTAATTTAATGATTTAACAATAAATACCCATTTAAATTGACCAGTTAACAGTGTTTCTGGTTCCGCTACTCCCTAAAACCCAATACGGCACAGTTGGTGAGTCTGTCCGCAAAAAATTGTAGCGGTTTCTCAGCCTCAAGCGCGTAAAAGGAGCCGAACATTTCGGGGGATTTTTTTAAGGCGGTAAGCCGGGTCGGTCGTTAGTCAGGTGTTACCAACGGGTAGCAAAGACGCTTTTATTTACACCGCCCGGCGTCGCCAGAAAGCCGTGAACCGGCCCGGTTTGGCGAACATCACCAGATTACCGAGCAGGATCAGGCACAGGCCAATCACCGCATTCAGGTGCCACTGATAGCCTTCATAGATTGTTGAAATGCTCAGTGCCACCAGTGGGAACAACAGGGTGCTGTAGGCTGCGGCACCGGCACCAATACGGCCCAGCAGGCTGAAATAGGCGGCAAAGGCAATCACCGAACCGAAAATTGCCAGATACAGCAGCGAACCGATATAGCGGGTGCTGAATTCAATTTGAAATGACGCGCCCTGAGCCAGGGCGATCAGCGCCATCAGGACTGCGCCGTAGCTCATGGCATAGGTATTGGTGGACAAAATGTCCAGTCCGCGCCGCTGGTGACGGGAGCTGATCATATTGCCCAGTGAAAAACCGAAAGTGCCGAGCGCGCTTAACCCAATGCCTTTCAACAGCTCCGGTGCCATTTGTGTTGCGACCAGATCTTGCCAGAACAGGGCGACGATCCCGGTGATACCCAGCACCGCCGCCGGTAGCAGGTTCGGGCTGGGGCGCTGGCGGAAGAAAATCATGCCGTTGACCGCGTTGAACAATACCGCCATTGAGAAAATCACCGACTCTAGCCCGCTGCTGATATAGGCCGCAGCATGGTAGAAGCAGTAAAAGTTAAACCCGAACACGCAGCAGCCTTGCAGGAGGCAAAACAGATGGTCGCCCAGAGCAATGCGGCGCAGGCGACGTGCCAGTAGCAGAATGACCAACATCACCAGCGCGGCGACCACAAAGCGGTAACTGATGGACACGGGAATGGCCACTGGCCCTTCCTGTTGCAGGGTAATCGCAATCCAGGTGGTGCCCCAAATCAGCACCACAGCAAGGTACAGCAGCGTGTTCATAATAAACTCCGGCGAAAACAATAGAAAGGCAGTATCAGCCACTGCACGCCGCCGTGCTTTCCGTGCTTTGCTGGCAATTGCATATTCTTGCGCTTTTTTTTGGCAATAGCGCGGACTGACGGCTGGTGTGGCGCTGCGCCACTCTCTACACTGGAGGGATGGGTGAAAAGGGAGGCGGCGATGTCCGGCTACAAGGCGTTTGAAACACTGCGGGAACATAAAGCGCGGTTGCACAACAGCGTGCGGCTGGGTTCTGGCGTGGAACTGGCCGCTTGGTCCAACTGCAACGACCGTATTACCCAGGAAAGCGCCGATCACCATACTTTGAGTCTGTATGTTGCCGACGGTTATGAGTGTTATCAAAAAGTCCCCGGTGGCTGGAAGAACGGCGGCGGGCCGGATCGCTTTTGTATTATGCCGCGTCAGTATGAATCTACCTGGGACGTGCGCAGCGATTTGTCTTTTGTGCACCTTTACTGCACCGATCGTCATTTGCGTCAGGTGGCAGAGCAAACCTGGGATCGCAGCCCGGCGGCGATTGACCTCGAATCATGCGCCTTTGGCGAGGATCCGCAGATCACACTGCTGTATCGCCAGTTTTTACTTAACTGTAACTGGCAGGAGCGCAGCAACCAATTGGCACTCAGCAGTGCCACAACCCTGTTGATGTCGCACCTGATCCAGCGCTACAGCCAACTGCAATGGGCGTTGCCGCAGGTCCGCGGCGGCCTGTCTCCAGCGGTTGCCAGACGGGTGAAAGAATATATTGAGCAGCATCTAGACCAACCGTTGTTGCTGGCAGACCTGGCGGCGCAGGCGGGGCTGAGTGAGTTCCACTTTGCCCGGATGTTCAAACATGACACCGGTCTGGCACCACACCAGTTTGTGATGCGCGCGCGGCTGCAGCAGGCAGAAAAACTGCTGCGTCACAGCCTGCTGCCACTGACGCAGATTGCGCTGGAATGCGGTTTTAGTTCCTCCAGCCATTTCAGTAACCGCTTTAAGGCGGCCTATGGATTTTCCCCGACGCAAATGCGTCGGGGGCGTTAGCCAACAGGAGAGAACATGGAACAGCAGTTCGCAGGACTGGGCGTGTTGTTTATCGCCGGATTTGGGCCGATTACCCAGCAAACGGAACAAAGTAAAGCGTTCTACGCGGATGCGCTGGGGCTGCCGCTGAAGCCGATGGACGGCAATGCCGATTATTTGCTGACTGAACATGGTGTGCTGGAGGGCGTGAAACACTTCGCCCTGTGGCCGTTGGCGCAGGCCGCACAGTCCTGCTTCGGCAGTGAGCAATGGCCGGCCGATTTGCCGGTACCACAGGCCTGGATGGAGTTTGACGTTGCCGATATGGCACTGGCAACTCAGGGATTGATTGATCGCGGTTATCGCCTGCTGGTAGCTAACCGTGAAGAACCCTGGGGCCAGAGCGTCACCCGCTTGCTCAGCCCGGAAGGGCTGTTGATCGGCGTGACCTTTACCCCTTGGTTGCGTGATTAATCGTTAATCAACGTTCTCCCCAGAGAATCTTCGAGGGAATAGATGACGCGGTAGCCGTTTGGCGTATTACATTCACGGTATTTGAATCAGGAGATAAAGGTGCCCCAGGCAAAACCGAGCATAAAGCTACGCCCAATGCTTGAAAAGGATCTTCCGGCCGCGTTCGAGCTGTCGCAGCAGGCGCAGTGGCCTCATCGAGGGGAAGATTGGCAACTGGCGTGGTCATTGGGGGCCGGTGTGATAGCCGAGGCCGAAGATAAGGTGGTGGGTTGTGCGCTGCGTTGGTTGTGGGGTGAACAACGTGCCACGCTGGGGTTGGTGATTGTTGCCGAGCAGCATCGTGGGCAAGGTATTGCCAGGGCGATGATGCAGCGACTGATGACACCCCTGGGCGATTATCAGCTTCACCTGGTGGCTAGCGATCAAGGCAAACCGCTGTATCGGCAGTTGGGGTTTATCGATCTGGGGCCCTTGGCGCAACATCAATGCCGGGAGCTGCCAATGCGCAATACCGAGCCTTTGCCGCCAGCTTTAACCCTGCGCCCGGCATTGCCAGCGGACATTGCCTTACTGACTGAGCTGGATTTTGCCGCCAGTGGCCTGCAGCGTCAGCCGTTGTGGGTAGCATTGTTGGCAAATGCCGAGCAGGTGTTGGTGCTGGAACGACAGGGTATTGCTGTGGGTTTTGCCCTGCGACGTCGTTTTGGTTATGGCAGTGTGATCGGCCCGGTGGTTGCATCTGAGCTTACCGGGGCCATTGCCCTGATTGATGCCTTGTGCCAGCCTTGCAGCGGTCAGTTTGTACGGGTAGATACACCGCTGGATACCGGTCTTGGCGAATGGCTGATTGGACGGGGTTTACCCTGTATTGATACGCCCACCATCATGGTTCGTGGCACACCTCATAGACAGGATTGTCATCTTGCACAGACTTTTGCACTGGTTTCGCAAGCCTGGTCATAGAATTGAAATTAAGGGTTCGCGGCGGTGCATTGCCATAAGGTGGCATAGCGGTAGTTCTTTCTGGCCCGGCGCTTGAGTTCAACTGCCGGGCAGCGGTATTTACGGCAGTGGCCAGTTGGTGGGGGTGTTGCTGGCCACTTCGACATAAATATCCCAGGCGTGTGACCAGAATTGCGTAAAACCTTCCTGGCTGAAACTGATGCCCATCAGGCCCATGACGAACCAGCAGGTGGTGAACAGCCCCAGGCTGCTGAACATAAATGCCATGCCGTTGCGGCTGGTCTTACGGCAAACGACGTTTAGCTGGCTGGACATAAACATCATAACGGCGCTCAGTAATTCCCAGCGCATCATGATAAAACCTGTGGCAATGGCACTCATCGAACATGGTCCTTGGAAAAATCCGCAACCGGTGGGGGCTGTGCGGGCAAAAATTAATTAGTGTGATCTGCGTCACATTGTAGCACTGGCATAAATTACGTCTCAATCCCTGAGCGGCAGAAAAATCGGCATTTGGTAACATTCCAACATGCTGAAACATTTATGCCATTTCATTAGCAACCTTTTCATGGGGAGACTTTGCCAATAACGCTATGCTTGCCGACTTTTCACGACCCTGATTTATCTTGGGAAATTGTGACGTCTGACAGGTAACTCGCCACGCATGGCCCGATTAAAAGATAAAATTCGTGATCATTCCGCAGAGGAAATGCTGTTCATTCGCCGTGCCGGCGTGGCCATGGTGCTGGTCGTCGCCTGTTTTGGCGTGCTGGTCGCCAACCTGTATCGATTGCAGGTCAAACAGCATGGGTTCTACCAAACTCGCTCCAATCAGAACGACATTAAAATGGTGCCGATTGCCCCGAGTCGTGGGTTGATCTTCGACCGCAACGGCATCCCATTAGTGCGTAATATTACGCTTTACCAACTTCAGGTCGTCCCCAGCAAAATCGAAAACATGACCGCGTTGCTGCAACAGCTGACGCCGATTGTCGATCTTAGCCCCGAAGACATCACTGCCTTTCGAGATGATATGCACCATAACGGTCGCTACAAGCCGGTGACGCTGAAAAGCGGACTGACCGAGACTGAGGTGGCGCGCTTTGCGGTCAATCAGTACCGCTTTGATGGGGTAACCATCGATACCTATCAGCAACGGGAATATCCGTACGGTGCCGAGTTGGCTCATGTGGTGGGTTACGTATCGAAAATCAATGACGCTGATTTGAAGCGGCTGGATAAAGCCGGTCTTAGTGAGAACTACGCCGCCGACCACAATATCGGCAAACAGGGCATTGAGGCCTATTATGAGTCTGAACTGCACGGCACTACCGGCTATCAGGAAGTGGAGGTGGATAACCACGGCCGGGTCATTCGCCTGCTGAAGGAGCAGCCGCCACAGGCGGGCAAGAATATCTATCTGACGCTCGACCTGTCGCTGCAGCAGTATATCGAGTCGGTATTGAAGGGGCAGCGAGCGGCGGTGGTGGTCGAGGATCCGCGTGACGGCGGTATTCTGGCGATGGTTTCCAGCCCCAGCTATGATCCCAATCCTTTCGTGAAGGGCATCAGTTATTCCGCCTATAAATCCTTGTTGGCTAACCCCGATTTGCCACTGATTAACCGCGTAACCCAGGGGCTTTATCCACCGGCATCTACCGTGAAGCCCTACATGGCGACTTCTGCTCTGTTCGCCGGAGTGATCACTCCCAATACCACCTTCTTTGGCGCACCGACTTGGACATTGCCGGGGACTCAGCGCCGCTATTGTGACTGGCTGAAAAGCGGCCATGGGATGCTGAACGTGACCAAGGCGATTGAAGAGTCTGCTGATACTTTCTTCTATCAGGTGGCGTATGAAATGGGCATTGACCGCATTCATAGCTGGCTGAGCAGGTTTGGTTACGGCCAGGCTACCGGCATTGATCTTAACGAAGAATATCGCGGTGTCTTACCAAGCCGCGAATGGAAGCAGCGGGTGCATAAAAAAACCTGGTACCAGGGGGATACTATCTCGGTGGGTATCGGCCAGGGATATTGGGTCGCCACGCCAATCCAGATGGTGAAGGCACTCACTACGCTTATCAATAACGGCAAGGTGAAAACCCCGCATTTGCTGTATTCCCTGCGCCAGGGTCGCCAGGTGAGCCTCTATCAACCGCCGAAGCAGGCCGCGCAGATTGGCGATGCCAAATCGCCGTATTGGGGCATTGTGCGCAACGGCATGTAT
The DNA here is from genome assembly GCF_052691735.1 of Serratia sp. NA_13. Taxonomy (NCBI): domain Bacteria; kingdom Pseudomonadati; phylum Pseudomonadota; class Gammaproteobacteria; order Enterobacterales; family Yersiniaceae; genus Serratia; species Serratia sp. NA_13. The sequence goes on from NZ_JBQZFV010000001.1 coordinate 351,897, forward strand.
GGTATGGCCAACCTGCCAAACGGGACCGGCTACAAGCTGTTCCATACCGCGCCGTACCAAATTGCCGCCAAGTCCGGGACTTCACAGGTGTTTGGGCTGAAAGAAAATCAGACCTATAACGCCAAAATGATCCCGGTGCGGCTGCGTGATCATATCTTCTATACGCTGTTTGCCCCCTATAAAAATCCACGGGTAGCGATGGCGCTGATTCTGGAAAACGGCGGTGGTGACGGTGTGGTAGCAGGGCCGACGGCGCGGGCGATCCTCGACCATATATTTGACCCGGCCAACGCTCCGCAGCCTGAGCAAGGACAGGAAGTTAAGCCGGAGTTAAACGACAGCGCGGATGTGCAACAGTAAACGCGTTTGTTTTTACTTTCTTACAAACTGCAATCTTCTAAAGATTTTCGTCAGGGTAGACTGAAATCATTACATAACTTTAATAAAAACGCAGGGTTAACAGTGGCGCCATTAATAAAAAAAAGCGGTAAAAATTATTCAACCCTTCGCTTTGGCTGGATCTGCGCCGGGATACTGGTTTGCTTTTTCCTGCTGGCGTTTCGAGTGGGCTATTTACAACTGTTGGAGCATCAGCAACTGACTGACCAGGCGGATCAGCGTTCGATCCGCACCCAGGTGTTGCCGACCAACCGGGGAATGATCACCGACCGCAATGGTGAAGCGCTGGCCGTGAGCGTGTCTTCACGCGATATCGTGCTGGATCCCAAACATATTCTCGATAGCCATACCGATATCACCAATGAACGCTGGCAGAGCCTGGCCAACGTGCTGAAGATGCCGCTGACCGAGGTGCAGAAGCTGATTCAGACTAATGCCCACAAGCGTTTTGTTTATCTGGCACGTAAGGTTGAAGATGATAATGCCAGCTATATCAGCAAGCTGCATTTGACCGGTGTCAGCACCGAGCAGGACTTCAGCCGCTTTTATCCGATGAGTCAGGATGCTGCTGGGCTGATCGGTATTGTCGGACAGGATAATCAGGGGTTGGAAGGCATCGAACTGGGCTTTAACCACCTGCTGCAGGGCAAGAACGGGCTGCGCGTTTACCAGAAGGATGGCAGCGGAGCGGTGATTGGCGTGATCAAAAATGTCGATCCTGTGCCTCCGCCGAACGTCACGTTGAGCATCGACAAATTTATCCAGTACGTGCTGTATGCGCAGATCCGTGATGGCGTGGTGGCCAACCAGGCAGACTCCGGCTGTGCGGTGTTGGTGAAGGTGAATACCGGCGAGGTGCTGGGCATGGCCAGCTACCCGTCATTTAATCCAAACAACTTTGCAGGTACGCCGACAAAAGATATTCGCAACGTATGCAGCAGCGACAGTTTCGAACCCGGCTCCACGGTGAAACCCGTGGTGGTGATGGTCGGGCTGGAGCACCACCTAATCAGGCCGGATACCGTGCTGGATACCACGCCTTACCGGGTAAATGGTCATTTAATCAAGGACGTGGGCCACTGGACGAAACTGACCATTACCGGAGTACTGCAAAAATCCAGTGACATCGCCGTTTCACATATTGCACTGGCACTGCCTGCTACCGTGTTACCGGCGGTTTACAAAAGTTTTGGTCTCGGGCTGCCGACCGACCTGGGGATTGGTAACGAGAGCAGCGGCTACTTGCCTCAGCACCGTGAGCGCTGGGCGGATATCGAACGTGCTACCTTCTCCTTTGGCTACGGTCTGCGGGTCACGCCGTTACAGATGGCGCGTGAATATGCCACTATTGGTTCCTACGGCGTTTATCGGCCATTGTCGATAACCAAAGTCACGCCACCGGTAATGGGGCAACGGATCCTGCCGGAAGATACGGTAAAAACCGTAGTGCATATGATGGAAAGCGATGCTTTGCCAGGTGGCAGCGGGCTCAGCGCCGCAGTGCCTGGCTACCGGTTGGCGATTAAAACCGGTACCGCAGAGAAGATGGGGCCTAATGGCAAATACGACGGCGGTTACATCAACTACACCGCCGGTGTGGCACCGGCCAGCGATCCGCAGGTAGCGCTGGTGGTGATGGTTAATAACCCGAAAGCCGGCAAACACTTCGGTGGTTCGGTGGCCGGCCCAGTATTTGGCAAAATTATGGCTCAGGTGCTGGAACACATGAACATTCTGCCTGATGCTCAGCCGTTGAACGTGGTGTCTCAAGTTAAGGGCTAATGTAATGTTTCCCCCTCGATGGAGGGGGAACGGATCAGAAGTAGTAGCCGATGTTCAGGTTAGTGCGGAAATACCATTTATTGCTGCCGGAGGACTGGGCGCTGGTCCAGCCGGTGGCGTTTTCGGCACCCCCCCAGGGGTTGGCGTTTTGCGCCCAGGTCAGATCAACCCACACCATCACCGGCAGGGCAAAGACCTGCACTCCAAGGGTGTTCATTTTAGAGTCGGAACCGCCGTCCTTATCCTTCCACAACACGCTGTAGTCGTTATAAAAACGCAGTTTTTTCACTGCTCCCCAGGCCACTTCGACATCACGCGCCAGATTGATTGACGCAGTGGTGGCCTGCGCCGGAATCAAATAGGCTGGCGTCAGGCCATTACCCCCCATTAAAATTACCGAATTGTTGGCTCCTTCAGGCCCTTTGGCGTCATAAGAATAACGGATAATTTGCGTCGACAGATGCCACGGCTCGTAGTTCACCAAAGCATGCAGGCCTGTCGCCCAGTAGGTGCCATTATCCCCGGTGTCATGATTATAGAGCCGGGAAACCGCCAGCGAACCGCCGAGCTCGTTGTTCCAGTCGCCCTGATGGAATTCACGCGCCAGACGCAGGTTCACCTGATCGCGCTTCTCGTTGGTTTGCAAATGTTGCGAACCATAGTTGGTATTTTTCAGATCGTCGAAATTGCCCACTTCCGGCGCATAGCGCACGCCTGCCGGCATCATGCGGGGGAAATAGGCGGCATCCAGCGCCCAGCCATGGTCATGGAATTGGTATTTGGCACCTAACCCGTTATTGACCCCGAAACCGAGATAAAACGGGATGCCGTAGGACCAGCCGAACTGGGGATAAGGCTGCAAACCAAAGGGTTTGAAAGGTGCGCCGAGCTGCAGGTCAGAGTTCCCGCTCAGGTGATAGCCGACATAGGCACGGTCGATGGCGTATTTTCGGCGGTCCTGAAACCAAAAGCCGGAATCAAAGAAGGCGTCGTTATAATTGCCATTGGCATCAATGCGGAAGGCATCAAAACGCAAGTGGGGGGGATTACGGTAATTACTGCTACCCCAGTCTTCATAACGGTAGTTGGCGCGTAATGCACCACCGATATCAATGTTTTTATTATTATCCTCATTTTGCCAATGCAGATGGGGGAATGCCGGACTACTCTTTTTTACCTCGGGTTTCGTGACAGGCTTCTCACTGGCTGGTGTGAGGGTGTTGGCGTAACTCATTGGTGAAAATAGTAAAAATGCGATAAAGACTTTGCGCATGACTTTCCCCTGATGACACCTGACGTTTAATAAAGCGAGCGTATTCCGCCACAAAATAATGGAATTTCTCGCGAGGTTTTATATATGAGACAAGTTTTAGTTAAGTGTTTATTATTTTAAATTTGGCAAGGTTTCAAATACGAAACTTTGTTTCACATTTCATTTTGAAACTATAATCCTGAAGTTATGTAAGTCAAGAAATAAAAATGGCCGGGTAAGAACAGCAGTAACATCCGTTGTGGCGTCGTTGGGAAGCGAAGGGGAGTGGTGGCGGTATCAGGTTTTTTTATCAGTGGAGTATATTTTATTGGGTTAAAATTATGCTGATAATATTAATTATTGGGCATGGGTAAAATAATGGAGTGGTGTACATTTCAGATCGGTTATTTTTAAGATAATAACCGATCTGAGACGGATATTTTTGCTGGTGGGATCAGCGGCTGGTCTGGTGACCGATGATGCCGCCCAATGCTGCGCCGCCCAAGGTCCCCAGCGTGCTGCCGTCGGTCAAGACGGCACCACCCAATGCGCCGACGCCGGCACCGATCGCGGTGTTGCGATCGCGGTGGGACATATTCCCACATGCAGTTACAGAAAGGGTTGCCATAACAACAACCATCACACCTGCGGCACGTTTAAAGTTCATAAGAGTTTCCTGGTAAATTGCCTAATTAACGGAAAAATAAAGCGCGGGTTAATCGGCCGGTAAAAGTTGAGATGAATGTATTCCTGCACAGGAAAATAGAATAGGTAAATATTCTTAATTTTGAGCGACCGGATTGTATTTCGCGGTTACCATGTTCTGGGCTGGCGATAAAACAGACAGTTTCTCAGCCTGACCAACCAAGATGAGCGACCTATCGCAGGTATACCGCTGCCGCTACGCCAGTTAGTCGTTCTCACGACTTATCGACGCAGTACACAAGAGAGACTCTTCTGGAAAACATATGTTTATTCTATTGGTTGATTCAATGCTTGCTTAAAAAATGATAACTTAACGTTATCAAAATATGGGCAACCGCCAGTCTGTGGAAGGCGTTGTGTGAGCGCGGCAGGGAGACCGCAGGAGCATGGAAGAAAGCATTTTTTTATATTGTGGTAATGTAACTGTGTAAGTTACATTAGCGAAGTTGGTTGTGACCTGTATCACACATTGAAATCAGCCAAAAAATAACCTTATGATATACAAGGGGAAGGCCTCAGGTTCGGAAGAGGGTTCTCTGTTTAAAACCAGGAAACGACGATGTTAGAAATGATTGAGAGTTTGGCAACCGTGGTGATCCTGGTGCCGGTAATGATAGCCGTACTGCTTGGCTCGATTTATGGTCTGGGTGAGCTGTGTAATCTTTTCTCTGCCATTGGCCGGAAAAAAGACTGAATTTAATGATCGGGGGCGCAATGCCCCCGATGCAGTTTTAGAGTACCGTTGCCAGGAAATCACGCGTTCTTTGGTGCTGTGGTGCATCCAGCATCGGTTGCGCCGTCCCCGTCTCCACCACTTTTCCCTGATCCACAAAGATGATTTGATCCGCCACTTCGCGCGCAAAGCCGATTAACTCGGCCATAACATGGCGTCGTATGCACTAATAAACTGCATATGCTGCGTCTTCCGCCAGGTTATTGGCTGACATAGGCTACTGACAGGTTCTTTTCAGGAGTCAGACTATGAAGCTAATTACTCAGCATACCGCCCCCAGCCCCCATATCGGTGGGATCCTCGCCAGCCTTTCCTTGTCGATGCTGGTTTCATCACTGGGGGCCAGCATCGCCAACATCGGTTTACCCACGTTGGCACAGGCGTTCAACACTTCGTTTCAGGCGGTGCAGTGGGTGATGCTCGTCTATCTGCTGACCATTACCACCTCTATCATCGCTGTTGGGCGTCTGGGAGACAGCATTGGCCGACGCCGCCTGCTGCTGCTGGGGATTGGCCTGTTCAGCGTCGCTTCCGCACTCTGTGCCATTGCGCCTGATATCTGGCTGCTGCTGACGGCCCGCATTGCACAGGGGTTGGGGGCGGCAGTAATGATGGCGATGACCATGGCGCTGGTTGGTGAGACGTTGGGCAAAGAAAATACCGGCCGTGCCATGGGGCTGCTTGGCAGCATGTCGGCGATTGGCACCGCGCTTGGCCCTTCACTGGGGGGGGCATTGATTTTTGGCTTTGGCTGGCGTGCGGTGTTTTTGGTTACCCTTCCGCTGGGCCTGCTGGCCTTGCTGCTGGCTTACCGTTATCTGCCGCACGGTCGGCCGCAACCGCAATCGGAGAGCGACCGGTTTGATTTACCCGGCACTTTGTTGCTTGGTGTGACACTGGCATGCTACGCGCTGTCGATGACGCTGGGGCATGGTGATTTCGGCGCCATCAATTTGCTGTTGTTGCTGTGCGCGGGGCTGGGAACCGGGCTGTTCATACGGCTGGAAAACAACTCGGCATCTCCTCTGATACAGCCGGCGCTGTTCCGCCAGCCAGGGCTGAGGCGTGGGTTGATGATGAGCGCACTGGTGATGACGGTGATGATGACGTCGCTGGTCGTGGGGCCGTTTTATCTGACGCGCGGTTTGGGGTTGACGGTAGGACAGGCCGGGCTGGCGATGTCAGCCGGGCCGCTGGTAGCCGCTTTGTTCAGTGTGCCTGCCGGCCGACTGGTGGATCGTCTGGGGGCAAAAAAAATCACTGCCGTGGGGCTGGCCGTCATGACTCTGGGGGCGGGCGTGATGTCAATGATGTCGTTAAGTGAGGGAGTTTTCAGTTATGTGACTCCCCTTTGCCTGATTACGCTGGGTTACTCGCTATTTCAGGTCGCCAATAATACCGCGCTGATGAAGCACGCAGCCCCTGAGCAGCGCGGCGTGATCTCCGGCATGGTTAACCTGTCACGTAATCTTGGTTTGATCACCGGCGCTTCTGCCATGGGCGCGTTGTTTATGCTGGCGGCGAACACCGACGATATCAAGTTGGCGACGGCAGAGGTGATATCCCATGGCATGCGGGTGACTTACCTGGCGGCTGGCGTATTGGTGGCCATCGCGCTGGTGATGACCATCAAAAACCCTGCCGCTTTTAAACCGGACGCGGATTACGGCAGGTAGTGATTTAGTCGGCGGGCTGGGCCGACTAACTCGAAACACAACGGCTTAATGGACAAAGTCTGGCGGATCAGCCGGGCTTGCGCTGATAGCTCAACCAGGCCACCGTATCCTGAAGCGTTTGTTCCAACGGTCGGAATGTCAACCCCAGGTCACGTTCACTTTTGCCGTGATTGAAATGAGAACGATTGGCCTCTTTTCAGTGGGGGGCCGATCCCTCGGGTCGGTTGATTATGCTGTCTCTGCGCAGTCTGCTGCAGATGCCAACAGCAGACTGATCGCTCCTCAGGGGACGTAAATGATCTCAAAGCTGGAGGTTTTATCGTAGTAGGGCGTCATGCCGCCTTCGACGTAGAAAACCTGCAGGTCGTAATGATAAATCAGCTTTTTATCCGGGTTGAGGATCAGATCCAATGCCGAGACTTTGACCGTGACGTCATGGTTGGGGTGTTCCCTGTTCAATTCGACGGTTTGGTTATCGATATTCACCAAAATGCGTTTGATCGGCCGTGGCCCAGAGGGGTCGTAAGCTCCGCTATCGCTTCTGAATTCAATGGTTTTGTAGATATCGACCGGTGCCGTCTGTTTGATAAAGTCCCGTACCTTACTCTGATATTTGGCATCCAACGCCAGTACCACCGGCAGGTTATCCGGGTTAAAACCGATAAACTGCACCGCCAAATAGCCTTTCAGCAACAGGTTTTGCGGCGATCGATCAAATAGCGCGTCCCAGATCAACGCGAACTGCTGAGCGGGCAGCGTGAATGAATCGACAATGCCGCTTTGCAGGTTGATCAGCGCATTTTTTTCCTCGGTTTTGCCTTCAGGCAACGCCAACTGCAACGCCAGTGAGTCCGCATTGGCGAAGGGCGCCAGTCGGGCGTCCGGCTGCATTTGTGAAAACTGTGCCGTGGCATCGGCAATGCGCCCCTGATTCACTTTGGGCGACAGGAAGTAGTCAAAGGTCACTTTGATATCCCCCAGCGAGGTTGCGTGCTCGCCGGCGGAAAAGGATATCGACAGCATCGGCTTGCCATCGGTATCGGTGCCCAGCAGGAAGGTATCTGGCAGGTAATAAAGGTAATTCTTGCGCACGTAGTCCTGATAGTAGTTATACCAGAGTTGCTGATACTGCAATGGCGTGAGGATCAGCTGCAGGCGCGGCGGTGGCGGCACAATACCCTGATAGATATACGGATAATAGTTTTCGGCAAAATAGAAAACTTTAGGGTCGGTGACGGTGTTGGTGAGGCCGTGCTCGGTTTTGACGGTCACCACCAGCGTGGTTTGCGCATCGTAATCCGACAAGGCCTGCAGCAAGGCGTCGCGTTGCTCCAGTTTGTACAGATCCAGCTGTGCCTGATAGCGATTTTCCTGTGGTGTCAGCAAGACCTGGTCAAAAATCATTTCTTCGACGCTGCCAAAGCGGGTGTAGCTCAGCACCACATAGGGAATTTGCGGGATAGAGTGATTCAGGGCAAAGTCCAGTTGCATGCGCCAACTGCTGCCGTCGGTGCTGGTGGCAATCTGGTAGCGGGTTTCCCCTGAAACGATTTCGGTGCAGACTTCGGCGGTCAGGTCGTCTTCCCGCATTGGCGCTGCCGCCCGGTAGCGTAGCTTTTTACCCTCAACGTCAGGAAACTGCTCACGGGCATTGAGCAGAATAATTTGGTTCAGTGTTACCAGGTCATTGAGAAAGGTATTCATGGTTATCCTCAGTGCATTCTGTTTGGGCCAGAGTTCTGAATTGGTTCAGGCAGGACGAGGTCCAGAGAAAGTGCCCGTCATGCCGACGGTAGAGCGGACTTTCCAACTGGCCGGCGGGCCATTGCCAGTGGGTCAATGCATCAATCAGCGGCGTGAGTTGCGGGATCCCCACCAGCCTGGCGTACTCCAGGGCAATGCGCCATTCGTTGGGGTGAGCGTAATAGGGCGTTAGCGAACTGAGCCGGTCGTAACGGTTGTCACTCCATTGCACCGCCTGATTCAGCATTTGAATAATGCGTCGGTAAGCCGGTAATACGGCATCGCTACCGCTCACAAGCCGGTGGAGCAGGATCAGCGCGTTGGTGTTCACGCAGCAATCCAACTGGCGGATGTCATTGTCATCTTTCATCCAGGTGTGAAAACTTTGGCACTCCGCCCATTGGTGCTGCTCGGCGGCCTGACGGGGATCGACCCGGCGTAGCTGATAGCTGTTCATGTGCGAAATCGTCTCCCTGACCTGCGTCAGTGAAATGCGCCCAAACTTGTACAGCAGTTCGGTGATAATCGCGGTGTCGTCAATATCGGCGCAGATACTCTGGTTCGCCATCCACTGCGGATGGGCAGTGGGCGGCCAAAAGCTGAAATGGCACGGGCGGGTTTCACAGGCGATTAAAAAATCGAGCGCTTTCTCGATATAAGGCTCGGTCTGCGAGGTGTGCTCCAGAGTGCGTAGCACTTGCGCGGTCACAAAGGCGTTTTCATCCTGATGCCAGCGTCCGTCCGGGGTTCTGACATGGGCGGTAAAGGCACCGCTGGCACACTGTTGGCTCAGTAAGGCGCTTAAACTGGAACCCTCATTATTATTGGCGGCGGATGAAATCGGTTGCTGCGGCTGCACTTCGAAACGAGTATTTTGCGGGCTAAAAGTACAGCTGATGGCATGACGTCCCTGGGTATCGACAGAAAACCCCACCACGTTGAACTGCAGAGGAACCTGCGCGGTCATGACAGATTGCAACAAGGGCATGGCTTGTTGGCTTTGGGACAACAAGGCTTGCAGCGCGGGGAAAACTCGCGGGTTATCACCAAAGAAACTGGCCGCCATGGTGAACAGCGTGAAGCTTTCCAGTTCACCACCGGGGCCGTAGACCAGGCTAAAACCGTAGGTGGTGGGTGGAAAACCTTCGCGACTCAGGGTTTGTTGCCGGGCACGTCCCAGCAGCGGTGCCAACGCTGGAAACAGCCGTTCACAGTCAAAAAAGGCCATGACTGCCGCAATATCAGCCTCAGTGATTAGCGCACTGTGCCACTGAAAGTAATATTCTCGAGGCGAGTCTATCTGTTGCGGGTAATAACCCAGCATCAGCAGTGATAAGCCGGCCTGCTGGCAGGCCGCGGCGGAGTAATCAGGCCAGACAATCTCTACCGTACTGTCGGGTGGTACCTCGGAGTAGACCTTGGTTTTAACCGTCTCGGGGCTATATTTTCGCCCCAGCCAAGAGCCAAACCGCAGGGGGTGGGCCGCCTGGCGCTGCATCTGGCTGACGCTGGCCAAACATGCCTCTACACCGTCCTGTGCGGGCGAGTCCGTGATCTGTTGGTAGTGCCGATAAAAAGCCTCGATCCCACGATTTTCGGCATAGCGTGGCAAAAAAGGATCCAGCGTGCAGGAAAGTGCCTGCGGTTTTGACGACGAGACGGTGAACTCCAGTGGACAGCCGTTATATCCCAACAGGCTGGTGTTAAAGGCCGCGGACAAACAGCCTGAAGCCTGGCGTGCCTGGCTAAAGCGCGCGATTTCGGGCACCAGTGAGTGGCGTAAATAGGGCGCCTCCTGACACAAGGCGCTTACCAGGGCGTTCCATGCCGCTGGTAATACCGTATTGCGTTCGACCATCGCCAGTCACCTATGCCACGGCCGGAATAACAATGGCCGGCGGATTCTCGCTGCCATCACGCGTGACGCTGTCACCACCGACCAGCAGGTAAGTGATTTTGTAATCGACCGTCCAGGGCTTCTCGGTCAGGCAGCGATACTTAAAGGTCTGCTCTTCAGTTTTATCCGGATTAAACTGGTACTTCTTGGTTTTGCGACTTTGTTTGTCGTCCAGGTAAGTCAGTTCGACGATCACCTGATTGTAATTCTCCCAGGAGAATTTCCGGTCGAGGAAGATGGAGATCTCGTTAAAGGTCAGCACCGCTCCAGGATCCAAATTCAGCAGGGTTGAAGCTGAAGCCGACGGCTGCTTGTAGCTGGTGCTGCCTTCCCAGCCGGTGGTGGCGGCAGACTTGAAGGCATACTCGCTGTTGATCACAAACAGCTCATTTCTGTCAGGGCTGCGAGAGATGACCTTGCTCCATTTACCGTCATCGGCGATAAACGGCTCGGCGGTATAAACCTGTTTGTTATATTCGATTTTGAAGGTTGCGGCCTTAATGCCGTATTCGGCAAAACCGTCCGGCCCCAGCACGGTAAAGTCGATTTTCTGGAAGAAGGGATCGTTAACGTTAACTTCAATAAAGTAAGGCGGCTCTTTTTTGGCACGTAGAATGTCGCTGCCGATAAAGTTTTGCGGTACCGCCGACTGGCTGAGGGCTTTTGATGAGGTGTAGTTGAAGTTCAGGCTTTTGGTTTCTTCGATCCGCACCAGTTTTATTTCCAGCGAGGCGCTGGGGAACAGTCCACCTTTGCCGCCGTCTTCTTTGCCGCTGGCGAGCAGAGATTCCAGGATGGAGTCGCTGGCTGATTTTGCCTGGGTATTGCTGTCATCATTGGGTTTGAGCGATGCGGTGAAGAAGCTTTTCAGGATCTCCTCTTTGACAAACTGCAGCGCCCATTCTTTCTCTTTGGCTTCCTCCTCGCTCGGTATGTTCTCGGTGACCTTGATGATCAACTTCTGATCCTGCTGCAGTTTCTTAATCACGCTGTCAAAGCCCAACCAAAAACTGGCCGGGGTTTCCACCGGGATCGGGATATTGGCGCCAAATTTAACATCGAACTCTTTGTAGATACTTTCAAACTTGGCCTCAACCTCGACCTTTAACGCCGGAGTGATGCCGGTAAAGCTGAGGTTATAGGCCACGGCCGCCGGTGCCTGTGCCTGGTTAAAGGCTGCTTCCAGGATCACCGCCTGCTGCGGCGTCAGTTTGGCGCTGAAAATGGCGCTATTGTTGCCAAACAGGCTGGGGCACTGCGCGCTGATCAACTCACCGTTGGCATTGCTGCCGACGTCAAGCACGAAGAAATTTACCGTGCCTTTGTCATACGGCACCTGAGCCTTGCGGGCGGTTTTCGGATCAACGTTGAGTTTGCGCAGGTATTCGTTGAAGGCGGCATCCAGCTGGGCGGTATCGATCGAGGTATTGACCTCGAAGTTGATGTATCCCCCTTGCTGACCGCTGCCGTCGCCGGTGTATTTGATCAATGAAAAAATGGGTTTCCCGTCTTTTTCTGCGATATGGATATCACCGGGCAAATACCAGAACTGCTTGTCATCGGAGTCGTCGGCAAAGAAGGTAATGTTGTTGATAGTGGCAGTTCTTGCTCTGAGTAATAACATGATGGTTCCTTAAATGAGGTTGGCGATATCGATATCGTCTTGAACGGTTGCGGTTTGGACGTAATCGGGCTTATCCCCGCCTTGGTCCGGTTGGTAGGTAAACCAAATGTCCAGATCGACACTACGTCGTTCGGGGTCGATTTGGTCGGCACTGAAACGCTGAGGGGCGGAATCGACTGCGGTAAACTGAAAAATTTGCTGCAGAGGTGGGGCGTCATCACCGGGCAAATAGGCATAACTGGCAGAAACCAGCACCGCCGCCACCTGTTGCCAGTCCATGTTGGCGGCAATCATTAACACCCGTTGGTGATACAGGCTGGAGACCAGGTACACATCCTGGCTGGTCGGTTCGTTTAACAGCGCAGAGATATGGGGTGAGTTAACGGCGCTGCTGTATTCCTTGGTGACGTCAAACAAATACTGATCCGGGTTGGGCAGCATCACCGGGTAGCTGTCCTGCTGCGTCGTCTGGCTAATCTGAAAGCTTTTCGACAGGCTGGCTACCGGCTGTCCAATATGGCGGCAGCGCAGGGTGACCAATACCGACTGGTACCAACGCCAGTCGAACAGGCTGGCGGCCTCAATGACAAAATCGTAGCGGCCGTAGACTGACTCAATATCCAGGTAGACATCGTTCAGTTCGGTTTGCATTACGCCGGAGCTGACCGATCTTACGCCGCCTACCGCCTGATTGAGATAGACGGTGAAGCTGTATTCGACCGGCCACAGCATTTTGCCGGTTATAGGGTCAGTAATACTCGGTGACCTGAATAATTTCGGCCCGATATCACCCGGGCGGAAGGTGTATTGCTTGCTGTCCGAGCCATAGCGCAGGCGCACCATCACCAATTGGACGTTAACGTCCAGTTCATCGGACAGCAGGCTGATCCGAACTTCACGGTGGGCGAAGAAGTCATCCTGCAGGTCAGTCTGGCTGATCACCCGGTCGGCCTGATAGTCGGTGCCGGCGACCAGTTCGGCAAACAGGGCCTGCGGATAAAGCGAACGCTTGACCACCGTGGTTTCGCTCAGCTTGCCGCTTAAACGCCGCTGATCAATATCTTCTACCGACAGTCTTTGCAGATAAAAACCGGCCTTAGGCTTGTCTTGCTGCGGCACTTCGGCAAACACCGGGGTAAAGAACTCGCCGGTCAGGATCTGCGTCAACTCGGCCACCGCCTGCCTGAAATGCCCATCGGGGTCATTGTCCCTGACTTTAAGGGTCACCACTTTTTTGCTGATTAACTGCGATGAGGTTTCCTCGATATCGACGGAAAAAATCAGCAGGTTGAAACCGACCGACTGTTGCAGAAATTGATAAACCTGATCCCAACGGGCTTCCAGCTCAAAGGTGGCTGGCGGCAACTGCAGCAGATAGTCAATTTTGTAGCTGATGGTGATGGGCGTAGTGGCGGGGGTCGCCATCAGGCTGGCCAGCAGAGCGATATCCGCGTCAGCCGGTAATTTGGCCAACAGATAGCAGTTTTGTTGGTCGCTCAGTGAGGTCTTGCTGGTTTGGCCATCGATAAAGCCGGGAATGTTCAGCGTGGCGCTGCAAGCGATCGCCTGCATGGGCAATAACACCGCGTCGCGCGGCATGTCGGGGCTGGCCGCTGCCGCCACTCGCGCCGCCTCGGGGCTGCTGGTTAACTGGGTTTGCAACGACAACATGGCATAGTAAACCGTGGCCGGTTGGCTGCTGTTCCTGAATATCTGTAGCTGGACTGCCGGTTCGTCACCGCTAATAACGCTAATGCCCGGCGCGGCCGCGCAATAATAATAAATGGGCCTCTCCGGGTCGGCTCGGATAAAACAGATATTTTGCACTACGACCTGAGTGTTCATAGCGACTATCCCATTTGGTGAAGGTGATCCAGGGCAAAGAAGCTTTGCCCTGGGGGGCTCAACGCATCAGAAAGTCACCACCACAATGGTGCTGGTTCCTGTCACTTCCTTCTCAACGGTTTTTTCCTGGTTATCTTCGCCGTAATACACCGTAGCGATGTATTTGATCTCCACCTTGTTGTCTTTTTCAACCTGCATCAGATTGAAGGTCAGATACTGGGTGAGGGATTTAGAATCAAACTCGGTCAGGGCAAGGGATTGGGATTGCGTAAAGTCCCATTTCGGGTAATACACCACCATTTCATAGGTGATCAGCGTGATCTCCTTCTGGCTTGGCTTGAAGATAATGGTGTATTTCTGCGCTTTCGGCAGGGCATTGGCGACCAGGATCTGGTGGCCACGGATCAGCCCATAACCCGGTAGCTGCGGGTTGGTCTCAACACCGTCGGGGATGTAGGTCAGGCTGTCACCATCCAGGGCATAGTAATCGGTGGAGAAATAAATCGGCTTATCCACATCAACACCAATCGGGTAAATAAAGGGGTGAGGAGGCGTCGACTCTTTGACTACCTGGCTGTCGGTTTTGATTTTGATGCCCTTATCCGGATCGGAATATTGCGTTTTGATCACCACCTGGCTGAAGACTTTCCATCCCATAGGATCGAGCAGCGTGGAAATGTCGGCATAAACGATGCCGCATTCGGCCACGTTGATGGAGATAACCAGCTCCTGATCGCTCTTAAGTTCGCCAGAGTGATAGGGCTTGGCCTGCATGCCGGTGAAGTTGACGGTGTAGGAGTATTTAAATGTCCGGCCCAGCTCGGGGTTGATAAACCATTTGCCGGTTTTTTTCGGTTCGCTGTCGCCAGGGGAAAAATGCAGAGTGCTCTGATTGTCTTTGTCGTAGATGGCAGTCACCACGATATTGGCCACGTTGTATTTCGCCAGGTCCTGAGTGACAAAAAACTCGGGCTGAATGTACTGATAGAAAGGATCGTTGAGATCGTACTCTTTAAAGTAATCTTTCAGATTGTCTTCGCCGACGATAGATTGGATAGACGGCAACTGGGTCTGGGGGGCGATGGAGAAGGAGACCACCGAGTTTTCATCATAGACGCGGGTAAAACTTTTGGTTTCGCTGAGGCTGGATTTGAATTTATCAAAACCGTCGGCTTCATTAAGCAATTCGAGGCTCATGTCCAACCCGGTTTGGCTACTTAAAATTTGCTCTACCTGCTTTTGCCCCCAGGCGGCCAGCCCGTCCTTCCATTTAATGTACTGATCCGCTGTCATGCCCATTTCTGCGGCGGTCAGCCCGACCTGAACGTCAATCTTGATCGCGCCTTTTTCGATATATTCGCGCTCAATTTTTTTCTCATCGGCCGACCAGGTGTGGGAGGTGATGTTTTGCGTCACCGATTTGGTGATTTCACTGTCGTAGCTGACCGTAACTTTGGCCGCTGGCAGGGAAGCATCCAGGTTGAAATCAAAACGAATACCAACGCTGGAGTTTTTATCGGTGCCTTTCAATACCTGTTCGAACAGGGTGGCACCTTGGCCGGTTAACGACAGGCTGAAAACGGTATTGTTATCACCCAGGCCTGATGGCGACAGCGTGGTGGGGATTTGGCGGTAGAATTTTTCGTTGCTGTCCAGAATCAATGAAGCCTGCGCCGAGGTGAGTCTTGGGACTTCCAGCTTGATTTCTGTCGGCGTCAATTCCAGCACAAATTGGTCATTGCCTTTGTTGCTGTCATATAACGCGACAAACCTGGCAGCCTGATCATCATTTAAACCGGTATTGCGCAGCGCGGTATCCATGGCTGCTTTTTTGGTCGCATTTTCGGGATCGGCCACCGAGGCCTGCTCAGCTTGAACATACTTGACGATCAGGGTGGATTTCGCGATCAGCGGATCTTTAAGCTTGCCGAGCAACTCGATAGCGATCTTGCTTTTCATCTCAGAATCAGGCTGCGGCAGCATTACGGTAAATTGCGCATAGCCGCCCTGGGTGTCTTCACTACGATACTTGTAGAACATGAAATAGGGGCTTTTGGGATCCCTGGCGACAAACACCGGGATCTCGGGTACCACATAAAAAGTATTCTTATCAATGCTGTCGCCATAGCAGGTAAAGGCATATTCCTTAATGCCCAGATACTTATCCGTGGCGATCTTGACCGATTGCTGCAAAGCGGTGGTTAACATAGGGTGTTCCTCTTGTTTATGTTACTTGTTGTATTGCAGTTTGACGGGGCTGGCGCTGGCCTGTAGTGGGCCAGAGTCGTAGGTTTTGGGGAATATCGAGTCGAGTTTGCCTTGCCATTGGTAGTCAACGCGGCCGTTTAAACCGGCGGCATGGGCATTAATCCACCAGTTGGCCTGCCATTGCTGGGCAGCAAACGAAAAGCTGAAGTTTTGTTTTTTTGCCTGACCTGCCGGCTGATAAGTGGCGGTGCCGCTAATCGACTTAAATTTTGCCTTCAGTTGTTCGGCCTCGAACAGCAGGCTATAGAAACCCAGGTCTTGCGGGGTGAGCGCCAGGTTGTCTTGCCAGCCGAGTTGGCTTTCATAGCTGGTGTAGTCGGAAAACGTCACTTTCAGGGTGATAACGCTGACCTCTTCAGTGGTTTTCAAGGTGACCGGGGGGAAGCTGGGCCACTGCATCGGCGTTTGCGACTGGGCATAGCGCAGCTCGATCGACATGATGTTAAAACTCTTGGGGTTGAACCCCAGACTTACCACGCACTCTCGTTGCTTTATTGGCTTATCCGGCCGGCTAGGTTCGGGCAACGGCGTCGGCGTAAAAGTGATAATGCTGTCGGCGGGCAGTTGGCCAAGCAAGGCGGCAATATCCTGCTGCTGAGCCAGCAAATAGCGTTGCGGAACGCTATTGCTGTAGCTGACGTCGTAGTTGATCTTGCTGGGGATCTCATCGATGGAATGGATGTTACGTAGCGTATTGCTGACCAGCAGCGCAGCGGTATTCACCAGTGCGTTTCTGACCAGTTCGCGGGTCTGTTGCGAAGGATCATTATCGAACTGTTCCAGCAGGGTGATCACCCCGGCGTCGATCTGCTGATTAAGCAAAACGGCGATAACTTCCGGTTGCCGCGCCTGTTGGTTAAAGGCCAGGGTTAAAAAAGCCACCCAGTCGGTTTCCAACCTGGCAGCAACGCGGCTGCTAACGCTAAACCGGCTGTGGGTCACCAGATAAACTTGGCTCTTTGCTCCGCGAATGGCGTTGTCCAGCAGGCCGGTTTCTTCATGGGTCAGCGGCATTTTTGACTGTTCGAATTCGACGTTATAACTGCCAGAATCCGGCTGGTGGACAAAGCGCAGAAATAGCGACTGACGTATCTCGCCCTGTTGCAGCGTTATTTTCCCCGGGGCCGGGATGAAATGCTGGCGGATATAAGTTTCAATCGCCGCTGTATCTACCGGCAAATTGGGCGCGATAAAGGTCGCCAGACCGCCACCTGGGCTGGTCAGCAAATGCAACGCGCTGACCTTGCCGTCCAGCACTACCTGCGGGGTAAAGTTGCCATAGGTAAAGTATTCCGGCGGCTGCGTTTGGTCGTGAAAAGCGAAGGCTCGGCCAAGCAGAAAAAAGTTTTGTAGCGTTTGTTGAGGGTTCAAATCTTCAGCGTTCATTTTTCACCTTTTATATCAATCGTTTGATCGCCGGTCACATACGCCGACCATTGGCCCGAAGGGGGCTGGTAGCGGAATCCGCAGGCAAAGATAGAAGTGACAGTCCACGGGTAATCGAAACTGTTTTGTTGGTGGGTAAAGGTGTGCTCCGTAGTGCGGTCAGTGCCCTGGGGTTGAAAGACCACCGTGGCTTTGAGCATTTCAGTAGGCAGAATGACGGTGATCCGCGCTCGCTGTGAGCCAAACTGCGGGAAGCTGTAAGCCCCGATGGTGGTGGGCTGGGCAATCGGCATCGGCAGCGGCACGACGCCGCTGCCGGCAAGCTGATAGGCGGTTGCTTCGGCGTAGGTTTCGTCACCGAGGATCGGGCAGCTGAAGTAGGGAGCGGCGGCGGTTAAGGCCAAATCCTGCTGCCAGCCGGCAGAATGATAAAGCCCGCTAATTCGGCTTTCCCGGGCAAAACCCGGATCAATATTGATGGTCAGAAACTGGCAGGGTAACGCGGCGTAATCGAGCACCAGAGCCTGTTGTTCGCACGATTGTCGTTCACCACTTAGGGTACGCCAGTCGCCATCTTGCGGATAATTAACCCGGATTTGGTAGAAGAAAGGTTCGGTCTCCAGTGAGCTGGTAGTAAAACGGAAGGTCAACCGGCTCTGGTCGGGGCGCAGCAGCTTGGTTTGGCTCTGTTCCAGCGGGTAAATATCCCCCGGTGGCACGGTAAGTTGAATATCTATAGTGACGTTGCTTTTCAACCCCAGCGGGAAGGCGTAGAAAACGTCTATCTCCCGTTCACCCTGTGGGATTGGTGGGGCGGTAGTGCGGTGAATAATGGTATCGGGCGAGACTTTGGCGATTTGCTGTGCGGCGGCAAAAGGATCCAGTATAAAACACAGCGGGCGTTGGCTCAGCACCACCGAGTCGAGTTTAAAGATCACCCGGCCGCCTTGAGCGGGCATCCGCAGGGCGATCATCGCCGTATTGCTGGATGCCGGACCGGCGTAGGGAGAGCCCAACAGATTGTAGAGTCGGTCAAGGAACGTCTGGCTGAAAAGCAGATTTTCCTCGGGCTGGTTCTCCGGTAAGGGGGGACTGATTTGCAACGGCAACCGCGCCAGATTTTGGTAGAGATATTGCGTCAGCAGGCCATAGTCAAACGCTACCCGGTCATCGCCAACAAGGTGCGTGCCTTTGGCTCCGTCGGCCAGAACTTGCATCAGCGCGCGGGGATCAAACTCGACGGAATACGCCAGGCGCGGTGACACACCCTCGACAAAACCGTCCAGTCGGGCATTAAAACCGATGGTATCGTCAAGCAGGGTTTTCTCTATCAGTTGGGTGCTGGCCGAGTTCAGCAAAATAATAAACTGAATACACTGAGCCGAATACCAGGTGGCGTCATAGCTTTGCCCGCGAAGGGCACTGTGATATTCAATCGGCACATCAAACCCCAGGCTGCCGGGTAACACCGGCAACACCTTCACCGCTTTATCCGGGTGTTGCTGCTTGAAATTTGCCAGACTTTGGCCTGCGGCATACTGCAGTTCGGTAGTGAAATTTAGCCAGCCGTAAATGCTGTCGGTGCTGGGGCTGCGAACAATATCCAGCGAGAAAGCCAGTGGATCCGCAACCAAAATGCTGACGGAGTCCGGGTATAAGAAATAGCCGTCATTCTGTTGATAGGTGGCGATAAACCTAAGCTGATCGCTAATGATAATCTGCTGAAAATCCGGGTAGCCCTGATACATGAGTTATTTACCCGCCGTATTGAGATGGTTGTGATAATCCTGATGCCATTCTTTTGGCAGTTTGCTCAGGATATTCGCTGGGCGCTGGTAATACTCATCTTCATAGATACGTTGCATCTGGAGATCGCCGACCAATATGCCATTGGCATACAGGGTATTGTCATCGTACAGACCTTTGTCAGTGAGCGTTTCAGCCGCCAGCTGCAGGTTATATACCTTCAATTCTCCTTGCTGTTGCACCATGCTTATAATTTCGCACTCACCATCCAGAGTGATTAATTTAGTTAAGTGGTTTAATTCGCGAGCAATCACCACGCCGATTGAGGTGATGAAAGGGTGGCCAAGGCTGGAGGTGATTTTTTTTATTTCACCCTTGCTATTTTTTGTGGTTATTTCGATAAAATTACGTTCCTGGCCATTAGTGATAGCTTCAATTCTGAGCGGTATATTGTTTTTCGATAATACGGAGTCACCGATAGCAAGCTCGGAAATCATTTTTTCCCTGCCATCCTGCATCAGGATTTTTGTGTTCTCAGCCAGACAACCATAAACAATACGCATAGGTTTTAATAATTCTGTGTTTAGAAAGCGCTGGTCTGGCTCAAGGCTTTTAGGGGCGTTGGTGATAAAGGTCGCAATGCTTTTCCCATCGACATTGAGAATAACTTTGAAAACATAATAAACCCATTCGCCTGATTCAAAGTCAACCTGATTGAACCTTAGCCAGTCCAGATCCCAGGAGATATTGTCACCATTAATTCTGGTGTTGGCTGAATTGAATATGTTGTAGTTGCCGAAAGGGGTGACGGGATCGCCGCCGGCACGAGTACGTATCAAATAAATGGTGTTACTGGCTTTAACCGGCTGCCCGCCGTTGAGCTCAATTTTCCCCAGGTAGGTAATATTGCCTTTGATAGGTACCCTGACCGAACCGTCATAATTATTGCGGTAATCACAGTCGGCCTCATCGCGGGTCAAGCAGATCTTGATTTCATTTGGATTAATAAGACTCCGCGGTGACTCATTATAGATAATTTTTGGATAACTCTGGCTGGTAATGATTTCTGCCCCGTAGACCGTCTGGTTACCAATAGTTTGAGCAAAGGTATAAATCACCGTGACCGGATAACCCGCAGCGATCTGGCTACCCGGATAAACCCCGTCGGCACTCAGGGTGCAGTCTGCGGCGTAGACATAGGCCTGGTTGTAGTTAACCGGCCCGACATTGCCGGCCTCGCCGTCAAATAGCCCAAGGGTCTGCGTGACGTTAGTCGCTGAGACAGGCAGGGAGCCAATGGCATTGGCGCGATAATTTCGACCGTCGGTAGAGTCCAACCTGACGATGCTGTATACCGGTTGAGCGGAACCATTACCGGCATCGCTCAACCGGCCGGCACTGAGTTTAAGCCGTTTTGTCTGTTGCCAGCATTGAGTAAACTGCGGAGTATTGCCCGTGGTAAGACCGGCAAGTTTTAATTGAATATCGTAAAAACTGACCAGCAAGTGATCGCTAGGCTCAATAATAAATAGACCGGTATTGCTATATTTTTCGATGACATTTTTAACAATAGTCTTCTCGTCTGATGTATAACCTTGTGTGATCATAATATCAGTACCCAATAAGTTTCAGACATAAACGTGCGCAAACAATGGTGGCAATGAATTAAACCATAGCTAATTAAACGGTTAATGAGTTATTTACAGGTTTCTTTGCAATAAGCGTAAATAGCACTCAGAGTGTCAGAACCAAGATACTCTTCGAATTGAGCATCGGTAGGATCTATACGGGGATCCAATGTCATGGCATACAGTTCTTGAGCAAACATATCTTTGGTGGCAGAGGGTTTACTTTTAAAATAATTTTTTAATTTTCCCTTACTGACTTTACGTATCCAGGCGAACTCGCCGCCAAGCGCTACTGTACCAGTGAAGGTAAATACCTTGCTGGTGTAGAAAGTAATATCATTTGGAAAAACTTTATAGCGAACAACTTGCTGAACTTCAATATTATGCAGGGTTTCTTCCCAGGTCTCTCTTTTGATAACGTTTAAGGCAAAGTTCTTGCCGTCAATCGGGCCGTCTTTTGCATCAGCAGTTCCGCCAAATAGCATCGGACAACCTCGGGCAAAACCTTCATTTTTCAAACCTAATAGAATAAAGTCATCGTTCCCAACAGCTGCTGGGTTGCTGTCAAGAATGACGTATTTTTTAATGGGCATGATCTGATCCTTATACATTTATGAGTATAAAAATAGAATTTACTTTTCGGGTCTGGAGCGATGAATTACTCAACTTCAACAATAGCAATGGCGACTAAAAAATCAACTGACACTTAAAAATAAATGAAGTATTTTTTTGTTGAGTTCGAGATAATCAAGAAAATCACGGCGTTAACCAAACGATGGAAAAATTATTCAAAGAATCAAATAAACAACGGTTAATTGTTTTGTTTTTGTAAACGGAGTTTATAAAGTAAAACAAATCAATGAATTGTACATGGCGGTTATGTCGCTTGGGACGGTATTGTTAAAATAGGGCATATCATTAGCTGAGAAATTAGTTTAATGGTATGAATTTCTTTAATCATAAAGGCTGTGAATAACTAATTAAACAGTTGAAATAGTCATCATGATAGTTATGAAATGATATTTATACCTTGCTAATGAAAGGGCGATGATTTGCCAAAGTGCTCGCCGGATTGACGCCGGTGAACACTCCAGAATCGTTACCATTAGGTATCACTCATGCCTGGGCATTAGCATCCCAAACCGTCATCAATGCCGTGACGGCGTTGTTGTTGGGTATCGGTATTCATTCCGCGACTGCGATCTATGTCGGGATGAGTCTATGGGGGTTGAGTTTTGGCGGGGCGGCGACATTATTGCAAACAGCACTGGCGGACGCCGCGTTGGCGATGAACGTCGTCATTTGGAACAGAGCCATTGCCGTCGGCGGCTTTTTAGGCGGCCTGTTGCTTGATCACTTTGGGGCGGTGTCCTTCCCATGGGCATCGTTAGTGCTGGGTGGTTTGGCGCTCACGATGGTGGCTAAACGGCATGGTTTTTCTGCTGAGGCACGCAAGGGGTAATCACCGTAGCGGTTACAGATGGCGCGAATCTTGCGCCATCTGAATTCAGGCGTTATCCACGCGCGGATTGGAATGCGTTGGCTGGCTTGGGTATTCAACCTGGTGTTTGTGCAGATAGTCGCGTATCAGTTGGCGAATCACCTGGGAGGGAGTGACGTCCTGCTGCAAACACAGCTCTTCCAATGCTTTTTTCTTATCAGGATCAATGAGTACGGTCAGGCGCGCCGTTTTCTTTTCCATGATGGTGACTCCAGAGAATAATAATCAAATGATAATAGTGAAATGGCCCTACCGGCTCAGCTAAAGCGCAGGCGTTCAATCTTGCGTGACAGATAGCCGAGGTCACAGTTAAAACTCGGCCCGACTTCGGCGCTAAGGCGACGCAGCAGATTTAGCGGCGTGTCGATTTCAGCCAATGTGGCATAGATAATTACGTTGCCGCTGGGCGCAACACAATACAACACGCTGTTAAACACCCGATGCAAACTGTGGTACAGCAACGAATCTTCATCGGGCACTTCATGGTAGTTCAGCACCAGCCAACCTTGTGGTGAAAGCCTTCCGGCACACCGCTGAAGAAAGCTTTGCGTACCCTGTTGCGGATCCATGCTGAAGGCGCTGTAGAGATCGGAAAAAATCAAATCATATAGCCGAGTGACCGGGGCTCGTAAAAAATCGCCCGCATCAGCAACCCGCAAGACAACCCTGTCGTCGGTGGGTAAGGTAAAATAACTTTGTGCAACAGAGACCACCGCCTCGCGCAGTTCCACCACTTCAAGCAGCATATTGGGGTCATAGGCATGTAATGCCCGTACCAGACCACCGCCGCCCAGTCCCAGGATCAGCGCCGCCGAAGGCGGCTGCCAGGCCACGGCCATCAGCATGGTTTTGATGTAGTTGTGAACCGGAACTTGTGGCGCATCGATGCACATTTTGCTTTGTTCGCAAATGCCGTCAAAACGCAGGGTTCGGTAGCCCTTGTGGTCGGAAACAATAATTTCACCGCAGTGGTCTTGCTCGCGAGCAATCACCTGACCACGAGGAGAAAAATCCAGGCTATTGAGTAATTTATCAACCATAGACATAGTAATTTGTTTAAGCCTCCATCAAAAAAACGGCGGGTCTATTTACGAGCGCACATAAACTCGGCGGTACAGATGCGGCGGCCATTTACCGTGGCACGACCGGTAAAGCGGGCAAGGCCGGAGCGCTGTCGGACAAAGGCGACATCCATGCGAAGCTGATCGCCAGGCCGTGCCGAGCGATAGAATCGAGCGTGATGAATGGCGGCAAAATAGTAATGTTCACCTGGTAACAGCGGGCTGAGAAAGTAATGCGCCAACAAGCCAGTGGTCTGTGCCAGTGCCTCCACCATTAAGATACCGGGAAACACCGTGGTCTGGTGGTGGCCAGTCCAGAAGGTGGGTTCATTGGCCGTGATATTTTTGATGGCACTTAAGCGGCCTTCGGCAACGGAGGTGCCGTCAGGCACAATGCGGTCAACCAGCAGACAGGGGAAGCGGTGGGGCAGGATTGATTGAACATCCTGAAACTGTAATGGTTTACCATTGAGCGGCATGATTGATTCAGGTCCTGTCAGCGGGACAAAGTTCAGCTTGTGCCGGCGTCTGTGCCTATCGAAGTATAATAACATTATAATGTTATTATCATTGGATGCACCAAATGAAATTAGGTACATAAGTGGGTAAAGGCTTATTGGTGACAACGTCACTAAGAAGTGAGGTTTAAAATACAACGCAATATATTGATTGATAATAGGTTTAAACGGAAGGGGTTAGCCGCCAGCAGAGGGCGACGGCTAACGGGGGATCATTTTTTGTCGCGTGTTAGCTTATCGAGATAGCCCATTACGAAGGCGGAAAGCACAAAGGTGAGGTGGATGATCACATACCACATCAGCTTATTGTCCGGCACGTTCTTGGCATCCATAAACACCCGCAGCAGGTGGATGGATGAAATGGCGACAATCGATGCGGCCACTTTGCTCTTTAGCGAAGTGGAGTCCATTTTGCCCAACCAGCTCAACTTTTCTTTGTCGTCGCTGATGTCCAGTTGCGAAACAAAGTTCTCATAGCCCGAGAACATCACCATCACCAGTAATCCGCCCACCAGCGCCATGTCGATCAGCGACAACAGCGTCAGAACCAGATCCGCCTCGGCTATGGCGAAAATATTCGGCAGAACATGAATGATCTCCTGGAAGAATTTTATCGACAGCGCCAGCAAGGCCAGCGACAGGCCGAAGTAAACCGGGGCAAGCAGCCAGCGAGAGGCGTACATGGCATTTTCTAGAAAGCGTTCCATAGTTATCTGAGTTAGTTACAAAAAGTGGGGCACAGTATAACGCAAGAGGCCTGGCAAATGGCAAGTGGCGGTCGCTTGACTAGGGGAGGTATCACCCTGGACCGATCACTGAACGGTGCGATTGGGTTATTCACCCTGATAATTAGATATTAAAAAGATGATTACTCCGCGATAAATTATGTCATTAAAATATATTGAGCTATCTGAAAATCATACTAGCATTTAAATGCTGCGATATGATGTTGCGGTAATTCTTTATATCGAAATTTTATTTCTATATAACGGAAGTGAATTAACCTACTGGAGATGGATATGGATAATTCCCTAAATGGAAAGACCAGCGGTTGGGATGATGTTAATGATTTGCTGAAATATCATAATAGAGGTAATTATTTAATCATCAATAATAAGCCTTCTTTTGGCGTGGAAGAGGCCGGGAAGCAAATAGCACGTAGTGAACAGACTTGGAATGGTACTCATGTCATCGGCAACGGCGCCACCGTCACTTATTCGTTCCCAGACTGGGATTATAATCAGAGTAATTTAAATTTCCGATTTGGCACTAATAATCAAGATACCGGCCTTAGCGCCTTTACCGCAGAGCAAAAAGCTCAGGCCAAGCTGTCTCTGCAATCCTGGGCTGATGTAGCCAACCTTAAGTTTGTTGAAGTTGCTCCGGATCAAAAATCCAATATTACCTTCGGAAATTATGAGGGTTCTGGCCAGGCTTATGCAATTAAGCCATTCAGTGGGGCGGGTAACGACTATCGTGGGCATAATACCGATGGTCAAAGCTGGTTCAACATCAATTACGATTACGCGGATCCCAGTTATGGGGTTTACGCCAATCTGCACCCAAATCTTGGTAACTATGGTCGCCTGAGCATTACCCATGAACTGGGGCATACGTTGGGACTGGATCATCCCGGTAAATATAATGCGGATGAAAAAAATCCACCCAACTACAGCATGGCGAATTACGCCGAGGACACGCGTCAATTCAGCATAATGAGCTATTGGGATGAGTCATATACCGGTGGTGATAACGGCGGTCATTTTGCCGCCGCGCCGCTGGTTGACGATATTGCCGCTATTCAACATCTGTATGGCGCTAATACCACTACGCGCACCGGGGACACGGTGTACGGGTTCAATTCCAATACCGGGCGGGATTTTTACACGCTGACAGACAGCAACCAGAAGCTGGTGTTTTCTGTCTGGGATGCAGGCGGCAACGACACGCTTGATTTCTCGGGTTATATGCAGAACCAACGCATCAATCTGACGGAGGGATCCTTCTCTGACGTCGGTGGGTTGAAGGGCAACGTTTCCATCGCTCTGGGCACTGTGATTGAAAATGCAGTTGGTGGTTCAGGTAATGATGTGATTGTCGGCAATGATGCGGCGAATATTATCCATGGCGGTGCGGGTAATGACGTTATTTACGGTGGTGGCGGGCAAGATCAGCTATTCGGTGGCACTGGCAAAGATATCTTTGTTTTCTCTGCGGTAAGTGATTCGTCGTTCAAGTCTCCGGATAAGATTATGGATTTTGAAACCGGCATCGACAAAATTGATCTGTCGTTCTTTAATCATGGCGATAAAGGCGCAGATTTTATTCATTTCGTTGACGCTTTTAGCGGTCAGGCGGGGGAGGCATTGCTAACCTATGACTCACAAAGTAATTTAAGCGAGTTGGCGCTAAATATAAATGGCCAGGCTACTCCGGATTTCCTGGTTAATATTGTCGGGCAAGCAAATACTGCCACTGACTTTATTGTTTAAATCAGTCACGGTGGGCTAAGCCCACCGTTTTTTAAGGCCTTTACTCCGGTTTGATTCTATTGCCCGCCTGGTCGGTCACCTTTTCACCGTCTTCTTTGGTGAATGCGGCCTGTTGCGGATCTGAAAGGATTTCCAACACCACTTCGGAAGGGCGGCACAATCGGGTTCCGATGGGGGTGACGACGATGGGGCGGTTGATCAGGATCGGATACTGAAGCATAAATTCAATCAACTCCTCGTCCGTCAATAATCCATTATCAAGGCCAAGCTGCTCATAGGGTTCAACGTTTTTGCGCAGCAACGCACGGACGCTAATTCCCATATCCGCAATGAGTTTAACCAGTTCATCATATGAAGGGGGGGTGTCGAGATAATAAATAATCGTCGGTTCGTTACCGCTGTTGCGGATCATCGCCAGCGTATTGCGTGAGGTGCCGCAGGCCGGGTTGTGGTAGATGACAATGTTGCTCATATCGGTATCTCTTTAGAAAGTAACGGAGAGCCGCAACGCCAGCGCGGCAAGGGTGACAAACAGAACGGGCAGGGTCATGACGATGCCGGTACGGAAGTAATATCCCCAGGTGATCGTCATATTTTTTTGTGAAAGCACATGTAGCCACAGCAGTGTTGCGAGGCTACCAATAGGCGTAATTTTTGGACCTAAATCGCAGCCTATGATATTGGCATAAACCATCGCCTCTTTGATGACACCGGAGGCCGTGCTCCCGTCAATCGACAATGCGCCAATCAGCACGGTAGGCATATTATTCATGATTGACGAAAGTACTGCCGTCAGGAAGCCGGTGCCCAATGTCGCTGCCCATAGGCCATTATTCGCCAGCACATTAAGAACTTCGGAAAGATATTCCGTCAGCCCTGCATTTCTCAGCCCGTAGACCACCAGGTACATCCCCAGCGAGAAGACAACGATCTGCCATGGCGCCCCTCGCAACACTCGCCCGGTATTAATGGCATGACCTCTTTTCGCCACGGTAAACAGGACAACGGCACCCACTGCGGCAATCGCACTGACGGGGATCCCTAATGGTTCAAGAACGAAAAAACCGGTCAGCAGCAGTACGAGGATAATCCAGCCGGCTTTAAACGTTGCCGGGTCTTTAATGGCGCTGGCCGGTGTTTTCAGTAGCGCTACGTTGTAGGTCGCCGGAATGTCCTTGCGAAAAAAGAGATGCAGCATGCCCAGCGTAGCGGCGATAGCGGCAATATCCACGGGGATCATGACCGAAGCATATTGTGTAAAACCGAGCTGGAAAAAGTCAGCAGAGACAATATTGACCAGATTTGAAACGATAAGCGGCAAACTGGCCGTGTCCGCGATGAACCCGGCTGCCATAACGAAGGCCAGCGTTGTTCCTTGGCTGAAACCCAGCGCGAGCAACATAGCAATGACTATTGGCGTCAGGATTAGCGCTGCACCATCGTTGGCGAACAAAGCTGCGACCGTCGCACCCAGCAATATAATCCAGGTGAAAAGCAAACGTCCTCGCCCATTGCCCCAACGAGAAACATGTAGAGCGGCCCACTCAAAGAAGCCCGACTCGTCGAGCAGCAAACTGATAATTATCAATGCGATAAAGGTTGCTGTGGCGTTCCAGACGATATTCCAGACGACAGGAATGTCATTAAGATGGATAACACCACAGGCTAATGCCAGCACGGCACCAATACTTGCACTCCAGCCAATGCCAAGCCCTCTGGGCTGCCAGATGACCAAAACCAGCGTCAGTAAAAAAATACTCCCTGCCAGTAACATGTCAGACTCCATTACATATGATTAAAGTGATGTGTTTCGTATGGATTAACAGGAGGATGTCGCTGATTGTGCCAGCCAGCCGCGAACGTCATCACGCAGGCACTGCCAGGATGCCGTGATGGTTTCTGCCGCCCAGGCAGGGATATGTGGCGAGAGTCGATAGTGGATCCATTTCCCCTCACGACGATCAATGACCAGCCCCGCATTGCGTAAGATCGCCATATGGCGGGATATTTTAGGCTGTGACTCTGAAGTGGCCCCACAGATATCACAAACGCATAGCTCCCCCGATTCTCTGAGAAGCATAATGATGGCCAGTCGAGTTTCATCCGACAAAATTTTGAAAAGCTGAACGGGTTGTAGCATTTTGAACCCCAATGCGCTTAGACTACACATATGATAATTCATATGTGTTGGATTTTAAATCACCGAGTGCGAAATGAGGAACGAAAAAGTGGATAAATTTCCAGCCCTGAACGCTGAGTGCTTTGACAAGCACATTGCCGAGCGTTTGCATCTGCAAGAACCACCACGGATCCTGACTCTGTATGGTTCGGTAAGAGAACGTTCATACAGCCGTTTTGCTGCTGAGGAGGCAGGGCGCCTGCTGACCGCGTTGGGTGCCGAAGTCAAAACCTTTAACCCATCGGGTTTGCCGCTGCCTGACGATGCGCCAGAAACACATCCGAAAGTCGCTGAACTGCGCGAACTGGTCAGGTGGTGTGATGGTATGGTCTGGAGTTCTCCAGAAAGACATGGCGCAATGAGTTCAGTGATGAAAGCCCAGATTGACTGGATCCCGTTAAGCGAAGGCGCTGTCCGCCCATCTCAGGGCAAAACACTGGCGGTGATGCAGGTCTGCGGCGGTTCACAGTCATTTAACGCAGTAAATCAGATGCGCATTCTTGGCCGATGGATGCGGATGTTCACTATTCCCAACCAATCATCAGTGGCGAAAGCCTGGCAGGAGTTCGATGAGCATGGGCGGATGAAACCCTCGTCCTGGTATGATCGCATCGTCGATGTCACTGAAGAGTTATTCAAAGTCACCCTGCTGTTGAAGGGGCATACTGATTATCTCGCAGACAGATACAGCGAGCGGAAAGAAAGCCATCAGGAGCTGTCAGCACGCGTTAATCAGACAAAAATATAACCGGGCTTAATGCCTGAGGCGTAAAATTGCTTCTCTCCAGAGCACTCAGGGGCGAATGATCGCGGCGAAACGCACCCGTCTCTACTGCCTGCACCAGGTCCCAATGGGTGGCGGCAATAAGGCTGGGCATCCGGTGACAGTACCGAGGCGCTGCACCAGTTCCGCGATCATTTCACCCTATATTCAACGTTATGTGACAAACCTGGGGCACGGCTTCGACCTTTTACGCCGGTGCCGCCATCTGTGTGATCACCCTGGTGGGCATGCGTCTGGCACCTGTGGTGTACAAGGGCGCCTGACAGCAGAATAGGTCGTCGCTGCGATAATAAACAGCGTAAATCCAGAGTGCCAACGGGCGGATTCAACCGGTTTGACGATGCTATCTGTTTGATAATCGAAACAACAGTGACCGTCCCTTCAACAGAGAGAATCGCCCATGCACTTTACTCAAGCCATTGCCAGACTCCCTGCCGATAGCTGCGCCAGCGGCCAGACCACCGCCCAATTGGGGGCGCCGGATATTGCCGTCACCGGCCGCCAGTTTTTGGCCTATGTGGACACTTTGCTCCGCCTGGGGTTAAAAGTGACAGTGTTACCGGCTGCCCCGGCATTTCCTGACGCCCACTTTGTTGAAGATACGGCGGTAGTGATGCCGGAGCTGGCGGTGATCACCCATCCGGGGGCGCCAAGCCGCCAGGGTGAAGTGACTACCATTGCGCCGCTGTTCGAAGGGGAACGCCCGGTAGTGCGGATGAGCCAGCGCGGCCATCTTGATGGTGGAGATGTGCTGCTGGTCGATCGCCAGTTTTTTGTCGGCCTGACGTCTCGCACTGATGAGGCCGGTATCGGCGAATTTGCTGCGGCGGTAGAGCCCTATGGCTACCGGGTCACGGCCATTGAGGTGAGCGCCGGGCTGCATTTGAAATCAATCGTCAATTACGTGGGGCGTAATACCCTGTTGCTGACGGAAGACTACCAGCATCATGCTGCCTTTAGCGGTTTTAACAGCATCGTCATTGCGGAAGCGGAGTCCTACGCCGGTAATACGCTGTGGATCAACGATACGCTGCTCACTCCGCAGGGTTACCCGCAAACGCTGGCGCAAATAGAAAAGCTGGGCATGCCCATCGTTCAACTCGACACCAGCGAATTTAAAAAAATGGACGGCGGCCTGACCTGTCTGTCACTGCGTTTCTGATACTTTCTTTTACCGGGGATCTCAGCCATGAAAAAAACATTAGCAGTTTTACTGACCAGTCTGGCATTGGGCGGCCCAGCAGCGGCACAGGCCTTCGACACCATCAGCTTTGGCGTTGACGGTGGCTATCCGCCGTTTGACGTGTTGGCACCCAGCGGTGAGATCACCGGTTTCGATATCGATATTGCCAATGCGTTGTGTACCCAGCTGCATGCCAAATGCGTGTTCGTCAAACAACCCTTTGAAAGCATGATTGCCGCGCTCAACGCCCATAAGTTCGATGCCATTATCGCGTCGTTAACCATTACCGATGAACGCAAGAAAGAGGTCGATTTTACCGACCGTTATTACCGCAGTTCTGCCCAGTTGGTGGCGCGTAAAGGTAGCGCGTTGCTGCCGGATGTCGCCAGCCTGAAAGGCAAAACCGTTGGCGTGCAGACCGGTTCTATTCATGAGGCCTATGCCAAACAGCACTGGGGAGGAAAAGGGGTGAAAATTGTCTCTTACGCCAACCAAGATAATGTCTATCTGGATCTGATGTCCGGGCGCATTAATGCGTCACTGCAGGACAACACTCAGGCCGCCAGCAGCTTTATCGATACCCCGCGCGGGCAGAAATTTGCCTTCGCCGGGCCGGTCATTGAAGACAGCACTATCTCTTCTGACGTTGGCATTGCAGTGGGTAAAGATAATCCGGCGTTGCGCGATGCGCTAAACGGGGCCATCAAGGCGATACGCGCCGACGGGACTTATCAGGCGATCCAGAAAAAATATTTTAGCTTCGACATTTACGGCAACTAATCCGGCTCGGATCCAGTCATCCAGGGGAGGTCATAAATGGTCGCAGAGTATATACCGTTGCTGGCACATGGCGCGTTGCTGTCGCTGTGCGTGATGCTGGTTTCGCTGGCGGTGGCGGTGGCGTTGACGCTTGGCATGATCAATGCGCTGATCAAACTCTTTGGTCCGCTCTGGCTGCGCTGGGTATCGACGGGTTACACCACGCTGGTGCGCGGCATTCCCGAGTTGGTGATCATGCTGTTGCTGTTCTTTGGTGGCGAAATGCTGGTCAACGGCTTACTTGGCCTGGTGGGATTGGGGCCGCTGCGTTTCAACACCTTCATCTCTGGCGTGCTGGCCATTGGCTTTGTGTTTGGCGCTTACTACACCGAAACTTTTCGCGGCGCCTTTCTTACCGTTGAACGGGGTCAACTCGAGGCGGCAATGGCCTATGGCATGCGGCCGGGCCAGGTGTTTCGCCGCGTGCTGTTGCCGCAGATGCTGAGTTTTGCCATTCCCGGTATCAACAACAACTGGCTTGGGCTGATGAAAGCCTCCGCGCTGGTGTCAATTCTCGGGCTGGAAGACATGGTGTGGCTGGCGGAGCAGGCCGGGCGGGCCACGCAAAAGCCTTTCCTGTTCTATTTCCTGGTGGCGTTGATTTATATGGCGATTACCGCCGTCTCCAGTTGGGGCTTTAGTAGGCTGGCACGGCGCTACGCGTTGGCTTCCTCACATTCGGCAGGAGCACGCTGATGAATCTGCAAAATATGCTGGAGGCGGCACCGAGTTTTTTGTGGAGCGACGGTTCCGACGTGACCGGGCTGGTGATGACCGCCAGGCTGTTTTTGCTATCGGTGGTGCCGGGATTACTGCTGGCGGCGTTAATGGCGATCGGCCAGGTCTATGGCCCGCGCCCGTTGTCGTGGATTATCCGCAGCGTGACTTACTTTTTCCGTAGCACGCCACTCTACCTGCAGTTGATGCTGATTTACTACGGCCTGTCACAGTTTGACGTGGTGCAGTTGGGCTGGCAGAACGACCAGCCTTTCTGGCTGCTGTTCCGCGACGCCACTTTCTGCGCCACGCTGGCGTTGGTACTCAATACCAGCGCTTACGTAGCCCAGCTGTTGGCAGGCATGATGGAGACCTTCCCGCGTCAGGAGTGGATTGCCGGTGAAGCCTATGGCATGAGCCAGTGGCAGATCATCCGCCGCCTTGTGCTGCCGGCAACGCTACGCCGCGGCATTCCGGCGCTGAATAACGAGATGGTCTTCCTGCTGCATGCCACCTCGCTGGCCAGTACCGTCACGCTGTTGGATATTACCGGCGTGGCTCGTGCCTTTTATGCCGCCACCTATTCACCCTTTATTCCGTTTCTGATGGCGGCAGCGCTATACCTGCTGTGTACTTTCCTGCTGATCTTCATGTTCTCACGGGCGGAGCGTCGCTGGCTGGCCTTTATCCGCCGCGATTGATGCCGTTCAGGATCGTTTGATCGACTGCAGCTCGGTC
Source organism: Serratia sp. NA_13 (assembly GCF_052691735.1). NCBI lineage: Bacteria > Pseudomonadati > Pseudomonadota > Gammaproteobacteria > Enterobacterales > Yersiniaceae > Serratia > Serratia sp. NA_13. Next base: position 384,573 of record NZ_JBQZFV010000001.1, read on the forward strand.
AGGGTGACGATTTTATCCACCCGAAACTTTTTGCTGGTCAGCCAGGTATCGGCCAGCAGCCGATAGTTTTCCATACTGCGGCAGCCGATACGCACCAGAAAATCGAAGTTGCCGCTGACCAGCCAACAGTCCAATACCTCAGGGGTATTGCGCATTTCCTGCTCGAACGCCGGTTGGGAGTGGCCGTGGTCGGCCAACGCGATCTGCGCCTGGATCACAAATGCATGTTCCGGCTCCGGCAATTCGATAATGGCGCTGTAGCCTCGAATAATTCCGTCGCGTTCCAGCCCACGAACCCGCTCAAGGCAAGGGCGGGCAGTCAGATTGACCTGCTCGGACAGTTTCTGATACGAAATTCGGCCATCCCTGCACAGTATTTCAAGGATTTTTTTGTCGATGCGATCAAGCCGGGCTTTCTTTTCCACAGATAGGGCGTCCAATGAAAAGTAAACATCATAAGTTACCTGAACATGCCCAGGGTGGGCAGCGCCAATTCACCAGTTTTCATTTCGGCCAGCCGGGTAAAGGCGAAAAAATTCACCTGCATGCCGATGAACTGCCCTGTATGTTGGTGCTGCACTATCTTAAAAGATTGCTCAGCCAGGCGGAACGGCAGCAGATAGTCACCATCGACCATGCCCTTTAGGGTGATAAAGTCGGTGTTTTCCACCCGCACCTAATCCCCCAAAGGCAAAGTAGTCGCGAACCTGATAACGGCACAGCAGGACCACCAGCGCATCGCAGTTCCACAGATTGTGTTCATTGGCCGGTGCCAGCGGATAGTGGCCGAACTTATCTGGTATGAATAATTAATGGCAGTTGTATGTCGTACCTGGCGAATGTCTCTGCGGGAAAGATGGCTTGCCGACCGTCGTCCATGTTAAATTTGACCTTTGCCACTCCGTAGCCCCTGATGACAAAGAGAATTTCATATGGAAAAACGGCTACCTGTGCCAAAGAAGTCAGGGTCTATGCGCACAGCCAAACCACGTCGCCCACACGGACGTTGGGTTTACTATATTCTGCATGAAGATATTCTGTGGCCTTGCCCGGTCAAATGGGAGTGGGAAAGCAGTTTCCACGCCTGGTTGCCGTTTTACTATTCGCCCACTCTGGAATTTGTTGCCGGTAACCCCGCCAAGGCAATAAAAATCGCTAAAACCAAGCGTTAATCATTATTTCGGCTCAAGAATTTCGTTTAACTATGTCGAAAGAAATAATAATTAACTTTCTGTTTTTAAAGAAAACGCCAGACCGCTTGCCCTCAGAGGGGACAGTCACTACATTAACAACTGTACTTCAACTCACCTGAGGAAGGACATCCTATGAAAGCTGCCGTAGTCACCAAAAATCACAGCGTAGATATTCAGGAAAAGCAGCTTCGCCCACTGAAATATGGCGAAGCGGCGCTCAAGATGGAGTGTTGTGGGGTTTGTCATACCGATCTGCACGTCAAAAATGGCGATTTCGGCGAAGTCCCCGGCATCACCCTGGGTCATGAAGGGGTCGGCGTTGTTACTGCCATTGGCGAGGGGGTGACCTCGTTAAAAGTCGGGGACCGTACCAGCGTCGCCTGGTTCTATCAGGGCTGTGGACACTGTGAATACTGCGTCAACGGTAACGAAACCCTGTGCCGCTCGGTCAAAAATGCCGGTTTCAGTGTTGATGGCGGCATGGCCGAAGAGTGCATTGTGGTGGCGGACTATGCGGTCAAGGTGCCTGATGGCCTGGATCCTTTTGCCGCCAGCAGTATCACCTGCGCGGGGGTTACCACCTATAAAGCGGTAAAAATTTCCGACATCAAACCGGGGCAGTGGATCGCGATTTATGGCCTGGGCGGGTTGGGCAACCTGGCGCTGCAGTATGCCAAGAACGTGTTCAACGCCAAAGTGATCGCCATTGACGTTAATCAGGGCCAGTTGGATTTTGCCAAAGAAATTGGCGCGGATCTGGTTATCAATTCAAAAACCGAGAACGCCGAAGAAATTATTCAGCAGAAAGCCGGGGGCGCCCATGCCGCCGTGGTCACTGCGGTAGCCTGCTCAGCCTTTAACTCTGCGGTGAATGCGGTTCGCGCGGGGGGCAAGGTGGTTGCCGTAGGTCTGCCGCCAGAGAGTATGGATCTGAGCATTCCGCGCCTGGTACTGGATGGTATTCAGGTGGTGGGGTCGTTGGTGGGGACTCGGGAAGATCTGAAAGAAGCCTTCCAGTTTGCCGCTGAAGGCAAAGTGACGCCGAAAGTGACCAAAAGACCGCTGGGGGATATCAACGCCATCTTTGAAGAGATGAAGTCCGGCACCATCCGTGGCCGTATGGTTATCGATCTGTCCAACTCTTGATCCTGCCAAAACTAAGGCCACTTTTGGGCCAATGCCGATCACCTTAAGTGACCGGCATTAATTGATAACAGGCCTTCCTGTCACAACAACAAATCAGAACAGCCCGAGCGGTTTGGCATCGTAGCTGACCAACAGGTTTTTCACCTGCTGATAATGCGATAGCGCCACCTTGTGGGTTTCGCGGCCGACGCCGGAGTTTTTATAACCGCCGAAGGCGGCATGCGCCGGGTAGAGATGGTAACAGTTGGTCCACACCCGTCCGGCCTTGATGGCGCGGCCCATGCGGTAAGCGCGGTTGACGTCGCGTGTCCACAGACCGGCACCCAGCCCGAACTCACTGTCGTTGGCCAATGCCAGTGCTTCAGCTTCGTCTTTGAAGGTGGTGACGCCAATCACTGGCCCGAAGATCTCTTCACGGAAGAAACGCATGCTGTTATTACCGGTGATCAGCGTGGGCTGGAGATAGAAACCGCTCTGCAACGTCTGCTGATGGCTGGCACGCTCGCCGCCGGCGATAATTTTCCCACCTTCGTTCTTGGCGATCTCGATATAAGACAGGATCTTGTCGAACTGCTGCTGAGAGGCCTGCGCGCCGATCATGGTGTCGGTATCGAAGGGGTCGCCCTGGCGAATGGTGGTGATGCGCGCCAGCACTTTCTCCATAAATTGTGGGTAGATAGATTCCTGGATCAGGGCGCGTGAAGGGCAGGTACAGACTTCCCCTTGGTTGAAGAAGCCGAGGATCAGGCCTTCAACCGCCTTGTCGATAAACTCCGGTTCGGCCTGCATGATGTCTTCAAAGAAGATATTCGGTGACTTGCCACCTAGCTCGACGGTACTGGGAATGATATTTTCCGCTGCACAGGCGAGGATATGTCGGCCTACCGGGGTGGAGCCGGTAAAGGCAATTTTATCGATGCGCTTGCTGGTCGCCAGTGCCTCACCGGCTTCTTTACCAAAGCCCTGAACCACATTGAGTACCCCAGGTGGCAACAGGTCACCAATCATTTCCAGTAACACACAGATGCTGAGCGGAGTCTGTTCCGCCGGTTTGAGCACCACGCAGTTACCGGCTGCCAGCGCCGGGGCCAGTTTCCAGGCCGCCATCAGCAGCGGGAAGTTCCAGGGGATAATCTGCCCAACCACGCCCAGCGGTTCGTAAATATGGTAGGCGACGGTGTTTTGGTCGATCTCTGCGGCGGTGCCTTCCTGCGCACGCAGACAACCGGCAAAGTAGCGGAAGTGGTCAATCGCCAGTGGGATATCCGCGTTCAGCGTTTCGCGGATCGGCTTCCCGTTGTCCCAGCTTTCGGTCAGCGCCAGTAACTCCAGCTTTGACTCCATACGGTCAGCAATAGCCAGTAACACGCTGGAGCGCTCCTGCACGCTGGCCTTGCCCCAGGTTTCGGCCGCGGCATGGGCGGCGTCCAATGCCAGCTCGATGTCTTTCGCGTCGGAGCGTGGAAACTCGGCCACCATCTGGCCGGTTATCGGGGAGGTGTCGGTGAAATAGTTGCCTGAAACGGGGGCGACAAATTTACCGTCAATGTAATTGCCATAACGTTGCTTGAATGAAAGCAGCGAGCCAGGTAAACCGGGATGAACGTATTTCATGTAAACACCTCTTATGAGAACAGACTGTGTAGGGTTGACGCCTGACTGAGTGACGCCATCATCGTAATCCTAAGCATTGCCTGTGCCACATTGCGACGATGACCGAAGCGTAAAAACAAAAAATGATTCATATCAGCAAGTTGAATATTAAAAAACGCTTTCAGTAGCAATAAAACCGAGGACTTACTCTCCATTTCTATTATTTTTTGTGTTCCATGTCGCAACGCATTCGACACATTCATGATACAAAAATGCAACACTTTATTGGCGGGAGTTGGGGATGTTGCATAAAGACCAGACCACCCAAGCCAGGTTTGCCTCTGAGCGCGATAACCAGTCTGCATCCAGCCCACTGTCAGAATCCTGGCTACGCAGCCAAGGTTATGGCCTTAACCGGGCCGATGATTTGGTTCCTTTTATCCGGCCGACTTTGCTTAATGAAGTGCGTGGGCAAAATGGCTGGGTGGCACAGTTGGCGCAGCCGCTGATCGAGCGTCTGGGCGGCGAAATTAACCGACAACCCTCAATAGTGGTGATCTCGGATGCCAAGGGGCTGGTGCTGGAAACCTGCGGCAATAGCCATTTTTTGCGTAAGGCGTCGCGTATCTCGTTGGCACCGGGCAATTTATGGGGCGAGCAGGAACGTGGCACTAACGCAATAGGTACCGCGCTGGCGCTCGGTGCTTTGTGCGAGGTCAATGGCGACGAGCATTTTCTTAATCAGAACACCGGGCTTTACTGCGCGGCAGCGCCAATTTATCGGCCAGACGGCCTGATTGCCGGCGTGCTGGACATTTCTACGCCGGCGCAACGCCCTTTTGATAACGCCCGATCTCTGATTTTGCAGGCTGTCAGGCACATAGAGCATCAGTGGGTAATGGGGTGCGTCACCGCTCAACACTGGACGCTGCGCCTGCACAGCGATGCGCGAATGCTCGGCAGCGCCCATGAGCTGCTACTGGTGTTTCGTGATGAGATCCTCACCGCCGCCAACCGGCTGGCAATGCAAGAGTTCAATCTTACCGCAGCCTGTTTTGGCACTCTGGATTTTGCCAGCCTGTTCCCGGAAATGCAGCGGCAAACGCTGAACGCGCCACGTCAAACGCTGGCAGTTAATAATCGCCATTATTATTCGCAGTTGCAGATGCCTAAACGGCATTCGCAGACGTTCCGGCCGCTGCTGTCTCCCATTGATCGTGACGGTGCGGACAGACAAAAAGCATTACGTATTTTAAATGCTGGGCTAGCGCTGTGCATTAGCGGGGAAACCGGCTGCGGCAAAGAGTACTTTAGCCAGCGATTGTTTGAGGAAAGTCACCGGCGGCAGGGTAATTTCGTGGCGATCAACTGTGCTGCCTTGCCCGAGAACCTGATCGAATCCGAGCTTTTTGGCTATGCACCCGGCGCTTTTACCGGCGCCAACCCCAAAGGGTACCTCGGCAAGATCAGAGAGGCCGATGGCGGCGTATTGTTCCTGGATGAAATCGGTGATATGCCATTGAGTTTACAGACCCGGCTGCTGAGGGTGCTACAGGAAAAAACGGTCACGCCGCTCGGCAGCCGTATCAGCTATGCCGTCGACTTTTCGTTGATCTGCGCCACCCATCAGGATTTGGCGCAGCAGGTGGCTGCGGGGGCGTTCCGTGAGGATTTGATGTATCGGATCCAGGAGTTTAATCTGCGCATTTTACCGCTTCGTCAGCGAGCGCATGTCGATGGTTTTATCCTTAATCTGTGGCGTGAATTGGGTGCCGAGTCTAGGAGTCTCCGGCTGGCGCCGGAGACCGTCGCGGCACTGGCTCGCTATCCGTGGCCCGGCAACGTTCGGCAGTTGTTGAGCACGCTGAAGGTGCTGTTGGCCCTGGCGGATGATGGCGAGCTGATTACGCCTGACGCATTGCCCGAACAGTTTGGCGTCTTATCGACCGCCCCTGGCTCCCGCGCTGCGCCGCAGGAGATGCTGGACGCTATCCGTCACGCTAATGGCAATATCAGCCTGGCGGCGAAACGGCTGGGGGTTTCACGCAGTACGCTTTATCGCAAAATAGAGAAAAGCCGGGGGCGGACAGTACAATGACTGCCCAAAAGCCAAGGCCCATTTAAGGGGCCTTGGACGGAGTGTTATTTGTCGCCTAATCCCAGTGGGTTAATTTCAGAATGTTCGATTTTCTCGTCGCTTTCTGCCCAACGATCCAACACCTTCAGGTAGCTGCCATTGGCGATAGCGCTATTGAGCGAAGCCTGCACCGCATCCACCAGACCATTGCCTTTTTTCACCGTAACGGCAATGTTGGCGCTGCGTGGCCAGCCGCCCGGCACAATGCCGACCAAGGTAGTTTTACCGTTCAATTTTGCCTGATAAGCCCCAGAGACGTTCGGTCCAAAGGTTGCGTCAGCCCGGCCGGACTGAATGGCCAGTGTGGCGGCCGCCTTGTCGGTCACGTAGATCGGTTGTAGGGCAGGTAGCCCTTTGGCCTGATTCTCTTTATCCCAGGCCAGCAACACGGCTTCCTGATTGGTGCCGGAATCGACGATAATCTTCTTGCCGGCAATATCCGGGGCCGATTTTATCGAGGTGATTTTGCTGCCGGTTTTGACGTAGAACCCCAGCGTATCCTGGCGATAAGTGGCGAAGTCAAACTTGGTTTTACGCTCCTGGGTGACGGTAATATTATAAATCGCCGCGTCGTATTTACCTGACGTGACCCCCAGGGGCCAGTCTTCCCACGAGGTGGGTACCAGCTTGAGTTTCAGCCCCAGGCCATCGGCCACCAAGCGGGCAATATCCGACTCACTGCCAATCACCGTTTTATTATCACGGGCGTATAGCCCAAACGGTGGGCCACTGCCCAGTATCGATACGGCCACGGTTAGCGTGCCTGGTTCGACAAATTTAAACCCGGCCGGGATCCTGGCCGCCGCTTCAGGGCTTTTTTGCGTATGGATCGGCGTTTCGTTGGCAACCAGGTCAATGCCCGATGCGGCATGGGACAGGGCAGAAAGACTAAGGAGTGCCACCGCTACGGTGAGTTTTGCGCTATACATCATTATTATTACCTGCATTATTAGGTGGTTGGGGCGGTCGACTCACTATCCTTTATGCCGCTAAATCTGTGAACGAACAAAATTGGCTAACCAATTTTAGAAATGTCAGGTTGCAGGATGGCTTGGCGGGGGCTGGTCATTGAGTGTTTGAAGAGGAAATAATGCTGCAATAAAAAAACCGACCGCCGGCAGCATTGCCGGGCGGTCGGTTAGGGGGGATTACTGAGTGTCAGCGCTTATCTTTTCTTCAACCGCCATCGGGGCCTGAAAGCCTTTGAGCCGTAGTGCGTTGCCGAGCACGAAGACGCTGGAGAGCGCCATCGCCGCGGCGGCGAAGATCGGTGAAAGTAATGTGCCGTTCAGCGGGTAGAGCGCGCCGGCCGCTACCGGGATCAGCACCACGTTGTAGGCGAAGGCCCAGAACAGGTTCTGCTTGATGTTACGGATGGTCGCCTGGCTGAGCGCAATGGCATTGGGGACGCCGCGCAGGTCGCCCGACATGAGCACCACGTCAGCGGCCTCAATGGCCACATCGGTTCCGGTGCCGATGGCCAGGCCAACGTCGGCTTCGGCGAGTGCCGGTGCATCGTTGATACCATCGCCCACAAAGGCCACCCGGGCACCGCCGCTGCGAAATTTCTTCAGCGCTGCGACCTTGCCGTCGGGCAGAACCTCGGCGGCGACTTCATCAATTCCCAGTTGTTTGGCGATCGCCGCAGCGGTAGCCGTGTTGTCGCCGGTGATCATCGCCACCTTAAGGCCAAGCGCATGCAGCGCCTTGATTGCTTCTGGCGTACTTTCCTTGATCGGGTCAGCGACCGCTATCACCGCCGCCAGACGGCCGTCGATGGCCGCATAAAGTGGGCTTTTACCCTGTTCACCCAGACGCTTAGCGGACTGTTGGAAGCTGCTCACGTCAAGGCCAAGCTGGGTCATAAAGCGGTCTGCACCGACTGCGACGGTGCGTCCAGCGACGCTGGCAGAGACGCCGAAGCCCGGTGTGGCATCAAAGCTTTCTATCGCGGCGAGCGTCATGTTCTGCTGCCTGGCTGCCGCTACAATCGCTTCGGCGATCGGGTGTTCGGAGCGAGTTTCCACCGCCGCCACCAGAGCCAGAACCTCCTCGTATTCAAAGCCTTCGGCGGGCACCAGATCGGTCAGTTCAGGACGACCTTTGGTCAGGGTACCTGTCTTGTCGAGGGCAATAACACTGACATCGCGCAGTGCCTGCAGGGCTTCACCCTTGCGGAACAACACGCCAAGTTCGGCGGCGCGGCCGGTCCCGACCATAATGGAGGTTGGCGTAGCCAATCCCATGGCGCAAGGACAGGCGATAATCAACACCGCCACCGCATTAATCAGCGCAAAGGTCAGGGCCGGGGACGGGCCAAACACCAGCCAAACCAGGAAGGTCAGCGCGGCGGCGGCCATTACTGCCGGCACGAACCACATGGTGACCTTGTCAACCAGCGCCTGGATCGGCAGTTTGGAACCCTGAGCCTCCTCGACCAGACGAATAATCTGCGCGAGCACCGTATTGGCACCGATTTTGGTAACGCGGAAACTGAAAGCCCCGGTTTTGTTGATGGTGCCACCGACAACAGCGGCGCCCATGCCTTTTTGTACCGGCACCGGTTCACCGGTGATCATGCTCTCGTCTACGTAAGAGGTTCCTTCGACGACTTCGCCGTCAACCGGCACCTTTTCGCCAGGACGAACCAGCACGATGTCACCGAGGGTTACCTGATCGAGCGGGATTTCGATGGTTTCGCCATTACGCTCGACGCGGGCTGTCTTGGCCTGCAGGCCGACCAGCCGCTTGATGGCCTGTGAGGTCCGCCCCTTGGCGCGAGCCTCTAAAGTCCGGCCAAGCAGGATCAGGGTAACGATGACCGCAGCAGCTTCATAATAGACGTTGGCGGTCCCCTGCGGCAGCACCTCGGGAATAAAAGTCGTCACCACCGAATAGCCGTACGCCGCCACCGTGCCGACCGACACCAGCGAGTTCATGTCGGGAGCGCCTCGCAACAGCGCCGGGATCCCTTTGCGGAAGAAACGCAGCCCCGGCCCAAACAGCACCAGGGTGGTGAGAACAAATTGCAAATACCAGCTGGTTTGTTCACCCAGCACGCCTAGCACCCAGTGATGCATGGCGGGGATCAGGTGCGACCCCATCTCGAGAATGAACACCGGCAAGGTGAGGATGGCGGCAATAAGTAACGAGCGCCGTAATCCACGGGCCTCATGCTCACGTCGCTCGGTATCCTGATCTTCTGTGCTGGCAGTGGCGGTGGACAGGCGGCGTGGTCGGTAGCCTGCTTTTTCAACTGCGGCCTCAAGGTCTGTAATAGAGACGACACCGGCGAGGTGACGCACCCGCGCACGCTCGGTCGCCAGATTGACATTGGCCTCAAGCACACCGGGTATTTGGTTCAGTGCTTTTTCTACCCGGCCGACGCAGGACGCACAGGTCATTTCTTCTATTGCCAGCTCGGTGGTCTCTTCACGCACGTTATATCCGGCGTTCTCAATGGCGCGAACCGCCGCCTGCGGGTCAGCCGCGCCGCTGAAGGTGAGATCGGCGCGTTCGGTGGCCAGATTGACCGAAGCGCTATCCACACCGGGTACGGTCTTCAGCGCACGTTCGACACGGCCTACGCACGAAGCGCAGGTCATGCCATCGACCGGCAGGCTCAGTCGGGTGACCTGAGACATTGTCGGGGTGGAGTTGGGTTTGAGAGAAACGGAAGTCATTGAGCTGTCCCTTTATGCTGTCTGTTGGTGGAAAGCTTAAAGCTTCCCACCACGGGAAGGTCAAGCGGTTATTTTGGAGGAGGGGTTCTTTAGCAACATACTGAGCGCAAGGGGCGCCTCAACGGCCTGGCTAAAAAGAAAACCCTGGCCCAAATGATATCCGGAGTTGCGCAGCGTTTGCCGCTGCTGTTCGGTTTCAATCCCTTCGGCAATGATATCGATGGATAACTTTTGCCCCAGAATACCCATACTTTCGACAATGCCCAAAATAGCTGCTTCGTTGTTCATGCGGCGGATAAAGTCGCGATCGAGTTTTATGCAGTCCAGTGGGTAGTTCATCAGGTGGGTTAAGGAAGAGTGCCCGGTACCAAAATCATCTAGCGCAATGCGGATCCCCATTTCCTTGAGCATTTGCAAAGCCCGCAGCACATACTTCGAACCGTGCTTATTGAAGGCGTGCTCGGTCACTTCCAGCTCAATCAGATGGTGAGGGATGTTAAACATCTGCAAGCGCTGCAGGAATGTTTCGGCGTAGCTATCGCGTAAAAATTCGATAGGGGAAGCATTCAGTGACACTGGCAAAACTTCGGCGCCAGAAGCAAGCCAGGCCGAGATATCGGCAAACACCTTCATCTGCATGGCTTCGCCGATTTTGGTTGCCAATTCGTAGTCGTTAAACGCTTCGCAGACGCTATCCGGCGTCTGGATGCTGTTTTGCGGGCAACACCAGCGCAGCAGGGCCTCAAAGCCGACAAGGGTACCGGTTGCCAGATTGACCTTGGGCTGATAGCTGGGGCGGATCTGGTTGTGACGCACAATCTGACGGGCGTGATTAAGCTGTGTCGCACGTTCCCTGGCTTTATCCATCATCTGCGGATTAAACATATAAACGCCGCCACGGCCACCGTCTTTGAGTTCGTACAGGGCGGTATCGGCACATTTCATCAATTCTGACGCGTCACGGGCATCCTGCGGGTAGAGGGCTCCGCCAATACTCATGCCACAATGAAGCGCTTTACCGCCATAGGTGACCGGTGTTTCAAGCTGCAGCAGAAAGTTATTGGCGATTTTGAAAATATCCTGCTCGTTTTCTACATCGCTGATCACTACGGCAAACTCATCGCCACCCAATCGGGAGACGAATGAGTTAGGGTTTAAATCAGTCTTGAGTCGCCGGGCTAGTACACGCAACAGATGATCGCCGGCATCATGCCCCTGGGTGTCGTTCACCAGCTTAAAGTGGTCGAGATCCAGCAAAATCAGCCCAAGCGATTTATTATTGGCCAGCGAGCGTTTCATTTCCTGTTTTAATCTTTTCTTGAATAACCGCCGGTTGGGCAGACCGGTCAGTTCGTCATATTCACTGGCGATCAGTAAGCGTTTTTCAGCTATCCGTTGAGAGGTGACATCGCGCGAAACGCACAATATATTTTGTATCCGGGAGTCCTTGTCGATCACCGGAGTGAGGATATTATCCCAATGCTGCAATCTGCCATCCGGGGTGGCGCTAAGGCCGGCGAATCTGGCATTTCTCCCGCTTAACACCTTACGTAGCGCTTTTTTGCCACGCTGGCGAACTTCGGGCTGTAACAGACTCAACCAGGGCATGCCAAACTGCTGCCGGTTCTCATCTACGCCCAAAGCGATGCTGCCCGCTTTGTTCATATGCAGCAATGAGCCGTCATTATTAATCACTTTGATACAGTCGACGCTGGCATCAAGCATGTTTTTCTGCGCCGCCAGCTTTTCGGCAATGATTTGTTTTTCCAGCATTTGCTGATGGATATCGGTACAGCTGAGAAACCAATGATTCTGTGAGGAATTTGGGGCTTTTCTAACGCCGAACGACAGTAAAAACCAACGATACTCACCACTGCAATGGCGCAGACGGGCCTGATAAACGAACGAGGTGATGGCGGTTATCGACTGTTGCCACAACGAATCGATGTGCGCATAGTCATCCGGATGCAGCACTTTCAACCAGCAGGCGTCCTGGTTATCAAATGAAGTAAGGCCGGTATATTCACACCATAACCTATTGAAATGTCCCCCGAGGCTATTACCTACGCCAATGAGATTCGGCAAACCGTCAAATATTTCATTAGCCATATCAACAGGATGATTACCATCACTGCGCTCGGGTAAAACACTCATTTGTCATTTCCTCTGAAAACCGCTCGGCATCCACGTCAAAAATATTTTTTGCCAGCGGAAATCATTATGTAGCCTGGCCTGTGCAATAAAAAACCACCAGAAAGAATGAGATATAATCCTGAGTAACACATTAGGAATACTCTCGTATTTATGTTTTTAACTCATCCAATTTTCTCCGAGTGTTCTCACTGTTAAATATCATTAAAACCGTTATATCGGCGGATATAAAAAAGCCCCCGTGATTTAGCGGGGGCTGGTGTAATGATAACTTATGGGAGGATTTATTTATCAAGCGCATAAGCGATGACGTAGTCGCCGCGGTCTGGCGACTGGCGTGCGCCACCGGCGGAGATCACAACGTATTGTTTGCCGGTGACCGGCGAAACATAGCTCATTGGCGTGCCGCCGCTGCCGACAGGCAAACGTGCTTTCCAGACTTCTTCGCCGGTGGAAGAATCAAATGCTCGCAGGTAGTAATCCTGAGTGCCCGCAATGAACACCAGGCCGCCCTGAGTGGCTAGCGTGCCGCCCAGCGTTGGCATGCCCACCGGCATTGGTGCGCGCATTTTGATGCCGAATGGCCCGGTATCCTGCACCGTACCAGCCGGGACTTGCCACACTACTTTCTGCGTTTTCAGATCGATAGCGGACAGGGTGCCGAAAGGCGGTTTCTGGCATGGAATGCCCAGCGGTGACATAAAGCGGTTCTTGTTCACGCCGTAAGGGGTTCCTTTCAGCGGCACGGCCCCCATCCCGGCGTTGACCGACTCACCGCCGTTGCTGGCTGGCGCGTTTGCATCGGTTTTCTGCGGGATCATCTGTACCCACAGGCCCAGACGCATATCATTGGCAAAGATATAGTGGTTGTTGGGATCGGTCGACAGACCACCCCAGTTCATGCCACCCAGCGAACCGGGGAAGCTGAGCGAGATATCGGTGTCTGGGGCGGTGAACAGCCCGTCATAACGCATCGATTTAAAGCTGATACGACACATCAGTTGATCGAACGGCGTTGCCCCCCACATGTCGGATTCGGTGAGTTTCTGATTGCCGATCTGCGGCATGCCGACAGAGAAGGGTTGAGTGTCCGAGTATTGCTCGCCAGGGATGGTGCGGGTTTTCACCGGCAGCTCTTTAACTTCGGTCAAGGGTTTACCGGTATGGCGATCCAACACGAAGAGCTGCCCGGTTTTGGCACCAATCACCAGCGCCGGTTTGCTGGTGCCATCCTTCATTGGGAAATCGATCAGGCTCGGCTGCATGGGCAGATCGAAGTCCCACAGGTCGTTATGAACGGTCTGATAAACCCATTTTTCTTTACCGCTGGTGGCATCCAGCGCCAGGATAGAGGCACCGTATTTGTGATCCAGTGCGTTGCGATTAGCGCCCCACAGGTCAACCGAAGAGCTGCCCATTGGCAGGAACACGGTATTCATTGCCGGATCGTAGGACATTGGCGCCCAGGAGTTCGGCGTGCTGCGCACGAAGGTCTGCCCCGGTTTCAAAGCTGAATTTGGATCTTGATTACCCGGGTCAAACGCCCAGCGCATTTCACCTGTGATCACGTCGAAACCACGCAGTACGCCACCAGGCATATCGGTTTGCACGTTGTCGGCTACGCGGCCGCCGACCACGATAGTGGTACCGGCCAGTGTAGGGGCAGAGGTCAGTTGGTATTTGGGATCTGCAGCATCCCCCAGACCGGCCTTAAGATCAACCACACCCTGATGGCCAAAGTTCTGACAGAACTCGCCGTTATCGGCGTTGATCGCCACCAGGCGCGCATCGATGGTGTTCATCAGAATACGGCGTTGGCAATTGTCACCGGCCGCCAGAGTAGCAGGGATGGCTGGGGTTGAACCCGGCACCGTCGGTGCCGGTATTGGCTTGGTGACATCAAAGTAGGCCAGACCGCGACAACGGTTCCAGACCTGAGATTTCGCGTTGATCTCACGCTTCCAAATTTCTTTACCGTTGTCGGCATCGACGGCGATGACATTATTATGCGGCGTACACAGGAAGACGCGGCTACCGACTTGCAGAGGCGTTTGTTGATCTTCTGCACCATTGCCGTCCGGGCTTAGTGGGGTATCGCCGGTATGGAAGGTCCAGGCGACTTTCAGCTCTTTCACATTGTCGCGGGTAATTTGGTCCAGGGCCACGAAGCGGCTGCCACCTGGGGTGTTGCCGTAGTTGTCCCAGTCTTTTTGCTGTTTGGCTTTATCTACCGGGATCAACGGTAAGGGTTTTCCGCTGAAAGCGACGGTAGGGTGTGGCTGGAACATCTGCACAAAGGTACCAACCATGCACACCGCCAGTACCGCGCTGAGCAGGTAGGACAGTTTCGCCAGCGGTGCCTTGCCTTCCGATTTACGCAGTGTCGGCCAACTGAGCAAGGCCAGTAGCGTCAAACCGGCAGGGACCATTAAGCGTGAAACCAGTGGCCAGAAATCGAAACCGGCATCGTACACCGACCAAATCAGCGTGCCGATAAACACCAGCAGGAACAGCGCCACCGCTGAAGATTTACGGCGGAAGAATTGCACCGCACAAAGCAGGGTGACGATACCGGCAATCAGGAAGTAGCTGCTGCCCCCTAACGAGGCCAGTTTGCCACCGGCAATGGTAAAGAATAAGCCGACCAGAGTAAGGATTATTCCCAATAAACAACACCATAGTTTAATTTTTATACCCGGACGGGTATTTGATTCAGGCATGGCTGATAGACTCCAGGATAATGTTTTTCTTCATGTTTACCTCGATGACCACGATCAGCGTCCTCCCGATCAAAACGGAGTTGCAAAGCGAGGATCAAACGACGGAATAATCACATTGTACCATTTGATTCGTTAGCAAGTTAAGGATATGTTGCTTTTTGGCGGTAATGTGTTTCGATTGATTGGGCGTCATCGTTTTACCTGCACTGCATAGTGGACGCTACCCCGATCCGAAACCCTTTAAAGTGAAGGGGTAAAAATCCAGGGGTAGATTTAATAACCTATTTCTCCATTGCCCATTGTTAGTCAATAAGCTCAACGTTCCCTCCGGTATTAATGACCCCGAGATCGCCTTCTTAAAACTCCCGAATTTCAAAACGCTGTTTAACCACGCGCAAGACTAACTGGCGCAGCCAGCGATGAGCCGCGTCAGCTTCCAAACGTGGATGCCACATTTGCGAGACGGTTATGCCCTGAGTTTTAACCGGCAGCTCAAAAGCAAAGAGTGTAGCGGTAGCGTCACAGCCCACCGGGTGATTGAGCAGGAAAGAGGCCGGGACCAATGCCACCAAATCAGAGGCCTGCGCCACTGCCAGCGCGGCGGGGAAACTCGGTACCACTGCGGCGACTTTGCGTTCCAGTCCCAGGTCGGCCAGCGCCTGGTCTACCGGCCCGGTTAATAGCCCACGGCGTGAGGCAACCACATGACCCCAGGCGGCATATTGTCGGGCAGTAATCTCCGGCTGTTGTTCAAACGGATGGCCTTTGCGGACTACCGCGACAAATCGGTCACGGAACAGGGCCTGCAAGCGAATTTCCGGCCCCATTACCCCCAGCACGCCAATCTCAAGATCGACCAGACCTTCGCGCAAATGGGTGGAACTTTTCTCTGGCTTGGGGGCAAAACACAGGCGCACCAAAGGGGCTTCCTGTGCCGCCGCCGCGATCAGCACAGCGCCAAAGGCTTCGACAAAACCTTCGTTGGCGCGCAGGGTAAAGGTTCGTTCCAGGCTGGGTAAACTCAGATCCGATACCGCAGGACGAAGTACCGCGCGGGCTTCGAACACGGCGTTTTGCGTTCGCTCGCGTATCTCTTCGGCATAGGGTGTCAACACCATATTGCGGCCGGCACGCACCAATAAGGGATCGCCGGTGACCGCTCGCAGGCGACTAAGCGTGCGGCTCATCGCAGAAGCACTTAGCTTAAGTCGGCGGGCAGCACCCGCCACGCTGCCCAGGGTAAGCAGGGCATCGAGAGCAATCAGTAAATTGAGATCGGGGTCTGTCATGTCGGGCATCCTGAGCTATCAATGAAAGCAGGCGTTTGCTGCATGTTATAAGTGCAAATGCTGCGCCTTCCGCAATTCCGCAATCTTTCGCCGGCAAGGCCGGTTTAGCGTTCATTTTATTTACGATGAGCCATGGATTGGCGGGCAAAGTTGCACGCTGATTAATGGCTGGTTGAACATTTAGGCGTAGAATAATTCACTGATAGGCATCATTGATCTCACAGTGGGTATTCATCAATAAATAAAAAGCCGATAACCCGTAAAGGTTATCGGCTTTTCGCTGCCGGTCAGGGGGGATTAGACGGCTGGCAGCTGCTGCGCGGTTTTTTCCACCAGTGCCAGCAGAACTTTGATATCGTCCAGGCTGACCGTTGGGTTTAACAACGTCATCTTCAGGCAGGTTACGCCATTAAACTCGGTTACCCCGACGTTGGCACGGCCGGATCCCAGCAATGCATCACCAATTTGCTGGTTCAGCAACGCCACGGCGGCATCGCCGCTAGCGGCTAATGACTGCGGACGGTAGCGGAACAGCACGCTGGCCAACTGAGGCTGCATCACCAGTTCCAGCGCCGGTTGGTCGCCGATATAGTGGGCAACCTGTTGTGCCAGCGTCACCCCGTGATCGATGATCGCGGCGTATTGCTGTTGCCCTAATGCCTCCAGCCCCATCCACAGTTTTAACGCGTCAAAACGGCGGGTGGTCTGCAAGGATTTGGACACCAGGTTAGGCACGCCCTGAGCTTCGTCAAATTCGGAGTTCAGGTAGGCCGCCTGATAGCGCATCAGCTCATAGTGGCGGGCTTCTTTCAACAGGAAGGCACCGCAACTGATGGTCTGGAAGAATTGTTTATGGAAGTCCAGGGTAATGGAATCCACTAATTCAATACCGTCCAGATAGTCACGGTACTTCTCGGAAAGCAACAACGCGCCGCCCCAGGCCGCATCAACATGCACCCAGATCTGGTGTTCTGCCGCCAACTGCGCAATCGCACGTAGCGGGTCGATAGCACCGGCATCGGTGGTGCCTGCGGTGGCAACAATCGCCAGGATCTGTTCGCCATTGGCCTTGGCTTGCGCCAGCTTTTCGGCCAGGTCGTTTACATCCATCCGTGCGAATTGATCGGTTTTCACCAGCGTAACGGATTGATAACCCAGACCAAGCAGCGCCATGTTCTTTTGCACCGAGAAATGGGCATTTTCAGAACACAAAACTTTAATCTTGCGCAGGTTACCGACCAGTCCATCCTGCTGCACAGAGTGGCCCTGTTTGGCGAAGAAGGCATCGCGAGCCAGCATCAGCCCCATCAGATTGCTTTGGGTACCGCCGCTGGTGAATACGCCTGCATCGCCTGGCTGATAGCCGACCTGGGTACGCAACCACTCGATCAGCTTCATCTCGATGATGGTGGCAGACGGGCTTTGATCCCAGGAGTCCATGCTCTGGTTGGTGGCGTTGATCAGCACTTCCGCGGCTTGGCTAATCACCAGGCTTGGGCAATGCAAATGCGCGACGCACTGTGGGTGATGCACCGACAGGCTGTCCTTTAAAAAGTACTCAATCGCGCGTTCGATCGCCGCCTGGTTGCCCAGGCCCTGAGGATTAAAATCAAGCGTAATGCGTTCACGCAGTTCGGCAACGGTTTTCCCCTGATACATCTCGGGTTGTTGCAGCCACTGTACTACTGCCTGGCTACTTTGCTCGATCGCTTGCTGGTAGGCTTCGGTGCTTTGCGCCGAAGCGGCCAGAATCGGGTTTAACCGGGACATCGAATTCACTCCATACCTACAGGCTTGACGCCGGCGGCTAACAGGGCCTGTTCAAATTTATCCAGGAAAATGCCCAGTTCGTCGTTGGTGATCAACAGCGAAGGCAGCAGACGCAACACGTTGCCGTTACGACCGCCACGCTCCAGGATCAACCCGGCTTCGAAACATTTCTTCTGCAGTAGGGCAGACAATTGAGGATCTGCCGGGTAACACCCCATATGATCCTGAGCTTCGTCCGGTTTAACGATTTCCATACCAATCATCAGGCCCAGGCCGCGCACGTGGCCAATGGCCGGATAACGTTTTTGCAGCTCGGCCAGCTTGGCTTTCAGCCACTCGCCTTGTGCAGCGACCTTACCGGCCACATTGTTATCTTTAAGGTGCTGCAGGGTGGTCAGACCGGTGGCCATCGCCAGCTGGTTACCGCGGAAGGTGCCGGTATGATGACCTGGTTCCCAGGCGTCAAATTCTTTCTTGATGCCCAATACCGCCAGTGGCAAGCCGCCACCGACCGCTTTGGACATCACGATGATGTCCGGCTCAATACCGGCGTGTTCGAAGGCGAACAGTTTACCCGTACGGGCAAAGCCGGCCTGAACTTCATCGATAATCAGCAAAATGCCGTGTTCCTGTGTGACTTTGCGAATGCGCTGCAACCATTCGACCGGAGCCGGGTTGACGCCGCCTTCACCCTGAACCGCTTCCAGGATGACTGCCGCAGGTTTGCGCACGCCGCTTTCGACGTCGTTAATCAGGTTTTCAAAATAGTAGGTCAGTGCTTTAACGCCGGCTTCGCCACCGATACCCAGCGGGCAGCGGTACTCATGCGGGTAAGGCATAAACTGAACTTCCGGCATCATGCCGTTAATCGCTTCTTTCGGTGACAGGTTGCCTGTGACCGCCAGCGCGCCATGGGTCATGCCATGATATCCGCCGGAGAAGCTGATCACGCCAGAACGACCGGTGTGCTTTTTCGCCAGTTTCAGAGCGGCTTCAACCGCGTCTGCGCCCGAAGGGCCACAGAACTGCAGGCAGTATTCCTGGCCTTGTCCTGGCAATAAAGAGAGCAAATAAGCTGAGAACTGATCTTTCAACGGTGTTGTAAGATCGAGGGTATGTAACGGCAAGCCGCTGGTAATGACATTTTGGATGCTTTGGAGGATATCAGGATGGTTATGACCCAGAGCCAGCGTACCCGCACCCGCCAGGCAATCAAGATATTGATTATTCTCAACATCGGTGATCCACACACCTTGGGCTTTCGCAATTGCCAATGGCAATTTACGGGGGTAACTCCTGACATTCGATTCAAATTCGGCTTGTCTCGCCAAATATGTTTCATTGTTTACATTTTCTAAACTCACACCGAAATTATCAATACGGACTTTATCCGTCATCATATCTCTCCTACAACTGGGGGTATCAGTAACGCCCTAGTTGAATTATTAAAATGAATAAGTAACTACCGTGAAAAAACGCGCCCAATATATGGCTTTTTACCCCCCGGCTCAATAGTTATTTGGCTGCATGAAATTTAATGTTTTTTCTATTAAAAACAATAAATTGCTGGTTTATTGGTCAATAATGCCGCCGTATGGCCGCGACAGGGGAGTTGACCAGGCACGTAAAGCTCCCTCAATTAAAGTAGGGGTACTAGCCCAATGCATTTATTTTGCTGACAATTTTGTGATTGTCGCCGGGTTGACGCCTGAACGTTTTTTAAGCAACAACTTATTATAAATAAATCGCTGCTTAGAAATTAAGCGCATTTAGGCTGGCATAACCGGAGCTAGAGCAGGGTCTATGGTTGTTGAAGTTAAGTATCGAAGGTTTTATTGATGTTTAGTTGGCATGATTAATTCCTCCCAAGGGCCAGTAAAACCAGCAGAACCGTCTAAGCTGAATGAAATAAGTCATTTACGGTGCGGTGTTAAGCCATTAAGGGTAACGGCTAGCCATGCAGGTTGTGAATCAGCATCGCCCAGCAAAGATAAGCCGGAGTAACCTATGTACGAACCCTGTTTTCCAGAAAATGAAACCGAACGGCTATCGGTTCTGCATTCACTAAACATACTGGACACGAATTCAGTAGAGAAATTAGACCGGGTCACGCGCCTGGCCGCCAAATATTTTGGCGTCAGTATTGCCCTGATTTCGTTAATCGACCGTGAGCGCCAATGGTTCCTTTCTCGCTCGGGTCTGGATGTACGGGAAACACCTCGCAATATTTCCTTTTGCGGTCACGCCATTTTGCAGTGTGACACGTTGGTCGTGCCGGATACTGCGGTTGACCCGCGTTTCTTTGACAACCCCCTGGTCACTGGCGGGCCAAAAATTGGTTTCTATGCCGGGCACCCCTTGTTGTCACTGGACGGCCTGCCGTTGGGCACCTTATGCATTATCGATGGTCACCCACAGGCGTTATCTTCTGATATGGTGCATGATTTACGCGATTTTGCCGCCGTTATCGAAGAGTATCTGCACAGTATTGAACGTGATATCTATACCGAAAGTCTGAAATCAAACCTGCAACGTACCGAAGCCCTGTTTGAGCAGACCTTTGCACAGGCGGCAGTGGGCATGGCTCTGGTCTCGCTGGAAGGGTATTGGCTTCGGGTGAATCCGCGGATCTGTGAAATGTTGCAGTACTCTGAGCGGGCACTGTTGGAGCGTACCTTCCAGGACATCACCTATCGTGAAGATCTGCACAACGACCTAGGAATGTTGCAACAGTTATTGGCCAATGAGATAGACACCTATTCGATGGAAAAGCGCTATATCCGCGCTGATGGTTCAACAATATGGGTTCAACTGACGGTGTCGCTCAATCGTATGCCGAATGGAGAGCCTCATCATTTTATCTCGGTCATTGTCGATATCAGCGAGCGCAAAGCGGCAGAAGCTGACCTCTATGCACTGCAACATGAGCTGGAAGACAGGGTAGTGACAAGGACCCGTGAATTGAATTCTGCCGTCAATAAACTCAATCAGGAAATTGCCAATCGGGCGCTCACCGAGCTGCAACTGAGCAATGAAAAAGAACGTCTGCGGGCCATTACCGATAATATGCCAGCGCTGATCAGTCAGATTGACGCCAATGAGCGGTATCTGTTTGCCAACAGCGCCTATAAAACCTGGTTTGGTCTGGATGAAGAACGTCTCAAGGGAATGAGCGTGCAGGCATTTATGGGTGATAGTGCCTATGAAATAGCCAAGCCAATGATTACACGGGCGCTGAGTGGGGAGACGGTCAGTTTTGAGAGTGAACTCCAAACGCGCCAAGGGACAGCGATCATCCATACCACCCTGGTACCCAGTGAAACCCAGGGCTTCTATATTCTTTCCATGGATATTACCGAACTTAAACGTTTGCAGCGGCAGTTAGAGTACGACGTCTCTCATGACATGCTGACCGGGCTAACCAATCGGCGGGCTTTCCTGCTTCGGCTGGGAGCAACGCTGCAGGCTTGTTGCCCACAGCAGCAGATGGCGTTGTTGTTTATCGACCTTGATGGTTTCAAAATGCTTAACGACAGCTTTGGCCATGATTTCGGCGATCTTATCCTGAAAACCTTTGCAGAATTGCTCAATGCCTGTGCCGGGCCTCATCACAGCGTTTCACGCCTCGCCGGTGATGAGTTTACGGTTATCCTCTGGCCTTTGGCGCATCCGCAGCTGCAGGTCAGCGCGTTTTGCGAGAGCGTATTGGTCAAGCTGGCGGCATTGGAACGGGTCGGCAATCAAAAAGTGAGTCTCTCTGCCAGTATCGGTGCAGCCATTACTTCTGGCGGCGATATTACCGCTGAGGCCCTGCTGACCAAAGCGGACGATGCCATGTATCGGGCCAAATCCGCAGGGAAAGGGACCTATAACATCCGGTAATCAGAGCTTTCGCTGGTGTCAGCCCAACCAAGGATAGCTGGGCTGCCGTTAAAAGGAGTGAATGTGCCAAGCCGTCGTCAAAGCAATTCAGTGATAATAACCTCGACCACATTGGGCAGGTTCAGTGGCTTTACTGAAAACAGTGAATTAAAGACTTCGGCATTGCCGCCTTTTGTCTCTGCGTATTGATGCCAACGTTGATTTAAAACAGCGTGTTCAAATGAAGTGACGATGCGTACGGTGTGATTAAGATAGGTCTGAATAACATAAGAGGTATCTGAAGAGAAGTAAATGCAGCATGCATGAGTGTAATCCCAGTTTTCATAGTTGAGCAATATATTAACCAGATCGCCGTTTTTGTATTTTTTCAGTTCATTTCCGTTCAGGTTATCGACTTTGATTCTGTAACTTTTATCCGTGTCTTTTCCTCCTGCCTTTTCATAAACGGCACCGGCGAATTGAGTGCAACCAATTGAACCATCGGTGGTTTTATCTGAATTTAAATTGTCGATTCTTATTGCGGAGTGAAGTTCAGCTAAAGCTGCATTAATGGCATTGGTCATCTGTTTTTTATCAATGGACATAATATCACCTGTATTAATAAGTCATGATTGAATATTACCTGAAGTTCGGTGGTGACGAGCAGTGTGAAAATGCGATTCTAATCTGGAATACTGACGGCTATTTGACAGTTGGAACCATAAAAATCACCCCCGTTATTTTTCAGAACTACCCATCCCTTAACGTCCGTGCGTGGCTCCAGGTGGGCTGCGCCGACAACAATGACATAATGACCAAATAAAATAGCAATTGATTTGAAATTTATTTGGTCACGGGTGAGTTACAACATTAATAAACATAGTCTGAATTGCAATGATACGTCGTTTTTTTTTAATTATTTCTATGGTAATTTTCCGTTATTTAAATAACTCATTGTTATTGGTTGATAAAGATAACATTCTGAGCAGGTTGATTAATATCCTGGGTTATAATATTAACTGAAAGAATTTAATAACGAATGAAGTGCTATTACTCGCCTTTTAGTGACAATGTCACTGAGTGCGGACAAGGCCCACTTTGGTGCGCCAGCGCTTCAAACAAGTGAGTTTTTGCGTATGAGGCATACGTCCTATATATTTATTAACAGGCCCACAGGCCGTTAGGGAATTGTGATACTTGATCCAACTAATCACCGAT
Organism: Serratia sp. NA_13; assembly: GCF_052691735.1. Lineage (NCBI taxonomy): Bacteria > Pseudomonadati > Pseudomonadota > Gammaproteobacteria > Enterobacterales > Yersiniaceae > Serratia > Serratia sp. NA_13. The sequence goes on from NZ_JBQZFV010000001.1 coordinate 407,334, forward strand.
TACTAGGAAGCTATCATGCATAAAAGAACACTGGCGACATTGCACTACGAGAAAATGCCTTACGATGGAGTCTACTACCATATCTTGAAACGTGAGGCGCAGGGGCACACGGCGCTGTTGAAACTTGATGCTGGCAGTCATCAGTCAGCCAGAATGCATCCGGGCTGGGTCAAACTGATGGTTCTGTCGGGTGAGCTGAAAATTGGCGATCAGACTCTACAGGCTCATGAGATGTTGATGATCCCGGCTAAAACCGCCTACACGGTGGATGCCATCACCGAAGTTTTCTGCCTGGCCATCTCTGAACTGGACGGGGTGGAACTGGCCCGCTAGGGCTCTTTGCAAATAAGCCAGGTTGGTGCCTACACTGGCTTATCTGGTGGAATTCCCCGTCATTCAGCGGGGAGTTCTGATTCAAAACTTATTTTTTGAGCTTTTCGTGACGCCATAACTTATACCCCCGGATATTCCCTTCAGAACAATGCGGTACGTGCAGCCTTGGATAAGGTGATCCCGTTCCTGAAAACACAGCTGGGCTGACACCGAAAATTGTAAGCTGACAAGGCGCGTTTTGACGAGATCTGCAGGGGGATTATTGCCAGTTTTTTTCAGATTTCACGTAGCGCGATCAAAAAAGGAGGGCATTTTGACCGATTCGACACAACTTTTGGCATTAATCCAATCCCTGGAAGTTAAGCTGCATCTGCCGGCAACAAGGAACAACATTGCTGTGGTCAGTGAGTTGCTGCATGACGACTTTGAAGAGATTGGGCGTTCAGGTCATTACTATGATAAACAGCAAACCCTGGCTGCACTACAAATAGAAAGTGATAAGGCATCGATTTTTTCCGAAGGCTTTAAGCTGGCCGTCATTACCGAAGGTGCGGTGTTGCTGACGTACCGTAGTTTTCAACATGGTGACGATGGTGGCGTTACTCGATGCACATTGCGTTCGTCGATCTGGCAATTATCTGCAAATGACAATGGCGGTCGATGGCAGATTCGTTTTCATCAGGGGACGCCGACGAATTGCTGACACCGGCGATGTTGAGCCACAAGCAAACAGTCATCAATGAACAGAAGTTAGCTGCTGAAAGAACCGGTAAAGAGAAAGGCGAGGTGAGCTATGGCCAGGTTGGAGAACCGGGTGCGTAGCTATAAATTCAATTTAACATAATATACATTATGCGCACCAATGCTGTAACAGCAAAGTTGTAATGTCCGCCTTGGGCTAAGTTAAGATGTCCGTCATGTATAATCAACAAGAAGATCACCATGACGGCTCATGCAGCGGAGTTTTTTTTAACCGACTCATTACCGTTTTGAGCGGCCATGTATACGGCTACGAACTGGGCTTCCTTCTCCTGTAATCAAAGGACATTTCTACTTTGCTGACATGCGGACATCTTAACTTAGCTTTGACAAAGGTGGATATACGTAGAATCTGAGGTTCTGGACTTTATCAGGTATCTCTATCAACCATCTCGCCATTCGGCAACATCATCTCAAAGCTTCTTTGCGCCACATACTGACCAACTTCATTGCACACAATTCCCGTTTCTTCCTGTAGCCTATGGGATAGTCAGGCCAGTTTTCACACAAGGAACTCCGTATGTGTACCACAGAGAAACATATGATTGTTATCGGCGCGGGAATTATGGGGGCATCAATCGCCTATCATTTGGCAGAACGGTTTGCCTGCCGCAGGGCCTTTTAATTTATCAATATACTAACCGTGAATAAAATGTTTTAACATTTTCAGCATAAGACAGTACAATTCCGCCCGTTAATTTCGCACTGTTTTAGGATATATGTGTCGTTAATTAGGACTGCTACATCGCAAAGCCGCCTCCCCGCCTGTCTGGGGATTTTTGCGATCCTGATGTTGTTCATTGCTCCAGTGATATCTCGATCGCTGGAGCATGTGCGCGTCGGTCAGTCTGAAACCGCCAGCATGGCAGACTGTGGTATGGATATGTCGACACATATGCATCACTCACCACCGTCTGCACCGAGCGCTAAGGCCAGCATGCCGGGCATGTCAATGGCCATGCAGACCGGCAGCCACAATATGGCGATGATGATGGATGACAGTGCCTGCGGTTACTGCGTGCTGCTGATCCATGTGCCGTTGTTGGAGCTGGCCTATTCTCCGTTGCTCTGGTCTGGCACGTTGCTGTCCCGCGCTCCGCCAGCGCATTATATCTTCTCGTTATTCGCCCATGTGGCCCACTCCGAGGCACAACCTCGCGCCCCGCCAGCATCACTTTCTCTGATTTAAAAATTAATAGACTGCAGCCAAATTATTCCTGTTGAGATAATTCAATCAGGAGGTGGACACACGCCGGTCAGATTTACTGCTGCAGAACATTATTTATCGCAACTCGGCTGGCGTTATTAATCCGCTATGGCGAGGACGCCCCCCTATTTACGGCAGCATTATGCTCCGGGCATGACTACGCCTAAATAATAATCGGTTGCGATATAAAAATACGTTTAGCGTCAAAATTTGCATTAAGGAACGATGATGTTCGATAAAACCAAGAATTATAAAAAACACCCTCTGTCACTGCATATTACTGCGGCGATGTCTTTGTTTGCTCTGGCGCCCTTCAACGGCCATGCTGCTGTCAAAACCAACGACGGTGACGTCATTACCGTGACTGCGCCACTTTATTCACCGATGACCATAGTGACATCGCCTAAAACACCTCGTCAGCCGGTGCCGGCCAGCGATGGCTCGGACTATCTGAAAACCATTCCGGGCTTCTCACAGATCCGTAACGGCGGTACCAATGGCGATCCGGTGTTCCGCGGCATGTTTGGCTCACGACTGAAAATTCTGACTGATGGTGGCGAAATGTTGGGTGCCTGCCCGGCAAGAATGGATGCTCCGACTTCATATATCTCACCAGAAAGCTATGATCTGCTGACCATCACCAAAGGCCCGCAGACGGTGCTTTGGGGGCCAGGCTCCTCAGCGGGAACGGTACGCTTCGAACGTGAGCGTCCGCGCTTTGACAAGCCAGGCATAAAGGGCAATGCCAGCGTATTGGCCGGCTCTAACGGTCGCTGGGATGAAAATATCGACGCTAGTCTGGGGGGGGAACAAGGCTATTTGCGCCTGATGGGCAACAAATCGCGTTCCAACGACTATCAGGATGGCAATGGCGACCGCGTGCCATCGCGCTGGGATAAATGGAATGGTGATTTGGCGCTGGGGTGGACGCCAGACAGCGACACTCTGTTGGAAGTGACCATGGGCCGAGGTAATGGCGAAGCACGTTATGCCGGGCGCAGCATGGACGGTTCACAGTTCAAGCGTGAAAGTCTGGGCATGCGATTTGAAAAATCCAACATTGGCGAGGTACTGGATAAGCTCGAAGCTCAGGTTTATTACAACTACGCCGACCATATTATGGATAACGTCACCCTTCGCTCCCCCGGTCAGAGTGGCATGGCGATGGGACATATGGGCATGGGTCATATGAATATGGGGATGACGATGCAACTGGATCGCCGCACCGTCGGTGGGCGCGTCATGGGTACCTGGCTATGGCAAGATTTCAAATTGGAAAGCGGTATGGATACGCAAACCAACACTCACCGCAATAAACAGGGCGACGGCTGGCAGAAGGATGCGCAATTTCATAACTACGGCGCTTTTGGTGAACTGACCTGGACCGCGACCGAACAAAACAAGGTTATCAGCGGTGCGCGCCTTGATCGCAGCCTGGTGGATAACTATCAATCGGCTAATGGACGTGAACGTTCCGATACCTTGCCAAGCGGCTTTACCCGCATTGAGCATACGCTTGCCGGTATGCCGCTGATGGTTTACGCCGGGATTGGCTATACCGAACGTTTCCCTGACTACTGGGAACTGTTCTCCCCGACTCTGGGGCCGGACGGCAGTAAAAGTCCGTTTGATAGCGTGAAAAGTGAAAAGACCACGCAGATCGATATCGGCGCTCAATACACCGATAAACGCTTTAACAGTTGGGTGTCCGCGTACCTGGGTCATGTGAATGACTTTATCCTGTTCAAATACGATCCGCACCATGCTCGTATCAGTCAGGCCGATAACGTGAACGCCACCATTATGGGCGGTGAAATGGGCATGGGTTACCAACTTGCCGAGCACTGGAAAACCGATGCCAGTCTGGCCTATGCCTGGGGTAAGAACACCACTGACCACCAGCCACTGCCGCAAATACCGCCACTGGAAGCACGCCTGGGTTTGACCTACGAGCGTGGTGACTGGAGCAGTACCGGTCTTTGGCGTCTGGTCAGTAGCCAGCACCGTGTAGCGATCAATCAGGGTAACGTGGTGGGTAAAGACTTTGCCGACAGTCCGGGCTTTGGCGTGCTTTCCGCCAATGTGGCCTACAAGGTGAATCCGCAGGTCAAACTCAGTACCGGCCTGGATAATATCTTCAACAAAACCTACAGCGAGCATCTCAATCTGGCAGGCAACAGCACCTTCGGCTATTCATCGAATACTTCGGTGAATGAACCAGGGCGAACCCTTTGGGCCAAGGTCAATGTCACCTTCTAACTAACGGAGCCGGGTGATGATCATCGCCCGGCAAAGCCCATTTCGAGCCTGTTCTCACTGAAAGGTCCCTTCAATGTTTCGTTCTGGGGCTTCTCATTCTGTCTTTCTGCTCTTCTTTTTAGAGATTTTTTACGCGAGGATTACGACCCAGTACTTGTGACGCATCGACTGGGATATCAATAAGCAAAGATTTCATTGTATTACCCGTTGCTTTATCCAGCAAAATACTCAGATTGCTCAAATCAGGTGCAAGCTGCTCGGCCTCCCAGCCGCAAGCTCGTGCTATTGCGCAATAATCCAACGGCTTGAGGTTGGCGTGATAATTTTTTTCTTCAAGTACAACCGGTTTTGCCCTTTCCAACTGGACCTGGGCAGATGATAATTTTTCGGCAAGGGTTTCTGGCGAGTCAAGCACAAAGACGGATTCAGGCAACTCGCTGCGTAATTGGGCGACAAGATTACTGCCAGACTCTGAAGTATCTTGCAATGGGGAGTGTCCCTGTATTTCCTCTCCGGTGAGGGGGACTATGTATATGGCTGGAATATCATGCAGTTTCGCATCGCTTATACCGCAACTGAGTAGTTTGCTAGCGGCTCCTGTCGTTGCGACTGCGGCCGCCATTCTACCGCTACTCAGATAATATCCTAATGGAATAAACCCGGCACTGTATTCAGCAATAGAGAGAAAACCTGACTCTTCAGAGCAGAAATTTACAAGGGGATTAATATGTTTTAAAAAATGAACAACCCCTCCACCAGTAACGCCAACATAACGGGTAACCCCCCATTTAGAGAGCGTCTCCAGTAAGAGTTGATATCCTATGGATACATCATTACCAGCAATTACCTTATTCAAAATTAGCACCTTCAGAAATAATTCATTACATGAAGGATAGCTATTGAAATTCAGTTTAAAGGTGTTTTTCAGGATTTTGATTCTCCGATCCTACTCGGCCTGTTGGTCAGGTTGGTAATACACATAGCCTTCCCGCGCCAGGCTATTTTTGATCCTGAAGCGCCAAACTATCGCCAGGGCGATAAACCACAGCGGCATACTGCACAGCGCTATCAGAGTATCCCGGTCAAAGACCATCAGCACCAGCGTGAAAGCGAAGAACGCCAACGTCAGCCAGGTCATGATCACCCCGCCCGGCATCTTGAAGGTAGAACGCTCATGCAGTTCGGGCTGTTGTTTGCGATAAACCAGATAGGCCACCAGAATCATTCCCCAACTGTAAACCACCAATATTGCCGCCACGGTAGAAACAATGGTAAACAACGTCATGACATTAGGCATCAGGATCAACAGCATGGTTCCCACCACCATACAGAAGCAGGAAAACATCAGGCTGCGGATCGGAATTGCCGTGGTGCGTGACAGGATTTTGAACTGTCCGTGCGCGTGTTTCTCCATCGACAGGCCATACAGCATGCGAGTACTGGAATAAACCCCGCTGTTGGCCGAAGACATGGCGGAGGTCAAGGCGACAAAGTTAATCACCGCGGCCGCGGCAGGCAAACCGGCCTGGTCGAACAGCATAACGAACGGGCTGCTGTCCGGCGAAACGTGGCTCCATGAGGTCACGGCGATAATCGCCAGCATCGAGAACACATAGAAAATGATGATCCGCAACGGGATCACGTTGATCGCCTTAGGCAGCACCTTTTGCGGATTCTTGGTCTCTGCCGACATAGTGCCCAGCAGCTCGATACCGGTGCAGGAGAAAATGGCAATCTGGAAGCCGGCAAAGAAACCGAATATGCCGTGCGGCATAAAGATATTGGGGTCGGTGATATTACTCACCGAGGCTTTAACCCCGTCCGGCGAGGTCCAGCCAATAAATACCATCCAGGCACCGGTCAGGATCAGCGCGATAATGGCAATCACTTTAATGATGGCAAACCAGAACTCTGCTTCACCAAACATCTTCACCGACAGCATATTGAACAGGCACAGCAGCCCAAGGGTCAGCAAGGCCGGCAGCCAGGGCGAAACCTCCGGGTACCAGTACTGCACGTACCCCCCGCACACCACTACGTCGGCAATGCAGGTCACCACCCAACTCAACCAGTAAGACCAACCGAGGAAGAAGCTGGCTTTGGGGCCCAGGTATTCGGAGACGAAATCGGCAAATGAGCGATAGTCGAGCTTGGTCAGCAACAATTCGCCCATCGCCCGCATCACCATAAACATAAAGAAGCCGACAATGACGTAGGTCAAAACAATAGAAGTGCCGGAAAGCGCGATGGTTTTACCCGAGCCCATAAACAACCCGGTGCCAATGGCCCCGCCGATGGAAATAAGCTGAATATGGCGCTCGCTCAAACCCCGTTGCAATGTTTGGGTACAGTCGTGCCCCTCGGTTGAATGGGTATTCAACCGATGTTGTTTACTTTTTGTCATGGTGTTACCTGTCCGTCATTAAGGCGATTAAGCAGCTTTCACCGCTGCAGCAGGAGTGAAACGCCGTTGGCGTTCTACCGGCAAAAAAGAAATTCAGGCCAAACGCTGCCTGCCCTTTTGTTAAAGGGAAGTAAATATCTGTACGTCTCAGAAAACGACTGTTCGAACTGAGTACCAGCCCACATTTAGCATGCGAAACATGAGCATGGAGGATAAATGGCTTTATATCAGTGGGTTATTATCATTCCCGGTCAAGAAAAAAATGCGGCCACCGCAGATTTAACATGAATTTAACTCTGGCGTCAGGAAACCGCATTGTCAACACGACACTTAAATAAAATGAAACTTTTTGATCACATTCAAGGTTCTGAAAAATAGATAAAAACGGGTTTTATGCATTTTTTATGCATAAATTATGCGTAGTCAGCCAACCCCTTCTGAAAAAGTAATTAACTATTCATTTTTGCGACGAAAAAACCGCTGAAAACCGCTCCGCAGCCCGCCAGGGGGGGCTAACAAGCCGCGCTTTTAATGGTAAATTTGGCATCGCAAAAGTGTTATGCACTTGGTAAACCACGGTTAAACAAAATAAACACCTCTATATAAAAAAGGTTGGTTATGGAAAAGCTATCCTACGCTTCAGAAAGTAGCACAACGGCCTGGGCCACCTATCTGCAACAAATCGACCGCGTTGCACCTTACCTGGGTGATCTGTCGCGTTGGGTTGATACCCTGCGTCACCCGAAGCGTGCGCTGATCGTTGATATCCCACTGCAGATGGACGACGGTTCAATCCGCCATTTCGAAGGCTTCCGCGTTCAGCACAACCTGTCGCGCGGCCCGGGCAAAGGCGGCATCCGTTATCACCCAGACGTTGATCTCGATGAAGTCATGGCGCTGTCAGCCTGGATGACCATCAAGTGTGCGGCGGTCAACCTGCCCTACGGTGGTGCCAAGGGGGGGATCCGCGTCGATCCTTTCAAACTGTCTGAAGGCGAACTGGAAAGATTGACCCGTCGCTACACCAGCGAAATCGGGTTTATCATCGGGCCACAGAAAGATATCCCGGCACCCGATGTCGGCACCAACGCCAAAGTCATGGCCTGGATGATGGATACCTACTCCATGAACCACGGCACTACCATCACCGGCGTGGTTACCGGCAAGCCTATCCACCTGGGCGGCTCTCTGGGTCGTGAGAAAGCCACCGGTCGCGGCGTATTCGTTACCGGCTGTGAAGTGGCGAAACGTCTGGGCGTGCAAATCGAAGGTGCCAAGGTTGCGGTTCAGGGCTTTGGTAACGTGGGCAGCGAAGCCGCCCGCCTGTTTGTTGGTATCGGTGCGCGTGTGGTGGTGATTCAGGACCACTCCGCAACCCTGTTCAACGCCAACGGTATCGATTTGACCGCACTGACCGAGTGGCAGGCCAAGAACAAGCAAATCGCCGGCTTCCCTGGTGCCAGCGAAATTGAAAGCGAAGCTTTCTGGTCCGTAGACATGGATATCCTGATCCCAGCCGCGCTGGAAGGTCAGATTACCCGTCAACGTGCAGAAATCCTCAGCGCCAAACTGGTTCTGGAAGGCGCTAACGGCCCAACCTACCCAGATGCGGACGACGTGCTGCGTTCACGCAACATCACCGTGGTACCTGACGTTATCTGTAACGCCGGCGGCGTAACAGTCAGTTACTTCGAATGGGTGCAGGACATGGCCAGCTACTTCTGGAGCGAGAGCGAAATCAACGAGCGTATGGACAAGATCATGACCGACGCCATGATTCACGTTTGGAACAAGTCCGAAGAGAAAGAGTGCAGCCTGCGCACCGCGGCATATATCGTCGCTTGTGAACGTATCCTGACCGCACGTAAAGAGCGTGGCATTTACCCAGGTTAATGCGTTATCTCTCCCGGCTTGCTCTGCAGGCCGGGATTATTTCAAAATTACCCCCTTCAACGCAGCAACCGTTTCATCACCTTTCCGGTACTGGTCATCGGCAGCCGTTCGACAAACTCAACGATGCGTGGGTATTTAAACGCCGCCAGCCGCTCTTTGGTCCAGGCGATCAGTTGCTCTTCACTCACCGTCTCGTCCACATCCTTCAACACCACCACCGCTTTTATCTCTTCGCCCAACGACTGATGCGGTACGCCAATCACTGCCACCAATGACACGGCCGGATGGCGGATCATCAATTCCTCAACTTCACGCGGGTAGACGTTAAATCCGCCGCGGATAATCACATCTTTCGACCTGTCGACGATAAAATAGAAGCCATCGGCATCACGGCGTGCCAGGTCACCGGTTCTGAACCAGCCTTTTTCCAGCACCTCGGCCGTGGCTTCCGGGCGGTTAAGGTAGCCCTTCATCACATTGTGGCCACGCACCGCAATCTCACCAACCTGATCGATGCCCTCTACCGTTTTACCGGTGACATCGACTAACCGGACTTCCACCCCCCAAATTGGCTGGCCAATAGAGCCGACTTTATTGACCCTCCCCGGATGGTTAAAGGTAGCAACCGGGCTGGTTTCCGATAAACCGTAACCTTCCAGAATATTAATGCCGAAGCGTCGGGCAAAGTCCTCGATGATTTGTACGGGCAAGCTGGCGCCCCCGGAGACCGCCATGCGCATGTTTTTACGTAACAGGGCAAGATCTGCCGTATCGTCCAGTGCGTTCAGCAATGCCCAGTACATGGTGGGGACACCGGCAAAAAAAGTGATAGCGTGCTTTTGCATCAGCGCAATGGCCTGCTTCGCATCGAAACGCGGCACCATGACCAACGTCGCCGCCAGGGCAAAACCGGCGTTCATCTGTACGGTGGAACCAAAGGTATGGAATAGCGGCAACGTCACCAAATGGCGATCGGGATTTTCTAACGAACTATTGAACAACTGTACCGAGCCCAGTGCGTTCAGCACCAGATTGGAATGGGTCAGTTCCGCCCCCTTGGCACGGCCGGTAGTGCCGCTGGTGTAGAGGATCACGGCGGTGTCGGATTCCACCGTGCTGACGCTGTCAAAATCGGTGGACTGGCTGCCGAGCGCCTGACTGAAACGGTCACCCACCAGCGGAAGGCTATCGCCGATAATAATAAAATCACGGCAATGTCCTGTGGTTTCAAACGCGCGTCGAGCTTCTTCTCCCAACGTCAATCCATTGCCACCCTCAAAGCAGAAGAATACCACCGCCTGCGAGTCTTGCAGGTAATATTCAAATTCACCGGCTTTCAACAGTGTGTTCAAGGGCACGACCACCGCACCGGCTTTGAGGATGCCATAGTAAATTGCCGGGAATTCCCAACAGTTCGGGCAAGCCAGCGCCACCCTTTCACCCGGCTGCACTCCCCTGGCCATCAGCAGGTTAGCCACCTGATTAGCCCGTTGATTCAGCGCGGCATAGTTAAACTCAATCCCCTCCTGCACCAACGCCAGCCGATCCGGAAACGAACGCGCACTCTCTTCAAGCAATGTAGCCAAATTTAGCATGAGGTTTTCTCGAAAGCAGAAACCGGGCATGCCCGGTGAGTCATCGACTGAGATACTGCGCGACCTCGCTGAGGTTGCTCTCCCTGAACAGCCTGCGGCGGAAAAAACCACGGCAGTAATCAGTATAGACGAGGTCATACCAGTGTAAAGGTTCGCGCTCCGCTGCCTGATAGGCTATATGTTAGGGATCATTTCCCCTCCCGGAGAGCCCCTGATGAGCAAGAAAAAGATCCTGATGCTGGTCGGCGATTACGCTGAAGATTATGAAACCATGGTGCCGTTTCAGGCGTTACAAATGATAGGTCATCAGGTGGATGCCGTGTGCCCCGATAAGGCCATAGGCGACTACATCATGACGGCGATCCATGATTTTGACGGCGCACAAACCTACAGCGAAAAACCCGGCCACCGTTTCACCCTGAACGCTGATTTTTCGGCAGCCAAAGAAGCAGACTATGACGCCTTATTGATCCCCGGAGGCCGAGCGCCAGAATATCTGCGACTGAATCCACAGGTCATCAAACTGGTGCAGGCTTTTGACGCCGCACGCAAGCCTATCGCCGCCGTTTGCCATGGCCCACAGCTGCTGGCTGCCGCCGGCGTGTTGAAAGGCAGAACCTGCAGCGCCTACCCGGCCTGCGCGCCAGAAGTACAGCTGGCTGGCGGACACTTTGCCGACATCGGCATTGATCAGGCCCATGTTGATGGCAATCTGGTGACCGCCCCGGCGTGGCCTGCACATCCGCAATGGCTGGCGAAATTTGCCGAACTGCTGGCGGAATAATGCAATAAAAAGGCCCGCAACACAGCTGCGGGCCTTTTTATTTTGACCGTTCGTGGGTTAATTACTCCGCCAACCATACAAGGGCCGGATCCTTTCCATCTCAAGATCCCAATGATTACGACGTCGGGATGGTGGGGAAAATAATGACACTGATTTTTAAACCGCCGGCAGTTGATTGGTCACACAGTGAATGCCCCCGCCGCCCGCGGCAATGGCGTCAATATTCAACTGCACGACTTCACGCTCCGGGTAAAGCTCGGTTAATAATCGCAACGCTTCGCCATCCGCTTCCGGGTCGCCAAATTCGGGGGCAATGACCGCGCCGTTGATCACAAAGTAATTGATGTATCCCGCAGCAAAGTCCGGATTACCCTTGTTGAAACGACTGAGACGCGGATCCATCGGCGGCGACATGGTATGTATCTGCAACTTGCGGCCATCGGCATCGGTCGCCTGTTTGAGGATCGCCAAATGTGCCTGGGTCACTTTATGGTCGTAAGAGTCGGGATCAGTGTCCAGATTGGCCACCACGACTCCTGGGCTGGCAAAACGGGCGTAGAAATCAACGTGGGCGTCGGTGATATCTTTCCCCTTAATCCCCGGCAGCCAGATAATTTTGCGCAGTCCGAGCATCTCTTTCAACTCTTGCTCCACCCGATCACGGTTCCAGCCTGGGTTACGGTTCTTGTTGACCCAACTGCTCTCGGTCATGATACCGGTGCCGTGGCCATCTACTTCGATACCGCCGCCTTCCCCCACCAGTCCGCTGCGCCATATGTTGGCCACACCGTAATGGCTGGCTTCAAATGCCGCCAAACGCGCATCGTATTTGTGCTGCTGTTTGTTGCCCCAGCCGTTAAAGTTAAAGTCCACCGCCCCCAGTTTGCCCGCCTGATTGACGACAAAATTGGCGCCAATGTCACGCATCCAAATATCATCAAGTTCGGTGACAATAAAGGTCACATTGTGGCTGCCGCATTTCTCTTCCGCCAGTCGACGTTCACTTTCACGGCAAAATACGGTTAACGGTTGATATTGAGCGATCGCCCGTGCGATGCGCCCCAAAGCATCCTGCACACCCGCAGTATAATCAGCCCAAATGGCCCGCTGCGCACCGAAGGCGATAAAAGCTCGTTGCTGCTCTTCGCCTTCATCCGGCATACGCCAGCCTTCTCCACGCACCGCTGACGTGGCATGGGCAGGTAACGTCAGCCCCATGGATGCAGTTAGGCTCATACCGGCAATCAGGGATGCCTGCTTAATAAATTCACGACGCGTTGACATGGTTTGCTCCTGTATTGCCGTCATTGAAATAAGATATTCTGTTCAGTGAAAGACGGCGTGATTCCGATTTAATACATTTTAAAGCTTCCATTGCTGCCATAACAAAGGATAGATTTAGCAGACACCTGATTAGATAGGCTTATCAATAATGCTAAAACACTGGCCTCCGATGAACGCATTACGTGGTTTTGAAGCCGCTGCCCGCTTGGGCAGTTTCCACCAGGCCGCCGATGAGCTGCACCTCACCCAGTCGGCAATCAGTCAACAAATACGCAGCCTGGAAGCCTATCTGGAACAACCGTTGTTTTTCCGCAGTGGTCGTAGCGTCAGCCTGACCGATGCCGGGCACGATCTCTACAGCACCGCCCAGGTGATGCTGCAACAACTGGCGGTCGGCATCCGCCGTCTGGATCAGTACCGCAAACCCAACCAACTGATCGTCAATACCACCCCGGCGTTTGCCCGCCACTGGCTGGTGCCGAACCTGAAGAGCTTTAATCGGCAGCATCCGGATATCGACCTTTGGCTGTTCACCACCTTCGAACCGCCGGAGATGGCGACGGAAACCGTCGATCTGGCGATCCGTGACGATCTCGGTGCACAAGCCGAATGCAGCCTCCGGGTATTACATCAGGACCGACTCTATCCGGCTTGCCATCCTGATGTCCTGAAACTGGACGCAGAGCAACGAACCACTCTGCACGGTGAACGTGAGATGGATTGGAGCCATTGGGCCGTTCAGGGCGGCGTCAATGTCGGCCAAAACAGCCAAGGGCTGAATTTCTCAGATCCTGGCCTGTTACTGGACGCCGCCTGCGATGGTCTGGGTATCGCGCTGGTCAGCCAATTGCTGGCACGGCAGGCACAGGCAAAAGGCGTGTTGCAACCGCTGACGGAACAAAGCGTCCGCGGGCCCAACTGGGCCTGGCTTGTCCACCGCGACAGCGAACATAGCCCGCATACTCGGCAGTTTTGTGAGTGGTTGCTAACCCAGTTACCGTCCACCGTTTAATGTTCCAGCTCACGGATCCGTACCGCGGATAAAGCAGTGAGGATTGAGCAATGCTACCTTCAATCAGGCGCCCGAAAACCTGTACACAATGGCGCTAAGTAATTGTTGAGATTGAAGTCACCTGCCATCGTTCAATTCGAAAAGGAACCGCTATGCATTCTGGCTTATTAAAAACCTTAGCACTCAGCGTGGCACTTGCTACCCTTAGCCCCTCGGTGTTGGCCGCAAATCTGAATGCCGGCGCCGTAGCGGCACCGGATCAATACGGTGCCAAAGTGGCCGCACAAATTTTGCAGGCCGGAGGTAACGCCGTCGATGCGGCAGTCGCCACCGCTTTTACCCTGGCTGTAACCTACCCAGAAGCCGGTAACATTGGCGGCGGCGGCTTTATGACGCTGTACGTCGACGGTAAACCCTATTTCCTCGACTACCGTGAAATCGCCCCCAAAGCCGCCACCAAAACCATGTACCTGAACGAAAAAGGCGAAGTGATTGAAAACCTCAGCCTGGTGGGAACCAAAGCCGCCGGTGTGCCAGGCACGGTACTGGGGCTGTGGGAGGCCCATAAACGCTTTGGTAAATTACCCTGGTCGGAATTGTTGACCCCGGCCATCGGTTACGCACAGCAGGGTTTTAAGGTGGCCGATCAGCAATATCAGTACCGTGAAGACGCCAACAAGCTGTTCGCCGGAAAAACCAACTTTGGCGATTATTTTGGCAGCATGAAACCCGGTGCGGTGTTTAAGCAACCGGAGCTGGCCAAAACGCTGGAGCGCATCGCCAATAAAGGTGCCGAAGACTTCTATCAGGGGGAAACGGCCAAATTGCTGGTGGCCCAGATGCAGCGCGATAGTGGCCTGATTACCCAGGCCGATCTCACTGACTATCGGGTGAAATGGCGTGACCCAATGCAAATCTCCTGGCGCGGCAACACCCTTTACACCGCCCCGCTGCCCAGCTCTGGCGGCATCGCGTTGGCGCAGTTGCTTGGCATAAAAGAAAACCGCGCCGCCGACTTCAAAGGCGTAGAACTCAATTCTGCACGTTATATTCACCTGCTGTCGGAAATTGAGAAACGCGTGTTTGCCGATCGCGCCGATTACCTCGGCGATCCGGACTTTGCCAAGGTTCCGGTAGCTCAACTGGTCGCACCGGACTATCTGCAAAAACGTGCTGCGGAGATCAACCCCACCGCCATTTCGCCAACCGAAAAAGTGCGGCCTGGTTTGGAACCGCACCAGACGACCCATTTCTCGATTGTTGACGCCCAGGGCAATGCGGTCAGCAACACTTATACGCTGAACTGGGACTTTGGCAGCGGCGTGGTGGTGAAAGGTGCCGGCTTCCTGCTGAACGACGAAATGGATGACTTCAGCGCCAAACCGGGCGTGGCCAACGCTTTTGGCGTGGTCGGCAGCGATGCTAATGCCATTGAACCGGGCAAACGCATGCTTTCATCCATGAGCCCGACCATTATCACCCGTGACGGTAACGTCAGCCTGGTGATTGGTACCCCCGGCGGCTCGCGTATTTTCACCTCGATTTTTCAGGTGATAAACAACATCTATGATTATCAACTGCCATTGGACAAGGCCGTAGCCGCCCAGCGCGTCCATCACCAATTGCTGCCTAAAGACACCATCTTCTTTGACAGCGTTGCCCCACTGACCGGTAAAGTGGCGGAACAACTGAAAGCCATGGGCTATAAGCTGGAAGATCAGGGCTGGTCTATGGGGGATATTCAGGTGATCCGCGTCAATGGCGATACGCCAGAGACGGCGTCTGATCCTCGTGGCCGCGGGATGGGTTTGGTAGTGAAAAAATAACGATAAAACCGGGCGGCTTCGCAATAAGCTCGCCCGGTTGGCTTTATTACTTCTCTGCAGTAACGGCGTTAACGGCCCCTGGAGTCAACTCACCATAAACCACCTGGCCACGAAAACCGCGACGTACCTGCTGGAACAGCTCGCGGAATGCCGGATAGTCCTGCGGCTGACAGAGTGCATCCTTGCCGCGAATGGCATTCATCTGCAGCCGATGGTTAACCACCACCTGGCGCTCGTCCAATTGCCATGTCACCCGGTATTCACCGGCGGCATTATTGAACTGCTGGTTCTTTGGAACCGCAATGATCGGCACGCCAGCGGGTAAATTCAGTCGATAGGTTTCGTCATAGCGCTGTGCGGTGCAATAGAACGGCGTTTCGTTGGTCGTTGCCGACGTCGTGGAGTAAAGGGTACGGAAAGATTTACCCCCTGGCGGCGTTGGCACCGTCATCCCGCCTACCACGCCAAAATCGACATAATCCTCGGCCTTGAAACGATAGCTGTAACCAAACTGCTTTTTGAGATCGAAAGGATCGCCGTGTAACGCAATTTCCCCACGGCCATCAATACCGGAGGAAGCCATAATGGTTTCTTCTACCCGCGCCTGGTTTTGTTGGTTGAGTTGGGAAAAATAGCCCCTCAGGTCAATCTCATCCACCTCACCCAGTTTGCGCTCCGTCTGCCCACGCATATTGCCCGCTTTGTCGAAAACAAAGTCCACGTTGAGTGACGTGTTATTGCGCAGTTCGTCATTATCCGGAGTACGCGCTAATTTCGCTTCGCGCGTGATCAGCACCGGCGCCCCGAGGTCAGCCCCCGGTAGTTGACCAAAACGGGCCCAGGGATTGGTGGAATCCAGATACAGCTTGAATTCCGGCACGTAGGTGATCGCGTGGTTGAAGCGCCCCAACAGCGGCACCGTTGGCAGAGTTGGCCCTTCATCCATGCCGATCAGCACCGGCGAACTGACGATGCCCTTGGCCGCCAACAATGCCTCCAGCAGCACTACGTGATCCTTGCAGTCCCCGTAATGGTTATCAAGGATGCTCTGTGCCGTATTGGGCTCCAGCCCGCCGTTGCCCAAATACACGGCAACGTAGCGAATATTTTGTGCCACCCAGCGGTAGATCGCCGCCGTCTGCTCACGACGATCGCTGATACCGCTGGTGATTTTGTCCGCCAGGGTTTGCACTGCCGGGGTGACTTTCGCCGCCTGGCTGGCCTTTAGTTGGTAGGCTTTGGCCAACTGTGGCCATTCGCGGTAGGTGCTGGCCATGATGGTTGGACTGAACGTCCAGCTGTTCGCCGACCAGTTCTGGGCCTTCAGCGGTTCGCTGCGCTGATAATGCCAACGCCAGTGTGCCTGACCATCACGCACCTGCGGTGCATTGCCACCTTCCACGCCACGGGTAAACACATGCATTGGCAAATCTGCCGGCGCCTGCAGGTTAACTTCCGCATCATCAAATTGATCGAATACGCTGAAGGTTTCCCACAGGCCGAAGTAGTCCGGGAAATACGGCGTGTTTTGCGTGCGACGCAGTTCATACACCACGCGCGAACCCGGTGCCAGGTTAGAGAAGACGATGACCCGCACCTTGCGATCGGCATACAAGGGAGCCGAGGCACTGGAATAACTTTCCTGGGTATAGATACGATCGGGGGCCACATCATGGCGCTGGCCATCGGCAGTCAGCGTATAGGCGGAGACTACCTCCAGCGTTTCCATTTTCTCGCTGTAACTCAGGCGAATTTGGCTGAATTTTTCGACTGCGGCTTTGGTTTTGAGCAGGACTTCGTAGCTCTCGGTTTTCACATTGCTGGCATTGGCCCGCACTTGATAATCGGCGCGATAACGCACAAAGCTAAAGTCATTACGGGCAGCGTTTTCTTGCGCGGTAGCCGTCGTGGCCTCTGCGGCCAGCAGCGTTGCCGGTTGCGCAGCAGTCAGGCCGGCAAGCAACAGTATTGAGGGAATAACAATTTTCATCTTCATTCCTTGAAGGTTTTTAAACCAGACGATGGCCTTAATCAGGCGAGGTTCACCGTCACAACGGGCGGGCACAGTAGTGTAAATGAGAAGCGCTTTCAATAAAATACCGATTCGCCTGACGGGATCCGAGGTATCATTCAGGGCAGCAAGTTTCAAAATACAAAGGCCACGTTTTAAAAGGAAGGTTATTTATGGAAAATATCATTATCGAAAAAGCGAAAAAAACCGATGCCGCAGAAATTGTAAGGCTCATCTCCCTGGCAGATAAAGATGCCGTACTGGCGCTTTCCGGTAAGGATGATATTAACGATGCCCTCCATCAGTATGAAATAAATTTCAGTCGTGATGACATCTACTTCAGTTACAGAAACATCTTTGTCGCCAGAAGCAACAGCGGGATTCTGGGTTGTATCCTCTACTTTCGCGGTGAAGATGAGTCTGGTTTTCAGGCCATAACCGAATCTCTGCCCGAGATGGAAAATGAGTCTGATCCGGATGAAATCTATATTGATTCTTTGTCGGTGTTACCGGAATGTCGGGGTAAGGGAATTGCGAAACGTTTGGTAAATCAGGTGACGCTTGAGGCCAGAAAACAGGGTTTCAAAAAGGTTGGCTTGCTGGCCGACAAGAGTAAACCCTATCTGGGCAGAATGTATCAAACGCTGGGGTTCAACGTGACGGCGGAAGTTAATCTGCTTAACGACCATTATCAAAAGATGACCTTTTACACCGAACCTCCGCTTGAGTGACCCAATGGCTCTTGCGCCCTAGCCTTGCTCTATCAGCATCACCGCCGTGGTATCCGCGGCCAGGGCTTCGAAAATGTGCTCCCGATCGGCGGAGTAGCTGATGTAATCCCCCGGACTCAACTCCACCGTCTGGTCTTTCGGCCCGACTAGCGCCTTGCCACTACTGATAATCACATGCTCAATGGTGCCCGGCATATGCGGACGCGAAATGCGGACTTCGCCGGGTTGCACGCTCAGGCGATAAATATCGCGCTGCGCTCCCGGCGGACAGGTTGCCAACAAGGTTGCGGCGTAGTTGGCCTGCTCGGAAACGGTGGTCACCCCTTCATTGGCGCGGATCACCTGAACATGCTGACGCGGCTGAGAAATTAACCGGCTGACCGGCACATCCAGCGCCATTGCCAACGCCCACAGCGTTTCCAGACTGGGGTTGCCGTTGCCGGTTTCCAGCTGTGAAAGCGTCGATTTTGCTATACCCGCCCGCCGCGCCAACTCGGTAACCGACAGCCCAAGTCGTTCGCGTTCGCGACGAATAGCGCTGGAAAGCAGGCCAATGGGGGTGACGTTACTGCTGGTATTATCGCTCATTGTTCACCATATCATCCGATTGTTCGACTTGACGAACGATTGCGGCATGTTCATCATAATGCTCAGTTGTTCATTTTAATGGTAACTGCCGACACCGGCAAGCATTGAGCACAAACGGGGAGAAGGTGAATGAAAGTGAAAACCAGCGGCGTATGGCAGATGACGCTCGCCATGATAATTTCCGGCACCGTAGGCTGGCCGGTGGTGATGCTGGGGCAACCGGCAACCACGGTGGTCTTTTGGCGTTGTGCCTTTGGCGCGCTGGCGATGCTGGTTGCCTGCGCTCTGCTCGGCCTGCTGAAAAAGGGCCGGTTAACCCGGCGACAGGCCGCAATAGCGGTACTGGGTGGGGTCGCGCTGGTGTTGAACTGGACGCTGCTATTCGCTGCCTATTCTTACGCCTCTATCGCCGTGGCAACGGTCACTTACCACGTGCAGCCCTTTATGTTAGTCGGACTGGGCATGTTGTTCTTTGGTGAAAAATTGACGGCGAATAAAATCGGATGGCTGTTGCTGGCCTTTGGTGGCATGCTGCTGATCATTACCGGCAAACCTAACGGCGGCGCTCCCGGTTCCCATTACTTTACCGGTGTGATGCTGGCGCTGGGCGCTGCTTTTATGTATGCGGTGGCGGCAGCAATCGTCAAACAGTTGAAAGGGGTGCCGCCGCATCTGATTGTGTTGATTCAGCTCACCGTTGGCGTGGTGCTGTTGGCCCCCTTCGCCGGGCTGGGTGCCCTGCCTTCAACGGCCAATGCCTGGCTGCTGCTGGCGACCCTTGGCCTGGTGCATACCGGGTTGATGTCCTCGCTGTTGTACAGCGCGATCCAGAAAATCCCGACCAGCCTGGTGGGTGCCTTGTCGTTTATCTATCCCTTGGTGGCAATTATCGTCGACTGGGCGGTGTTCAGCCACCGCCTGAGCCTGATGCAGCTGTTGGGCGCTGCGGCCATCTTGCTGGCGGCGGCGGGTATGAACTTTGGTTGGCGGCTGATGCGGGCAAAGAAAAAGTCCTGTCTGGCAGACGAGATCTAAACGCTTTAATGAGCTGTGCGTGACTCACTAAATCGGGGGCCTGCAATGACCCCCACTAATTTAGTAATCCTGTCTACTTAACAATCCTATCTATCTTCAGTTTCGCTGCGTATGCGGCTGACTTGCGCCCGCAGGTCAGGCCACGGCGCTTTTCCGGCGTAACGTTGCCGCAGGAAATCAAGCAACGCCGCAATCTGCCCATCGCTCAGGTTATGGCGGAATGCCGGCATATATCCCAGATTGATATTGGCCGGCCGCTGGATCCCGTCCAGCACCACCCGAATCGCATTGTCTGGCGTATCGGCAAACAGATTGGTGTTCAGCGCCAGTGAAGGCCTGACACCAGCCATTTGTGCCCCCTTTTCCTGAGCATGGCAAGCCATGCAGGCACCGGAGAAAATACGTGCCCCTTCGGTGGTTAACGGCTCCGTTTTTAATTCGGCCCAGTCGTTCAGCCGTTTAGCCTCTGCGGCCCTGGGTTGCTGCGGGTGATAGCTGCGAAGATAAGTAGCGATGGCCTGCAAGTCTTGCTCCGGCAGGCGTGACAGCCCCTCTTCAATTACCGGAGCCATCGGCCCTGCCGCTACGCCGTGATTCGCCGAATATCCGCTGCGCATAAAGTTGAGCAAATCCTGCCGGGTCCAATCCAGCGGTGCCGCAGAACTGCCTGTCAGCGACGGTGCCGTCCAGGCCTCCGCCACGCCGCCGGTCAAGTGCGCACTGCCGCCTTTTTCGCCAAACATCAAATTGCGCGGTGAGTGACAGGCGCTGCAATGACCGAGGCCTTCGGTAAGATAAGCTCCCCGGTTCCATTCGGCGCTTTGCTCAGGGTTGGTTTTCATCGCGCCCGGCTTCAGGAACAGCCAGTTCCAGGTCACTATGCCCTGGCGAATGTTAAACGGAAAACTCAATGCGGTAACGGGTGGCTGGTAGTTCACCGCCGGTTGTGACATCAGATAGGCGTATAACGCCTGCAGATCTTCGTCACTGGTACGGGTAAAGGCGGTATAGGGGAAGGCAGGATAGAGATAGCGCCCCTGGCGATCGACCCCATGACGCATTGCCCGTTCAAAAGCAGCATACGACCATTTGCCAATGCCGGTTTCGTTATCCGGCGTAATGTTGGTGGTGTAGATAGTTCCAAAGGGGATCTCCATCGCCAGTCCGCCGGTGTTGCGTTTACCGCCCGGCCGGGTATGGCAAACCGAACAGTCGCCGAGATCGGCCAGCATTTTGCCACGCGCAATCTGTTGCTGACTAAAAACGTGGCTCTCATTGGCGTCACGTGGCGCAATTTCCGGCTGCCAGCTGACTATGGCACCAGCGACCACTACGGCGATGACGGCCAGGCTGCCCCATCCGGCGGCTTTCTTTAATTTGCTCATAATGCCTTACCCCTGGTTGCTGCGTTGCCGGGAGCCTGCTGTTTTAACGCTTTCAGCACCTGCTCGGGAGTAAATGGCACTTCCCGAAGGCGCACCCCCAGCGCATCAAATAACGCATTGGCGATGGCAGCCGCACTCGGCACCGAAGCCGATTCTCCCGCCCCCATCGGCGGCTCATCCGGATAGTCCAGCAGTTGAACATCCACCTGCGGCAACTCGTCAAAACGCAGGATCGGGTAGCCGCCCCAGTCCAGCGACGTCACCGCCGAAGCGTCAAAGGTGACGAACTCTTTCAGCACCCGGCTGGCGGACTGCAGAATATTGCCATGCACCTGATGGCGCACTCCGGCCGGGTTGATGATGCGTCCGCAGTCATGGGCAACGAAGATTTTATCAAGCTTGATCTGGCCGCTGAGGCGATTGACGCTAAGGTCACACACCCAAGCCGCCCAGGCAGCGCCGAAACCGGGGAATTTGCTGTGGATGTAACGTGCATAGGCAAAGCCACGTCCACTGACCCACGCCTGCGTATCCGGTGCCGGGTTGCGATGCGAAGGACCCTCCAGCCAGTTAGCCTGTTTCTTCAGTGCATTGATTAACGCGACCGCGCGCGGGTCTTTCAGGTATTGCAGGCGGAAAGCGATCGGATCCTGCCCTGCATGCCATGCCAGTTCATCAATCCACGACTCGTGAGCGAACACGTTGGGCAGCGCCGAAACCCCGCGCATCCAAGAAGCCCGAACGATCGGCGCAGCATCCTGACAAATCACCCGCATATTCGGATATTCATACTGCGGAATGGCGGTTCTGTCGCCCATCTGCTGTACGTCGGCCCGATTGGCCACCTTGCCGGTCAATACCAGTGACAATGTCACGGCATTATTGGAGGGATAACTGGTTTTCAACTCATAGGCCGCCACCTGCCGGTGCTGATCCAGCCCACCGCGCACCCGTATCAACTGCCCGGTGCCCTTGGGCTCCCAGCCCGACTCCTGCTCGCGCATCAACTGCACCCTGACCGGTTTTCCGGTGGCCTGCGATAACAGCGCGGCATCTGCAGAGACGTCATCGGCGCAGTTGCGGCCATAACAGCCGGAGGCCTCCATACGGTTGATGTGCACCTGCTCCGGCTGCCAGTTGAGCAAATGGGCAATGTCTTTACGCAGGTCATGAGGGTTTTGCGTGCCCGACCAGATTTCTGCGTGTTCACTGGTGACATCGGCCACCGCGCAGGAAGGCCCGATGGAAGCATGCTGATGATAGGGCCAGACGTAATCGGCATTAACCTCGGTGTGCAACGACCCCAACGCGGCATCGAACCCGGCATCGTCACGCAGTACACGATCGGTTTTCGGGTTAGCCACCAACGCCGCATGCAGGCCATCCCCCGAGAGATCCGGCAGCCCGGACCATGGGCGCCACACGGTCTTCAATTGGCGCATGGCGTCGATCGCCTGCTCTTCACGCTCGGCCACGATGCCGATAAAATCGTTAATCACTACCAGTTTTACGATGCCTGGCAAATGCGCAATGGAAGCTTTGTCCACCGACAGCAGCCCATTGCCCAGAGGCGCACTGCTGTCGGCCCCGATATAAGGCGGCCGCACAACTCTGCCGTGCAGCATGCCCGGCAGGCGAAGATCGTGCACATAGGTCAGTTGGCCGGTAACCTTGGCCGGGATATCCACCCGTGGTACCGCTTTGCCGACGTAGTGACTCTCCGCCACGCTTTTCAGCCTGATCGTTTTATCCAGGGCCACCTGTAAGTTTTGTCCGCTGGCCAGATCGCCATAACTCAGGCTGACGTGAGGTTCATCCACCGCGAACACCCGACCATTTTCTGCACGCAGCCTGTCCAGCGGCAACGCGAATGCGCGAGCGGCCAACCCCAACAGCAATTGCCGCACCTGCGCCGCCGCCTGACGCAGCGGTATCGAGGTCACCTGAATGGTGGCGCTGGCGATGGTGGGGCCCTGATCCGGCGTGCGCTGGGTATCGCCCAGAATGACCGTAACATAGTCAAAAGGGACACTGATTTCATCGGCAACGATTTGCGCCAACGCCGTGCGAATGCCGGTACCGAGATCCACATGGCCGTTAAAGGCAGTAACCCGGCCGTCGGCGGTCAGGCCGATAAAGCTGTCCACGCGATCAAGCGGCAGGCTGCCCGGGGTGGCAGGCTCTGCGGCAAAGGTATTAAGCGAAACGGGCAACAGGCTGCTGACCATCACCACGCCGCCGGCCTGTAACAAACGGCGGCGGGTTATTTCCAGGTGACTCATGCCTGCCCCCTTTCAGCCAACAGCTGTCGGGCTTTGGCGGCGGCACGCAAAATCTCAATATGGGTGCCGCAGCGACACAGGTTATAGGCCAGTTCGCTTTTGATTTGTTGCTCATCAGCCTGCGGGTTGCGCTCAAACAGCGCCACCAGGGTCATGATCATGCCGTTGGTGCAATAACCGCACTGCGCGGCCTGTTCATCGATAAACCCCTGTTGAACCGGATGCAGTTGTCCTGCTTCGCTGAGGCCTTCCAGCGTGGTAATGGATTTATTGAGCGTACCACTCAGAGGGATGGAACAAGAACGGGCAGCAACGCCATCGATCAGCACCGTACAGGCACCGCACTCCCCCAGACCACAGCCGTATTTGGGACCGTTTAGGCCAAGATCGTTGCGTAACACGTAGAGTAAAGGCGTCTCGGGCGAGACGTCGTCAAGGGCGACCATCCGGCCGTTTATTTTGATTTCCATGGTGAAATATATCCTTAGCCAAACGGATTTCTCCGTAATATCACTGCGATGAATAATTCAAAGCATACTAATTATAATCATTGAAAGACTTAGCAATGTTAAGGTGATGTAGCACAAATTGCTTTACCGAAAAGTGTGTATTTATTATTAAATTCTGATAGATGTCCGTAATCGTATTCACCAATCCGAATACGAAAGTTTTACCTTTCGTTCCGGCATGTTACGGCTTGCTGTTACCGCATTTTCCCCGTCTAGCACACTACGGATAAGCACGAGGCAACGATAAGTTATGGTAGACAGTATCGAGCAGAGAGTTTATGAGCTTGTGCGGCCTTATGCTGGCACATATCTGTTTAACTTAAAGAAGGTGGAGTTAACGCCTGAAACTGACCTGGATACTGATCTGAGCATTGATGAGCTTGAAGTTGAAGATCTGATGAATGACTTTTTCGAAAAATTCAATGTTGGACGGGGTAATTTCAAGATTGAAACTTACTATCCTGCCGAACCTTTCTCATGGAATCCATTCAAAAAATCCCCGCCTATACCTGTACCTGATTTCACTATCAGTATGCTGATCGAATCAGCAAAAGTCCGGCGCTGGTTATATGACTAAACATAAGCAAGGAGCTTTTCAAATGGCACTTCCCGGGCAAATGTGCACAAAACCCCAATAACAACGAAAACCACAAGCGGGCAACGGTAAAATTTGCTATGTTTACCTGCTCTGCTTAAGGTCTGTTGTTACTCGCCGGATAGGTCTATGTTTACCCATAAAGCCATTGCCGAACTCAATTCGCTGGAGTTGATGATTTATAACTACGTCATCAAAAACAAAAACGCGGTGATGTATATGACCATCCGCGAGCTGGCCGAGGCCGCCGGGGTGTCCACTACTACCGTGCTGCGTTTTTGCAAGAAAATGGGCTGCGCGGGTTATTCCGAATTCCGTATTCGCTTTAAGTTATATCTAGAGCAAAATGAAGCGCCGCCGGTAGATTTTGGCACCAACGAAATAATCAGTTTCTTTAAGAGCATTAACAACGACGAATTTAATCTGCTGATTGACCAGGCGGTGCAGCATATTGCCGCCGCCGAACGCATTATTTTCGTCGGTGTCAGCACTTCAGGAACCTTAGGTAAATATGGCGCACGTTTCTTTTCCAACGTGGGGAAATTCAGCACCCATATTGATGATCCTTATTATCCAATCAATAGCGACATGTATAAAAGCGCGGTGGCGATTATACTTTCGGTTTCCGGTGAGACCGAAGAGATCTTGCGCCTCGCCAGCCAGTTCAGCCTGCACCACTGCAAAATCGTCAGCATCACCAACAACGAAACCTCGTCGCTGGCGCGTATGGCAGACTTTAACCTCTCCTATCACGTTCCTCCACAACTGATCGCCGGGCAACATAATATCACCACCCAGATCCCGGTTATTTACATTATCGAAACCATCGGCAAGCGGTTGGGCCATATTAACGCCGCCAAATAAAACAGGCTGTTTTTTCAATGTGACAAGTTACCTGAGCCCTATTTTGTTATATCGTGACATTCACTTCCGGCTTGCTAATATCTTCTCATTACCTTTCATTAATAAGCGAATGAGAAACCAACGATGAAACAGCAACAGTTACCGAAAGATTTTCTGTGGGGTGGCGCGGTTGCCGCACACCAGGTTGAAGGCGGCTGGGATCAGGGCGGCAAAGGTCCAAGCATTGCTGACGTGCTGTCTGGTGGCGCGCACGGCGTGGATCGCGTAATGACCGATGGCGTACTGGAGGGTTATCGCTATCCTAACCATGAGGCCGTGGATTTCTATGGTCGCTACAAGCAGGATATCGCGTTGTTCGCCGAGATGGGCTTCAAATGCTTCCGTACCTCTATTGCCTGGACGCGCATCTTCCCTAATGGTGATGAACTTGAGCCAAACGAAGCCGGTCTGCAATTCTATGACGATCTGTTCGATGAACTGCTGAAATACAATATCCAGCCGGTGATCACCCTTTCCCACTTTGAAATGCCTTATCACCTGGTGAAAGAGTATGGCGGCTGGAAAAACCGTCAGGTGGTCGATTTCTTTGTGCGTTTCAGTGAAGTGGTAATGCGCCGTTATCAGCACAAAGTTAAATACTGGATGACCTTTAACGAGATCAACAACCAGAGCAACTATCAATATCCGCTGTTCGGCTACTGCTGCTCCGGCGTGGTCTATAGCGAAGAACAAAACCCGGAACAAACGCTGTATCAGGTATTGCACCATCAGTTTGTCGCCAGCGCCCAGGTGGTGAAACTGGGCCACCAGATTAACGCGGAGTTCAAAATCGGCTGCATGCTGGCCTGCGTGCCCTTCTACCCGTTCTCCTGCAAGCCGGACGACGTGATGTACAGCGTCGAAGCCATGCACCAGCGTTATCTCTACACCGACGTTCAGGTGCGCGGTTACTATCCGTCGTACCTGCTGCGTGACTGGCAGCGCAAAGGCTTCCAGATTGAAATGCAGCCACAGGACGAGCAAACCCTGCGTGAAGGCTGCGCGGATTACATCGGTTTCAGCTACTACATGAGTAATGCCCTGCAGGCCGATGCGGTGAGCAGCAGCGACCCGATGTTCGGTTTCCCCGGCAATGTGCCTAACCCGCATGTTAAAGCCTCCGACTGGGGTTGGCAGATTGACCCGGTTGGCCTGCGTTATTCGTTAAACGTGCTGTACGAGCGCTATCAGAAACCGCTGTTTATCGTTGAAAATGGCTTTGGTGCCTTCGACCAGGTAGAGGCCGACGGTCAAATTAACGATGACTACCGCATCGATTACCTGAGTGCGCATATCGAACAGATGAAAAAAGCGGTGATCGAAGACGGCGTGGATCTGATCGGCTACACCCCATGGGGCTGTATCGACTGTGTTTCCTTCACCACCGGTGAATACGGCAAGCGCTATGGCTTTATCTACGTCGACAAACACGACGACGGCACCGGCACGCTGGAGCGTTCACGCAAGAAGAGCTTCGACTGGTACCGCGTCGTGATCGCCAGCAACGGCGAACAGCTTTAATCATCTGCCCAATAATCCATTATGAGCCACATCCTTGTGGCTCATTTTTATCCAGATAGCCTCCCATTACATAACCTAAGGTTATGTAAAGTTCGGTAACAAAGCTGCGCGTGCCGACCACGTTTTTCTGGAATATGCGGCCCTTTTCTCTTGCCGGCTCTCCAGTTCGTTCCAGATGCGAGCGTCAGACCATTGATCGACATCTTCCGCCGGATCGCACTGGAAATACATCCGCTGAACGCCAGGTGAACAGATGCTGATCAGCGCCAATCCTCGCGGGTGGCGGGCGTAGAGCAGAATAATCAGTTTTTGGTAACCGCATATCGGGCGATCGTTGATCAGCGTTCGAACATCAATTTCGTTTGAAGCCACAATTTTTCCTTGGTACAGACGCCAATAAATGCAAATGTTCGATAATCGAACCGATATTAAATATTCTGGCGTCTACTGTCAGAACTCCCGTGCGGCTCGGCAAAGGAGATTATTGATAACCTGACGCGGATTGTATTACCGGGTCACCCCAGTTACTCTTAACTGGTGTTCCTCCAAGATAAGTGACTGATGTTTTGAACAATGATGATATCCCCGTGACAAAACGCAAAAATGACCCCGTTGGTCTGAAACAGCGCATTTTCGCTGCGGCTCTGGCCGAGTTCGCCGAGGCCGGTTTGAAAGGTGCCCGCATGGAAAACATTGCCGAGCACGCGGCTACCACCAAACGCATGGTGGTTTATCATTTCAAGACCAAGGAATCACTGTATCTGGAGGTGCTGGAACACGTGTATCAGCATATCCGTGCACACGAAACCGGGTTGGATCTACAAGCATTACCCCCCATAGCCGCCATGACTCGTTTAGTAGAAGAAAGCTTCAACTACCATGCGGAGCACCCCGATTTTATCCGGGTGATCTGCATGGAAAACATGATGCGTGGCCAGTATATCCGCCAGTCATCACGCATTAAGGCGCTGAATCAAATTGCCTTAACCCTGCTGGAAGATATATTGCTGCGCGGCAAGCAAGAAAAACTGTTCACCCCGGATGCCAGCGCCGCCGACGTGCATCGCTTGATCAGCAGCCTGTGTTTCCACTACGTTGCCAACCAGTACACCTTTAATACCCTGTTTGAAAGTCATGAAACACCGCAAGAACAGGTTCGCCATATTCGTCAGTTGGCCGTCGCGGCGACTCTGCGCTATCTGGCACTGTAAACACGGCTTTTCGGGAGATTGAGATGACCAAGACCTCAGTTGGTGAAGAGAAGACTGCACCTGATAGTTTCGTGTCCGCCGCCAGCGGCGATCCCTTTAAGGGCGTCCCCAATTTTATGGCCTCGCTGGCCCAGGGCCTTGAGGTGATCCAGGCTTTTACTCCGCAGCGTCGTCTGATGTCGATTTCACAAATCAGCCAGAAAACCGGCATTCCACGCGCTGCGGTGCGTCGTTGCCTGTATACCCTGAAAAAACTGGGGTTTGTTTACGCACAGGGCGGCAAAACTTTGAACTGCGCCCGCGGATCCTGACGCTGGCGCATACCTATCTCGGTGCCACGCCGCTGGCTAAAGCCACCCAGCCGGTGCTGAAGCACATCAGCCAGCTGTTGAATGAGTCCTGCTCTATCGCCACGCTGGACGGCGACAATATTTTGTATATTGCCCATGCCTCTGCCGAACGCACCCTGCCGATCCTGCTCGAAGGCGCGCAGGAGCTTTCGCTGTTAACCCATTAGACCGACTGACGCGCGCTGGCCAGGTACTTGGCCATTTCCGCCTCCGGCACCATGCCGCCACCGGTCGCCCACACCAGGTGGGTGGCATTGTTCATCTGTTGTGCATTCAGCCCCTGGCTCGCCAGCCACTCAGTGTCAGCCGTTACGCGCCACGGCCCCGGCATACCCGCCAAGGCGGATGGTTCAAGCTGAATATGCTCATGGCTGTCCAACAGCCCCAACAGTGCAAACATCTCGCGGTCGCTAAGGGTATAAAAACCGGAGAGCAGACGCTCCATAGCACGGCCGACAAAACCGGATGCGCGCCCAACCGCTAGCCCGTCCGCCGCGGTTTGGTTATCAATGCCCAGATCCTGTACCGAGATACCATCGTGCAGGCCGGTATGCACGCCAAGCAGCATGCAAGGCGAATGCGTCGGTTCAGCAAAGATACAGTGTACGTGGTCGCCAAAGGCCAGTTTCAGCCCAAAGGCCACGCCACCCGGGCCACCGCCAACGCCACAAGGCAAATAAACAAACAACGGGTGCTGAGCATCAACCTGAACACCACTTTCGGCAAACTGACGCTTCAGGCGGCCACCGGCCACGGCATAGCCCAGAAACAGCGTCTGGGAGTTCTCGTCATCGATAAAGAAACAGCGCGGATCGCTCGCCGCCTGCAAACGGCCCTGTTCAACGGCAACGCCATAGTCCTGTTCGTACTCCACCACGTTGACGCCATTGTCACGCAGCTTCTGTTTTTTCCATTCACGGGCATCTGCTGACATATGCACGCTGACGCTAAACCCCAGCCGGGCGCTGATGATGCCAATCGACATTCCCAGATTACCCGTCGAACCGACGGCAATGCGGTATCCGCCAAAGAATTCGCGAAATTCCGCCGAGAACAGCTTGGCATAATCGTCAGTCAACTGCAGCAGCCCGGCTGCCAGCGCCAGTTTTTCCGCATGCGCCAGCACTTCGTAGATACCGCCACGGGCCTTGATCGAGCCGGAAATTGGCAGATGGCTGTCCTTTTTCAACAACAAACGACCGGCTAGCGGCAAGCCGTAACGTTGGTCGAGCGCAGTTTGCATGGCGGACATCGCGACCACGGCGGATTCAATCACGCCATTTGCGGCTCGGGTTTCCGGGAAGGCGGCACTCAGATAAGGGGCGAAACGCGCCAAACGCTGTTCTGCGTCGGCCACGTCTGCGGCGTCCAGCCCAACAAACGGCAGGCCTACCTGTAAACTGGTCGCTCGTGGGTTGAACCAGGTTACCGGTTTTAGTTCGATCAGTTCCTGCACCAGCGGGAATTGCTTAACCAACTGCTGAATCTGTGTCTTTTCCATGGTTGTTCTCTGCGCTGCATAAGGTTATGCCCTAGGGTGCAGCGATTTTCCCAGGCTGACAAATGATAAAATTTGAGCCTTGCATGAGCAGGATTGATGCAAAAAGATGATTTACTTCAATTTGTCACATACATTAACGCCTTGAGTGATACTGCGTCACCCTAAGCGCCCCGCAGCCAGGAAGAAACTGCGGGGCATCAACCCGGGTAATCTTATCCGCGTGCCGCCGCCTCCAGGCCGGCGATATCCAATTTGACCATCTGCAGCATTGCTTCGGTGACTCTGCGCACCTTCGCATTGTCGGGATCACTCATCAGCTCGGCCAACCGCTTGGGAACTATCTGCCAGCTCAGCCCCCAGCGATCGCGCAGCCAGCCGCATTGCTCAACTTGGCCACCGTCACTCAGCGCTTGCCAAAGCCGGTCTACCTCTGTCTGATCGGCACATTCGACCATAATGGAAAAACTGTGATTGAAGGGATCCAACGGGCCGGCCTCAATCGCGGCATAGCGCTGGTCGCCAAGGGTAAAAGATGCCAGTTTTACGCTGCCGGCTGGGCCGCTGGGAGTATCGGCCGGCAAGGTGGATTGCCAGGTCAGAGAAGAGCCGGGAATCAAGGCGATATAGCAACGCAGCGCCGCTTCCATATCCTTCTCAAACCACAGGTGTTGGGTGATGTTCACGATATCCCTCCGCTATTGGTCCAGAATAGGTTCAAAGCCGCCGAAGATCATACGTTTGCCGTCAAACGGCATTTGATCGCCGAGCGCTTTCATGCGCGGGTCGGCCATCATCTTCTGGTTGGCGTCATCGCGAACCTCTTTTGACGGATATTCAATCCAACTGAACACCACTACTTCGCCGGCTTCAGCCTTAACCGCACCGCGAAAGTCGGTGAGTTTTCCGTCGGGAACATCATTGCCCCAACATTCGACGACCCGCGTAGCCCCAAACTCTTTAAACAGTGGTGCAGCTGCGGCGGCCAGTTTTTGATACGCCTCCTTATTGGCGGCCGGAACCGCCACGACAAAACCATCAACATATTTCATCGGAGTTTCCTCTTGTCGATTAGACAGTCGGGTTGGCACTGGCGGAACTGCCTGTGCCCTCTTCCATTTTAGACCCCATTAGCAGGGTCAACCATTAACGAGGGCGGCCGGGTTTTAGATTTCGGGGGAATGATGCGGCAGGAATTCTGGCGTAGCGACACGGTTACGGCCGCAGCCAGGCTGATATTATTGCTACTTTTTGTGGGCCTGACATCCGTTATGGGGTTATCTGTAAGCAAATTAAAGACACCCAGGAGTGTTCACAGGGTGTCGAGAGGTCAACTGTCATGCCAGAGTGAACCAGCAGGAAAGACAGTTACAATCGTTGTCTGCGGCGTGCCGCTATTTCAGTTTCAGCATCTTCCCGAGCAAAATATCGGTTGATTCGAGCATATCCGTATCGATACCTGCGGAGGGCGTAAAGGTTAATTCGCCGAAAATGGGTTTGCCGTTGGTAATATAGAAATCAACACGGACAAATTCAAAAGGTGAAGATAATTTACTGGCGTACTCGAAGAGAGCATCATAACCCTCAGGTTTCACAAAAGCATTTATCTCCTGCTGACTAAGTGCTAAACAATCCTGGCTGTAGCAAAGAAACTTGAAGTCTTTATCAAAAAAGTAATATTTCGGCATACCTGTCTCTCTGCCAACACAAAGTAATGTGCAGTAAGGGACGCCATGAAAACAGTATATTTTATAATCATCAGGGCCATGCCCACTGGATGACTCTATAAATTTTTCACCTATTATTTTTTTATTTATCTGCTTATAGTTCAGCTCTGCATAGACCTTCCAGTAGTCCTCTTTCATCCAGTTATCAATGGTTTTAGTGGCGTGGGTAACGTCCAGAGACATTTTATCCTGACAAATCAGGTTGTAACCTGAACCATGGTTACCCTTAATCACAAACTTATCTGGCAAGGAACCCCAAGGGATCTCAGCGACTGAATCGCATACGAAGTAAAGTTCATTGAGAATTTCCTCACACCCTTTCGCTTTCAAATACTCTCTGACTGCGTATTTATCCGCACATTGCGTAACCAGCGTATTGTTGCTGTAATCGTTAAGTTTTAGATAGTTTATCTTTTCGTTCCAGGTCACTGGCGGGTTAAGATTTATTCTTTTACCAAACGCTTTTTTATATATTAACCTGGTTTTAAAAGTCGGTGTGAATGTAGCCAATTGGTTCATGATAAATTTATTAATATTCTTTTTCATACAACCTGTCTCATAACTTGAAAAAAGTATTAAAACGGCTCCCGAAAGGAACCAAAGGAGGTTTAAGGCTATTGGCTGTTATTGCTCACTGCGCCATTGAATCATCGCCGGGGCGGTACTCAGATCAAATTTATTCTCGCCCAGAACCCGATTGAGGATGCGGGCCGATCGCCAGGCCACCAGACTGAGCTGAGGATCGGCAATCCCGTGATGGTGCATGCTGGCATTGACGGCAAACAGAGCATTCTCACCCCCCGCCTCGCGCTCAAGAGTAAAATCAGCGGCAAGACGATATTGCCCATCGGCATCGGTTAACACCCGGTCCGTCAGGGAGGCAAGAAAAGCCGGTTGAGCCTGTTCATAACCGGTAGCAAAGATAACCACATCAGCATCCAGGGTCTCACGCCCACGATCAAGATGATGCTGTGTTTCCAACCGATAATAATCATCCTGGCTATTAAGGGCAGTCACGGAGCGGCTGGGTAACAAGCGTACCCAGCGTTTTTCTTGCAGAACATCGAAGCGGTGATACATGGCGCGATAAATAGCCAAAAGAGACTCGCTGGTGATGCCATCGGAGGTCATTTTTTGTTCGCGTAACATCTGTTGTTTGGCCGTGTTACTG
The DNA here is from genome assembly GCF_052691735.1 of Serratia sp. NA_13. Classification (NCBI taxonomy): domain Bacteria; kingdom Pseudomonadati; phylum Pseudomonadota; class Gammaproteobacteria; order Enterobacterales; family Yersiniaceae; genus Serratia; species Serratia sp. NA_13. The sequence continues at coordinate 440,207 of NZ_JBQZFV010000001.1, forward strand.
AGCGTGTAGAAGTCGTCGACATAATCAGGCGTAAAATACTCGTTAGCAAATGCCGCTTCATCAAGAGCGTTGTAGTTGTTACGTCGGGAGATCCAACTCAGTTGCTCTGGCTGGCCCCACTCGCCCTGAAAAATATTAAGGAACAGGTCGGCTCCGCTTTGACCGCCGCCCACAATAGCCACGCGTTTTCCGCTAAGGTTTGACTGGCGAAACATCATTTCGCTGGCGTGAAAACACCGATCATTTTGTTCCGTCACGCAGTCCGGCAGTTTGACTTTCTTGCCAATGCCCACGCAGACGTGTTTAGCGTAAAACACCTTGTTCTGGGTGGTAACAACATACTGCCGCTGTTGGCTATCAAACTCTACGCGCTGAACGTCCTGGTTGAAAACCAGCGAATCCAGACCCGTAGCAGCCCAGTTGAGGTAATCGGCAAACTCTTCACGTGACACCGTGCGTTGTTCCGTTGTCAGGAAACGGTAGAATTTTTTCCTTTTCACCAGATAGTTGAGGAAACTATAAGGGTTAGTTGGCGAGACGGCGGTCACCAAATCCTTCAAAAAGCTGGTCTGCATGCTGCATTCCGCCAGGATCATGCCTGGATGCCAGGAAAACTTCGGTTTGCGCTCGAGGAATTTGCAATTAAAACCTTCGATTTCGCTGCCAAGCGCAGCAATACTGAGGTTGGACGGACCGATACCAATACCGATAAAGTCCAAACACGGGTTCATTAGTGTACTCCTGATTGAATAAATAGGCTGACAGAGAGATTTATCGGGTCGGGAAAAGAATAATTAAATAATAATCACGAAATGATATTATTATTGTTACCCCGATAATTAAAGACCCATTAATCCTTAAGCCAGTAGTATTATCGCAGAATCATGAAAAAGGCGTGCTTTGGGAAAGAATCTCAATGGGGCAACAGAGGAATTTATAACATATCCCTATGTTAGTTTGCATATTCCACATGGCATCTTCCTTAATTAGACACGGCCTGGTCAGAGTAGCGCTAAAGTTGCACGCTGGCATGTGAAAAAAAATAACATTAAGGCCAAGACACGGGTTGTTAATGTGAAATTAAAAGTGAAATCATAAAATTTCACCTTGGTTTAGATGGTGTTAGGGTTGGGACACAGCCCGTGAAATGCCCTCAACTCAGAAATGAAATAGATAAAATACATTAAGTATCAATGAATTAATAAATTCCACGACGATAAAGTGAGGAATCAAACAAAAGTCTGTATGGTTTCTGACCATTTAAGACATCCCATACGCCTTAGTGGATCAAACAGTATTTTTGCAATTCTTCTGGGAATGCATTAACTGGGAAAGTTGACAATTTAAAATAACTTCCCGTAGAAATTAATTTAGGGCCTGGCTCAATCTATTGCGATATTTCTTCTACTTTCAGCGTCAGTCCAAGCGAATGGCGCCGGGCATTCCGTGGTCCCACATATTCACAAATCCGGGGAAATTCCTGAGGAGGAACATCTGGCAAGATTATCGCCGCTGATACATGGCTATACTTAAGGGAGTGTTCAGGATGGAGACAACTGCGATGAAAACAATGCTCCCTGTGCTGTTGATGCTGATGCTTTCCGGCTGTATGGGTAGAGGCGGCCCACAGGATGTACCGCCACCGCCCGTACATAACGATCCACAAACCTGCAATAACACTTCCGCCAGTGCCAACAGCGGCTGCTCGCAGTCCGTGGTACCACCGATGCACTGAGTTTGCTCTGCACCTCAGTGTCGTTAGCCCCCTCTCCTGTGGGAGAGGGTATTATTACGAAGATTGTTCTTCGTCGTTGGTAAGATTTTTCGCCTGTTGCTTCATAAACACCACTTCTTGCGGACTGGACATATTGACCCGTTGCGCGCGAAGCAGCTTGAGGATATTGAACAGCAATTCGCTTTTGGTAGAACCCACCATGCGCGGGCTGGCTACATAACCGGTCACGCTAAGAATAATGCCGTCCGGGCCGAGCTGGCTAAAACGAACATAAGGCGCAGGCGTTTCCTGAATGGCTTCATACTCCTGGTAAGCACTCAGCAAGATATTACGTACCTGCTCCGGATCGATATCCGTCGGGAAGGTCAGCGCGATGGTCACCACACCCTGTGCATTGCCCATGGTGGCATTACGCACGTTTTGAGAAATTAGCTGCGAGTTGGGTACGATCATGGTCGAACGGTCACTGAGCTGGATCTCGGTGGCGCGCACGTTAATACGGCGCACATCCCCTTCCACACCGCCAATACCGATCATATCGCCCACTTTTACCGGGCGTTCGGTCAGCAGGATCAAGCCTGAAATGAAGTTCTTCACAATCTCCTGCAGACCAAAACCGATACCCACCGACAACGCACTGACGATCCACGCCAGATTGTTCCACTGGATACCCAGCGCCGCCAGGGTGATCAGGATCAGCAGCACGTATCCCACATTGCTGAACAGCGTGACCAGTGATGCACGAATACCAATGTCTGAAATGGTTTTCGGCAGCAGTTCCTGGCTGAGCCAGCGCTGGGTCACCCGCAGAATATAGATACCAATCGCCAGACAAATAACCGCGTTAATCAGGTTGCCCGGCACAATATTCAGTCGTTGCAGCCCTTCACCGCTGAGGATGGCAATGATCTTGTCCAGCAACGAGTTGGGCGTGGTGGTGCCGAACGAGCCGTTAAACAGCGAGACAATCATTAATAGCAACAGAGAGCATTTGGCAATGGCGGTGAAGATTATCGCCATTTGCTCCAGGTGACGGTCTTTGAAGTTGAAGGACTTTTTAAGCATCTTGCCGCTGGCGGTCTGCGAAGAAAATATCGCACCGCACAGATCGGTGGCAAACATCAGCAGAAAATAAAACGCCATCAGTACCAGGGCGATCCAGATCACCTGGTAGGTCAGGAAGCGGGCGAATGCGATATACCCCACCAGCAGTGAAAACAGGATTATCACCGAGCACACCAGGGTGCTCATGTGCAACACGCCACTGAGGGTAGAGCGCTTCTCTACGTGCTCACCCTGCTGTTCCAGTTGGCGACGAATGCGCTGGGAACGCAACGGCATCGCCAACAACACCATACCGATTAATCCGGCAACCAGACCGTTGCCGAAAATGGTCGTGCCCAGGCTGGCACTCACCACGTTGTTGATCAGCTCAATCGAGCCAAACGCCAAAGCTAACCCGGCCAGCAGCGGCGAGAAATAACGTAAACCCGTGGCTACCGCGTCATCCATGGTGCCCAGACGCCATGACGGACGGTTAAGGGACAGCGTCGCTCGGCCCAGACCGGCAATCAGTGCGCAGAAGATCCCCAACCGATAAAAGCCTTCGGCGAAGTCTTCCAACATTCCCGACAAAGGCTGCACGCGGGTAAAAGTGAAATACAGCAGATTCAGCGCAATACTGGTGGTGATAACCGTAACAGTGACGGTCATCATCGCCATAAAGCTGCGACGTAAACGCCCGTCCGGCAGAAAACGAATACTCACCCAGGCCAGAAAACGCTCGGAGAAATAACGGCCCCATGACCAGATAACCACCGCCAATACCAACAGAGTGAGGGTACCGTAGCGCCACTCTTCCTGCCAACTGGTATCCCAGGCCTGTTTCATGGCCGTATTAAACTCGTCCAATCGCTGCACGTCACTGGCAGCAGGTTGCACCACCGGCGACCAAAACTTGCTGCCAAGCACGCTACCGGTATTCAATGCCAATTGGGTTTTGAAAGCCACGCGACGCAAATCACTGATTTGTTGGCCCAGGTCAATCGCGCCAGCCCGCATGGCCTCTGCGCGTTTCACCGCATCGTCCAACTGTTTTTTACTGTTGTTCAATGTATTACGCTGCTGCACCACGGCGGTGGTTTCAGCCATCGAACCGGCGGCCGGTTGCGGGCCTAATACGTCAAGTTGCCCCTGCAGTTTCTCTTGTGCCGGTTGCAGAGCAGTTGCCAGTTTATCAAGCCCTGCGGCCAGATCGTCGGTAGCCAGCTTCAGTTTACTAAGCTGGTTATCGTTATCGGCTTTGGAGACCTGCTGCTTGATGCTGTCCAACTGCTTTTGATAACTCTTCAGTGCGGTCGCAGGGTCCGGCGGGCTCTCTGCCACTGGGGCACCATCTTGTGCAGCGACGCTGACCAACGGCGCTAACTGCAAGCCAAACAGCAGGAACAGGAAAAGAATAATCTGACGGGGCTTTAACATAAATTCGGTGCTCAGCGTTTGCATGATAGACAGACGAAACAAGCTGGCCGGTATTTACCGTCAAGCTTGGCTAATCATAAACTGTGATTATGATAACTGCTTAATCTGCGCTTAAATATCAGTATTACTCCCATTCAGCATGATTATCCGCACCGTCGCCTCTGTCTGCATATTCCCGACAGAGTGTTCCGCTTACTACACTGATAACCTGAAGGATTTACAGTGGCGTAAGCGGTCAAAGCACTCTATACTCAGCTCACTCATTAACCAACGAAATAAAAGGAGGATTACTATGCCGATGTGTGAATTGTTTTTTTACTCACACTTCTATAGTAATCGCTGCTGCTCAAGCATTACCGGTATCGTGCTGCGATAACCCAGGCTTGAGCGAAGCTGACTAAAATCTGAAGTTCCTTCCCTCCGGCTTACCGGGTTGTCGTCAGCGATGTTTGACGATAGGCATCTGCATGCCTGTAACTCTTGAGTAAGCAATGACCACATTACTATCTGCACAATCTGTCGGTTACGACAACAATTTCGGCCCTCTGCTGGTTGAGGTTTCCTTCAGCCTGAAGAAAGGTGACCGCATCGGTTTAATCGGCCATAACGGCTGTGGCAAAAGCACCCTGCTTAAAATCCTCAGCGGCGATCTGCGTGCCGGTACCGGCAGCGTCACCCCTTCCCACCAGTGTCTGATGGCACGGGTAGAACAGCACCTACCTGAAGCCCTGCACGACCGTACCCTGCTGGATGCGGTACTGGCACGGCTGCCTGAAAATCAGCGTATCAGTGAAAGTTGGCAGGCTGAGGTTCTGCTTTCCAGCCTGGGTTTTGCGCCACCGTCATGGACGCTGACCGCAGGTACCCTGAGTGGCGGCCAGCACACGCGTCTGCTGCTGGCACGAGCATTAATCTGTCAACCGGACCTGCTACTGCTGGATGAGCCCAGCAACCATCTGGATCTTCCTACTTTGCTGTGGCTGGAGCGGTTCCTGCAAAGCTGGCCCGGCAGCTTTGTGCTGGTGTCCCACGATCGCTATCTACTGGATCAGGTCACTAACTGCACCTGGATTTTACGCGACAAGACCCTGCAATTCTTCCGCTTACCCTGCACTGCTGCACGCAAGGCGCTGGAGGAACAGGATGCGGCGGATGCCCATCGCCGTCAGGCGGAGCAAAAAGAGATCGATCGGGTGGCGAAAAGCGCCCATCGGCTGGCCATTTGGGGCAAGGTTTACGACAACGAAGATCTGGCCCGCAAGGCCAAGCAAATGGAAAAGCGCGTTGACCGACTCAAGGAGGAGCAAACCACGCTGAGCGCAGGCAGCCAGTGGCGGCTCAGGCTAAAAGGTGAAGCGCTGGATGCCGATCGCCTGCTGGCCCTGCCACCCATGGAAGTTCGCCCGGCAGTTGACGCACCGGTGCTGTTCCGCCTCGACCCATTGCGGGTCAAAAGCGGTGACCGCATCGCCATCGTCGGACGCAACGGCTGTGGAAAATCTTCCCTGCTGCATCATCTGTGGCGGGAATATCAGGACGTAACCCTGCGGGAAACGGTGTTCCACCCGCGGGTACGCATTGGGTATTACGATCAAAGCCTGCAGCAACTGCACGATGACGACACGCTGAGTGGAGCATTAACCCACTTTGCAGCGTTGACCGAAGAGCAGCGGAAGATGGCGTTGATTGGTGCCGGTTTCCCCTATCTGCGTCATCAGCAACGCATCAGCACCCTGAGCGGCGGAGAGCGTTCACGCCTGCTGTTTGTCGGCCTGACGCTGGCTAACCATTCGCTGTTGTTACTCGACGAACCCACCAACCATCTGGATATGGAAGGCAAGGAGGAGTTGGCGGAGACTTTACGCCAGTTTGACGGCGCAGTCATATTGGTCACTCATGACCGAATGCTGATCGAAAATAGCTGCAACCGTTTCTGGTTGATTGACCATCAGCGGCTGGAAGAGTGGCAGGATCTGGAACCTGTTTACGCCCGCCTGGCAGAAGAACGTGACGCTGTCACTATGACTGTCCCAAGTCAGGATACCGTCAATCGTCCGTTGCAGCACGATGACGAGGAACGGCTGTTGGCCGCGCTGTTTGAACTGGAAAGCAAACTACAGGAGGATTTGGCTCGCAAGCCAAAACATCAAAAAACGCAGTTGCAGCAGCAATGGCGCCGTGAGATTTCCACCCTTACTGCACGACTGAATCTGGACTAACTTTTCCAGGCCGCCTGCGGGCGGCCTTTCCAGGAAGCTGCGGTACCGGATTCAAACAACCGATTTGGGTTTAATCGGTTCTACATGTCCCACCGCCCGCGAAATGCTCGGGTAAAGCGCCCGTAACTGGCGCTCTATGCTGTCTACCGCCGCATGCGCTGACGCGATGGAAACCGCCGGGGAAACCCGACAATGGAAATTGACGATAATACCGCCAGCGGTTTTACGTGCGCGGATGTTATGAACGTCCTGCACCATTTCGCCTTTTTCCACCACCGTTTCCAATATCTGACGAATGCTCGCCAGTTGCTCCGGCGCGACATCCTCGCTGGCGATCCAGTGATTTGTCTGGGGTTCCAGGTGGGTTTCGATCTCCGTATCCTCACCAATCGCCTGCCGTAACAGCGTTTCAATCTCACTGGCAATTTCATGCGCCTGCGCCACGTTGGCACTGGCCGGCACGGCTAGATCCATGCTTATCGACATGCGTTCTGGTAGTTGCTGCAACGCCAGATTTTGCACAACCGCGCCGTGGTTGGCGGCGATCACCCGGATGCGCGTCGCCATGTCTTCGTCACTACGGGTTTGTGGATTAGCGATTACCGTGGCTTCAGCATTGGCATATTGCTGTTCCAGCCGTTCGGCAATTGACTGCTTCAACGCGTTGATGCGCTCCAGCGGTAAAGTGCGACAGACAGCGACGGTAACCTCAATAAACAAGATGGCACCGGCGTTACGAATGCGGATATTTTCCGTGGCCAGTATCGCCGGGAAGGACTCTAGCAAGACACCGATCTCTTCCTTGGTGCCGGCCGGTGCCGTGTCCATTAGCGAATCAAACGAGCGCTTACCCAATTTCACCGCCGCCACTACGATAAAACCCGCGACGATTAGCGCGGCGATGGCATCTGCGCGGGTGAAGCCTAGCATCACAAACACCATGCCTAACAGCACCACGACAGAGGCAAGCATATCGGAGAAGAAATGCAGTGCATCGGCTTCCAGCGCCGCACTGTCGGTAGCCTTAGCTACGCGATTAAGCGCCCTGACGCGGAAAAAGTCGACCACAATCGAGATCAACAGCACGACAATCACCACCGGAGCGGCGACAATTTCATGGGCCTCCCCCAACAGACTTTTACCGGCCTCATAAACAATCCAGCCCGCCGCCCCCAACAGCAGCAGCACTTCAAACAACGCCGCCAGGTTTTCGACTTTGCCATGGCCAAAATGGTGGTCATCATCGGCCGGTTTGTCGCTGATACGCACCGCCAGCCAGGTAATGCTGGTGGCAACAAAATCGGTAAGCGAGTGGATCCCTTCGGAAATAAGTCCAATACTGCCGGTAAAAATACCGGCAATAAATTTACCGGCTGCCAATAGCCCGCTGGCTATCATGGAATTTCTGGCAACGGACTCTTTTTCGTTTTGCATTTTACGGCTCACATTCAAATAGGTATTTCATTTTTTTATTTTAGTCGACCATTGCCAGACAAAAGCAACCAGCAGCATAGTACCCGAGAATGTCAGTATTAAACTAGACAGGAATTCTGATTTTCCGGTTGAATAAAAATAAATCTCATTCACACCGACAGAGATCATCAAAATGGCATAAAGTAAGCCAAGAATAAGAAGGATCATGGTGGTTATACTCCCAAAGTCCCCATTGGGCGGTCAGAGTTTAATCGCATCCTCCCCGTAGTAAATAAAACCTTCGGGGAGGATGCATCCAGGCGGATCTTTAGCGTTCATTAATCATCCCATTTAGTGCTCATATAGGCCGCTAACAAGCCCAGTGAGCTGATAATGCTCAGGAATCCTACAAAAATTGTCATATTTCCCATTATTTTTTCCTCGGTTAACTATTATCGATAGAAGCCCCTTTAATTAAAAAACGGGGATTGTCATTACTCATGAGTATTTACGTTCCTCCTTTTCAGTGAGATAAAATACCCGCCCCGGCTACGACACGGAGCGGATGGCGGTTTAAATCCCCAGAATATACTGAGCTATCTTGAAGTAAATAATCAGGCCAGTGCCATCAATAAAGGTGGCGATAAAGGGGGCCGACACCACTGCCGGATCAATCCCCAGCCTCTTGAGCAGCATTGGGATAATCGAGGAGACAATGGCGCTCCAGACGGTGATCGCCACCAGCGACAGGCTGACCACCATCGTCACGTCCATGCCCACCCCCATGATCCAGGCGCGGACCCAGGCGGCGACACCGATGGTGACCGCGATCAATAAGGAGGTAGAAACCTCTTTGCGGATCACCGCGCCCAGGTTACGCAGACTGACCTCACCCAGAGCCATGGCGCGAACCAGCGTGGAGGTAATCTGGGTTCCGCTGTTGCCGCCAGTGCCGATCAACAAGGGAATAAAGAACGCCAGCGCGATCGCCGCTTCCAACTGTTCTTCAAATGCCTTTAGCACATTCCCTGTGTAGGCTTCGGCGACAAACAACATCAGTAACCATACCGAACGCTTGCGCCATAATGCCCAAGGGCTGGTTTCCAGATAAGGTTTATCCAGCGGCAGACTGGCACCCTGGCGCTGTGCATCCTCGGTATTTTCGTCTTCAATCAGCCGGGCAATTTCTTTTTCACCCAACACGCCTACCAGGGTTTTATTGACCACCACCGGCACCACGTCCAGCCCGCCCTTACCCAATAAATGCGCAACATCGTTGCGGTCATCATCGGGTGAAACCTGAAAATAGCTGTGGTTGATCATTACGCCAACGGCTTTATCGTTATCTTCGCATTGCAGTAATTTTTTTACCGAAAGTGTGCCGCGCAAATGATAATCGTCGGCGGTAACAAACAGTTGAGTCGGAATTTCGTCGGTTTTAAGTTGCGAAAGAAAATATTCTTTTGCCTTATTGACCGTCATATTACCAGGAATGGTAATGAAATCGGCGTTCATATAGCCTGCCACCGAAGACTCATCAAGAGTTTCAGCTGAGATCAGCGCCGGGGATGGTGTGTTGTGATGTGACTTCATTATGTTAGTCCCTATTTCTGTTTGAACTTCAACAGCGAATCGCATAGGGGCGTTAACCACAGAGGGAGTGCAGACAGCCTATCTCCGCGTCCAGGTTTTAGCACTATACAACGTATCTGATGTATTCATCAGAAGTTACCTTGGGCTGAACCTTAATCCGATAAAGCCTGTCTTAACCTTGGGCATCTCTCGATGTCGTCAGATCAGTAACCTGTGTTTGTATAGGAGCCTCGCCAAACGAGATACTGCATATAAACTACGGGGGGCAGTATAGGCGCGGTTTTTTATTTTCGGGTAAAAATATGGTTGACCGTTTATGAAACATTTAGAAAAAACTATTAACAGCGGGCCGGATTCCTCCTAAACCGCATTATTAAATCGTCAGTGCGCGATGATATACACGTTTTTATCGTACAGCGGCCCCTGGCGGGTAAAGTCGATGCCCTTCGCATAGGGTTTGACCGCGTAGCTTTGGTTTTGTCGTCAACCGAAGCCTCCAGAGTAGCTTTTCCCCAACCAATCTTCGGCCTGTTGGCAAGGTTGTTGCCCCTGCCGTGTGGCTGGGCTGCCGAAACCCTTACTCCAGCCTGCCTTTAGCTATTTTTCATACATTATAAATACTTATGAAATTAGGTGACAGACTCAGTCATATCCGAGAAGCTTAATTTTTCCTTAAGACGAGATGATTATTGGAGCTAAAACCAAAAATAAACTAATACGAATCGTTTTCACTATCATTATTAATGTTCTTATATACAATCGGGGCAGCCCAACGCCCGTTAGGCACATTAGGTTTTTCTTCTTCTTTGCACTCTCTAAAAAGGATGACTGTATGAAGCTGCGTTTCTCTTCTCTCGGCCCGATTGCCCTGTTGGCATCGTCCATGATGCTGGCCTTCTCGGCCAATGGGGCGTCCCCGGATGAAGGCATTATTATTTATAACGCCCAACACGAAAACCTGGTGAAATCTTGGGTGGACGGTTTTACCAAAGACACCGGCATTAAAGTGACCCTACGTAACGGCGGCGACAGCGAGTTGGGCAACCAACTGGTGCAAGAAGGCAGCGCATCCCCTGCCGACGTTTTTTTAACGGAAAACTCCCCGTCGATGGTATTGGTGGATAACGCCAAGCTGTTTGCGCCGCTGGATGCTGCGACGCTGGCACAGGTTGAACCTCAGTACCGTCCGCAACACGGTCGCTGGATTGGCATTGCCGCCCGCTCAACGGTATTCGTCTACAACCCGGCGAAGCTGACCGAGGCACAGTTGCCCAAGTCACTGCTGGATCTGGCCAAGCCAGAATGGAAAGGCCGCTGGGCCGCCTCACCTTCAGGGGCAGATTTCCAGGCAATTGTCAGCGCACTGCTGGAGCTGAAAGGCGAAAAAGCCACGCTGGAGTGGCTGAAGGCGATGAAAACCAACTTCACCGCTTATAAAGGCAATAGCACCGTCATGAAAGCGGTTAATGCCGGCCAAATCGACAGCGGCGTGATCTACCATTATTATCCGTTCGTCGATGGTGCCAAGACTGGCGAGAACAGTAAAAATATTAAACTGTATTACTTTAAACATCAGGATCCGGGTGCGTTCGTCAGCATCTCCGGCGGTGGCGTGCTGGCCTCCAGCAAGCACCAAAAGCAGGCACAAGAATTCATCAAGTGGATCACAGGTAAAAACGGCCAAGAGATCCTGCGCACCAACAATGCCTTTGAATATGCAGTTGGCGTCAACGCAGCTTCTAATCCGAAACTGGTTCCGCTGAAAGAACTGGACGCGCCAAAAGTTGACGCTTCTGCATTGAACGGTAAAAAAGTGGTCGAACTGATGACTCAAGCCGGGCTGATGTAAACCGGTTGATTGGTACAGAGAGTTTTTAGCCCTATGTCGAATACAGGTTTCAACGCCGCCAGCTTAAAGCCACGGTATACTTCGGCCCGCCGCCATCAACGGCCCGGGTTGTTTATCGTGGCTGTCGCCATTTTACTCTCTCTGCTGGCGCTATTGCCGCTGGGGTTTGTCATTAGCGTGGCGTTTGAAACCGGTTGGCCAACGGTAAAAGCTCTGGTATTTCGCCCCCGGGTGGCCGAACTGCTGCTGAACACTCTGCTGTTGGTGGTGTTCACCCTGCCGATTTGCGCCATTCTGGGGGTAGCGCTGGCCTGGCTAACCGAACGCACTACGCTGCCAGGCCGTCGCGTTTGGTCATTATTGGCCACCGCGCCGCTGGCGGTGCCGGCTTTCGTGCAAAGCTACGCCTGGATCAGCCTGGTACCTTCGATGCATGGGTTGGGGGCCGGGGTGTTTATTTCGGTCATCGCCTACTTCCCCTTTATTTATCTGCCGACCGCTGCGGTATTACGCCGGTTGGATCCCGGTATTGAAGACGTCGCCACTTCGCTCGGTACACGTCCGCTGGCCGTGTTTTTCCGCGTGGTGCTGCCACAGCTAAAGCTGGCGGTTTGGGGCGGTTCGCTGCTGATCGCGCTGCACCTGCTGGCCGAGTACGGTCTGTATGCCATGATCCGCTTTGACACCTTCACCACCGCTATTTTCGACCAGTTCCAGTCCACATTTAACGGCCCGGCGGCCAATATGCTGGCAGGGGTGCTGGTACTGTGCTGCCTGGGATTATTGATGTTGGAAGCCATCAGCCGTGGGCGGGCACGTTATGCCCGCGTCGGTTCCGGCAGCGCTCGCAGTCAAACGGCTTATCGCCTTGGGCCTATCACCACCCTGTTCAGCCTGCTGCTTCCCCTGAGCCTCACCGCGTTGGCGCTGGGTGTGCCTTTCATCACCTTGACTCGTTGGTTGACCTTGGGTGGCCTTGAAGTGTGGCGCAACAGCGAATTGCTACCTGCCTTGCTGCAAACACTGTCACTGGCCGCCAGTGGTGCGCTGCTGATCACGCTGTGCGCCATCCCTATGGCCTGGCTGTCGGTACGCTACCCGGCACGGATATATCGGGTATTGGAAGGTTGTAATTACATCACCAGTTCACTGCCCGGCATTGTGGTAGCACTGGCGCTGGTGACCATCACCATTCACAGCTTCCGGCCGATTTATCAGACTGAAATCACCCTGCTGCTGGCCTACTTGCTGATGTTTATGCCACGGGCGTTGATCAATCTGCGCGCGGGTATTGCCCAGGCACCGGTCGAGCTGGAAAACGTGGCCCGTAGCCTCGGGCGTTCGCCGGCGGCAGCATTATGGAGCACCACGCTGCGTCTGGCAGCCCCCGGTGCGGCCGCTGGTGCCGCCTTGGTGTTTCTTGCGATCGTCAATGAGCTGACCGCCACGCTGCTGCTGGCTCCCAATGGTACCCGCACACTGGCCACCGGCTTCTGGGCGCTGACCAGCGAGATCGACTATGTGGCGGCCGCACCCTACGCCCTGATTATGGTGGTGTTGTCATTGCCACTGACCTGGCTTCTTTATTCTCAATCCAAACGTACGGCGGGATTATGAGCACGCTTGAACTGCAAGGCATCGGTAAATCCTATAACTCGGTCAAGGTGCTGGAGCATGTTGATTTAAACGTGGTACCAGGCAGTCGTACAGCGATTGTCGGCCCTTCCGGTTCGGGGAAAACCACCCTGTTGCGTATTATTGCCGGTTTTGAAATACCGGACAGCGGCCAGGTGATGCTGCAAGGGCAAACGATGGCCAACGGCAGCGGCTGGGTACCGGCACACCTGCGCGGCATTGGTTTTGTCCCCCAGGACGGCGCATTATTTCCGCACTTTACCGTGGCCGGCAATATCGGTTTCGGCCTGAAAGGCAGCAAGCGTGACAAGCAATTGCGTATTGATGCCCTGATGGAGATGGTGGCGCTGGATCGCCGCCTGGGGGCGCTGTGGCCGCATGAGCTTTCCGGTGGTCAACAACAGCGGGTGGCGCTGGCCCGTGCGCTGTCTCAGCAACCCAAGTTGATGTTGCTGGACGAACCCTTCTCCGCGCTGGATACCGGCCTGCGGGCCGCGACCCGCAAAGCGGTGGCGGAACTGCTGGCCGAAGCCAAAGTCGCGTCGATTCTGGTGACCCACGATCAAACCGAAGCCTTGTCGTTTGCCGATCAGGTGGCCGTAATGCGCAATGGCCGATTGGCGCAGATCGGGCCGCCGCAAGATCTTTACCTAAGGCCGGTGGACGAACCGACCGCCACTTTTTTAGGCGAAACACTGGTGCTTTCCGCTGAGCTGGAACAAGGCTGGGCCGATTGCGCATTAGGACGGATTGCCGTTGACGATCGTCAGCGCCGTGGCCCGGCTCGCATCATGCTTCGCCCTGAGCAGATCCAGATTAACCAGTCCGAGCCACAGCAACAGAGCCAGGCGGTGGTGACCGGTATTGATTTTGCCGGTTTCGTCTCGACCTTAAATCTGCATATGACCGGCAGTAATACCGCGATAGAGATTAAAACCATCAGCCGCGAAGGTCTCCGCCCCGGTTCACACGTCAATCTGAATATCATTGGCCAGGCGCATATCTTTGCCGAATAAAACTCAGGGGTGCCTTGGTGCCCCTGTCATTTTCGAATTTTGATCCCGTTCGCGCTTTATTATCCGCACGTCCGAATGAAAAACCTATCGCAGCTATCGAATACCAAAACCCCTTTCATCAACTACGATTAGTCTGTGATCGGTGTAAACATTCACCCGTCCGGAGATAACCCACAGAGGATTATCATAATTATTCATACTGTTTGAGCCGCAGCGGTTTATCGCGGCTAAGAAAGGTTAATTATGGCACGTACTACCCCCCTTGAACGCTACCGCAATATCGGCATCTCGGCGCACATCGATGCCGGAAAAACCACTACTACCGAGCGGATTCTGTTTTACACCGGGGTCAGTCACAAGCTGGGCGAAGTGCACGACGGCGCCGCCACCATGGACTGGATGGCACAGGAGCAGGAACGCGGCATCACCATTACTTCGGCGGCGACCACCTGTTTCTGGAACGGCATGCAGCATAATTATCCGCAGCATCGCATCAATATTATCGACACCCCAGGGCACGTGGATTTCACCATAGAGGTCGAACGTTCCATGCGCGTGCTGGACGGCGCGGTAATGGTCTATGACTCTGTGGGCGGCGTACAGCCGCAATCGGAGACGGTCTGGCGTCAGGCCAATAAATACAAGGTTCCGCGGCTGGCGTTCGTCAATAAAATGGACCGCGTGGGTGCCGACTTTTTCCGCGTGCGCAAAATGATGATTGAACGGCTGAAAGCCAACCCGGTGCCAATCGTTATCCCGATTGGCGCCGAAGACCATTTCACCGGCGTGGTGGATTTGGTGCGCATGAAGGCCATCCTGTGGGATGAGGCAACGCAAGGCATGAGCTTCAGCTTTGAAGAGATCCCGGCAGAATTGCGCGACTCCGCGCAGGAGTGGCGGGATAAAATGATCGAAGCCGCCGCCGAAGGCTCGGAAGAGCTGATGGACAAATACCTCAATCAGGTGCCGTTGAGCGAAGAAGAGATCGTCCGTGGCCTGCGCTTGCGCACCGTGGCCGGCGAAATCCAGCCGATGCTGTGTGGTTCGGCCTTCCGTAACAAGGGCGTTCAGCGCATGCTGGATGCGGTGATTGAACTGATGCCTTCGCCGCTCGATGTTCCACCGATGGAAGGCCATGACGAGCGAGACAAGATTGTCATTCGCCGGGCTGCCGACGACGAAAAATTCTCGGCGCTGGCCTTCAAGCTGATGACCGACCCCTTCGTCGGCCAACTGACCTTCGTGCGGGTCTATTCCGGCGTGCTGACCAAAGGCAGCAGCGTCTATAACCCGGTGAAAGACAAGAAAGAACGCATTGGCCGTATCGTACAAATGCACGCCAATGACCGTAAAGATGTCGAAGAACTGCATGCCGGTGATATCGCCGCCTGCGTGGGACTAAAAGACGTCACCACCGGCGACACGCTGTGTGACCCTAACGCCATTATCACGCTGGAAAAAATGGTGTTCCCTGAACCGGTGATCGCTCAGGCGATTGAGCCTAAAACCAAGGCCGACCAGGAAAGGATGGGGATCGCCCTGCAACGCCTCTCTTCGGAAGATCCGTCGTTCCGCGTTCGCACGGACGAGGATTCTGGCCAGACCATTATTTACGGCATGGGTGAACTGCACCTGGAAATCATCGTCGACCGCATGCGGCGTGAGTTTGGCGTGGCGACCACCACCGGCAAACCGCAGGTGTCTTACCGCGAAACCATCCGCAAGCGCGTGGCCGATGTAGAAGGCAAGTTCGTGCGCCAGTCCGGAGGTAAAGGCCAGTACGGCCACGTGGTGTTTACCGTGGAACCCAATGAGCCTGGCAAGGGCTTCGAGTTTTTCGATGAGATCAAGGGCGGCGTGATCCCAGGCGAGTTTATCCCGGCGGTGAAAAAAGGCGTGCTGGAAGCGCTAAATACCGGCGTACTGGCCGGTTATCAGGTGGTGGATGTCAAGGTACATCTGACCTTCGGCTCTTACCACGACGTCGACTCTTCGGAACAGGCTTTCCGCATGGCGGCGATCTTCGGCTTTAAAGAAGCTTGTCGCCAGGCCGACCCGGTTATCCTTGAGCCGATCATGTTGGTAGAAGTGGAAACACCCGAGGATTACGCCGGTAGCGTCATGGGCGACCTGTCATCGCGGCGCGGTCTGGTGCAAGGCATGGAGGACATTCCGGGCGGCGGCGGTAAGGGGATCCACGCCAAGGTGCCGTTATCCGAGATGTTTGGCTATTCAACCACGCTGCGTTCCATGTCACAGGGACGCGCCACCTACACCATGGAGTTCAGCCACTACGCAGAGGCACCGCGCAACGTGGCCGAAGAGATCATTCATCACCGGAAATCTTGAGTTGACTGCCTGCCGCTGCCAGCGGCAGGCTTCACTCTTTGGTGGCCAGAGCCACCACCACTGGCTGCGGCTTAATCCGCATCGCATAAATCACGCCGATAATCAGGCAACTGATACCGCCCAGCGTCAACAGCGGTGGCCAGGCCTGACGCAACATAAAGGTGTAAGCCAGTCCGGCCAGTATTTCGAAGACGATCAGCGGCCCCACCAATACCGTCGGCAAGCGTTGACTCGCCTCATTCCAGCACAGGGCACCAATCCACGAGCACAGTATGCCAATGGTGATCATCAAGGGAACAAACACTTCCGGCTTTGGCCCAAACGGCAGCGCAAACGTCGGCTGGGTTAAAGCCAATTGCCCGCAAACCAATAGATAGCCCACCAACGCCAGCGGTAAGGTGACCAGCCCTTGCGCGGTCGCCCAGGTGGCAGGCCTTTGGCTCGGGTTGTTTCGCAGCCAGCGGGCATTGCGCAGCGGGAACCAGGTCCAGCAAGCCACCGCCAGCAATGCCAGCCCAAACCCACTGATATAACGCCAGACATCCATCGGTGCCGTATTACCCCGCAACTCGGCAAGGTTAACCAACGCCAACCCGCAGGCGATCAATACCAGCGCCGGTGTCAGTTTACGCCACGAAAGTCGCCCGTCGTGCCGGCTGTAAAACAGGTTGGCGGTCACCGAGATCACCACCGGCAGCGTCCCGATAATCATGGTGGACATGGGCGCCCCGGTGCGCTGAATGGCGCTGGCAAGGCACAGGTAATACAACAGGTTACCGATCGCCGTCAGTTTCAACGCTTCCAACCAATCGTTACGTTGTAACTTTTTTAGACGCTGACGATCAAACCACGCCAGCGGCAAAGCGATCAACCCAAAGGCCAAATAACGCCCGGTAGACTGCAACGCCGCCGGATATTCAGGGATCATAACCGGACCGACAAAAATCAATCCCCACATCAACCCTGCAGACAGGGCAAATAACACGCCAATAAACATAGTGACTCCATCAACGACCAGGCGCAGCAGGCTGGCCCCATGAATTAAATCTGGCGCCAGCCTAACCTGCTCGTGCAGAGGAATATTGTAGCAAATTGCTGTTTTAGTCGGTCTGGTAAACACTTCGCAAATCGAACTGAATATTTGCAGGTCTCATCTCATCATGGGGTCGGATGACTTTATTCCCATGCGGCAACAGCAAATGTCCCCTCCGGTTTTACCGGTAAATATTTTCCGTAGTAATCCAGGTAATTCTCGACCGGGTCAACATCTTTAAATTGTTCTGGATAAAGTGATTTTGCAATAAACTGAATCATGGCGAAGTCGGAAAGCGTTCTTGATGCGCCCTGGTAAACACCGAATAATTGCTTGTTTTTTATCGCCGGCAATGAACTCCAGCCATTACGAGTGGAAAAACCCATAAGCTGTTGAACAGCCTTATTTTTATCAACTCCCACCCCCATTGATAGCGCTGACGAAACCTGATTGTTTTCTCTGCCGGAGATAAAAATAGCATCAGGCTTGGCAAACAGAAGCTGTTCTGGGTTAATCACACCCCACCACTCAAAAAAGGGTTCGGCAATATTGTCTGCTCCGGCAAGCTTCAACATCGCCCCCCACATATTCTTACCGTAGGTGAACGAATAATCGCCAGGCCCTTTATTCCCAAACTCAATATAAACCTTGGGTTTCTTTAATCCTGATGCATTAACTCTACGCTGCACGTCAGCAATGTTGTTGGCGTAAAATTCTGATAATTCCTGAGCACGTTTTTCTTGCCCCGTGAGTATGCCGAATATTTTTGTAGAGCTGACATGCCTTTCGACAGTTTGTGCGTTGTAATCTACCACGACCACTGGGATTTTTAATTCCTCCAGGCGTGAGACCTCATGTTTCAAAGCAACGTATTGCCATTCAGCCAAAATAATGACGTCCGGTTTCAATGATATTATATTCTCAAGAGAGATATTATGGAGATCTACCTCGCCAATGTCAGCGATACGAGCCAGTGAT
This sequence comes from Serratia sp. NA_13, assembly GCF_052691735.1. Lineage (NCBI taxonomy): Bacteria > Pseudomonadati > Pseudomonadota > Gammaproteobacteria > Enterobacterales > Yersiniaceae > Serratia > Serratia sp. NA_13. The sequence goes on from NZ_JBQZFV010000001.1 coordinate 458,508, forward strand.
GGCTGGTGTTTAACATACATATTCCAATTTGCGGGCACCTTTCCCCGCCAGGCTTCACGAGAAATGCCGATGACACGCTCGTATGCCGCCTCCCCACCCACGGCCATGTAGTCTTCAAAGTAAAACCCCAAAACCGCCCTTTTGACGGGGGTATCAAGCGTAACCTGCCGCCCCAGAACATCGGTTAATGTGGTCGTGGCCGCGCTGGTGATACCAGGCATGATTAAAAAAATGGCGAGCATCATAAAGGTTCTAAAATTTCGAGCGCCCATAAAATGGAGATCCTCAGGAGTTGGGAGTGTTCTTAATCATTTTTCATTTCATTATTCTGAATGCAAAAACGCAAATGATAATAATTTCCATTAAGATTTATATCAACTAAAATTTCAGAGACTATCCACGGCTAAAGTTAAAATTCTGTGCATAGCAAACACTCCAGCATGAGTTGCCAGATAATTTTGCTAATGCAGCATAAAAAAGAATTATAACGTTAACGACAAATACATCCTGGAGAGAGAACAATCAGCAGTCACATACTTAGGTCAACTTTGACAGTAAAGGCGGAAACAATATAAGGCCACTAATTGGCCTTAAATTATTGCAGGTTGTTTGGCACCCTTCAGGTGGTGCTTCCGCTGGCCCATCTTTTCAAGGATTCCTGACCTGTTTTTGATAACGCACTGGCGTGACACCGTAACGACTAGCAAAAGCACGGGTCAAATGCGCCTGATCGGTTAACCCCGCCGCCGCCGCCACCTGTGCCGCAGGCATACCGTGCGCCAGCATCTGCTTGGCCTGCGACAGGCGGATCGCCATCAGCATTTGCTGAGGGGAAACATGATATTGGGCTTTGAACTTACGCAAAAAATGATAAGGGCTGAGGGAAACCAGTGCCGCCAACTGATCCAGAGTAATTACGGCAGAGAAGTTATCCTGCAGGTAACTTTTGACGATATCAAAACGGTGCGCCGCTTCTGCCTTTAATGGGCGCGCCACTTGGATATGCGGGCGGATGATGTCTACCACCTGCGCCAGCAAATGATCAATGGTCAGCGGATCGTTGGCCTGCCATAGTGCGACCAGCGTGGCGGACAATTGTTGTGCCGCCTGCACGTCCTGGCGCACCGCATCGGTGAACCAGAATCCCTGTTCACCCGACAGCAACTCCAGCGTATCCGGTTCCAGATAAAGCATGCGGTAGTTCCAGCCACCAGGGGTTTCGGCTTCACCGGTATGCAGTTCGTCCGGGTTCATCAACACCAGCGAACCTGGTGCCGCCCGGTGCTGCGCGCCACGATAGCGGAAACGCTCGGCACCAAAATCGACGGTACCTATAGCAAAAGCATTATGGCTATGGGGTTCAAAGGCATAGCGTTCTATATGGGCGTGATAAAGCTCCACGCCCGGCACCTGCGATAACTGCCGGAACTGCGCACTGTCCTTTTCAAAGGGAAACTGCTCTGGAACACCCTGCACCGTACCGCCCTGCTTCAATGCCATTGATGGCTGTATGATAGTCAAAGCGGCATAGTTTGAGTAGTGGCGCACGCGGTGCGCTGGACGCTGCGGTTCATTACGCGTAGGGTGTTTTATCCGATGTTCAATGCCTGCCAGTCAGCATCGACGCCTTGATTATCCTGCCGCAGAGTGGGAAACCAGTCTTTAACCCCCTGAAAGTAAGAGGCAACAATGTATCCAGATACTCAACTCTATATCGACGGACAATGGCGCAACGCAGTCGCCGGTAAAACCACGCAGGTCACCAACCCCGCTACCGATGAGGTGATTGGCAGCGTGGCACACGCCACCACAGCCGACCTCGATCTGGCGCTGGCCGCAACCGAACGCGGTTTTAAAGTCTGGCGCGAAACTTCCGCTTACCAGCGGGCCAATCTGATGCGTAAAGCCGCGGCACTGTTTCGTGAGCGTGCAGATAAAATTGCCGCAATCATGAGCCAGGAACAAGGCAAACCTGTGGCGCAGGCCAAGGTGGAAATTCTTAACTCGGCGGACGTGATTGACTGGTTTGCCGGAGAAGCCAGCCGCACCTACGGCCAGATAATCCCGTCCCGCAGCCAGGACGTTCAGCAGCAAACCCTGAAGCTGCCGGTGGGGCCGGTTGCCGCGTTTACCCCATGGAACTTCCCGATCAACCAGATCGTCCGCAAACTCTCTGCCGCATTGGCCGCAGGTTGTTCCATCATCATTAAAGGCCCGGAAGAAACCCCGGCTTCGCCGGCGGAACTGATCAGAGCCTTTGCCGACGCGGGCATTCCTGCCGGTGTGATCGCACTGGTGTACGGTACCCCGGCTGAAATCTCCGAGTACCTGATCCCGCATCCGACCATTCGCAAAATCTCGTTCACCGGTTCAACCCGCGTGGGCAAGCATTTGGCGGCACTGGCCGGGCAGCATATGAAAAAAGCCACCATGGAGCTGGGCGGTCATGCACCGGTGCTGATTTTTGACGATGCCGATCTTGATACGGCTGCGAAAGAACTGGCGCAGGCCAAGTTCCGTAATGCTGGCCAGGTGTGCATCGCCCCAACCCGCTTCCTGATCCAGCAAGGCGTTTATGAGGCCTTTGTCGAGAAGTTCACCGCTGCGGTGCGTGAAATCAAAATGGGCAATGGGTTGCAGGACGGTGTGACTATGGGGCCGATGGTGCTGCAACGCAGCGTGGACGCCATTGAGGCCTTCGTGAAGGATGCCATCGCCGAAGGCGCCAAAGCCACCACCGGTGGCAAGCGCGTGGCCGGCCCCGGCAACTTCTTCGAACCGACGGTATTGCGCGACGTGCCACTGAGTGCGCGAGCGATGTCTGAAGAACCCTTTGGCCCGATCGCCCTGCTGCGCCCGTTCGCCAGCTATGAGGAAGCCATTGCCGAAGCCAATCGCCTTCCTTACGGTCTGGCGGCCTATGCCTACAGCCGGAGTATCGCTACGGTGACGGCGTTGGGCCGGGATGTGGAAAGCGGCATGCTCAGCATCAACCATATCGGTTTCGGCCTGCCGGAAACGCCGTTTGGCGGGGTTAAAGACTCTGGCCACGGTACCGAAGGCGGCAGCGAAGCCATCGAGTCCTATCTGGAAACCCGCTTTGTCACCGTTGCCGGGCGCTAATTAACAGTCCCTCTCCTTTGGGAGAGGGTTCTGTCTCTTTCCGCTCACAGCGCACCGTGCCCCCATCCTCCCGCAGACGCAGGGCATAATGCTCGGCCTCATCGCGCAACGGATCGTACTCACAACTCAGAATGGTCGCCGGTGGCAACTGTCGTAACGTGCGGATGAAGTCCTTGTAAATATCGATGTAATCCAGAGAGTTCAGTTGCTGCAGCACGAAGTGGCTCGGATCGAACAGGAGCTGGCAGCGCGGATATGCCCCAATGCGCTCAAAACTGGAGGTTAGCAATGAGCCGTTTTATTATCGAGTTCGGTGACCGCCTGAGCGATCACCTTTAATATATTGGCAGTTATACAGAATTACTGACAGGCTCTTTTTCGCATATCAATAAATATACTTTATACCTATGATAGCTTGTGTGTCGCTGTACCCCTTATCGCCGAGCTGCTGGGCAATATTACCCCACAGATTAACATTTGGACTGAGCTGCCCTTCAACACCCGTTTTAATCTCACCAATATTTCGGGTCCCGGCCAGTTTAACCTCGACACCATCCATTTGCGTACTAAAAGTTTTTGTATTATGCAGCCAGTTAATTTCCACAAAGGGTTCGAATACTCTGTTTTTACCTTCATCAATAACGCTATGTCCTTTAATGAAGGCTCTTACACCTAGTCGGGATTGAATATTTCCGTTCCCTTTACCACTCACCAAAGTTCCGTTAGATTCATGGTGGTCATCAGCTTTTACTCCCATCCATGTCAGTTGTGCCACAGGTTGAACGTAATAACTTTCTCGAGTATTTTTCTCACCGGTCTTCCAGGTATAACCTGCTTCAACAGATGCAGTTATCCCTTTTGATTTATAACTTTCTGACGCTAGTTTCTCGCCACTCACAGAATTGTTAAACCAGTTATAGAGCATCCAGGAATCAACATACCCCCCCGTTTTTTCTTGGTTATCCTGAAGCCAGGTCCCGTACATGCCAACACTATAACCGCTGACGCTCCCATCAGCCCTGTAACCACTGTAACTACTACGGGTATTGCTTTGTTGATTAGCGTATCCACCCATAACACCAAAATGAAAGCGATTGTTAGCATTACTGCTCCACTGGGCAACGTCCCCTCCCAATTGCATAACATATCGATTTGCCTGAGTTTTCAACTGACCAGTACTGTCCTTAAACCGGGTGTGTCCACCGATATTTCGTAACCACATACTGGTTACTTTCTGTTCACCGGTCAGCGCGTCAACATAATGAGTTTCGCCCAGTCGATCATGTAATCTGTGAACAAATAACGTATTTACGGCCAGAAGATTTGCTGCATACTCGCTTCCTTCCGGGCGAATTATTGGAGGGTTAGGCTCTGGATTAGGCTTCGGCTCTGGTTTGGTATTTACAAGATACCAGTTACTGTAGTCAGCATCTTTGCCCCGACTTAAGAAATACTCATAGGCCCCCCCGACAATACGGTCTTTCTGCAAGAAAACTCCTTTGGACTGACCGCCAACACTTATAAGTTCGATTCCCCGAGTTGTATAATCCCCTGACCCACCAACGTTATTCACATGCACATAAGTTGTCCCGTATGTATCACCACCGATTTTCATCCTATCAGTCGGTGAGGAATCATCACCCAGTACAGTATTGAAATAGATATGTCCCTGATTACCCTTATAATCACCAGATACAATAAGTTCGTTACCGACGTGTTCTTTTGATATATTCCCGCTCTTGCCCAGGATAATGCTCCCGTCATTTATAATTTTATTATCGATAACAAGCCGAGATGGATTGAATTTTTCAGAATAATAACTACCCACTCTTAATACACCGCCCTCTTTAACATCAGTATTCCCAAGATACCCCTCAGCAGATAATATACCTCCATTACGAACAAAGATATTTCCCCCCAGGGCTACTGATGAGTCTACACCTCCTCCGGTGACAGAGAAATCTCCATTGTAATTTTTGCTGTCACCGCTAAGATATAATGTTGATGTTCCTTTTTTTTCAGACTGACCGGTTCCTGCAAATGAACCAACATAAAGGCTATCGACATTCTGATCGATAATAAGGCTAGCTTCTGTTACATCGACAACCCCTCCTTTACCAGAAAGCAGTGACATAATTAAATTATGATTATTGAGATTCAGCTTCCCTGCATTCACTGTATAGGAGGTATTATTAACGAATGCGCCTTCACCATCTGAACGTAGTTCCCCACTTTCAATCCGGGTTCCACCCGAATAGCTATTCATTCCGGATAACGCCACCAGACCTTCGCCTGATTTTACTATCCCCCCTTTACCCGATAATGAGCCGTTAAGATACATCTCTTTCGCGTCACCGGCTTCAAGAACAGATTCAGAGAGAACGTTCATATTAATTTTTGTGGATAATCGGTTATCGCAATATTTACAATCATTAACACGAAGGGTGCCGCCGTTCAAATTAAAAGCATATGTGCCATCACCTGCAACGATAGCATCTTCTTCAGGCGACAAGTTACTGTTTGCAATCGTCATGTAACCATTTTGATTAAGATTAACAGTTGCAGATGTTTCTACACCACTGGCCATAAAAAGGCCTGAGACGGGATTTTCGAAACCATCCAGATCGGTGTTAGCCTTGCCCTCAAATATTACGTCAGCGTAGTTATCTACATTGAGAACGGCTGAGCCGGCACCTTTTTGGGAATAATGAACGTCAATCGCCTGGAGGGTATCAAGGGCATCTGCTGCAAGTGACATCTGGCTCCGGACGATGAGTTGACTGTTCGCACCGGAAACATTGATTTCAGCTGAAGGAGGCTTCAGTGCAGAAACTGAATCATCCTGAACAAGTGTAGTTGAAGCACTTATTCTTCCTGCCGACAGCATACCGCCTTCGGTTATATTAAGGATGCCTGAACCAATAAATCCAAGGTATAATGAACCATTCTCTGCAGAATCCCCAAGATACGGAGCGTTATTTATTAAATTAAGTTCACTTCCAGAACCCGAAACGTTAATCACTCCCGTATTACTGGTATTTCCAAACCCTATATAAGCTCTATTGTTTGAGAAATTTTCAGACTCACCAACATTTAGAACTGCACCGTCTAAAATGTTTAGCGAACCTGTCACCTGACTATTGCGCTGTGTATTCCAGTCCATAAGGCCACTACTCCCTACACTTAGGTCAAGTGTAGTTATAGGCCCAGTTTCTGAGCCTATAATATTAATCGTTCCTTTTGTATTACTAACTGAATTATTACCATTTGATACAGTCCCTGTTGAAAAATAGGTGTTTTTTTCCAAGTTTTTAGTGGATTCAGATATAGTTAAAAAACCATTTCCGCCATCAACACCAACATTGAATGAGTGATTATAACCAGATGAACCTTTTAATGTAAGATTACCATAATTACCATCTCCTCCACCTATGATATATCCTTTGCTTTTCCAGTCCCAAGTGCCAGTCTCAACTACTTCTGTAGAGTTAAAATATAATGGGGCTGATTCCACTGAGCAACTCAGAAAGAATAATGGTATCATTAATTTCGGTGTGTTCTTCATCAATAGTCACATCCCTTTAAATAAAACAAACTTTAACACACTATTTGCCATTAAAAAAATAGTTACTTTTATCAAATAAAGTAACCACATGTAATTTAAGGTTTTTATATGATTTAAGTAATTTGTTTATTAATGCACGATGGTATTTTAAATAAAAAATCCAACCAACACCTTATTAACTATTACAATAAAAAACCAACTTAACTTTAACATTGCTAACAATTGATTGGTTTGTATTAATGCTTCCCTGCCGGGGAGAGGGTTAAATAAAATGGAATTCATAACAACTAAAATATTCACCTTATCTTTAAAATAATGATGCCAACCATTAATACCCCCCCCTTCATTATCACACTACAAAAGTTTTAGTTAAATAGTTTATTCGAGGAGAGTAGTATTTTGCAAAAGGTGCTCTGAATAAATATCTCTATTACGTATCATCACCTTCTATATTTTATAAACAGTTGAGTGGGCACTGTTAAGCTGCCGGGATATTCTGATGCCCCCCGACCTTCCCGATCGGTTGAACCGCCCGATGCCTTGTGGGTAAAAATACGATTGGCTTTCACGCCCGCATCTTTGAGCACCCTGATCTGAATATCGAGAGATTGCTGACTGGTTGAGACCCGTGCGTGACCCCGTTGCCCCGCTGGTTCACCCGGGGCCTGGAAAAAAATATTCAACAAACTGGTTGAATATTAGCCCACCTGTTCTATATTCAACCATATGGTTAAATTATCTTCCTCACAGCTGGACGCCATTTTTCGTGCACTTTCCGACCCAACGCGGCGCGCCATACTGCGTGCGTTGGCCGGCGGTGAGCACAGCATTGGTGAACTGGCCGCGCCGCTGCAGATGTCGTTTGCCGGCGCATCCAAGCATATCAAGGCACTGGAGCTTGCTGGGCTGGTGCAGCGTACCGTGCAGGGAAGAAACCATATCTGCCGGCTTGAACCCGAACCAATGGCACAGGCCATGCAATGGCTGAAAACATACGAGCATTTCTGGACAGAGCGGCTGGACGCGCTGGAAATAGCGCTGCTGCAGCCCGAACCGAATCCTCCCAAGGAGTGAACTATGAACGACTACGGCATGATTATTGAAACCGGCACGCTGCGCATTCAGCGGCTGCTGCCCGGCCCGATCGAACGGGTCTGGGCTTATCTGACGGAATCCGACAAACGCGCCACCTGGCTGGCCGCTGGCGATATGAAGCTGGAAAACGGTGCCCAGGTTGAGCTGGTGTTCCGCAATTCCGACCTGACCGGTGAGCATGAACCCGCGCCGGCCAAATATAAAAACCTCGGTTGCAGCGTCAGCAACGTCGGCCATATCACCTGCCTGTTCCCGCCGCGGCTGCTGAGCTTTACCTGGGCGGAACAGGGGCAAAACCGTCCTTCCGAAGTGACCTTCGAGTTGACCGAACAGGGGAACGCGGTGCTGTTGACGGTGACCCATCGTCGCCTGGCCAACCGTGACGAAATGCTCAGCGTGGCCGGCGGCTGGCATACCCATCTGGATATTCTGGTCGACCGTCTGCATGACCGGCAACCTCAACCCTTCTGGAGTACCCACGCCAGGCTGGAAGAGGAGTACCGGGCCAGACTCTGATCGCCCTTCATCCCGGCGTCTGAATGCCAGATAGCCGGTCACCAGCGTAAACCACCGACCAGCAACACCAACAGGATAAAACCGTGGTGATTGCTGGCCAGCGGGATCCCGCCCACATTCATACCGAAGAAACCGGCAGCGATATTGATCGGCAATGCCAATACGGTGATCACCGTCAGGACGTACAGCGTGTGGTATGGGAACCGTGACGAATTTCGTCAACCCTGGCCTCTGCCGGATTATCATCCCGTTACAACCCCCCCCTATTTTCTCCACATTTGCCGTGCAGACTCTTGCTGATATTCATTCACCTTTCAGGATCATAGTCACGTCTGCCATGTCTTTATTTAATTCCCTCATCCGTTTTCCCGCACGCCGCTTAGGCGCCATTTTGGTTCTCACTCTGCTGTTCATTCTGCCCGCGGCACAAGCCGCTGCGCCGCTGGCGCTATACTCGAAATCGGTATTGGTGGTCAATCAACGAACCGGGAAAACCCTGTATCAGAAACAAGCCAATCGGGTGCAGCCCATTGCCTCACTAACCAAATTGATGACTGCCATGGTCACGCTGGACAGTAAGCGCCCGCTGGGCAACAGGATGATGGTCACCGCCGCCGACCGTGATTTGTTGAAGAAAACCCACTCACGCCTGACGATCGGCTCTACTCTCAGCCGCCGTGACATGTTGCATATCGCGCTGATGTCGTCGGAAAATCGCGCCGCTTCGGCACTGAGCCGCAACTATCCTGGTGGTCGTAAAGCCTTCGTGGCGAAAATGAATCAGAAAGCGCGCACCATTGGCATGAAACACGCTCGCTTCTACGATCCGACCGGGCTGACACCGCGCAATGTCGCCAGTGCCAATGACCTGCTGAAAATGGTTAATCACGCCTACCGTTATCAGACCATTCGCCGTTTCAGTACCGACAAACAGCAAATCGTGCGTCCTGGCCGGGGTCAATTGGTCTACCGTAGCTCCAATGGACTGATCAACAATCCCGCCTGGAAAGTCCAGTTACAAAAGACCGGTTTCACCGACGAAGCCGGGCACTGTCTGGTGATGCGTACCCTGATTAAAGGGCAACCGGTGGTGATCATCCTGCTCGGTTCGAAGCAACGCTACGGCCACTATAAAGACGCCATTCGCCTGAAAGCCTGGCTTGAATCCTGATTTGGGCCGCGTTAATCACGTGCCTCTTTACCGTTCTGTGCATATCTAAATCCTTTTTTTATCAATGGAATATCCTATCTCCAATCAATATTAAGCCTGTGGGACCGGGCATGGTATTTGTCATCAATAAATGATGATAAAGGAGCAGGAAAATGGCTTATGCCCTGAGCGTGTTGGAAAAAAGTCCGATTGCCGAAGGAGAGAGCGCCGCCCAGGCGCTGACGCGCACGCTGCATTTGGCGCAGCAGGCGGAAATCTGGGGCTACCGTCGTTTTTGGCTGGCCGAGCATCACAATACCGCGCAGCTCGCTTGCCCTTCCCCCGAAGTGCTGATCGCTTATTTACTCGGGCAAACGTCCCGCATCCGCATTGGGTCCGGCGGGGTCATGCTGCAACATTACAGCGCCTATAAAGTGGCAGAAAACTTCAATCTGCTGGCGACTCTGGCACCGGGGCGGGTCGATTTGGGGGTGGGTAAAGCCCCCGGCGGCCTACCGCTCTCTACCCAGGCGTTGCAAGCCGCCCACGATCAGCAGAATAAACCGGACTTTCCGCAGCAGCTTGCCCAGCTCAACGCCTACCTCAATGATGACGCGCAACCCGGCCTGAGTGCCACACCGCAACCGTCGCAGCCCGCACAACGCTTCCTGCTGGGCGCCAGCAAAGAAAGTGCTCAACTGGCTGCAGAACACGGCTGGGCCTTTGTCTTTGCCGCGCAGCTCAATGGTAACCCGGCCGATATTCAGAGCGCGCTGGCTCATTACGCCGAACAAAGCGGTGGACGCAAAGCCCTGCTGGCCGTCGCGGTGATCGTTGCCAACGCCCCCGAGCAGGCTCAGGCGTTGGCCGCCGGGTTCCAGCAATACCGGGTGCATGTGACCGGCGGACAAAGCGTGACGGTCGGCAGCCTTGAGCAGGCAGAGAGTTATGTTCAGCAGGCCGGAGCTACCGATTACCGTATTGAGCCGCGCGAAAGCCACATCCTGCTCGGCACTGCCCGGCAGGTACGGAGTCAGTTGGATCAATTGCAGCAGCAATATGGCGTGGAAGAGTTTGTGATAGACACGCCGATCAGCGAACCTGTCGCCCGTTTGACCTCTTTGCAACTGTTGGCGCAGGCCTGAGCCTGCCCAATCAGTTCACTACGGCGCCCGCACCAGCAGGCCAGCAGCACTATGCATTTCTCACCGATGAATTAGCACTGGTAACCAAAACGGCCTACGTTGGGCGTCTGTCTCGGCGCACAGGTGATGGCTCATGCCCTGGGGGCCGACGTGGTTTCGCTCGACGTGAAAGAGATCGGCTTCGAACCCTTAACATTGGCAGAACATGAAGGCTCGGTGCTGGCACCTCTGGCAACCACGCCGGTGTTACACTGGCATGGAGATATGTTTATGATCCCGGGGGGCGACTTGTCTGGCAAGTACTGAAATCGTCCCTAATCAGGCATTTGAATATCAGGACTTCGCCCTTGGTCTGCAGTTCCATCTGGAAGCCGAACATCAGGACCTGGAACGCTGGCTGGTGGGCCATGCCTGTGAGCTTGAGTTGGCCGGTATTCTGCCACAACGCTTGCGTCAACAGGCCGCTCGCTACGGTACAAAATTAGAACAGCGCGCCCGTCAGGTATTTACGCGGTGGCTGGGTAAAATCGAACCAAGGATGTTATAGATGCAACAGGTTTCTCAATTACAACCCCCACAGATTGATGTGATCAGTATTCAATCGCAGGTAGTGTACGGCAGCGTCGGCAACGGTATCGCCTATCGCACCCTGCTGAAAAAGGGGCTGGAAGCGCTACAGGTGCCCAGCGTGCTGTTCGGTTGCCCGCCCTATTATGGCGCGCCCAGCGGTGGCGTGATACCGGCCGAGTGGTTCAGCGGTTTTCTCGAGGATTTACTGACCCGTGGCGTGATGAAACGCACCCGGGCGGTGATCGTCGGTTATCTGGGCGACGTCGGCCAATGCCATTTCCTGCATACCTGGCTACAGCGCGTGCGCGCTATCAATCCACAGATAAAAATCTATATCGACCCGGTGATGGGCGATTACGGTGAAGGCGTTTACGTGGATGAACGTATCGTCAGTTGTTATCGCTCCCCTTTCCTGCAACTGGCTAATGGCCTCACCCCCAACGGTTTCGAACTGGAGCAGCTTTGCGGGCATCCGCTGACCAGCCTAGAGCAAACGCAGCATGCCGCACAGGCGTTATTGAATGACACCACCGAGTGGGTGCTGGTGACCAGTGCACCGGGCGTGGCGGAAAATGACGAGCAGATTGGCTTACTGTTGGTCAGCCACGACAAGGTGCAAAGCTATACCCATCCCAGGATCCAGTCGAAGGTTAAAGGCACCGGTGACATGTTCGCCGCGTTGCTGGTCAGCCATTTGTTGCACGGTAAAAGCCTCTATGAGGCGATACTGACCGCCAGCGGTGAGGTCTGCGATGTGCTGACTGAAGCGCAGCATTTCGGTTTGGAGGAAATCGGCAGCCTGCGTGCCTTGAAATAGGCCGTAGTCACGGATATACCGACATCAGTAGATGAGTATCATTCACCCTGCGTGGATAGGCTCCACACAGGGTGCTACGGATAGCTCAGAAGGCAGTAAAGGAGACTTTACTGAAGTACGAAGATTTTTATGCCTATGAATACGTAATAAAAGCATCATTCTCCAGGTAATAATTCAACCCCGATATCAGCTCTTCCATAGTTGCGTTTGGCTTTTGATTCAGCGCGCTTCTGAGCACATCCATGAACTGATCACCATAAAAAAACAGCTCCAACTCATTTTGTACTACATAGTCAGGATACACTTCTTCATCATCATCACTGACTTGTGGATAACGCTCAAGATAGCATGTCAGTCCGGGTGCAGCAGTGGCCTCGTACTCTTTGGTATAAAGGCAGAAATTATCCTTTGTATAACCCTCTTGAACGATTTTAGTCATCAGGTTCTCTAGGCTGTAAGGCGTCATGTACTCTAGCTCTTTCATTAACATCCCCCTCCGGTTCTACTCCTGGCTCTGGCGGGCTTAGGATTACCCGTGGCACCATCCAGCTTACCTCGTCTTCCGGGCTCTCCACCACCCCACATTTCGCGTCCGCCTTTACCCGTAGGATGGTAAAGAGCGTGATTATCTGCATGATCTACGCGATCAACCAACACCAAACGACCTACATCTTCATGATGATGCCAAGTTAATATTGGTGGACTTGAGGCTTTATTCGGGCTTTTCATCCATTCCCCCAATTCCGGATATCGGCCCAACATATCCCGTCTGAAAGAAGGATCAGCATCCATTCTTGCAATAAACTCTGTGTTTGCGCGGTTAAATTGAACCGCATCACTGGAGTAAATATTCCCAGGAGCAATAGTGTGCTCTTGGAATATATGATATTTGCCGTTAGCTGGTCGATTGGCCAAACCCAGCGGATCCACCCACATCAGCGGGTTCGGCGCATACTGGTACAGGTTCATCCCACCACTCAGGCCAATCGGATCCTGTGTGGTGAATCTGCCGACCTCCGGCTCGTAGTAACGGAACAGATTGTTCGAGCGCCGCCAGCGGTGTCCATGGGCTGGCAGGATCGTAACTCCAGGTCCGGCGCGTGCCGTTGTCGCGCTGCTCTTGCAGCAAGCGATATCCCTGCCACAGGAAACAGGTGGTTTGTTCTGGTTTACCTTTGTAGCGCACCTGTTTGCGACTGCGACGGCCCAGCGCATCGTAATGATACTGCGCCTCAAACTCACCCTGCGGGCCACGGCCATGGGCCTGTATCAGCTGGTTGTCGGCATCGTAACGGTAAAACAGTTTTTGCCAGTGCGTCAGCCGGTTATCGACGATCGGTGCCAGGTGCGCGTCGATGTCGCTCTGGGGGGTTGTATAGACCAGTTCATTCTTATTTTTAAAGAGCGTGTCTCGTAATCTGATTTTTTCTTTAAACCCTCCTTATTTTTCTCAATTTAAAAAAACCATTTTCCATTAGAAACCAGATACTTCATTAACATTGTAAAAATTCAATATTCAATCCTTCTTCATTACATAAATCGACAAATAATTGAGAGACAATCATTCGCTCACAAAAGACACCATCTCTCGCTATAAAGAAATCTTTATCACATTTGTAAACGGGAACATCGATTATTTTAGCACCATCAATAAGCTCTCTAAATATTGTTCTCTCCTCATCAATAATTGGAAGGTAATTGTTCACTTTACATAAAAACATCGTTTCACTAGTATTTTCCACAGTACACTTATAGAAGGACATTTCAGAGGAAATTCTACGTTCAAATATAGAATTCGCTCTCTGCGAAAAAACTGGAACTCCGATATTGGCAGGAAAATAATCTGAAACCATCAGTTTATCACTCCGCATAGTGCTTTGTACCTTACCTTTTGGTAGTGAATATGAGAGAAACTTACCATCCCCTTCATTCCAAATGAAAAAATTTGACAATCTTGACTTTGGGTCTGAGAAGTCAATAACACCATTGCCCAATGAGAAACTACTAATAGTATAGATGTTCATGCCATTATCCTCGTAATCAAGCACATGTAAGTTTTCCTGTTTTGAATCCTTTACGAGCCTCATGCTGTAGGCTCAACACTTCATTTTGTATTCGGCGATAATCCCATTTTTCTTTATTTGCAACTCTCTCCAAAGCATCTAGTTTTGACTTCATCATTTCATTATATATTGCATGCTCTTTTGTCCAGCCACGATGAAGTCCCAAGTCTGGATTAGGATCTATTCCTTTTGCAACAGGAAGCCGCATCATATTTGATGCACCATTAATACTCATCCCTGATTGCACAAAAACAGGATGATTCCTAAGTGAGTAAGGAATTAAATGCTGACGTTGGTACCCTTGAGTGGTATCCATCCACGAAGGGAAGCGATCTAAACCCAGTGGATCCACCCAACCATAAGGATTAGGTGCGTACTGGTACAGGTTCATCCCACCACTCAGGCCAATCGGATCCTGTGTGGTGAATCTGCCGACCTCCGGCTCGTAGTAACGGAACAGATTATAGTGTAATCCACTTTCATCATCCTGATATTGCCCCGCATAGCGCAGCGGCTGGTCGTAGACAGCCTCTTTGCGGCGTTCCGCACCGGCAACCGTCTGGCCCTGCAACTTACCGAAAGTATCGTACTGCCCAGACCAGCGCAAATTGCCAGCGCCGTCGGTCACTTCCAGTGGTGCGCTGTTGAGATCGGTATGCAGCCAGTAGATGTCCGCTTGCGGGCTGCTGCCGGCCTGTTCTAGCGCCGCCAGCGGTGTCCATGGGCTGGCGGGATCGTAACTCCATGTCCGGCGCGTGCCGTTGTCGCGCTGCTCTTGCAGCAAGCGATACCCCTGCCACAGGAAACACGTGGTTTGTTCCGGTTTACCTTTGTAGCGCACCTGCTTACGGCTGCGACGGCCCAGCGCGTCGTAATGGTACTGCGCCTCAAACTCTCCCTGCGGGCCACGACCATGGGCCTGTATCAGCCGGTTGTCGGCATCGTAACGATAATGTTGTTCATACATCCCGTTGCGCCGACTGACCAGATTGCCCCAGGCGTCGTAACGGTAGAATAACTGCTGCCAGTGTGTCAGGCGGTTGCTGACGATGGAGGCCAGCGGTAAATACCTTTCGACGTCACTGTCCGGGCCTTTCTCACCCAACAAATTATCGGCGGCGTCATACACCAGCCGGTTACCTGGCTTGCCGAGGCTCTGCTCCCGGTGCTGCAACAGACGCCCTTCGGCATCATAACCGTAGTGTACCTCGCCGCGCAGCGCATCACTGACGCCCTCAATCTCACCCCGATCGGTATAACGGAATACCCGCCACAACACACCATCTTCAGGTTTGGCTATCTGCCCATGGCTGAAGGTGCTGCTCTGCCAAGTTCTGCGCCCGAGCGCATCATACTGACGCTGTTGCTGCAACGCGCCCTGCGTGCGGCCGGTTTCCCGGTGCAGGCGGTCACGGGTGAATTCACTCACCAGCTGCTGGTTAAACTTTGCGGCACTGGCGTGGCCGGAGCCATAGTACAGCCACTGTAAACGATCCCCTTGCGGCAACGTCAGCGCCTGCAGGTTGGCCAGCGCATCCCACTGATAACGCAACTCACCGTTTACGCCCTGTTCCGTCAGCAGATTGCCGGCGGCATCGTATTGCAATTGCACGCAGTCGGTTTCAATACCCAACGCCGCGCCAACGGCTGTTGGCGTACGCGTCAGCGTATTCAGCCTGCCCGCAGCATCATAGCAATACTGCCATTGGGCGCAGTCATTCCCGCGCCAGACCAGTTGACCCGCTTCGTCATAACGGAATTGATGCAGGCGCTGAGCTGGAGATACCGAGGTATCCAGCGGCCCGGTTTCCCGATGCTCGGTCAGTTGGCCATCGGGGCCATAACGATAAAAGTGGTCGGTATTGTCTGGACGCCTCTCACCCATTATCCGGCCGACGGCATCGTGGCTGAAGTGATAGCTCCCACCGTTGCCGTTCTCAATGTTCGTCAACCAGCCCCGGTTATTGTAATGGTAGTGGCGCGTCCGGTTGATGCGGTCAGTGATGCTGACAGGTTGGCCAAGCAGGTTATACACCCAGCGGGTTTCGCTACCGAGCGAGTCCTGATGGCGAGCCAACTGGCCTTGCGCATTCCAGACGAACCGCTCTTCGCTGCCGTCCGGATGAAGCAACGCTTGCAGGCGACCGGCAGCATCCCAACGATATTGGGTCAGGTGGCCTTCCGCGTCGGTACGCTGTATCAACTGGCCGAGCACGTCATACGCATAGGCGGTGACGCTGCCGGAACAGTCGGTATAACGCGTCAACAGCCCCTGACTGTTCCAGTCAAGTCTCACCACGCCCCCCAGAGCGTCGGTGATGCGCACCGGCAAACTCTCTTCCGTATCAGGGTAGTCGTAGGAAGTTGTATTCTCCAGCGCATCAATCTGTCTGGTTAGCCGCCCCTGGGTATCCCAATGCTGAAACGTCTGGCTGCCGTCTGGGGAGGTCACAGAGAACAAGCGGCCGCTGTTGCGGGAATACTGGTAGGTCGTTTTACGGCCCAGCGGGTCGGTTTCACTCAGCAAGCGACCATAGTTATCCCATTCGCTGTATCTCTGAGCGCCGCCCGGCAATACCACGCCACACAACTCACCTCGCTCATAGATAAATGCCGATTTACGGCCGTCAAAATCCGTAAACTGCGCCACGTTGTTGTCGTCATCAAGTTGCCACAACGCCTGTTTACCGTCATCCCGCACAGCTCGCCGCACACCACCGACAAAATCGTAGTGCAACGTCAGTTCTTCGCCGGCACTGTGACGCCAGGCGCTGACCCGGGGTAATCCTTCAATCTCCTGCCACAGGTATTCATTGAGCAACCCATTTTGATCCTGATGGCTGGCCATCAGCCCATCACGCCAGCTAAAGCGCCGGCAGATTTCGCCGGAACCATTGGTCACTGTGATCAGTTGTCCTTCATCGTCGTAGCCGTAGCTGACCAACGGCCGTTCACCGTTTGGGGCATGCAGCAATACGCCGCTGAGGCGCAGCAGACCGTTAACGGTAGTCAAATAGCGGCAGGTTAAGCGCTGGCCGGCACTGTCGACCAACTCAATCAGTTGGCCGTGGTCATCATAAAACAGCGAAGTGGTGTTGCCGGTGGCATCGGTCAGCATAGATAACCGGCTCGGCTGTTCACCGTCCAGGCGCGGGTAGTGGTAGCTTTGCTCGCCAACATCGAACAGTTGCCAACTGCCGTCGGGGTTGTGCATCAGCCAGCATTTTTCGGCTTCGCAATAGGTTTTGTGACCACGGGGTACCATCGGGAAGGAAACATAATCACCGGACGGCGCGCGCCACACCAGGCCGTCCTGGTACGGCTGCAAACTGCTCTCCCAGAAAAGGTTCCAACCGCGACCCAATACGCTGTCACCGGGGTTGCCACTGCGCCAGTAACGTTGCCAGGCTACCGGCAGACGTGATGGCAACACAAAATCCAGTTCGTCATCGCCGGATAAAAACTTCTGGCCACTGATGATATCCACCGGGCGGGCAATGATGCCTGCGGCGGCCGTGGCGGTCATCAAGGTGCCAAAACGGCAGGCGATCCGCCCCAGTTTGTTGATGCCGGGCAGCTTGCTCAGCATTTTACCCAGTGCGCCCAATTTGCTTGCTGCACCGCCGACGCCACCGACCAAGCCGGCGAACAACAGCGTCAGGTCAGAGGCTTTGTACAGCCAGTCCGGCACTTCGGGTTTAATCGGCAATGTGGTGACGGTTCCACCACCGATCAACACATTGGGCGCCCCCTCCATCACCTGCGCGTCGCAGTTGGTTTTGTCACCCACGCGGGAAGCAGGCTGGTCGTTGATGCTGACTTTGTCGGAGCCCTGTGCCATCTGCATGCTCGGGCCGTCATCGCTGCAGGCGACCTGACTAAGGGTAGCGATTGCGGCAGGTTTACTGTTGATAAATACATTGGGGGAACCGGTAACGATCTTGCCTGTCGGCGACAGGCTGCCGGCACCGGCATCGGCAATGCCGTCTCGGGCTGCGGTGGCCGCCTCCCCGGTGAGATAACCCACCGCCAGGCTGGCACCAATCAGCAACACACCGACTCCGATACAGGATGCGGCCAGCCCGGCGACGAACAGGGCCCCGGCCGCTACCGCTCCGGCGGCCGCGATCAGGCCACCGACTATTGTGCCGCCAATCATACCGGCCAGGGCATGGGAATGCCCGATGGTATCGCCGACGCGTGCCGCTTCACTCATAAATGTTCCTTATCGCTGACCACTTACGTCCGGTATCTGCTGATAGCTGTCCAAAACCTGGAGCAATAAGGTTTCATCTTGAGGAGCCAGTTTACGTGGTTGCGCAAGGGTAAATACCAGTACACGCCCATCCATCAGCGCGAACACCGCCTGTCGTTGCCAGATACGTTTGCCATCACGCAGATAGCTGGCGTGCACAGACTCCCCTGGCAAGCCATTGCGGCCTAAAGTCACAGACTCCCGCCCCTTCAGCACCCAGCCTTTCAGGCTGAGGGACAGGGTTTCAAGCTGACGCGTAATGTAACCGTTCAGGGTTTCATCAGGTTGCAATGCATCACGGGAAATATTTAGAGAGGGGGAGATATCATCACCGGCCAACAGCACGTTGACGGTGCGATCGCTGTAGCCTTCCGGCAGAGCAACGCTGCCTTCGGTAAAGGTACAACGGGAACAGTCAGGCATCACGCAGAATCCTTTTTCTTAACGAAGTCTTAAGCATTGCATAACAAAAGGACAAATGAAAATTCAAAATTAATCGGTATGATTAATTTTAATGGAGGGGGAGAGGATGAGGTTCCGCACTATGCCAGACGCGTCTGGGCATCGGAACCCCTCTGAATAATGCGTTTCAATGAAAGGAGATGGCAAACGCGACGCCGCCTATCAGCGTTTTTTCTTTTTATTGAAATCCAATTCGAAAGCAAACACTGCGCTCTGAATTTTTCTTTCCATTGCCAGGCCCAGATTCAAAAAACGGCACGACAGGCGCGAGAAGTGCACCATGTTGTCGTCATCACCGAGTTCGTGAGCTTCGTTGATCACCACCAGTTCCATATTGACCTTGAAACTGCCGTAGCTGCCCAGATCCAACAAGGCCTTTTTAAACTGGAAACCGGGCTGGAGGTTTTCCGGCAGTGGGCCGTCAACACGCAAACCAACGCCACCGGCAGACAGGTCGTGGATCCTCAACTGGTACTCACTGCCATCGGCATATTCGCCGCTGCAAAGAAACTCACGCCAGTGGGGCGTAGTGACACGAAATTGACGACGGCGCTGGATGTAAACCAGTTCTTTCGGTAATCGAGTTGAACAGGCGTTAACCCCTCGATGCTCGGTAAACTCGGCCTGACCTACGGAGAATTCGATCTTTGCGTCGTGGCTTTCAATTACAATGGTACATTCGCCATCGAGCGTTGTGTCCGCCCCATTGCTGCTGAACACAATATTATCCGGCCCGACGCTCAACAACAGACTTTGAAACTGCTGCTGATCGTTGATCACCTTCAGTGGCGTGCGCTGTTTACAAATTTCACGCAGTATCGCCAGTACCTCAAAACGCTCCTGTTTGATAAACAATCCGTAATCATTCTGCTCCACTCGTCGCTCCTGACTCTTCCCAATGACGCTTTACAGGTTCCTTACAGTTATCATCACTGGGAATATTCCTAAAGTCAAATTTGCCAGCGATGCCAGGCCTGTGGCAGCAGCCTGGCGAAGCGTTTGGCCCAGGCTTGCTGTCCCTGTTGGTCGGCGATTAAATCCTGACGGATCTCAATGCCAACGTAAGGCAGTTGGCGGCGTTCCGCATGCACCGGCAGGGTGTAATCCGTTGCGTCAGTCATGGCATAAGGCTCGTTGACACCGACCTGTAAATCCCCTTCCTCTCGCAGCAGCTCTGCCAGCAGTAACGCAAACTCCGGTTGACGGTTAAACAGCAGCCCCACCTGCCACGGCCGCTCGTTGCCTTTAAATACCGGCGTGAAGCTGTGCATAGCGATAACCGCCGTTGGCAACCCGCTGCGCTGCCGCTCATCCAGATGGTCGGTTATTGCCTGATGATAAGGCCTGAAAATGGCGTGTTCGCGTGCCTGAGCATGATTATCATCAATGCCGATATTTCCGGGAATCGGTGTCAATTCCGACAGCGGCGGGATAGAACTATTGATGCCAGGCGTGCGGTTACAGTCAATCACCAAACGTGAGTAACGCTGATGAATCAACGTACTGTCCAACTGGCGGCCAAGATGGCGTGAAACCTTTAATGCGCCGATATCCCAGCCGATATGACGGTCGATTTCTCCGGGCGGCAGGCCGAGGTCGCCCAACTGCCGGGGTATCGCCCGGCCGGCGTGATCGCAAAGCAATAAAAAGGGCGCGACACCGTTGGGCGTTTCAATCGCCACGGCGGCGGGATCTTCAGCGGATAACAAAGACGAGACGAACGACTGTGGCATGAACAACTCCGGTGGCGGAACAAAGCCTTATCTTAGGCTATACCCCACCACCGTTGCCAAGTTTCGGGTTAGATCAAAAAAGCATGAAGCGCATGCCAATTACTCTATACAGGCGTCCTGTGGTTGATGCACCGCAATATAACGCTGGAACCGCGCCGGTTTAAGCCGGGAAAGATCGACCAGTACCAAGCCATCAATACAGTTGTTGAAGGCAGGATCGGTACCGAAATCAATAAACTGCACCCCGCCAGGCTCACACAACTCGGTATATTGTTTATACAGCGTGGGTATCGAACAGCCGATGTTGCTCAGCAGGCTTTTCAGCCTGACCAGATCTTCCTGATAGTTATCGCCGGAAAACTGTGCCAATACCTGCGGCAACGAAGCAGGATAAGGCTTACGAGACTGCGCCAGGGCATGATTAGGCGAGAAGTACAGTCGGTAGAAGGCAATCAACAGATCACGCGCCGTCACCGGCATGCCGCCAGAGATGGAAACCGGGCCAAACAGATAGCGGTACTGCGGATATTTTGCCAGGTAAGCGCCAATCCCCAGCCACAGGTAATCCAGACCGCGTTTACCCCAATAGGCCGGCTGAATAAAGCTACGCCCCAGTTCGATGCCCTGCGCCAAAATCGGTGCCATATCGCGGTCATAATGGAAAAGGCTGTTGCTGTAGATGCTTTCCAGGCCCTTCTGTTCCAACTGCTCGGCCGTCGGAATAAAGCGGTAAGCACCCACAATCTCCAGCTCATCTGCATCCCACAGCACCAGGTGGTAATAGTCGTCGTCATAGCTGTCCAAATCACGACGGCGACCGGAACCTTCGCCCACAGCGCGGAAGGCAATCTCACGCAGGCGACCAAGTTCGCGCAAAATAGGCGCTCGCGCCTCACCCTGACGGCGATACAGGAAAATAATTTTCCCGTCCGGCGTCACCCCAAGACGCTCACAGTTTGCCAGCGCCTTCTTCAGTTCCAACCGATCCTCTGGTAAGGCGATGGGTGACTCACTGGAAAACAGTCCTTCTTTGCCCTGACCCAGACGGTAGACGTGACGGCGGAAACGCTCGGCCAAATCTTTGGCGCTGGTGTGGCCATCGTGCCAACTGCTAAACGGAATACGGCCGCCCACGCGGATTTTGATACGACCGCCCTGCTGCTGGAACATTTCCCGTACCAGTAAGAGTGTGGACAGCGGTCGGTAAACCAGCGAGGTGAAATAGAACAGGTTGCTGTTACGCGCACTGATGTGGATCGGCACGATTGGCGCTCGGGCCTTGGCCGCCAGCCGCAAGAAGCCGGTATGCCAATGGCCGTCACGAATGCCTTTCGGGCTCATCCGCGACACCTCTCCGGCGGGAAACAGGATCAGGGCACCCTGCTTATTCAACTGGGCCTGCATGCCTTCAATTTGCTTGCGGTTGGTCTTGTTACCGACGTTGTCCACTGGCACAAACAGATTGCGCAACGGTTCTATATAGGTCAACAGTTGACTGGCGACCACTTTGACATCCGGGCGCACTGCCGCCACGGCACGCAGCAGCACCAGTCCGTCCAGCGAGCCAATCGGGTGGTTGGCTACCAGCACCACCGGCCCCTGGCTCGGAATATTTTCCAGGTCGCCATCGACCAACTCACAGCTGAGGTTAAAGTAGTCCACCACCTGCTCTATCAAATCCAGTCCCTTCAGGTGTGGATAGTCGGCGGCAAATTGTTTGAATTCTTTTTCGAAGAGTAAAGTTCTCAGCAGGCTACGCTGCCAGGCAGGGGTCTTGCGGTGCGGAAATGCATCATGCAAAAGAGAGTCCAAGCTAAACATCGCGTTATCTCCTGGCTTAGTCGCTGCAAACTTAAGCCAGCGCTATGACCCTAACATGTCAGAAACATGACAGAAAAATGAAATCCCTCAACTATCAGGTATAGCAAATTATTGAAAATTTGGTGACGAAGTGACCCCTATCGCCACCAACGCCACATTTTATGCCACCGAAATTAAACTTTCGATGCGCTGATTCACCACTTCCCGTAACCGCAATAGCGGCTCCGCCTGATGTGGATAACGTTTAAAAGTGATGTTCATCCCCAACTGTTGTTCAATCAAAGCCTCTACCGTCGCGCGGTCAGTCAGGCTTTCCAGCAACTGTAAGGCTCGCATGTCCTGCAGTCCCTGGTGCAGTACCCTCAATCGCAGGGACTCCACCGGCGTCAGATTCTCACCGGGATAGACCACGAAAGCATCGCCGGAGGGAAAGGCATTGCGACAATCCGTCACCGCGTAGGGGTTGAGCCGCTCCCGCGAATGGCCGCTGTTATAGAAATTGAAGCCCCAATGCAGAAAGCCGGTGATGTGGTACAGATAAAGTTGGATGCCCAAAATTCGGTTGCGCGCCGAAGGCTGGGCGAAGAAGCGGTTGGCCACCTCGGTTTTTTGTACGCAGCAGTAGTAGGCCCACAGGCCTGGCACCCGATTTTCAATAAATGGCTCGATATGATCGGTGGCAGCCACCGGCGTTTCCACCAGCCCCTGCTGGTAAAATGCATAATCAGATAGCGCATCAAAAGTATGAAAACCGACCAGCAGTGGGCGCAAGGCGGCGCTGGCACGCTGATAAACGGCGATGTTCTCCAGCGTCGGCTCGTCAGAGAGATGAAACCACACTCGCTGTTGCAACTGCCGCTCGCGGAACCAGCCGGTCAACGCCGGCAACAGCGCCTGCAAAAACTGTTGATACTCCTGCGCGTGGGCGTCAGTGTGCCAACCGAACAACGGGCAAAGTGCGCCCTCGATCTCCACCAGAATTTTTGGCGCATGCGCCGCTCCCCACTGGGTGAACAACGGGGCAATCTCAAAATGTTCAATCCCCTCTTCCTGCGCCATATCCACCCACTGGGCCAGCCGCTGGAAATCAAACCGATAACCCTGCGCGGAACGCTGTACGCCAATCAACTGTACCGTGGTGCGCTCGCCGCCGACGGCGGTATCCAGCGGTGGCGTGAAGATCGGCGTCAGCAGCATGTTGACTCCACTGTTGACCGCACAGCGAACAAAGTTGCGCACCGCCAGCCAGTATTCGGGACTGAACACCGGCACGCGGTAATAATCCGCCAGACAATCGGTATGCATCCATTCGGTGTGCAACAGGGTTTGCGGCGGCAGTTCGACCGGGACAATATGTAGCGTCAGGGCGGCGCTGGCCAGGGCTTCGCCGCTACTAACATCAAACAAGATCAGGTTCAGCGGGTAATCCCCGCCTGCCACAGGCGTCGACGGCGGTGTATAGGTCAGCCAAAGGCAGCCGTAATAATTGTTGGCGACAAAGAAACGCCAATCGACCAGGGGCATCAGCGGATCGGGAAATAACCCCGGTTCGGTGCGCAGATAGTTCTCGTCGGTCTCGGCATAACAGGGGAAGTGGCTGGGTACCGATTGCACCTGCCGCACGCTGATATACTCTGCCAGTGATCCCTCAAGACGGTAGCTTAATTCACGTCGAGTTTCGTTATCTGCCCGGTGAAGGCAATAAACCCCCTGCCAGGAAATCATTTCATTGCTCAGGCCAATCAACTTATTTATTTGATCAATCTGCGGCGAATTATGGCTGTGGAATATCTTTTCCAGACAATGGGTAAAGGTCAATGAAAGACGCATAGGGTGAGATCTCTTTTATTGGTAAATACCGGCGAGTGATTTTCAGGCTAAACCCTTTTATCGATGTAAACAATAGAGTCCAATCAAAAATCGGCAATACGCTGTGACAAAGGCTGCCCTATACGTTTTTTTTGTTTATTTGCATCACAAAAATGAAAGATAATCCGGCATGCACAATAAAAATGTTTTTAATCCCCATTATGGTGCAAGGGTTATCATTTATTCCTATGCCCCCAGCAGCCCGGAGTTGCTGGACGGCAGGGCCAAAACCGGCCCAGCAGGTTAACAAATTGTGAACAAGGAACGCTTTCGCTTTAGGCTTCAACCCTTTCGATTTTAACAATAACGAAACATTCCTGCCCCTTTTTTGGGCAGATCGGGGCGTATTGACACATTGAAAGTTAAGGGATAGAAAGAATTCACGTTACGAAAATATTTATTCGTCGTTCACCGAGGGGAAAGCAATGTCACCGATAAAAAATACCGGCCGTTTTCTGGTGCATTCTGCCATTGCGACGGCATTATTATTGCCGACCATGTTATATGCCGCAGATCAAATAACTTTGCGCTATGCCGTATGGGACAGGAATCAATTACCGGCCGAGCAGGAAATCGCCAAGCGCTTTGAAAAAGAAAACCCAAACATTAAAATAGCCATAGAATTAACGCCGTCGGCACAATACTTCGTTAAATTGGATTCCGCCGCAGCCGGAGGCGTAGCGCCAGATATATTCTGGATAAATATGCCTTATTTTGTTCAATATGCCAAAAACGGCATTATGCAACCTTTAACACCTTATATTAGCGGCAGCAGCGTCAAGCTAAATGACGTGGTCGCCAGTTCGGTAAAAGCCTATCAGTATGACGGCCAACAGATGGCCATCCCGCGCGACGTTGACTCGATCGCCGTGTGGTACAACAAAAAACTGTTCGACCAGGCCGGCGTCAGCTACCCGACCAGCGATTGGAGCTGGGATGATCTGAAAAACAAAGCCACCGCGCTGAAAACCGGCTTGAAAGGCAGTGCCTTCCCGCTGGTGATGGATCTGAGCATTGACGGTCAGGACAGCTATATGAACCTGCTGATCCAGAGCGGCAACCACATAGTCCCGAAAGACGGTCAACCCACCGACATCGCTAACGATAAATCCATCTGGGTCTATCAACAGCTGCAATCCATGATGAAAGATGGCTTGATGCCAAGCGCCCAACAGATGAGCGAAGTCAAAACCGAAAACATCTTCCAGTCCAACCGCGCGGCGATGGTGTATGCCGGTTCATGGTTGGCGGCTCCCTTCGCCAACAATCCGCTGATCAACGATCACATCGGCGTGGTCATGATGCCGAAAATCGAGCGCCAGTCCGGCGTGGCACACAGCCTGGCCTTTGCCATGTCCGCCAACAGTGCCCACAAGCAGGAAGCTTGGAAATACATCGAGTTTATGAGCTCCGAAACCTCGCAAACCGAGTTGGCAAAAGCGGTGATCCCGGCCAACAAACTGGCGGCCAAAGCCTGGGCGGCGGAGATCAAGAAGGTCGATGTTACGCCTTATATCGACACCCTCAACGTGACCGAAGCCTACCCCACGGCCGGTACCAATACGCCGAAATGGCAAAACATGTGGATTGCCAGCCTGAAGAAAATCTTTATGGGCGCAGACGCCAAAGCCGAGATGGACAAATCGGTCAAGAAGATCGAACGCGTGATGGAGCAGTAATCACCCCGAGCCGGTAGCGCCTGCCCGAAGGCGCACCGGCTGCGGAATACCGCAGAGCAGTTACCGGTGAGGAAAGGCAACATGTCGCTGGCAGAAACAACCAGGGTCCCCCTACAACAAAAAAGTGTCCCACGCCCGGTACTCAACCGCCTGGAGCGCGCCGAGCGTTTTTGGGGTTGGGTGATGATTTTACCGCTGTTGATTGGGTTGACGGTGTTTTACTTCATCCCTTTTTTGCAGAACATCTTTTACAGCTTTACCGACCTCAATCAGTTTATGCGCTGGAGCACCCTCAGCGTCGATAACTACGTCAATCTGTTTGAAGATGACGATTTCTACACCGCCGCCGGCAACACCCTGTTCTATGTGGTGGTGTGTGTACCGGTCAGCCTGAGCCTGTCGCTACTGCTGGCCATTGGCCTCAACCAAAATATCCGTGGCAAGGCGCTGTTGCGCACCCTGCTGTTCTTGCCGGCAGTCACCATGCCTGCCGCAGTGGCGATGGTCTGGCAATGGTTGTTCAACAAGGATTTCGGTCTGATCAACCAGGCGATTGGCCTGCTGGGGATTTCGCCGGTGGCCTGGCTGTCCGATCCGGACGTGGTGCGCATCAGCGTTTCCATCATCATTATCTGGTCGTCGCTGGCATTGAAGATCATCATTTTGCTGGCCGGGCTACAAAGTATTCCACGTCAACTGTATGAGGCAGCCGACATTGACGGTATCAGCACCCTGCGCCGCTTCTTTTGCATCACCCTGCCGATGATGGTGCCAACGCTGTTCTTCGTTTCGGTGATGAGCTTTATCGAGATCCTGCAAATATTCGACGTGGTGTTCCTGATGTTCGACCGCGCGCTGGTGGAAAGCGACGTGATGACCGTCACCAACCTGTTCTACAAGTATGCCTTTTACCTGCAGGAGAAAGGTTACGCCTCCGCCATCACCGTGGTGCTGTTCGCCGTCACCCTGCTGATCACCCTGATTCAAATGATGATTGGCAAACGCCTGAAAGTCAGCTGAGGAGCCGCGACGATGAGCATAAGTAAAAGAACGCTGGTGTATCTGTTTATGGTGTTGGCGGCGTTGGCTTCGGTCGTGCCGTTTATCTGGATGCTGGTCACCTCGCTGAAAACTCAGGCCGAGAGTATCCAGATCCCGCTGACGCTGCTGCCGGGCCACCCCAGCCTGCAGGCCTACGGTAAGATCATGCGCGAAATCCCCTTTGCCGATTTTTACCTGAACTCGCTGTTGGCCACTTTTTTCACCGTTACCCTGCAAATGGTGATCGCCACCATGGCCGCCTACGGTTTCTCGCGACTGCATTTTCGCGGCCGTGATGCGGTGTTTCTGGTGTGCATTTCCATCCTGATGGTGCCCGGGCAAGCCTTTTTGATCCCGCAATTTTTGGTGGTGCAAAAGTTGGGGCTGGTGAACAGCATCACCGGGCTGGTGTTGCCGGGCATCTTCAGTATTTATGCCACCTTCCTGCTGCGCCAGTTCTTCCTGGCGGTGCCAAAAGAGATGGAAGAAGCGGCGCTGATCGACGGCTACAGCTACTTCGCTATCTTCTGGCGCATCATGCTGCCGCTGATCCGTCCCGGCATTATCGCCTGCATCATCATCAACGGTCTGTGGAGCTGGAACAACCTGATGTGGCCGCTGATCGTCAACACCACCACCGAGAAACTGACGCTGCCGGTCGGGTTGGCATCGCTATCGAGCCGTGCCGGGGTGGAATACCCGCTGCTGATGGCCGGTGCACTGATGGCGGTGATCCCGATGCTGATGCTGTTCATTCTTTTCCAACGCTACTTCATCCAGGGCATCGCCAGCGCTGGGGTAAAAGGCTAACCGCGTACACAAGGTAAATAATATGGCCGGTATACAGTTAAACAGTGTGAAGAAAGTTTATCCCAACGGATTCAATGCATTGCACGGGATCGATCTGGATATTAAAGACGGCGAGTTTATGGTGTTTGTCGGGCCATCAGGCTGCGCCAAATCCACCCTGCTGCGGATGATCGCCGGACTGGAGAGCGTCAGTGAAGGTCAGATATTAATCCATGACCGCTGCGTCAACGACACTATGCCGAAAGATCGCGGCATCGCTATGGTGTTCCAGAACTACGCGCTGTATCCGCACATGACGGTCTACAAAAACATGGCGTTTGGCCTGATCGGCAAGGAAAGCAAAGCCGAAATTGACCGCCGGGTGCGGGATGCAGCCGAAAAACTGGAAATCACCAATCTGCTGCAGCGCAAACCAGGCCAGTTATCCGGTGGCCAGTGCCAGCGCGTAGCGGTCGGCCGCGCCATTGTGCGCAAGCCCAAGGTGTTTCTGTTCGATGAACCGCTGTCCAACCTTGATGCCAAGCTGCGGGTCTCGATGCGCGTTCAACTGATTGAACTGCACAACCAACTCAAGCAGGAAGGTGCTGCCGCCACCATGGTCTACGTCACCCACGATCAGGTAGAGGCAATGACCATGGGCGATCGCATCTGCGTGATGAACCGGGGTGCCATTATGCAGGTGGATAAACCGATCAATCTCTACCATCAACCGGCCAACCGCTTTGTCGCCGAATTTATCGGCAGCCCGTCGATGAACCTGCACGATATGGCGATTACCCGCAACACGCAGGGTATCGGGCTACGCATTGGCGACGAACATCCACTGGAACTACCGGCGACGCTGCAAGAGCAGTTGGAAAATTACCCGCACCCACGCGTGTGCCTTGGCATTCGCCCGGAGTCCCTGCGGCTGTGTGCGCCCGGCAGCAATAACTGCTTCCCGGCGAAGATTGTCACCATCGAACGCATGGGCAATGAAGAGTTGCTGCACTGCGAACTGGCTGGACTGCGCTTTGTTTTGCGCATGGCGTCGCAGCCCGACTGGGAACCACGGCTGGGGGAACAGATCCACCTGGCTTTCGATCTGTCCCGTGCCCACCTGTTCGACCAGATCAGCGGCCAAAACCTCAAATAATTAGATCGGAGAATCTGCAATGTCGTCAGCTCAACAAAATGGTTTTGCCGGTCGCCCGGTTCGGGTATTGGTGATTGGTGCCGGGGCACGTGGAGAAATTTATTCGCGCTACGCGTTGGCACACCCGGATTTAATGCAGGTTGTGGCGGTAGCCGAGCCGCGCGATGTCTACCGTCAGCAATTTGTCGAACAGCATGCCATCGCGGCAGATAAGGTGTTCACCGACTGGCGGCAGGCCGCCGAAACCGGCAAATTGGCCGATGCCGTGCTGATCTGCACCCAGGATACTTTGCACCTCGAACCGGCACTGGCCTTCGCCAAACAGGGTTATGCCATGCTGCTGGAAAAACCGCTGTCGCCGGACGCCAGTGAATGCCGCATCATCGTCGAGGAAGTGGTACGCCAGAAGCTGATTTTCTCTGTCGGCCACGTACTGCGCTATACGCGCTATACACAAAAGCTGAAACAGCTGCTGCGCAATAACGTGATTGGCGACATCGTCAGCCTGCAGCATCTGGAACCGGTGGGCTACTGGCACCAGGCTCACTCTTTCGTCCGCGGCAACTGGCGCAACGACGGCGAAGCCGCCTTTATGCTGCTGCAGAAGTCCTGTCACGACATCGACTGGATCCGCTACATCATGGAATTACCGTGCGAGCAGATCAGCTCATTCGGTGGCCTACGCCATTTTCGCCAGGAAAATCAACCGGCCGGAGCAGCGGATAACTGCCTGGACTGCGCGGTGGAAGCCAGTTGCCCCTACTCTGCCAAACGCATCTACCTGGGAGACGACCACAAGGCGACACCGGGCTTCCTGCGGGTGCTAACCCCAGAAGTCAGCCAGCCGCATCTACAGGCAGCGTTGCGTTACGGTCAATATGGCCGCTGCGTCTATCGTTGCGACAATAACGTGGTCGATCATCAGGTGGTCAACATGCAATTTGCCGGTGGCCGCACTGCTTCATTCACCATGACCGCCTTTACCCGATTGGAAGATCGTCAGACTCGCATTTTCGGCAGTCATGGCTGTCTCGAGGGAGACGGACGCCACATTCGCATTACCTCATTCGTCGACGACAGTGAAAAGGTCTACGACGTCGATGAGGCAGAAGATCTGCACGCCATGTCCGGCCACGGCGGTGGCGATTACTATCTGATGCAGCATTTTATCGACGCCATTCGCACCAACGATCCTTCACAGGTGCTGTCCGGCCCGGCAGAAACGCTGGAAAGCCACCTGATGGTGTTTGCGGCGGAACGCGCACGCCGCGAGTCTGCGGTGATCACCCTGAGTGGAGCCTGAAAACGTGGAAATATCACAAATACGCTACGGTTTCGATATCGGTGGCACCAAGATCGAGATGGCGGCCTACGACCGGCAGTTCAAACAGGTACTGTGCCAGCGGATCAGCACCCCCACCGGCGATTACCGCGAGTTCTTGTCCTGCCTCCATCAATTGGTCGACAGTGCCGACAACCAATTGCACACCCGGGGCAGTATCGGCATCGGTTTACCGGGCGTGACGGATCCACGCAGCCGCCGGCAATTGGCGGTTAACGTCCCCTGCCTCACCGGCCACTGTCTGGCTGACGATTTGGCACAAGAGTTGGCGCGACCGGTTGAAATTGAAAATGACTGCCGCTGCTTTGCCCTTTCCGAGGCCAGTACACCGCAAACCGAGCATCTGGCGTTGGTGTTCGGCGCCATTATCGGCACCGGGGCCGGCGGGGGCCTGGTGATGAACAAGCAGCTGCATAAGGGCCGCAATGGGCTGGCCGGAGAATGGGGACACACGCCGATCTCCGCCCAGTTGGCGCAGCGCTACGACTTACCGTTATTCACCTGCAATTGCGGGCTGACTGGCTGTTTTGAACGCTACGTTTCCGGCAGCGGTCTGCTGGCATTAAGCCGCCATTTCGGCCATCACGCCGACCACGTACCGGCGTTGATCGCCAGTTATCGACAGGGCGACCCGCTGGCGCTGCGGCTGATGGCCATGTACGTCGATATTCTGGCCAGCGCACTGGCCAGCCTGCAACTGTTGTTGGATGTAGATGCTTTCGTACTGGGTGGCGGGCTGTCCAACATTGGCGAACTGTATTCACTGCTGCCCCCAGCCATGAGCCATTGGTTGTTACCCGGAACCGAACCGGCAGCAATCTACCCACCGGTGCATGGCGACAGCAGCGGTGTACGAGGAGCTGCGTTATTACGCCCAAATTGGCAATAAAAAATAGTGCAAAGATCACCAGGAAAAAATCAGTGGCGCAGCTTTCATCCTGCTTTTGACAAATTAACCCAGGCGGCAAGTTGTCGCCTGATAAATAACGGATTACGGCTTTTCACTTTATTCCCTGGTCGCTTTCGGTTGGGAGCCAACCGAAAGAAAACAACAACATAAACATTTGATAAATATATATTTTAATAAAATAACCGATTGCATTTCACTGTTTCGTTTGCTGTAATTCGCCACGAACAACTGAAAGCACTCCTGCCAGATTAACTGCGACGCATTGCGCCGCGGCCGGGTATGGCTACAGCTAAATCAGGAGTCACGCGTTAATGATCAATACCCTAAAAAGACGGGAATTAATTATCGACCAGCTTTGTCGCGAAGGCTCAGTGCGCGTCGAGCAACTCAGTGCCCAGTTTTCGGTTTCCAGCGTCACTATCCGCAGCGACCTGCGCCAACTGGAAAAAAACGGCTGTGCAGTCCGTGCCTATGGCGGCGCGATGCTCAATAAACAGTTCGCCTTCGATCGCCCGTTACAGGACAAGGGACGTCTCAATCGCGACGTGAAATACGCCATTGCCTGCGCGGCTGCGGGACTGGTCAACGACGGTGATGCCATCATTCTCGACTCCGGCTCGACCACCAGCCAAATGGCGCAGCAACTGGTCGGTAAAAAGGATCTGGTGGTGATGACCAATGCGTTGAATATCGCTTTCGAACTGGCCAATAACGAACAGGTTGATCTGATGGTGGTTGGCGGCAGCGTACGACGTAAATCCTGGTCACTGTATGGCCCGGTCGCCGAGCAGCACATGCGTCAGTTCCGCTTCGACAAGCTGTTTCTCGGCGTCGACGGTTTTGATTTGCAAAGCGGCATCACCACGCCGGATCCCGGTGAAGCACAACTCAACCGTGCCATGTGCGACGTAGCGCGTGAAGTGATCGCCGTAGCGGACGCCAGCAAATTCGGGCGCACCAGCTTTTGCATGATCCGTGAAATCGGCCAAATCCAGCGTTTGGTCACCGACAGCCGCATCCCGGAAAGCTACCTGCATGCGCTGAACCATTTAGGGGTCGACGTGATTATCGCCGACCGTTAACCGCGGTTTTTAAGGAGTTTCAACATGAACGGTTATTTTGCTTACGATGCGGGCTGGCTGGAACAACGACATGCACTGCATACCGCACGTGAGATCTGGCAGCAGCCGGACTTATGGGCCGCCCTGCACCGGCAATTGCAGGAGCAACAAACGCTGTGGCAGCCTTTCCTGGCCCCATTGCTGGCTAATCCGCGCCTGCAGATTGTGCTGTGCGGCGCAGGCAGCTCTGCCTTCGCCGGCCGTGCATTGGCCCCCTGGCTGCGTGAGAAAACCGGCCGTGACGTAGTGGCCTACGGCACCACCGATATTGTCGCCAACCCGCACCAATATCTCGACCTCACTCGCCCTACGCTGCTGGTGTCTTTCGCTCGCTCCGGCAACAGCCCGGAAAGCGTGGCGACGGTGGAACTGGCCGATCAATTGCTGCCGGAAAGCTATCACCTGATGCTGGTATGCAACCCGGACAGCCAGTTGGCGCAATATGCCCACCAACGCGATAACGTCTGTTCGCTTGTGATGCCACAGGGTTCCAACGATCAAAGCTTCGCCATGACCTCCAGCTTTAGCTGCATGATGATGTCCGCCGCGTTGTTGCTCGGCCCCTATTCTCTCGCCGAAGCCCAACGGCCACTGACGGCAATGGTAGCGCGCTGCCATGAGCTGCGTGACAGTCTGCAACCTCAGGTGAAGGCGTTGGCGGCCAACGGTTTCCGGCGTTATATCACACTGGGTGGTAGCTGTTTTACCGGTCTGGCGGAAGAGGCTTCGCTGAAGATGCTGGAGCTGACGGCCGGGCAGATTGTCACCCGCTACGACTCGCCGCTCGGCCTGCGTCATGGGCCAAAATTTATGGTCGATAACCAAACGCTGGTACTGCTGATGTTCTCCAGCGGCGGTTATGCCCGTCAGTACGATCGCGATCTGTGGAACGAGCTGCAACGCGACGGCCTGGCAATGCAGATGGTCGGCCTGACTGGCAGTACTCAGGCGCTGTGCGAACAAATGCTGAACCTGCACCACGCCGAAGATGACGTCTGGTTGTTGTTCCCTTACCTGTTATTCACCCAGATGCTGGCATTTGAAAGTTCGCTGGCACTTGGCCTGACGCCGGATAATCCGTGCCCGACCGGTGAAGTTAACCGGGTGGTGAAAGGCGTTACCATTTACCGTTACCCGTCTTCTGTGGCGTGAGGAGTCTCTATGTACCTGATATCCAACCGCGAAATGCTGTTAAAAGCGCAGCGCCAGGGTTATGCCGTGCCGGCGTTCAACGTCCATAATCTGGAAACCGTACAGGTGGTGGCAGAAACCGCCGCCGAACTGGGCTCACCGGTGATTATGGCGGGTACGCCCGGCACCTTTAGCTATGCCGGCACCGACTATTTGATCGGCATCTGCCAGGCCGCCGCCCATCGTTACGATCTACCATTGGCGCTGCACCTGGACCATCACGAAGAAATGGATGACATCGAATATAAAGTCAAAAGCGGTATCCGCTCGGTGATGATCGACGGTTCACACCTGCCATTCGCGCAAAATATTGCCAAGGTTGCCGAGGCCGTGGCGCTGTGCCACCGCTACGGTGCCAGCGTGGAGGCGGAACTGGGCCGGCTCGGCGGCCAGGAGGATGACCTGATTGTCGATTCTACCGACAGCTTCTTTACCGATCCGGCCGCCGCACGAGAATTTGTTAACGCGACCGGTATCGATTCACTGGCAGTGGCGATTGGTTCCGCCCACGGACTGTACCACGGCGAACCCAAACTGGATTTTGAACGTCTGGCGCTAATCCGCGAACAGGTCGATATTCCGCTGGTACTGCACGGCGCTTCCGGTATTCCTGAAGCCATGGTCAAACGCGCCATTTCACTGGGCGTTTGCAAGGTCAACGTGGCTACCGAGCTAAAAATCGCCTTTGCCGATGCGGTAAAAAGCTATTTCTCTCAGCACCCGGACGCTAACGACCCGCGCAAGTATATCGTGCCCGGAAAACTGGCGATGAAAGAAGTGGTAGCCGAGAAAATCCGCATCTGTGGCAGCAGTGGCATGCTGTAACTCAGGATAAAGCACCAGACCTGGCCGCCATTTCAGACTCAACTGCGGCCATAACCATTTTTTTAACGTGACGTAGTTCACAGTATATCCGCTACATTCGCCGGCTAATCATTAAGCCACCGTCACCATGATCTAAATCATAGTTTTTTCCCTCTCCCTCTCTATTATCAAGTCTTTCGGCAATAAAAATTAAGAATAGTATATAAACCATTTAACACGGACATTCGGAAAACTTTCGAGTATAGATATCCGCCACACAGGTGTTTAAAGTTTGTTTAATTGGAAATACTTATTTTATCACTTCATTTAAAAAGGGAATTAATAATGTTCTACTCTCTCATGGCATTGGCTCTTTTGGCTTTCCTCCCCGCCCCCCTGCAGGCAGTACAGGGCGGGACGATCCATTTCACCGGGAAGATAGCCGCCCCCACCTGTGAAATAAGCCACAATAATGGAAAACTCATCTCATCCTGTTACCGTGAAATCAGTGATGAAACCTTTGGCTTTATCACAAGGCCTTTAGAGATGATGTCATCAGAATTAGTTTCCTCCGCAACTACCGAACTCGTTAATAATAACTCATCACTTAAGAGAGTGACCGTAAGTTATAATTAACCACGAAATCACATTCTTGAAAGCAGATAATAAGTGTTAATATAGCCAAGAAGAAATACAGTGTTATTTTATCAATCCGCAGATTCATTAATGGTGTTCATCCCGAGCTGAACGAAACATACCTTGAGATGGGGCGAACTTTCTTATCGCCCCATCTTCATGTCCGGAATCCGCCATCGCTCCCCCGCATTTCGTGTAATAATCCCCTCATCAAACGAAAGGAGTAATCATATGCAAACTTTTTTTATTGACCGTATGGCGACACCAGTAGGTGAACTGGTACTGATTGCCGATGAACAGGACCGGTTACGCGCTATCGACTGGACTGAGCATGAAGTACGCCTGATGAAACTGCTGAATACCCACTACCGTGCCGATCGCTTCCAACTGGTAGACACATCCAACCCTGGCGGTCTGACCGATGCCATGCAGCGCTATTTTTCAGGTGAACTGGATGTTATTGACCAATTGCCGGTGATGACTGCCGGTACCGAATTCCAACGTAGCGTGTGGCAGCAACTACGCCAGATCCCTTGTGGGGAGATCATTACCTATGGCGAACTCGCAAAACGCATAGGTCGCCCGACGGCCTCACGCGCGGTCGGTATGGCCAACGGCTCCAACCCCATCAGCATCGTGGTGCCCTGTCACCGGGTGATTGGCTCGCAAGGCGCCTTGACCGGCTATGCCGGCGGGGTTCAGCGCAAACAGTGGCTGTTAAAGCATGAAGGCTATTTGCAGAACGAATAGCTTTAATCGCAAATCGCACCGCAGCCGGGACATCGCAAAACACCCCAACTGCGGTAAGCGTTACACATTGATATAACTACCAAAGAAATAAAACATTTCAGGAAACCACAGAATATACTGCGGTATGGTTGCGTGTAATTCGCACAGAATTCCCCCGTTGTTATTAATGCTACCCTTATCACCTGCCGCAAAAGATGTTAAAATTGACGCATATCAATTATTGAATGAGCGTAATCTATGATCCCGGAAAAACGCGTGATTCGTCGTATCCAGTCTGGTGGTTGTGCGATCCATTGTCAGGATTGCAGTATCAGCCAACTGTGTATTCCTTTTACCCTTAATGCTCATGAGTTGGACCAGCTCGACAACATTATCGAAAGGAAAAAACCTATCCAGAAGGGCCAGACCCTGTTCAAGGCTGGCGATGAACTGAAATCGCTGTACGCTATCCGCTCCGGGACCATCAAAAGTTATACCATCACCGAGCAAGGCGATGAGCAGATCACCGGTTTTCACTTGGCGGGCGATCTGGTCGGTTTTGATGCCATTGGCGGCCTGAAGCATCCAAGTTTCGCCCAGGCGCTGGAAACCTCCATGGTGTGCGAGATCCCGTTCGAAACTCTGGATGACCTGTCCGGTAAAATGCCTAACCTGCGCCAGCAAATCATGCGTCTGATGAGCGGCGAGATTAAAGGCGATCAGGACATGATCCTGCTGTTGTCGAAGAAAAATGCCGAAGAGCGCCTGGCCGCCTTCGTCTATAACCTGTCGCGCCGTTTTGCAGAACGCGGTTTCTCACCACGTGAGTTCCGCCTGACCATGACTCGTGGCGACATCGGCAACTACCTTGGCCTGACGGTAGAAACCATCAGCCGTCTGCTGGGCCGCTTCCAGAAAAGCGAAATCCTCAGCGTTAAAGGCAAATACATCACTATCGAAAACGTCGACGCCCTGTCGGTGCTGGCCGGTACGCCACGCATTAACGTGACCGTAAACGCCTGATCCCAAGCTGGGTTAGTAATTCAACAGAATTATTGACCCGGCACATCTCTGCTGCTGTTCTGTTTTTCAATGTTGGGTTACTCTGTAAATT
Source organism: Serratia sp. NA_13 (assembly GCF_052691735.1). Lineage (NCBI taxonomy): Bacteria > Pseudomonadati > Pseudomonadota > Gammaproteobacteria > Enterobacterales > Yersiniaceae > Serratia > Serratia sp. NA_13. The sequence goes on from NZ_JBQZFV010000001.1 coordinate 495,204, forward strand.
GACAGACTGTTTGATTTTCAGCTGTAAGGAGGCCCTATGGCGAAGTATCAGAATCTTCTGGTGGCTATTGACCCCAACCAGGATGACCAGCCGGCGCTGCGCCGGGCGGTGTACCTGATTAAACGAAATGGCGGGCGCATTAAGGCCTTCCTCCCTATTTACGACTTCTCTTACGAGATGACGACCTTGCTCTCCCCGGATGAAAGGACGGCGATGCGACAAGGCGTTATCAGCCAACGTGCCGCATGGATCAACGAGCAATGCCGTTTTTACCTCGACGAAGGCGTTCCTATTGAAATCAAAGTGGTTTGGCATAACCGCCCTTATGAAGCGATTATTCTGGAAGTGATCGCCGGCAAGCACGACCTGCTGCTAAAAATGGCCCATCAACACGACCGCCTCGAATCCGTTATTTTCACCCCAACCGATTGGCATCTGTTACGAAAATGCCCTTGCCCGGTGTGGATGGTCAAAGACCAACCCTGGCAGGAAGGCAGCAAAGCGGTGGTGGCGGTCAATCTTGCCAGCGAAGAACCTTACCATGACCCATTGAACATCAAGCTGGTGCAGGAAACCGTTGAACTAGCGCAAAACGTCAACCAAACTGAAGTTCACCTGGTTGGTGCCTACCCCGTTACCCCCATCAATATTGCTATCGAACTACCGGACTTTGACCCCAGCGTCTACAACGACGCCATTCGCGGGCAGCACCTGATCGCCATGAAGGCGTTAAGGCAAAAGTTCTGCATTAAAGAAGAATTTACCCACGTTGAAAAAGGCCTGCCCGAAGAAGTAATCCCCGATTTGGCCGAGCACTTGCAAGCGGGTGTGGTGGTATTGGGCACGCTCGGTCGTACCGGCATTTCGGCAGCGTTTATCGGCAACACGGCAGAACATGTGATCGACCATCTGAAATGTGACCTACTGGTGATTAAGCCCGAAAACTTCAATTGCCCGATCGAAGCCGACGAAGACGATGAGCATGACGACGAGGATTGATGATTGACGCATAAAAAAACGGGCCAAAAAGGCCCGTCAGACTGATGACAAAACTCATTCCTGTCCAGAACGAGTAGATGCCGATAAATAAAAATCAGGAAAATCAATTTATTGATTTTCGGCTGCTCACCACAAAGCAGGAAAAACCACGTTTTTTCCTGCTTTGTCAGCAACCTAACGGGCCAAAAAGGCCCGTTTTTATTTCTTAGCATTACGCCTGCAACGCACGCAGTATCGCTTCCACACTCTCTTTGGCATCGCCAAACAGCATCTGGGTGTTCTCTTTAAAGAACAGCGGGTTCTGCACGCCAGCATAGCCGGTATTCATTGAACGCTTAAAGGCAACGACGTTCTGCGCTTTCCACACTTCCAGCACTGGCATTCCGGCGATTGGGCTGCGCGGATCTTCCAGTGCAGCCGGGTTCACCGTATCGTTGGCACCGATCACCAGAACGGTGTCGGTATCCGCGAAATCGTCATTGATTTCGTCCATCTCCAGCACCACGTCATATGGCACCTTGGCTTCGGCCAGCAACACGTTCATGTGGCCCGGTAGACGCCCGGCAACCGGATGAATGCCGAAACGCACCTTGATGCCACGAGCGCGCAGTTTCTCGGTGATTTCTGCCACCGGATACTGCGCCTGCGCTACCGCCATGCCGTAGCCTGGGGCGATGATCACCGAAGTGGAGTTCTTCAACTGCTCAGCAACTTCTTCCGCGGTGGTTTCGCGATATTCGCCCATTTCTTCCGCATTACCGGTCGAAGATCCATCGGTACCGAAGCCACCGGCGATCACACTGATAAACGAACGGTTCATCGCCTTACACATAATGTAAGACAGGATGGCCCCCGAAGAACCCACCAACGCACCGGTCACGATCAGCAGATCGTTGCTCAACATAAAGCCTGCTGCCGCTGCCGCCCAACCCGAATAGGAGTTGAGCATCGACACCACTACCGGCATATCGGCACCGCCGATGGAGGCCACCAGATGCCAACCAAACGCCAGCGCGATAACGGTCATCAGCACCAGCGCCACTGTCTGCCAACCCACGCTGTCGGCGCGAACAAACACCACCAGCAGCAGGAAGGAGACTACCAGTGCCGCCAAGTTCATTTTGTGACGATTTGGCAGTGCCAGCGGTTTGGAAGAGATGATGCCACGCAGCTTGCCGAACGCGACAATCGAACCGGTAAAGGTGACCGCACCGATAAAGATGCCGAGGAACACTTCGGTCAGATGGATATTCTCCATCACCGGCTCCATTGGCGCACCGTGATCCAGGTAACTGTTTAACCCCACCAGCACCGCTGCCAGGCCAACAAAGCTGTGCAGCACCGCCACCAGCTCTGGCATTTCGGTCATTTCGACCTTTTTCGCCAGGTAAACCCCGATGGAGCCCCCGATAATCATCGCGATGATGATCCAGCCCACGTTGCCGGAATCCGGTCCGAGGATGGTTGCGATCAGCGCAATGGCCATCCCGGCAACGCCAAACAGATTGCCCCGCTTTGACGTTTCGTGACGCGACAGGCCAGCCAGACTACAGATAAACAGGATAGCGGCAACAATGTATGCAGCTGTAACTAATCCTCCAGACATATGCTACCCCTTAGTTCTTGCGGAACATCTTCAGCATGCGCTGAGTGACGGTGAATCCACCAAAAATGTTGATGCTGGCGATCAGCACGGCGATAAAGGAGAGGAAACTCACCCAGCCGCCATGGCCAATCTGCAATAACGCACCGACCACGATAATCCCTGAGATCGCATTGGTGACCGACATCAACGGGGTGTGCAATGCATGGCTGACGTTCCATACCACGTAGTAACCCACCACGCAGGCCAGCGCAAACACGGTAAAGTGAGACAGAAACTCTTTGGGTGCGGCGTTGGCCAACCAACCAAACAGGATAATGGCCAGCGCCATCAGGCCATATTTCAGCCAGGGTGAAACCGGTTTTGCTGCCGGTTTGACAACCGGTGCTGCGGCCTGCGTCAGTTTAGGCTGGGCAGAAACCTGGATTGGCGGTGCCGGCCAAGTGACTTCACCACTGCGTACCACGGTAACGCCGCGGATGACGGTATCTTCAAAATCAACGTCAATTTCGCCGTTTTTCTCTTTCGACAGCAGTTTCAGCAGGTTAACCAGGTTGGTACCGTAAAGCTGTGAGGATTGCGTCGGCAGGCGGCTTGGCAAATCGGTATAGCCAATGATTTTCACGCCGTTGTCGGTAACGGTCACGCGGTCGGCCACGGTCAGTTCACAGTTGCCGCCGTTTTGCGCCGCCAGGTCGACGATCACGCTACCCGGTTTCATCGAGGCTACCATCTCTTTGGTGATAAGCTTCGGTGCGGGTTTGCCCGGGATCAACGCGGTGGTGACAATAATGTCGACCTCGGCCGCCTGGGCGGCGAACAGCGCCATCTCGGCCTTGATAAAGGCTTCGGACATCACTTTGGCATAGCCATCGCCGCTGCCCGCTTCTTCCTCAAAATCCAGCTCGAGGAATTCCGCGCCCATACTCTGTACTTGCTCTTTGACTTCCGGACGGGTGTCGAAGGCGCGAACAATCGCCCCCAGGCTGCCTGCAGCACCGATGGCCGCCAGGCCCGCTACGCCGGCACCAATAATCATAACCTTGGCGGGGGGAACCTTGCCGGCAGCGGTGATTTGCCCGGTGAAGAAGCGGCCAAACTCATGCGCGGCCTCAACAATTGCACGGTAACCGGCGATGTTGGCCATTGAGCTCAGTGCGTCCATGGATTGTGCGCGAGAGATACGCGGTACAGAATCCATCGCCATCGCAGTGACGTTGCGAGCGGCCAGCTGCGCGATCAGCTCCGGGTTTTGCGCCGGCCAGATAAAGCTGACCAGGGTGCTGCCCTCGCGCATTAACGCAATCTCGTCCTCAAGCGGTGCGTTTACTTTTAAAATCAGATCCGACTGCCAGACATCAGCGGTGTCGTTGATTGTTGCCCCAGCGGCTTCATAAGCGCTATCGTCAAAACTTGCCAGTTTACCCGCCCCGCTTTCAATCGCGACGGTAAAGCCCAACTTCAGCAGTTGTTCCACCGTTTTCGGCGTTGCTGCGACCCGGGCTTCATTGGCCAACCGTTCTCTTGGTACACCAATACGCATAATGTTCCCTTCTCACCTGTCTATGATGATGTTTATTATCTTCCTACCCATAGCGATGGCCCCGGCCGACAGGTTTTTATTAACCTTGTCGGCAACGAATTAAGGCACCATCTATAACCTACTGAAAATATGGTCGATGATCCATAATTGCTTACGCATTCAGGTCTGTTTTTACATAAAAATTCAAACAACGACATGACAAATCGCAATTTAAAGTCAAAAAGCCGTATACAACACCGTTTTTGCTGCAGAATTGTGACGGGCGCTTACCTGGAGAAATCTGGCCCTGCGCGGTAAAAATGAATGGAAGTTATAAAATTGTGAATAATTAACACTTATGCCATCAAAGGCTTTATTATTGAAACTTATGGCGATGACACGGCAAATGACGTAAACAATCCTTCATGGGATTTGTCTCATGCGATGACATAAAATGCTGAGACACCTGCCGAGATTACATGTAATAATCGGCGGCTGAATTACACCTAAACAGTTCAGCACGTTATAAACGTTAATGCGCTAGGCGAAAGGATTTTTTATGAAGCTGAAGAACACGATCATCGCATCAGCCTTGTTATCACTCACTGCGCTGTCTGCTCAGGCGGCACAAGAGTTAACTCCTGAAAAAGCAGCGGCGCTGAAGCCGTTTGATCGCATCACGATTACCGGCCGCTTTAATGCCATCAATGAAGCCGTTGATGCCGTATCCCGCCGTGCAGACAAACTGGGTGCAGACTCCTTCTATATCCAGGACAGCAACAACAGTAACAATGGCGGCAACTGGCGCGTCACCGCAGATCTTTATCATAAAGATGCGCCGGAAGTGAGCAAAGAACCGAAATACCGCGTGATTAACGGGGTGACCGAGCTGCCGAAGGAACAGGCCTTCCTGCTGGAGCCGTACGACACGGTGAGCATCAGCGGTTTCTACCGCAGCCAGCCGGACATCAACGATGCCATCACTAAAGAAGCGAAAAAGAAAGGTGCAGCCTCCTACTTTATCGTGCGTCAGGTTGATGCCAACCAGGGGGGTAACCAGTTCATTACCGCCTATATCTATAAAGCCGATGCCCCTAAACGTACCGTTCAGAGCCCGGATGCCATTCCAGCCGACTCTGAAGCCGGTAAGGCCGCACTGGCTGCCGGTGGCGCTGCTGCTGCCAAGGTTGAAATTCCGGGTGTTGCCTCTTCTGGCTCACCAAGTCGTGACGTAGGCCGTTTCTTCGAAACCCAGTCTTCTACCGGAAAACGTTATACTGTCACTTTACCGAACGGTACTCAGATTCAGGAAGTGAACAATGTGACAGCCGCGCAGATGGTGCCGTTTGATTCCGTGACCTTCACTGGCCACTTCAACAGCATGACTGATGTCTCTAGCGAAGTTGCCAAACGTGCGGCCGAGAAAGGCGCCAAATATTATCACGTGACCCGCCAGTGGCAGAACAAGAGCGGCGGCAACCTAACCGTCAGCGCTGACCTGTTCAAATAAGTTTCAATTTGCGGTTTACCATCGGGCAGCCATTGAGCTGCCCGTTTTTTTGTCGTCCACCGCCCTGCCAGTTGAATAGTTTTTTGTAAATCACGCATAGTTAATCATTGCATCCACACGCATCCAGCCGTAGAATTTGCGCCAATTTTTAGGGCTATTGTCTATTCGTTCAGTAATTGTCATTAGGTTATTACTGCCAAGCAGTTCCCTTCCAGTTGTTTATTCTGCGTTCAGGATCCGTCATTGGAAAAAAAACTAGGTCTTACCGCGTTAACCGCATTGGTGCTGAGCTCAATGCTGGGCGCCGGGGTTTTCAGCCTGCCACAAAACATGGCGCAGGTTGCCAGCCCGGCGGCCCTGCTATTGGGTTGGGCGATCACCGGCGTCGGCATCCTGTTTCTGGCTTTTGCCATGCTGTTGCTTACCCGCCTGCGTCCCGATCTGGACGGCGGCATCTTTACCTATGCGAAAGAAGGCTTTGGTGAACTGGTGGGATTCTGTTCCGCCTGGGGTTACTGGCTGTGCGCAGTGATCGCCAATGTCTCTTATCTGGTGATCGTGTTCGCCGCACTGAGTTTATTCACCGACCGCGGCGGTAACGTCATTCTGGGTGATGGCAATACCTGGCAGGCGCTGCTGGCGGAGTCCGTATTGCTGTGGATCGTCCACGCGCTGGTGTTACGTGGCGTGCAAACCGCAGCCAGCATCAATCTGGTGGCGACCCTGGCCAAGCTGTTACCGCTGGGGATGTTTGCCGTGTTGGCGGCAATGGCGTTCAACATGGACGTCTTTACGCTGGATTTCCACGGCGTCGCTCTCGGTAAGCCGGTGTGGGAACAGGTAAAAAACACCATGCTGATTACCCTGTGGGTATTTATCGGTGTGGAAGGCGCAGTGGTAGTTTCAGCACGGGCGCGTCATAAAAAGGATGTCGGCCGTGCCACCATGCTGGCGGTGATCTCCGCACTGGCGGTTTACCTGCTGGTGACTTTGTTGTCCCTGGGGGTGGTGCCGCGCAGCGAACTGGCCGAAATGCGCAATCCTTCAATGGCGGTGCTGATGGTCGACCTGATTGGCCCCTGGGGTGACGTGATTATCGCTGCCGGGCTGATTGTTTCGGTCTGCGGGGCCTATCTGAGCTGGACGATTATGGCCGCCGAAGTCCCGCTGCTGGCGGCACAACACGGCGCCTTCCCAAAAATTTTCTGCAAGCAGAACAAGAATCACGCTCCTTCGGCTTCACTTTGGCTGACCAATATTGCCGTGCAGTTCGCCCTGGTGCTGATCTGGCTGACCGGCAGCAATTATAATTCTCTGCTGACCATCGCCTCGGAAATGATCCTGGTGCCTTATTTCCTGGTCGGTGCCTTCCTGTTTAAGGTGGCGATCCGTCGTCAGGACAAACGGCTGATGTTCGCCGCCACAGGTGCCTGCCTGTACGGTATTTGGCTGCTCTACGCTTCTGGGTTAATGCATCTGCTGATGTCGGTGTTGCTGTATGCACCGGGGCTGCTGGTGTTTATCTATGCCCGAAGCGGACATAATGACGTCAAATTGCTGAATCGGCTGGAAAAAAGCAGTATCTTTCTGCTGTTGATGGCCACGATCCCGGCCGGCTGGTTTATGCTGCAGTAAGTGAAGAATGGCCGGGTGGGATCACCCGGTCAGTTACGTTGAGATGTGCGCAGACTGATGGTCATGCGTTCCCCAACCTGAGAGATAATCACTCCCTCAACGCACTCTTGTTGAATGGTCGCCAACTGCTGCGTGTCCAAAGCGTAAGGCAGCTTAATGTCGAATACTGCCAGCCCCTGCTGCTGGGCCAGATCGATCAGGCGCACGATGTTGGTTTCATCGCTAACCTGGGTGGAAACCACCTGCAGCGCCAACGCTTTCAACTGCTCTTTCCGTGTTTGCGAAGCGGAAGCCTGTGATTTCAATACCATGCCAAAAAATGGCATCACGCCATAAATTGCATCAACAAAGCGCCAGTGCTTCTTGCACGATGCGGACAGAAAATCCATGTAATCAAAACAGATTTTCTCACTGCGGGCGACGGGTGCAAGGTGACTGCTGTTCATCCCTTCCTCTCATTGCCGTGTATTACATCCTGAAATGGATAATCGATGCGAAGCTTTAACGAATTTCCGCCGTATAATGGCATAATTCCCCTATTGTTTGCCAGTCTGTCCAGGAGCTTTAATCGATGGAACTTCACAACTCTGCACCGGTGCTGATTACGGGCGGCGCACGCCGGATTGGACTAGCCTTGGCCAGGTCATTCTTGCAACGCGATATTCCCGTGATCATTGCCTATCGCAGCGACTACCCGGCGCTGAGCGAACTGAAAAGACTGGGAGCAACCTGCATTCAGTGCGATTTCTCAACGCACGACGGTATCTATCATTTCGCCGAGCAGGTTCGCCTGGCTGCCCCCAAACTGCGCGCGGTGATCCACAACGCCAGCGCCTGGCAGGCCGAATCACCGGAAGTGCCGCCGGAGCAAGTGATGGCGGCCATGCTGCAAATTCACGTTTATACGCCTTATCTGCTCAATCAACTGCTGGAATCTTGTCTGTTGGGCCAGGGGCAAGCCGGCGCGGATATCATCCATCTGACCGACTATGTGGTGGAGAAAGGCAGCGACAAACACATTGCCTATGCTGCCAGCAAGGCTGCGCTGGACAATATGACCCGTTCGTTTGCCCGCAAGCTGGCACCCGAAGTGAAAGTCAATGCCATCGCACCGGCGCTGATTATTTTCAATCCGGGTGACGACGAGCATTATCGGCAACAGGCATTGGCAAAATCACTGATGAAAATCGCCCCAGGCGAGAGCGAAGTGGTTAATCTGGTGAACTATCTGCTGGACAGCCGCTATGTCACCGGCCGCACCCATGGTGTCGACGGCGGACGTCCACTGCGCTAACACCAGGATCTGCATGGCGTATCGCGGAACCCCGCGTTATGCTGAACTTCGTTATTCTGATAAAACCGCTGAATATGCATAAAATTGTTTTTGTAGAAGACGATCCCGAAGTCGGCAAACTGATTGCCGCCTATCTGGGCAAGCACGACATTGAAGTGTTGATTGAGCCACGCGGCGACAGTGCACAGGCGCGCATCGAGCTGGAGCAGCCGGATCTGGTAATGCTGGATATTATGTTGCCCGGTAAGGACGGTATGACGCTGTGCCGTGATTTGCGTCCAACCTTCCCCGGCCCGATCGTGCTGCTCACCTCACTCGACAGCGATATGAACCATATTCTTTCGCTGGAAATGGGCGCTAACGATTACATCCTGAAGACCACGCCACCGGCAGTGTTACTCGCGCGACTGCGTTTACACCTGCGTCAGCATGGCGGCCAGCCAAAGGAAGAGTCAACGCAACCGCTCACGCAACACAACGCCCTGCACTTTGGCTTGTTATGCATCGACCCGGTCAACCGGCAGGTGACACTGGGTGAAGAGGTCATCACCCTTTCCACCTCAGACTTTGATCTGCTGTGGGAACTGGCCACCCACGCCGGGCAAATAATGGATCGAGAAGCCCTGCTGCAAAACCTGCGTGGCGTGAGTTACGACGGCCTGGATCGCAGTATCGACGTGGCTATTTCCCGCCTGCGCCGCAAGCTGTACGACAATGCCCTGGAACCCTTCCGCGTCAAAACCGTCCGTAATAAAGGCTACCTGTTCGCTCCAAATGCCTGGGAGTTCGTGCAGCAATGAGAAAGCTCTTTGTGCAGTTCTTTCTGCTGCTTTTCGTGTGTTTCCTGGTGATGGCGATGCTGGTGGGTCTGGTGTACAAAGTCACCGCCGAACGCGCAGGCCGCCAGTCGATGGACGACCTGATGAAAAGCTCGCTGTACCTGATGCGCAGCGAACTGCGGGAAATTCCGCTGAAAGACTGGAACAAGACCATCGCCACGCTGGACTTAAATCTGTCGTTTAAACTGCATATCGAGCCGCTCGGTAAACAGGATTTGAGTGAAGATTTAAAAAAACGGCTGCGTCTTGGGGAAATCATCGCGCTTGACGACCAATACACCTTTATGCAGCGCATCCCACGTAGCCACTACGTGCTGGTAGTCGGCCCGATCCCTTATCTGTTCTACCTGCACCAAATGCGGCTGTTGGATTTGGCGCTGCTGGTGTTTATCGGCATGTCTCTGGCACTGCCGGTATTTCTGTGGATGCGTCCGCACTGGCAGGACATGCTGAAGTTGGAAAACGCGGCTCAACGTCTGGGGGCCGGGCATCTGGATGAGCGAACCCATTTCGACCCTACCTCCAGCCTAAACCGGCTTGGCGTGGCCTTTAACCAGATGGCGGATAACGTCAATACGCTGATCGCCAGCAAGAAACAGTTGATAGACGGTATCGCCCATGAACTGCGCACCCCGCTGGTACGGCTACGTTACCGTCTGGCGATGAGCGATAACCTTTCCGACAGTGAACAGCAGGCGCTGAATCGCGATATCGGTCAGTTGGAGTCACTGATTGACGAACTGCTGACCTATGCACGATTGGACCGTCCGCAGGTAACACTCAATATAGAACCGCTGGATTTACCCAAATGGTTGGAAGACAAGGCTGACGACCTGCGCCTGATCCACCCGGAACGTGAAATCGAATTGAACATCCCGCACGTCGGTGATTTTGGCGGCGTCGATTTACGGCTAATGGAACGGGTGCTGGATAATCTGGTGAATAATGCGCTGCGTTATAGTGAGCAACGCTTGCGCATCGGCCTGTGGTTTGACGGTGACAACGCCTGCCTGCAGGTAGAGGACGATGGGCCAGGCATTCCACCGGAAGAACGTGAGCGGGTATTCGAGCCCTTTGTACGTCTCGATCCCAGCCGCGATCGCGCTACTGGCGGCTGCGGGCTGGGTCTGGCGATTGTTCATTCCATTTCCGTGGCCTATCAGGGCCAGGTCTACGTTGACGCCAGTCCTCTGGGCGGTGCCAGCTTCCGCTTCTGTTGGCCGCTAAAGCCCACTTTCAATTTAAAAGCAGACCCGGTGTAACCCCGTTTAGGTGGCAGCATAAACACGCGAAAGAGTTATCCGGTTTACAAAAAATGGAGCTAAACGATGACATCTGCACATTCCCCTTCTTCCTACGACGAACTGCGTACCATTTTCACCCGCCTGTCACGCTTCGGTCACCTCTCCGCCATTGCCGGCTGGGACATGCAGACCATGATGCCACCGGGCGGCAGCAAAGCACGCTCAGAGGCACTGGCTGAGCTAAGCGTATTGCAACATCAGATTTTAACCTCGGATAAAACCGGTCGTCTGTTTGAACGCGCGCAGCAAGAAACGCTGGACGACATGGACCAGGCTAATTTGCTGGAAATGCGTCGACATTACGACAACGCCGTGCTGGTACCAGAATCATTGGTCGAAGCTAAATCCCTGGCTGGCGCACGCTGCGAGCACGCCTGGCGCTCCCAACGCCCTGCCAACGACTGGGAAGGCTTCGCGGAAAATCTGCGTGAAGTGGTCAAGCTGAGCCGTCAGGAAGCGCAGATCCGTGCCGAAGCGGTAGGTAGCAGTCGCTATGATGCCCTGTTGAACCTTTACGAACCGGGGATGCGCAGCCGCGATATTGACCGCATCTTTGGCGATTTGAAAACCTGGCTACCCGACCTGCTGCAAAAGGTAGTGGCTAAACAGGCTCAGGAGCCTTGTCTGGTTCCGCAGGGGCCGTTCAATGTGGAAACTCAACGTCAACTTAGCCTGAGCGTGATGAAACTGCTCGGTTTTAACTTCGACAGCGGTCGCGTGGACGTCAGCGCCCACCCATTCTGCGGCGGCGTACCGGAAGATGTTCGTATTACCACCCGCTACAACGATAAAGAATTCCTGACCGCGTTGCTCGGTATCGTGCATGAGACCGGCCATGCTCGTTACGAACAAAATCTGCCACGCGAATGGTTGGGTCAGCCGGTAGCCCAGGCACGTTCTACCGCTATCCATGAGTCACAAAGCCTGCTGTTTGAAATGCAACTGGCACGCGGCAGCGATTTCCTGAAGATCTTGCGTCCACTGGTGGTCAAAAAATTCGGCGAGCAACCGGCGCTGGAAGAAAGTAACTTCATCCGACTAAATCAACGCGTGAAGCCAGGTCTGATCCGTGTAGACGCTGACGAAGTGAGCTACCCAGCGCACGTGATACTACGCTATGAAATCGAGAAGGCTCTGGTCGAAGGCGAGATCGAGGTAGAAGATATCCCGGCGCTATGGGGCGAGAAAATGCACGGCTACCTGAGCCTCGATACTATCGGCAACTACCGTAACGGCTGTATGCAGGATATTCACTGGACCGACGGTGCCTTCGGTTACTTCCCGACTTACACCCTGGGTGCCATGTATGCTGCACAACTGTTCCACAGCGTACGCAAAGCTCTGCCAACACTGGACCGTGACATTGCCGAAGGCAACCTGACCCCGTTGTTCCATTGGCTGAAACAGAATATCTGGCGGCACGGTAGCCGTTTCCCTACCAATACCCTGATCGCCAATGCGACAGGTGAGAGCCTGAACCCAGACTATTTCCGTAAGCATCTGGAAAGCCGTTACCTGTAAGATCCCCTGGCACGGCTAACCCCGTGCCTTTTTCCCCTGCTTTGCCATGAGTATTCCATAGTGTACGGCCCCTATCCAAGACACCCAGGCCGCAGAGTGCGGGTTGGCTATCCACTTAAAGTATGTTGTAACTAAAATGGATCAAAAAGAACGATGTACCCGGTTAGTCAAGCCACCCGTTTTCGAGATGTACATTAGGTTACACGCCGAAACCAATCACTTACGGAAAGCATTCCGCAGTTTGCCTACTATCTTATCACCGGCCCCGCAGTGGGCTTGATACATGATGAGTAATTTGAGGAATCAACAATGAAAAAAGTATTAGCTCTGGTTGTTGCCGCTGCAATGGGTCTGTCTTCTGTTGCCTTCGCTGCTGACGCTGCCACTACCGCACCAGCGGCGACGGCGACCGCCACCACGGCTGCACCAGCCAAGACCACTCACGTGAAAAAACATCACGTGAAGAAAGCGCCGGTTCAAAAAGCTCAGACAGCCAAAAAACACCACAAAAAAGCACCTGCTCAGAAAGCCCAGGCAACTAAAAAACACCACAAAAAAGCGGCATAACAGCAACTAACGTGAGGCTCCCCTCACCCGTTCAGGCTTGAGTTATCCAACACCCGGTTCGCCGGGTGTTTTTTCATCGGGGGTTCTCATCATGCTGCGCCGCTACTTATTTGAAATAATTTTGACCACGCTTATCCTCTGCGGACTGATTGCCGCCTTTTTTTATCTGTAGCCGCACAGCCCTCTGGATTGAAAATTATTGAAAAATCAATCACTGTCCATCCACACGGCGACTAAATCAGTCTATAGTTACCATTCCGTGTGTTTATGGATGATCCGTATTTTCCAGGCAAGAAACCTATGCGCATAACCGTTTTGCTGTTGCTGTGCTCATTCCCGCTCGCACTCTCCCTCTCAGCACGGGCCGACAGCCCTTCCGATGCGTCGACTGCTGAGCAAACCCGCTTATTTTTTGGCAAGGATGAACGCATAAAAGTGACGGAAACCGACGGTTGGCCGTGGCAGGCAATTGGACAGGTGGAAACCGCCAGCGGTAATTTGTGCACCGCTACGTTAATCTCTCCGCATCTGGCGCTCACCGCAGGCCACTGCGTGCTGGCACCACCGGGCCAACTGGACAAAGCCATTGCGCTACGTTTTGTGGCCGGCAATAAGACCTGGAAATACCAAACCGACAATCTTGAGACGCTGGTTGATCGCAAACTGGGCAAAAAACTCAAACCTGACGGTGAAGGCTGGATTGTACCACCTGCGGCGGCGGCCTATGACTTTGCCCTGATCCGTCTGAAGGATAAACAAACCTTGCCGATTAAGCCGTTGCCGTTGTGGCAAGGCGACAGCAAGGCGCTGACCCAGGCAATGAAACAAGCCAAACGGCTGATTACCCAGGCGGGATATCCGGAGGATCATCTGGACGATCTCTACAGCCACCTGAACTGCAAAGTGACCGGCTGGGCGCAACAAGGCGTCCTGTCACACCAGTGCGATACCCTGCCCGGCGATAGCGGTTCGCCGTTACTACTGAAAACTGCCGACGGCTGGCGGCTGATTGCCATTCAAAGTTCTGCACCGGCAGCCAAAGATCGTTACCGCGCCGATAACCGTGCGCTGGCAGTGACCGGCATTCGCGATGCGCTGGACGCGCTGGCGGCAGGAAAGTAAACAGTCATGTACCGGCGTGGGGTTCCTCGCCGGTCTCCGTAGGCAAATCCCCCATCATAAAGCGCCTGGGCGTGGTACCGGTGAACTGACGGAAAAACGCAATAAAGGCGCTGTCACTGGAAAAACTCAGGCGTTGGGCGACTGAGCTGACTGAAGGCAGCTCTGCCAACAATTCAATTGCCCGCATCAGCCGCCATTGCTGGCTCCATTGCTGGTAACTCAGCCCGCTCTCGCGCTGGAAAATGCGCGTCAGCGTTTTGGCATGTAGGTTCAGGCTCTGCGCCAAAACCGCCAATCCCGGCAGTTCATCTCGCCGATCAAGCCCCTCCAGCCAGTGAACCAACCGCCGATCTCGCGGTAATATCAGGCCGGTACTCTCCAACCTTGCCGCATGTAGCTCATTGACCAATACGGGCAGCAAATCACGCGCAGCCGGGCAATTGACAGCCTGATTGAATGGCCAATAGGCGATACGTTCAACCACCGCCGCCAACAAGGGATTTACCGCCAGCACCGCGCATTCTTGCGGCATAACGGATGTCAACTCAGGGTCCAGCCAGACGGAACGATAAGCCACCTGCCCCCGGAGTTGCACCCGGTGTCGGATGCCACCAGGGATCCACAGGCAGCGCGTTGGCGGCAGGATCAACCAGCGATCGGTAAGGGTCACCGTCATACAACCGCGAGGGGCATAGAGTAATTGTGCACGGCGATGCCTATGCTCAGCAGAATCATGCCCTCCGACTAACTCGGCAGCCATGCCCAACACCGGCGCTGACCAGACGTCCGGATCAAAGCTATCTTGTTGGGAGAGCCATGCCATCACAATGTCCTTTTTTCGTTATTCTTTGTCCTGATGATTGTAATTGAACACTGAGTATTTCCCTATACTGGCGCGATTCTTCACCCGTAAAGGTTAATTCTCATGTCACGTTTACCCCTGCCGTTGATGGTGGCCACCATTATGGCGCCCCAGGTGCTCGAAACCCTCTACAGCCCGGCACTCACGGCGATACGTAGCGACTTCAACGTCAGTGCGGCTCAGGCCAGCCAAACTCTGTCAGTCTATTTCTTCGCTTTTGCCCTGGGTGTCGCATTCTGGGGGGTAATATGCGATCGCCTGGGCCGCAGGATAACCATGCTGGCGGGTCTGGCGGTCTATCTCATCGGGGCCGTGATGGCGCTGCTGAGTCAGCACTTCACGCTGTTGCTGATAGCTCGCGCGAGCATCGCGTTCGGCGCTGCGGTCGGCTCCATAGTGACGCAAACCATGCTGCGTGATGTCTATCAGGGACAGGCGCTGGGAAAAGTCTTTTCGATCCTCGGCATCGCCTTGTCGCTCAGCCCAGTGCTGGGCATGTTGACCGGTGGGGTGTTAGTCGCCTGGGGCGGCAGTATGGCGATATTTGCCGCCCAGTGGCTACTGGCGCTAGTTCTATTGATTTGGTGCTGGCGGGTCCTGCCGGAAACGCGGCCGGTAACCGTAGCAGTGGCTGCAACCGCCACAGGCAGCGGCTGGGATATTCTGTGCGATCGACAAATCTGGTATTCCGCGTTATTGGTCGCGGGCTTTAATATCATGGTCTTCAGCTACTTCAGCCTGGCACCGTTCATTTTCGAACAACTGGGGTTAAGTAGCCAGCAGTTTGGTTATTCCGGCATCGTATTAGCACTGGGTAGCTTACTTGGATCACTGTTGAACCGTTATCTGTTGACCAGAGGCGTCTGCGCCAAAACCCAGATTCTGTTGGGTAGCCTGCTGGCACTCGGTGCCGCGCTGGCGTTAAGTTACTGGCAGCACAGCCTGATGATGCTATTGCCCTGCATGCTGATCACTCTGGCTTTCGGATTGGCTATCCCCAACGTGTTGAGCCAGGCGCTGAACCGCTACCGGCAGCGCCTGGGCACCGCCGGGGCCGTCTTTGGCCTGCTTTACTATCTGTTGATTGGCGCGGGGCTGTCTCTGGCCGCCATTGGACAAAGTCTGACTGCAACGCTGTTACTGTGCAGCCTGCTGTGCCTGAGCTGTGCAGGCTGCCTGCGTGCGCCGCCTAACCCGAAAGCTGCTCGATAGTCTGCAGGATACGCTTGTCTGAGATCGGATAAGGTGTGCCCAGTTGCTGGGCGAACAGACTGACGCGCAGCTCCTCAATCATCCAGCGCACCTCTTTCACCTCGTCATCCTGCAGGCGTTTCGGCGGCAGCTTGTTCAGCCACTGCTGCCAGGCCTGCTGCACCTGCTCCACCCGTATCATTTGCGCGCGGTCACGGTGCGGATCGATGGCCAGCTTCTCCAGCCGACGTTCAATCGCCTGCAGATAACGTAAGGTATCCGGCAGGCGTTTCCAGCCGTTGTTGGTGACGAACCCACGATAAACCAGAGCGCCGAGCTGAGTTTTAATATCCGACAGCGCCAGCGCCAACGAGATATCAACCCGGCCTTTCAGGCGCTTGTTGATGTTAAACACCGCAGTCAGGATTTGTTCGACCTGTTTGGCCACGCCCACCACCGTTTCATTCAGTTCGCCGCGCACCAGTTCCTGCAGACGGGCAAAGTTTTCCTCCTGCCACACCGGCCCGCCGTGTTCTGCGATCAGTTTGTCGATGCCGCACGAGATACAATCGTCGATCAGATCCAGCACTCTGCCGTAAGGGTTAAAGTACAGCCCCAGTTTGGCCTTGTTCGGCAGCTTTTCATGCAGATATTTGATAGGCGAAGGAATATTCAACAGCAGCAGGCGACGCGTGCCCTGCCACATCGCCTGTCGCTGCTCTTGCTCGCTGTCGAACAGGCGGATCGCCACGCTGTCTTTTTCGTCCACCAGCGCCGGGTAAGCCTTCATCGAGTAGCCACCGCGCTTCTGCTCATAAAACTCTGGCAGTTTGCCAAAGCTCCAGATATGCAGATTGCTTTGTTCCAGCCCATCGTCCGCCACTGCCGACAGCGTTTCCTGCACCTTATCCTTCAGCTTGAGCTTCAATGCCGTCAGATCTTTGCCTTCACGCAGGGTTTTGTGTTTTTCCCCCACCACCCGGAATGTCATCTTGAGGTGATCGGGCACCTGATCCCATTGCCAGTCTTCACGTGACACCGTCACGCCGGTCATACGGCGCAGTTCGCGCTCCAGCGAATCCAACAGCGGCATTTCCAACGGCGTCGCCCGCCCCAGGAAAGCTTCGGCGTAGTTCGGCGCCGGTACAAAGTTGCGGCGTACCGGCTTCGGCAATGACTTGATCAGGGCAATGATCAGTTCCCGACGAATGCCCGGGATCTGCCATTCGAAGCCCTGTTGTTCAACCTGATTAAGAATAGGCAGCGGAATGTGTACCGTAACGCCATCGGCGTCAGTGCCCGGTTCAAACTGGTAAGTCAGGCGCAGTTTGAGGTTGCCCTGGTACCAGGTGTTTGGGTAGTCCAGCGCACTGACCTGATTGGCACCGTCTTTGATCAGCATTTCTTTTTCAAAACTGAGCAGGTCTGAATTTTGCTTACCGGCGTTTTTCCACCAGTTATCGAAATGGCGTCCGGACACCACATCGTTTGGAATGCGCTGATCGTAGAAAGCAAACAGGGTTTCGTCGTCCACCAAAATGTCACGGCGGCGCGATTTATGTTCCAGCTCTTCCACTTCGGCACGCAGTTTCAGGTTTGCGGCAAAGAACGCATGTCGCGTCTGCCAGTCACCTTCCACCAACGCATGGCGAATAAACAGCTCACGGCACAGCAGCGGATCAATGGTGCTGTAATTGACCGAGCGCGCGGCAACAATCGGCAGCCCGAACAGCGTCACTTTTTCGCTGGCCATCACCGCCCCCTGGGATTTAGACCAGTGAGGCTCGCTGTAGCTGTGCTTCACCAGATGCTGAGCCAGCGGTTCTATCCACTCCGGCTCGATACGTGCGGCAATGCGCCCCCACAGGCGGCTGGTTTCCACCAGTTCGGCCACCATGGTCCACTTCGGCGGCTTCTTGAACAGGCCGGACCCCGGGAAAATGGAGAAGCGCGCGTTGCGGGCACCAGTGAATTCCTGTTTGTCGGCATCTTTCTGGCCGATGTGCGACAGCAACCCGGTCAGCAGCGCGGTATGTACGCTGCGGTAATCAGAGGGTTCGCTGTTAACCGGCAGCCCCAGCTCTTTCACCACCTGGCGCAGTTGGGTGTAAATATCCTGCCATTCGCGCACCCGCAGGTAGTTCAGAAAATCATTGCGACACAGCCGACGGAACTGGCTGGAGGAATGCTCTTTTTGCTGCTCTTTCAGCCAGTCCCACAGGTTCACGTAGGCCAGGAAGTCCGAGTCTTTATCCGCGAAGCGACGGTGCTTTTCATCCGACGCCTGCTGTTTGTCCATTGGCCGTTCACGCGGATCCTGGATCGACAACGCCGCGGTGATAATCATCACCTCGCGCACGCTACCGCTCTTCTGCGCTTCCAGCACCATACGCGCCAGGCGTGGGTCGATCGGCAACTGTGCCAATTGACGGCCCTGCGAAGTAAGCTGGTAATGGCCATTTTCTGCCGTTTTAATCGCCCCCAGCTCTTCCAGCAGGCGTACGCCGTCCAGAATATTGCGCTTGTCCGGCGCCTCGACGAACGGGAAAGCGGCGATATCCCCCAGCCCCAGCGAGGTCATCTGCAAAATCACCGACGCCAGGTTGGTGCGCAGGATCTCCGGATCGGTAAACTCCGGTCGCGACAGGAAATCCTGTTCCGCATACAGACGAATACAAATACCGTCCGACACGCGGCCGCAGCGGCCCTTACGCTGATTGGCCGAGGCCTGAGACACCGGCTCAATCGGCAGGCGCTGGACCTTGGTACGGAAGCTGTAGCGGCTGATGCGCGCCGTCCCCGGATCAATCACATATTTGATGCCCGGGACGGTTAATGAGGTTTCCGCCACGTTGGTTGCCAGCACAATGCGCCGACCATGGTGCGACTGGAATACCCGGTTCTGTTCGCTGTTGGAAAGCCGGGCATACAGCGGCAAGACTTCGGTATGCGGCAGATTAAGACGGTTCAATGCATCGGCGGTATCACGGATTTCGCGCTCACCGCTCATAAAGATCAGGATATCCCCCGGCCCTTCGCGGCCAAGTTCATCCACCGCATCGAAAATCGCCTGCAGTTGATCGCGGTCGGTATCGTCAGCATCGTCCACCACCGGGCGATAACGAACTTCCACCGGATAAGTGCGGCCGGAAACTTCGATAATCGGCGCGTTGTTGAAGTGACGCGAAAACCGCTGCGGATCTATGGTTGCCGAGGTGATGATGACTTTCAGATCCGGGCGCTTGGGTAGCAGTTCGCGCAGGTAGCCGAGGATAAAGTCGATATTCAGGCTACGCTCATGCGCTTCATCGATGATCAGCGTATCGTACTGCATCAATAGCCGATCCTGCTGGATTTCCGCCAGCAGGATGCCGTCGGTCATCAGCTTGACCAGGGTATTTTCCCCAACCTGATCGTTAAAACGCACCTTATAACCGACGCTGCCGCCCAATGGAGTTTCCAGTTCGTCAGCAATGCGGTTGGCCACTGTGCGCGCAGCCAGACGCCGGGGTTGGGTGTGGCCGATCAGACCTTTGACCCCACGCCCCAATTCCAGGCAGATTTTCGGTAGCTGGGTGGTTTTCCCCGAACCGGTTTCACCGGCAACAATCACCACCTGATGGTCACGGATCGCCTGCAGAATATCCTGTTTTTTCTGACTGACCGGCAGGCTTTCAGGATAGGTTATTTTCGGGCAGGTTGCAGCGCGGGATTGCACCTTACGCAACGCCAGCGCCATGTCACTTTCGATTTCAACGGCAGCCGCCAATTGAGCATCGGAATTTTTGATTTTTCGTGCGCCCTGCAGCCGACGTTGCAGGCGCTGTTGATCACGGAGCATCAGCTCGCCCAGTTGGGCAGACAATGCCGCGAGCGGAGATTTCACGTTCGGTATTCCTTGTTTCATCGCTGCTGTATCAAGCATCAGCAACGGTTTGGTAATGAATTAGCCAGTTTTTAGCTTTGGACGCGAAGAATAGCACAAGCCGCTTTTTCCCCATAATCCCGCCGCTTAAGGCCGAAAATGTTATTCAATAAAATCGAACAAAAGTCTCGAAATATTGCGCTATCACTGCCGGTAAAATGTGAATACAGTGTACTGCATGCAAGGGACGCACCGTCCTGATGTCACTGTCTTAACCTAAGGAATTACCGATGAGCAAAGTATTGGTTCTTAAATCAAGCATCCTGGCGGGCTACTCTCAGTCTAACCAATTGGCCGATTTCTTCGTTGAGCAATGGGCAAACACTCATGGCAACGACACCATTACCGTGCGTGACCTGGCTGCCCAGCCAATTCCGGTACTGGACGGTGAGCTGGTTGGTGCACTGCGCCCTTCCGATACGCCGCTGACCCCACGTCAGACCGAAGCACTGGCCTTGTCCGATGAACTGATCGCTGAACTGCAGGCCAATGACACCATCGTTATGGCGGCACCGATGTACAACTTCAGCATCCCGACCCAGTTGAAAAACTATTTCGACCTGATTGCCCGCGCCGGCGTGACCTTCCGTTACACCGAAAACGGCCCTGAAGGCCTGGTGAAAGGCAAACGCGCCATCATCCTGACCAGCCGCGGCGGCATTCATAAAGGCACCCCGACTGACCTGGTAGAACCTTACCTGCGTCTATTCCTGGGCTTTATCGGTATCACCGACGTTGAATTCGTGTTCGCAGAAGGCATCGCTTACGGCCCGGACGTCGCGACCAAAGCGCAGACCGACGCCAAGACCTTACTGACTCATGTGGTTGCCGCCTGATATCACTCGCGGGGACGTAATGCCCCGCGAAGTCACCACCGTATGACTAAAGTCCTGTCACACCTGCACTACCCTCATAAAAATCCAATGCTGTATTTTATTGCGCGCCCAACGGCGCGTTTTTTTATTTCTTCAGCCACTGGCCGTTAATACCTCGCACGTATTCCCCAGCCGGGGCTCGCGTTACCAGCTTCTGCCCCGCCATACGTGCCACATCGTCGATGGCGATATGATTGCTGTCTGCCACTTGCTGGTATTTTTCGGTGCGCCCGGCATTAATGTTTTTCACCAGCGTCAAGGTTTCGGCATCCTGCTTCACCGGCGCGATATAACCGCTGAGCGTTTCCCCCACTCGGCCCTGCTGTTTGGCCTCATCAAGCGTCAGCGCCATCGCCATGCTGCTGAACATCCAGGCGACGGCCATCAAACCTAAATAACGTTTCTTCATGTTGGCTCCTAGAAAAGGCCGCTTTGGGTTTTCAGCAGATTATCGACGTCCTTATCCACCTTGATGTGGATCTCATGCTCGATCTTCACGTTCATGTTGATGGTGATCGGATCTTTAGGCGTTGCGACCTCGATGCGCGGCACGCAACCGCTCAGCAAAAACGTGCCCAGCACGGCGACCAGCAATGGCCCGCTGATGATTTTCATGGTTGTTCCCCAGGTTTTGAGAGGGCCTGTTCCAGCCACTCCTGTAAATTGTCGCCAAAGCGCAGACTGCGCCACAGCTGAAACACGTTTTCCTGATGGCTATAGTTCAGGATAACTTCTCGTTTGGCACTTTTTTGCGGATTAACCCCGTCAATGCGCGCCTTTAGCGTCAACTCACCGAGGTTGTCGAGATCAACCCTGGCTTTCGAGCGGTTAATCTCCATATAGCGCAGCCAGTCGATCGCCGCGCCGGTCGCCAGATTATTGCTGCCGATGGCATCGGCCATATCCTTGTCCAGCCGCAGCGTCAGCATGCCCGAGTTGGCGATCCAACCGTTGCGTACCAGCCATTTGGGATGATTTAGATACAACGGCAGTTCGCCATCCACCCGCCCGGACATGGCAAACTGTTTTGGTTTCAGCGCGGTAAACAAGGCACTGAGATCGACTTTATCCAGTTTCAACACGGCGGCGTCATGCTGTGGCATGCGCAGCGCCGACAGGCTGATATGGCCGTTTAATGCATCCATTCCAACGTTGCTCAGCGTCAGCGGTGCCTGTTCGCTGTAAGGGTAAGTCCCCTGCAAATCGGCGGTAATATTCTGCATTTCAAACAGGTTGCTAAACGATTTGATGCGTAACATCACCGGCTTTTTGGCCCCCAACTGCCAGAGATGATTTTTCAGTCGGTAGGACATCACAAAATCCAGGCCGCTCATCTCGCCGTCTTTCAGCCACATGCCGCCATTTTTCACCACCCAGTGACCACCGGCTTCAAAGCCCTGTTCCCGGGCAGCAGAGAAGGCCGACTGGGCATAAAATTCGCCGTCGCGCAGTTTGATATTCAGATCGGGTGAGATCAAGGGTTGGAACACTTTCAGCGACTGCTTCGGCCACCAGCCTTCCCCGCGCAAACGCTCACCGTCCCAGCGGCCCCACAGCGCTATCGGCCCAATCTGTTCCGCCTGCAGTTTACCCTGTAACTGGAAGCTGTCCGGCGCCTTGCCCTTGAGCTGCAGCGCTAGCACCGGCGCCGGCAGGTAACCCCCATTGGTGAAGCTAACCTTGCCGGAAACCAGTTGCAGTTCACCATTGAATGCCGGGGCCTGCTGGTCACGCTGCCAACGCAGCGGTTGGCTAAGGCTGAGGCGCGGTGCGTCTACCCTCACCATGCTGTACTTCAACTGATCAAAGCCGGTAGAGAGACGATCGAGCACCAAGGTACTGTCCTGCCAACTGCCGCTGCCGGCGACGTCCCAGGCAGCCTGTAGCGGCGGCAACTGGCCGTTACCCCAGTAGCGCCATTGCCAGTTACCGTGATCCGGCCAAAAATCCTGGGCCTTGCCGTCCAGATGCAGTTTAAAACGGCCCCAGTAACTGTCGCTGGCATTAATGATCGCCTGCAGGCGGCCAGTAATCCCCCCCGCGGTGACCTTCACGCCGGCCAGCGGCAACCGCGCCTCTTCCAGTTTCATTTCCGGTGTGGCATTGCCCCACAAACGCAGCAGTGACCCGGACTGCAACATCAGCGTCGGGTTAAGAATAGTGCCGCTGATGATACCTGGGATGGAAGCAGTCATGGAAAAATCGGTCATATTTGCCTGACCGGTCAGTTGGAAGCTTAAGTCGCTGTCGATCAGCCCGACCTTACCCGGCCCCAGCGTCAACACCGCGTTGCCTTTGCCGTTGTGGCCGTCGGTGATCACATTTAAACGGGCACTGATTTGGGCTTCATCAAAGCCTTTACTCCAGTCATGCAGCGCGATGCTCAATCCGCCGTTAAGCGGTTGCTGACTGTAGGGCCAGCGCCACTCGCCCTGCTTGATACTGACCTGCTGCGAATTGATTTCCCACGGCAAGGTGGCCAAAGGTTTCTCTGCCCCCTTTTCCGTCAGCGTCATCACCCCCTGCTGCTGTTGCCAGCGCATATCCACCAGCAAAGGTTTTTCCAGATAAGCGGTCTGCAGTTCACCCTGTAGTGCGCCTTGCGTCGGCATACTGTCCAAATCCAGCGGAATGCTAATCTTGCCGGTCAGATGCAGCGGCTGCGGGCTGTTTGGCGCCTTGAGCGTCAGGCTGTTCAGCGTCAGTTGCTGATGTTGATCCAGCAGCGCGTCAACGCTGATGTTGGGACCTTGATATTGCAGGCTCTGGCCTTCTGGCGTGGCGTGTATCTGCAGTTTACCGGCATAGAATTGCCACGGCAGCACCGAGAGATCCTTGATGGTGATATCCAGCAGCGGCAGTTGTTTTTGCAATTGGTCGAGCGCCAGTGGGGCACTGTTAGCCTCACCGGCACGCAATTTTGATAGGCAGGCCGTATCGACATGCAACTTTTCGCCGATCAGTTGCCAGCGGCCCTGCTGATAAGCCAATCGGGTTGGGCCGGCGCTGGCAAGCAGGCAGTCTTGCGCTAAAAAGCGGGCGCCATCCAGCTGCAAAGCACCTTGCCGCCACTGTAGTTTGCCCTGTAAAACCAACTGGCTGCCCTGCGGTAACCAGTGCGAGAGCACACGCGGCAGCCAGCGCGGCAGAGTTTGCCACAGCGCCACTAGCAGGAGCAGCACACTCACCACAATCCCTATGAATACTTTCAATCGCTTAGTCATTAAATGATTGCTTCATTCCTGAGTTAGGCGCCCTTTAGTCGGGCCAAAGGCCATTTAGGCTAAGTCTATGCCTGAATTGGCAATAATGATGGCATGAATTTGACATAGGGTGAAGCTGAGACCGAAGAAGATGCCTTGTACCGGGGCTTTTATAGCCATTGTTGCGGATGCTGTAAGTTTTAGTTACACATTCATCACATGAATATGACCTATTTCAGACTTTTGTTATTGTCGTTACATTTGATCATTAATAGTCTTGCAAGCATTCTAACAAAAGTCAGCTGCTAGCTAACTATACTAGAGAAGCCATTCCCCACCCCCCCGTGGGGATTTTTTTTGCTCTGGTCGAGAGCCTTGCCCCCCATTACCTTTCCAGTCCGCCCACCACGAATATCCGCCATGCTCCGGCATCGCCAGCTACCCTTAATTGATATCGCTTCGAGCGATAGTCGTTACCCCTTTTTAGCGTTACCGAAACCGGCTAACCAATTGTAGAATTTACTAAAATCTGTTAAATTGATCACAAAAATGACGCTGGAGAAACCACGATGAAATTGGCGATATACAGCACTAAACAGTATGACCGTAAATATCTCGAGCTGGTGAATCAGCAGTTTGGCTACGAACTGGAATTTTTCGACTTCCTGCTCAGTAAAAGAACCGCCAAAAACGCCGCCGGTTGCAAAGCCATCTGTATCTTCGTTAATGACGACGGCAGCCGTGAAGTCCTTGAAGAACTGGCGGCGCTGGGGGTTGAAATCCTGGCTCTGCGCTGTGCCGGTTTCAATAACGTGGATCTGGACGCCGCCAAAGAATTGGGCATCAAAGTGGTACGCGTACCGGCCTATTCACCGGAAGCGGTCGCTGAACACGCCGTGGGTATGATGATGTGCCTGAATCGTCGTATTCACCGCGCCTATCAGCGTACCCGCGATGCCAACTTTTCGCTCGAGGGGTTAATCGGCTTCAATATGCATAACCGCACCGCCGGGGTAATTGGCACCGGTAAAATTGGCATCGCCACCATGCGGATCCTGAAAGGGTTTGGCATGAAGCTATTGGCTTATGATCCCTACCCAAGCGAGCAAGCACTGGAGATGGGTGCCGAATATGTCGATCTGAAAACGCTGTACGCCCAGTCCGACGTGATCACCCTGCACTGCCCGTTGACGCCGGAAAACCACCATCTGCTGGACAGTGATGCATTCACCCTGATGAAAAATGGCGTGATGATTATCAACACCAGCCGTGGTGCCCTGATTGACTCCTCGGCGGCGATTGATGCCTTGAAACAGCAGAAAATCGGCGCACTGGGTATGGATGTGTATGAAAATGAACGCGACCTGTTCTTTGAAGACAAATCCAATGACGTGATCCAGGACGATATCTTCCGCCGCCTGTCAGCCTGCCACAACGTGCTGTTTACCGGCCATCAGGCTTTCCTGACCGAAGAGGCGCTGACCAGCATCTCGGAAACCACGTTGAAAAACCTTCACCAGTTGGAACAGGGTGAGAACTGCCCTAATCAGCTCAATACCTGATATTTTTAACAAGGAAAGCCGATGAAAAAGTCCATCTCAGTGGCGTTAACGGCGCTGATGTTAGCGGGGTGTGGAATGAGCCAGAACGGTAAAACGGTGACAGAAAGCGATCTGTTGCATCACAATTTTGCGTTGCAGAGCGTCGATGGCGTGGCGGTGAAATCACGCCCCGGTAACGGGCCCAACCTTGAGTTCGGTGAGAAAATGCACGTTTCCGGCGCCATGTGTAACCACTTCTTTGGTGGTGGCCAGTTGCAGGACGGCGTGTTGACGGTGCCAGGGCTGGCTTCGACCCGCATGCTCTGCTCAGATCCGCAGCTCAACCAGTGGGATCGGCTGATTGGCGACGTGCTGGGCAAAGGGGCAAAAGTCACCCTTAGCGCTCAACAATTAACACTGAGCGGCAGCGGCCACGTCCTGGTCTATACCCAGCGAGACTGGGTGCAGTAACCCCCGATACACCAGGCCCTGGTGGCCTGGTGTGCTTTCCTGCTTAACCGGCGGTTGAACAGGCCCCCTGACCCAGAGTCCATTCTTCGCATTGCTTGCCATTCGGCATTTGGCACATTCTTACCGCCTCGCCGTTTAAATTGTGCGTCACGGTAGTGATACCGCCCACGCTGGCGCAGTTCGCGCTGGTCTGTAAGGTATTGATTCTGGCACTGTTGCCCTGCTGTACTGGCTCTTCATTTTTGCTGCTGCATGCGGCCAAAAGCAATACGGCACCGGCCAGCAACCATTTTGATGTTGTCATTATTCCACTCCTGAACCCGGACTACGCTGTGTAAAATCGCCATTGCCGATATACCCGTCGTCTTTCAAGCCGCAGCGTTGTTACCTGCACTCACTCACCCCAGTTGCTTACTCAAGTAAGCACCTGGGGATGAGCAAGCTGGTCGCCTAGCGGTGCTGTACAGGGATGTACAAATGCCGCGAGCGCATGGACGCGCTAGAGCGGCCAACTCGAAATCCAAAGGGTATAACTCGCGTCACTTTATACGGACACGTTTTGTTATCTTTGATGCAAACCTATTTAATCTAGCCTGATATATAAATAATGAAAATATGTTCCTGCAATTATTTGGCGTTTATTTGCACGCTGTTATCATTCTTATGGTCACCGGGGCTTTCACGCGGTTCAAGGAGCAGCCACCGAGCGCTCTGGGCGACAAGAGCGATGACAGGTTTGAAGGAGGGGTTTGGGAGCAATGGACGGACTGGGAATTGTCAGACAATAGTAAAAAAATAGCGTTGATTTTGTTACTGGATGAATATACCTGATTCATTATTTTCAGTTATTATCACTGAGGTTTTCAGCCAGCGTCACTGAATGTCACGCTGACTATTTTTACCTTAAAATAACAATTAGTGCGCCGCTGTTTTCGACAGTAAATTAATCACCAATACGCCGGCAATAATTAACCCCATCCCGAAAACTGCCGGTAGATCCAGTTTTTGCTGATAAACAAATACTGCCGCAATGGACACCAGCACAATGCCCATCCCTGACCAAATAGCGTAGACAATGCCCAGAGGCATAGTTTTAACCACCAGCGACAGTCCCCAAAAAGCGACCGCGTAACCGACCACTACCACCAGCGACGGCCACAGGCGGGTAAAGCCCTCAGAGGCTTTCAACATGGTGGTGGCGACCACTTCCGCCACAATCGCCATGGTTAAATACATAAATCCGCTCATCGTTTTTTTCTTCCGTAAGTTCACCTGTTCGACAGTATGACGCGCTGGAAATAAATTGTCGTTAAACAACCATGACAATTCGTCTTCGCGGCGTGATTTTAATGCGGGAAATATCAATTTACAGTAACTTTGGTCGATTTTTCCACCGCCACACAAATGCGATAAAGGGCCAATATATCCCTCTGCTAGACTTTGTTAATTACTGCAAGAAATGACTTTTGCGGTTTTTTGAGCAATGAAAGGTAAAGTCGATGATTACTACAGATGGTAATAACGCAGTCGCTTCCGTCGCCTATCGCGCCAGCGAAGTGATTGCCATCTACCCGATTACCCCCAGTTCGACCATGGCGGAACAGGCCGATGCCTGGTCCGGCGATGGCCGTCAGAATATCTGGGGCGACGTACCGCGGGTGGTGGAAATGCAGTCGGAAGGCGGTGCCATCGCCACGGTGCACGGTGCATTGCAAACCGGCGCACTGTCGACCTCATTTACCTCGTCGCAGGGCCTGCTGTTGATGATCCCGACGCTGTACAAACTGGCCGGCGAACTGACGCCGTTTGTCCTGCACGTCGCCGCACGTACCATCGCCACGCACGCGCTGTCGATTTTCGGCGACCATTCCGACGTGATGGCAGTCCGCCAGACCGGCTGCGCCATGCTGTGCGCCAGTAACGTGCAGGAAGCGCAGGACTTTGCGTTGATTTCTCAAACGGCAAGCCTCAACAGTCGCCTGCCGTTTATTCACTTTTTTGATGGTTTCCGCACCTCGCATGAAATCAACAAAATCGTCCCGCTGAGTGATGATGCCCTGCGCCAGATGCTACCGCAGGAGGCAATTGATGCGCACCGCAGCCGCGCGTTGTCGCCAGACCATCCCGTGGTGCGCGGTACCTCCGCCAACCCGGATACCTACTTCCAATCGCGTGAAGCCACCAATCCCTGGTACGACGGTGCCGGCCAGCACGTGATTGATGCGATGGACAAGTTTGCCCAGATCACCGGCCGGGCATATCAGCCTTTTGAATATTATGGCCATCCGCAAGCCGAACGCGTAGTGATCCTTATGGGGTCCGCTATCGGGACCTGCGAAGAAGCGATCGACGCCCTGCTGACTCGCGGCGAAAAAGTCGGTGTGCTGAAAGTACGGCTGTTCCGGCCATTTTCCGCGCAACACCTGCTCAGCGTACTGCCGGAAAGCGCAACCAAAATCGCCGTATTGGATCGCACCAAGGAGCCAGGCGCGCTGGCGGAACCGCTGTATCTGGACGTGATGACCGCGCTGGCCGAAGCCTTCAGCCGGGGTGAACGCGCCAGCATGCCAAAGGTGATCGGTGGCCGTTATGGGTTGTCCTCAAAAGAATTTGGGCCAGACTGCGCGTTGGCGGTATTTAAAGAACTGACGCTGGACAAACCGCGTCCGCGTTTTACCGTCGGTATTTTTGACGATGTGACCGGCCTTTCCCTGCCCCTCAGTGAAGAGACCCTCCCACAGCGTGCCTCACTGGAGGCGTTATTCTACGGTTTGGGCAGCGACGGGTCGGTTTCCGCCACCAAAAACAACATCAAAATCATCGGCAACAGCACGCCGCTGTACGCACAGGGCTATTTTGTCTACGACTCGAAAAAGGCCGGTGGCCTGACGGTGTCGCATCTGCGCGTCAGTGAGCAGCCGATTAACTCGGCCTATCTGGTCAGTCGCGCTGACTTTGTCGGCTGTCACCAATTGCAGTTTATCGATACCTACCAGATGGCGGAGCGCCTGAAACCCGGCGGCATTTTCCTGCTCAATACCCCGTACGGTGCTGAAGAGGCCTGGTCGCGACTGCCGCAGGAAGTGCAGGCGGTGCTGCAACAGCGCCAGGCACGATTTTACATCATCAACGCCGCCAAACTGGCGCGTGAATGCCGACTTGGCGCGCGCATCAATACCGTGATGCAGATGGCGTTTTTCCACCTGACCCAGATCCTGCCGGGCGATGTGGCCCTGCAGCAATTGCGAGACGCCATTGCCCGCAGCTACAGCAGCAAGGGGCAGGATATTGTTGAACGCAACTGGCAGGCACTGGCCGCTACGCTCGATGCACTGATTGAGATCCCACTGCAGCCGATAGACGACAGCAGCCCAATGCGACCGCCGGTGGTGTCCGACGCCGCGCCTGACTTTGTCAAAACCGTCACCGCTACGATGCTGGCCGGATTGGGCGATGCATTGCCAGTGTCCGCCTTCCCGCCGGACGGCACCTGGCCAGTGGGCACCACTCAGTGGGAAAAACGCAATATCGCCGAAGCGGTCCCCATCTGGCAGCCGGATCTGTGCACCCAGTGCAACCACTGCGTTGCCGCTTGTCCGCATTCCGCCATTCGCGCCAAAGTGGTTCAGCCGGATGCGATGGAACATGCCCCTGCCTCGCTGCAATCGCTGGATGTAAAAGCGCGAGATATGCGCGGTCAGAAATATGTGCTGCAGGTGGCGCCGGAAGACTGTACCGGTTGCAACCTGTGCGTTGAGGTGTGTCCGGCGAAAGACCGCCAGGATCCGGACATCAAGGCCATCAACATGGCGCCACGGCTGGAGCATCTGGCAGTGGAAAAAGAGCACTACGACTTCTTCCTGCAACTGCCGGAGATCGACCCGGCACAGCTCGAGCGGATCGATATTCGTACCTCACAGTTGATTTCACCGTTGTTCGAATACTCCGGCGCCTGTTCCGGCTGCGGCGAAACGCCGTATATCAAACTGTTGACCCAGCTTTATGGCGACCGGCTGCTGATTGCCAATGCCACGGGTTGCTCATCCATTTACGGCGGCAACCTGCCCACCACACCTTACACCACCAATGCCGAAGGGCGCGGCCCGGCCTGGGCCAACTCGCTGTTTGAGGACAACGCCGAATTCGGTCTGGGCTTCCGCCTGACTGTCGACCAACACCGCAGCCGCGTATTACGCCTGTTGAACACGCTGGCACCGCAGTTGCCGACACCATTGGTTAATGCCCTGAAAATGGAAGATATTGCACCGGAACCGCGCCGCCTGCAGATCGCTGAACTGCGCGGCCTGTTGGAAAAAATCGAAGGCAGCGATGCACGCCAACTGGCAACCGACGCCGATTATCTGGTGGATAAGTCCATCTGGCTGATTGGCGGCGATGGCTGGGCTTACGACATTGGGTTTGGTGGGTTGGATCACGTCCTCAGTCTGACCGAGAACGTCAACGTACTGGTGCTGGATACTCAATGTTACTCCAACACCGGTGGCCAACAGTCGAAAGCTACCCCGCTGGGCGCTGTCACCAAGTTCGGTGAACACGGCAAGCGCAAGGCGCGTAAGGATCTGGGCGTCAGCATGATGATGTACGGCCATGTGTACGTGGCGCAAATCTCGCTGGGTGCCCAGCTCAATCAGACGGTGAAAGCGATTCAGGAAGCCGAGGCCTATCCGGGTCCATCACTGATTATCGCCTACAGCCCCTGCGAAGAGCACGGTTACGATCTGGCGCTCAGTCACGACCAGATGAAGCAGTTGACCGCCACCGGTTTCTGGCCGCTGTACCGCTTCGATCCACGCCGCACCGATGAGGGCAAACCTGCGCTGGCGCTGGACTCCCGGCCGCCAAACAGCAACCTGACCGAAACGCTGCTGAAAGAACAGCGCTTCCGCCGCCTGAACTCACAGCAGCCGGAGATGGCCAGCGCGCTGTATCAGGCCGCAGAGAAAGAGCTGAAAGAGAAGTACGACTTCCTCAGCCTGCTGGCCGGCAAAGGGGAAAAATCCTCCGCCGAGTAAGTCATCGGGGCGCGACTGGTTCGCGCCCCGGGATGCCCTGAGCGTCGTTGAGGTTAGGATTCATCTGCGTTGATGGGTTAATAAACCAGGTACGGATCAATTCCATCGCCCGATCGCTATAGCGCCGTTGACCGGAGAAATATCCCGCCAGTGCCAGCCTCTGAACCCACTGGGTGAACTCCGCCAAACGCACATCGTCACTTTGCTCATTCTTACTGGCCGGATTCACCTGTCCATCGCGGCGGACCCAGGGCAGCCCGTTGGCTTTGCTCGCATCCGGCCACCAATAAGCCCCCAAGCTCAGATAGTCATGCTTGCCTCCGCTCGGCGGCCAGCGACGTCAGGCAAAACAACAGGCCAGCCTGCAGGCAGATGCGGATCATCAAACGGGTTCCCCATTATCATCAGAGGTGATTGAGATTATCCTGCCCGGTTTTGTGTTTCCCGGCTGATAAAAAACGTTTCCGAGCGTAAAAACACCGCTACATTCGGCTCTGCAAACCACACCCTAAAAATTTTCCGAGAGGATCATCTTGCCCAACAAGGGGATAGCTGTGGATCATCTCGCCCCTGACTTTCTTTATGGTTGTAATGGCTAAAACTCGATTATACTGTATATAAAAACAGTAAAGAGAAATGCGCCATGAAACACTTTTTCCCCACGCCAACCCCAGAGAAACAGTTCATTCCGCTTTACGCCGATAACGTCCCGGCGGGCTTTCCCAGCCCCGCACAAGACTACATACACGCGCGGATCGACCTCAATGAGTACTGCATTAGCCACCCTTCGGCAACTTACTTCCTGATCGCCTCAGGTGAAAGCATGATCGAAGCCGGGATCACCGATGGATCCATGCTGGTGGTCGATCGAAGCATTGGTGCCTGTCACGGCGATATCGTGATTGCCAGCATCGCAGGCGAGTTCACGGTTAAGCGACTGTGTCTTCGTCCTGTCAAACAGCTTGAGCCGATGAACCCGACATTCAGGCCGATACCACTCTCGGATGATGGTGCAGAATTGGACATCGTCGGCGTGGTGGTTTCAACCATCACCAGGCTGAAATAATGTACGCCCTGGCCGATGTAAACAACTTCTATGCAAGTTGTGAAACGCTGTGGCGTCCGGACCTGCGTGGTCGGCCGATAGTTGTGCTGTCGAACAACGACGGCTGCGTGGTGGCACAGAGCAAAGAGGCGAAGGCCCTGGGCCTGAAAACAGGCGCGCCCTATTTCAAGATAAAACACAGCTTTGAGCGTGCCGGGGGTATCGCATTCAGCAGCAACTACGAGCTGTACGCCGATATGTCGATGCGAGTGATGGCCGTGCTCGAAGAAATGGCGCCCCGGACCGAAATTTACTCTATCGACGAAAGCTTCCTTGAGCTTGCCGGGGTACAAAACTGTGTCGATTTGGCCACGTTTGGGCACCAGGTTCGCGCCCGCGTTTTACAATGCACTGGCCTCACCGTCGGCGTCGGTATTGCCCAGACCAAGACGCTGGCAAAGCTGGCGAACTACGCGGCGAAAAAATGGAGTCAGACCCAAGGCGTGGTTGACCTTTCCAACCAGGAGCGGCAGCGAAAATTAATGGAGAGAGTACCGGCGGCAGAAGTCTGGGGTATCGGACGCCGCATAACCAAAGAGCTGCAAAATATGGGGATCGAAAGCGCCCTGCAGCTGGCGGACGCAAGTACCACGATGATCCGCAAGCATTTCAGCGTGGTGATTGAGCGCACAGTGCGTGAACTGCGTGGTGAACCCTGCTTGTCACTCGAGGAGTTTGCCCCAACCAAACAGCAGATCATTTGCAGCAGATCATTTGGCGAACGCGTCACTGAATACCAGGATATGCATCAGGCGATCTGTATGCACGCATCCCGAGCGGCAGAGAAACTGCGTGCAGAACATCAGTATTGTCGGAATATCAATGCATGGGTTAAAACCAGCCCCTTTTCGGTCAACGAAAAATATTACGGCAACACCGCGAGCATCAGGCTCAGTACCCCAACGCAGGATACGCGCGACATCATCGCCGCCGCGACTCGATGTCTTGACAAGATTTGGCAACCCGGTCACCGCTATCTAAAAGCCGGCATTATGCTGCAGGACTTTTACTCGCAAGGCGTTGCTCAGCCAGACCTGTTCGATGAGTATCAGCCACGCCCCAACAGCGAACGCTTGATGGCCGCGTTGGATAAAATCAATCAGTCCAGGCATGCCGGGGTCTGGTTTGCCGGGCAAGGAAACCAACAGACATGGTCAATGAAACGTGAGTTTCTCTCTCCTGCTTACACCACGCGGGTGGCAGATTTGCCGCGTGCCCGCGTGTACTGAGGTAAACAAACCGCCTTTGCTCTCCGGGCGAATGGATGAAATACCCAAGCAGTCCATAGAATGCTAAACTCGCTGCCTAAAACTTTATGCCCATAGTGCCCCCAATTGAGAACGAGCACGATTTAAATGTCAGAACAACAAACAGTTAGTCAAAAAGAGCAATACAATCTGAACAAATTGCAAAAGCGCCTGCGTCGTAACGTGGGCCAGGCGATCGCCGATTTCAACATGATTGAGGAAGGCGACCGCATCATGGTTTGCCTGTCCGGCGGCAAAGACAGCTACACCATGCTGGAGATTTTGCGCAACCTGCAGCAAAGCGCCCCGGTCAATTTCTCGCTGGTTGCGGTCAACCTCGATCAGAAACAGCCCGGTTTCCCCGAGCATATTCTGCCGGCCTATCTGGAAAGCCTGGGGGTGGAATACCAGATTGTTGAGGAAAACACCTACAGCATCGTCAAGGACAAGATCCCTGAGGGTAAAACCACCTGCTCACTGTGTTCACGCCTGCGCCGCGGTATCCTTTACCGCACCGCTACCGAGCTGGGGGCTACCAAAATTGCCCTTGGTCACCACCGTGATGACATTCTGCAGACGCTGTTCCTCAACATGTTCTACGGCGGCAAGCTGAAAGGCATGCCACCCAAGCTGATGAGCGACGATGGCAAACACGTGGTTATTCGCCCGCTGGCTTATTGCCGTGAAAAAGACATTGAGCGTTTCTCGGTTGCCAAAGGCTTCCCGATTATTCCGTGCAACCTGTGCGGCTCGCAGCCTAACCTGCAACGTCAGGTCATTGGCGACATGCTGCGCGACTGGGATAAACGTTACCCGGGCCGTCTGGAAACCATGTTCAGCGCGATGCAAAACGTAGTGCCTTCGCACCTGAGCGACTACAACCTTTTTGATTTCAAAGGAATTCACCACGGCAGCGAAGTGGTGGACGGTGGCGATCTGGCCTTTGACCGTGAAGATATTCCGATGCAGCCGATCGGCTGGCAACCGGAGGATGCAGATGACGCCGCCCCGGTACGTTTGGACGTACTCGAAATCAAGTAACTCGTTATTCCGCCCACACGTGGTGGGCGGAAATTTCCCTTCATCAGTTTTTGATCCCGCTCGCAATTTCAGCAGAATTCATCGGACAGTGCCGTTTTTATCCTGTACTGTGTTTTTATACAGTCACTGGAGATTACCGATGAACATCACCCCTTGCTTGTCTCACGTTTCGCTCGGCAGCAATCATTTTGACGCCGCAGCCGACTTCTACGATCGCACTCTTGCCGCATTAGGTTGCCGACGGGTGTTGGAACACCCTGGTGCCATTGGCTATGGACGTGACTATCCGGAGTTCTGGTTACAGGCGCCAATCGACGGTAAACCGGCCACTACCGGCAATGGTGTGCACGTGGGTTTTTTCGCCACCAGCAAACAGCAGGTCGATGATTTTTACCGTCAGGCGCTGCAGGCCGGTGCGACAGATGAAGGCGCCCCCGGTTCACGACCACACTATGGCGAAGCCTATTATGGCTGCTTTGTTCGGGATCTGGACGGACATAAGATCGAGGCCAGTTTCTGGGATGAGAGTGCAGTCTGATGGGGCAAATTACAGACAAAAAAATGCCGGTGATTAAACCGGCATCGTATGAATCAATATGCTATACAGTAATTCTAAATATAAGAAAGTAAGACAATTATGGAGCACAACGCCCATCGCTTGACGTTGCATTCACCTGCGAGATAGATCATGCCCCATTTCCCCCCGGCAAAAGTTGATATCGCTCAATGTTAACCGGGTTATCAACGTTTTTTTGGCTACAGCCAGCGGCGTCTCTTCAGCCACCAGCCCAGACCAAACACCAATCCGGTCAGCGTCAGGCAAAACGTAGCAAAACCAAAAGGATTACCGCCGCCGGGAATACCGCCCAGGTTGACGCCGAACAACCCGGTCAAAAAGGTCGTCGGCAAAAACACCATCGCCAATAATGACATGGTGTAGGTGCGGCGGTTCATGGCATCGGCCATTACGGTGGTGATTTCGTCAGAAAGGATCGCGGTACGGGCAATGCTGCCATCCAAATCATCCAGGCCGCGCCCTAACCGATCGGCAATATCCTGCATGCGACGACGGTCGTCATCATTCATCCAGGGCAGACGATCGCTAGCCAGCCGGGAGAATACATCTCGCTGCGGTGCCATATAGCGGCGCAGTACGATCAGCTGTTTGCGGATCAGCGCCAGTTGCCCGCGTTCAGGAACCTGCTGCTCCAACAGCGAATCTTCCAGATCGATGATCTTGTCATGCAGATCCTCGATAAACTCGCTGGCGTGATCGGTCAACGCATCCGAAATTTCCACCAGCCAGTTACCGCTGTTGGTCGGCCCGCTGCCGCTTTGCAGATCGTTCACCACCTGGTCGATGGAATAAACCTTGCGATGGCGGGTGGAAACGATCAGTTTATCCGTCATGTAGACACGAATTGTCACCAGCTGATCCGGCCGCGAATTGGCGTTAAAGTTAATGCTGCGCAGTGTAATCATGGTGCCATCGCCCACCTTACTGACGCGTGGCCGTGAACTCTCTCCGGACAGCGCCTCTCTGACCGCATCCGGCAGCAGCGGTGTGGTGGCCAGCCATTCAGCGCTTGCAGGGTGCGCATAATCGAGATGCAGCCAGCAAGGCTCATTGCAGGTGGCTTTATCATCGTAATCAATCGATGTTACACCGCCCTTGCCATCGAGCTGGTAGGCATACACTGCGTCAGGAACCTGTAACTCGCGCCCCTCAATGACTTCCATTCCTCATACCCTCTGCTTTTCAGTTATTCCAGAGTCTAGCGTTAAAGCCAAACGGATCAAAGATGAAGCCGTGCGAATGCTGCACCAGGAAGAGTCTTATGCGCTAATATGGATAAATAACGCACAACGCGCGGCCGGACATCCAATGAAATCCACTTCGACATTTTTGTTAGCCTCGGTTTTGGCGTTTGCTCCCGCGTTGTTTCATCCGATGTTTGCCGCAGATAATTCACTCAACACTATCGCTGATGCATACCGGGTCAAATTAGCTGACTCAGCGGGTGAGCTGCCTTACTTCGTGGCGAAATCTCATGGCCCCACACCATACAGCGCGTTAATCGTACTGCACGGGCACCCCAGAGATGTAGGCAAAACGCTGCTCGCTGCCTTAACGGCGGCCCAGCGCACAGCCAAAGCCGATCACCGGCTGCTGGTCGCCCCGCTGTTTCCGGTTAGCAATGCGCAGGCCGCACACTGTCATTCCCCCGGAGTGCCCCCCGCACAGCCAGGTGACGCACTTTGGAGTTGCAGTTCCTGGCTCGAAGGGGGTCTGGACAACCAGGGAAATACCAGCTCATTTACTGCATTGGATAGTCTGCTTGCCGAGCTGAAAACAAAATGGCCAACAGTGCAGTCGGTTACTATCGCCGGCTTTTCCGCCGGAGCACAGTTTGTGCAGCACTATATCGGGTTCGCCCATCCGCCGTCCGGCGTGAAGCTGCGTTACGTTATCGCCGCCCCCGGCAGTTGGCTCTATTTCGATAGCCGACGACCGCAGCCGGTAAAGAATGGTCACCCTGCCGACTGGCGCGACTGTAACCAACAAGGCGACTGTAGCTTTGATTGGGTTAAGATCAGGAACGATACCTGCCCGAACGTCGATCGTTGGAAATACGGCATTGAAGCGGTTCCGGTCTTTCTCGGGCAAAATCGTGCAAGGGTGCGCCAGCGCTATGCAACGGCGGATATCACCTATCTTGAAGGCGAGAAAGATACCGGCAGCACGCCCGGTACCTTTTACAAAATACTCGATAAATCTTGCGCAGCTCAGGCGCAAGGCCCCTACCGACTGCAGCGCGCTATCGCCTATGCCGCTTACGACCGTCGCTTTATTGCGCCGCACGCCAAACGTGATTTACTGATAGTTTCCGACTGTGCCCACGACGTCACCTGCGTATTTTCTTCGGCGACTGGCCGCAGCGCATTGTTTGATGCCCCATAATCCTGCCACCTAAGTTAAAAACCCCGCTAATGCGGGGTTTTATGGCAACACATGGGACTAGCGCAAAATCAATGCTTCAAAATATACATCGTCTGGCTGTAAGCCACGTCTTCCGGATTGGTGATCGGGTAGCCTTTCACCCAGGGTTTGATCAGTCGGCCGTTGGTGTACTGATAAATTGGCGCGATCGGTGCCTGCTCGGCGATGATCTGCTCAAGTTTGTTGTAGTCTGTGGTCAAGGCTGCCGGACTGGTTTCGCGGCTGGCCTGCGCTAGCAGTTTGTCGTAATCCGCACTCTTGAATTTGGCGATATTACCGCTATGAGTAGAGCTTAACAGCGACAGGAAGGTCGAGGCTTCATTGTAATCGCCGACCCAGGAAGCACGCACTACGTCGAAATTGCCGGTGTTACGGCTATCGATATAGGTTTTCCATTCCTGGTTTTGCAGCTTAACGTCAATACCGAGCGTTTTCTTCCACATGGAAGCCACGGCAATCGCAATTTTCTGATGGCTTTCCGAAGTGTTGTATAGCAGCGTCAGCTTCAGCGGATGGTTCGGGCCATAGCCGGCCGCCTGCATCAACGCCTTGGCCTGGGCATCCAGCTCCGTCTGTGATTGCTGCTGTAACAGGCTCACTTCCGGCTTAAACCCGGCGGTGACATCCGGAGTGAAGTGGTAAGCCGGTTTTTCACCGGTCCCCAACACTTTTTCGGCGATAATTTTGCGATCGATAGCGTAAGACAATGCCTTGCGCACCCGCACATCGTTAGTCGGCGCGCGTTGGGTATTAAAAGCATAATAATAGGTGCCGAGCTGATCCGGGGTATAGACCTGGTCCGGAATATCTTTCAGCAGCTTTTGGTACATGTTTTTCGGGAAGGACTCGGTGATGTCAATATCGCCGGCCAGATAACGCTTGGTGGCGTTGGATTCCTGGTTGATCGGTACAAAGGTCACTTTGGTCAATACCGTGTGCGCATGATCCCAATAGTAATCGTTTGGCGTCAGTACCAGCTTCTCGTTAACGACCCGCTCCTGCAGTTTAAACGCGCCGTTACCGACCAAATTACCAACCTTGGTCCAGTCGTTGCCAAATTTCTCTACCACTGCCTTGTTGACTGGGAACAGGCTGAAGTTAGCCGTCAGGCTGACAAAATACGGCACCGGTTTGTTCAATTGCACTTTGAAGGTGTAATCATCCAGCGCAGTGACGCCCAGCTTATCGGCGGGCAGCTTGCCGGTAATGATCTCATCGGCGTTTTGGATGCCGGCCAACTGGGCAAACCAGGCAAAAGGTGACAAGTTCTTCGGCTCAACCAGCCGCTGCCAACTGTAAACGAAGTCTTTCGCCGTGACAGGGTCACCGTTAGACCAGCGCGCATCTTTACGCAGGGTGAAAATATAGGTTTGGTTATCGGTGGTTTGCCAGCGGGTGGCGACGCCGGGGATCACCTTGCCGTTGGCATCCTGGTTCACCAGCCCTTCAAACAGATCGCGCGCCAATTGCGCTTCCGGCAGACCAACCGCTTTGATCGGATCGAGTGAGGCCGGCTCATCTTTGATATGGCGAACTATTTCCTGTTTCTCCGCCAGCGTAGTACCTGGGGGAACCTGAGCCGCCATTGCACTGCTCAATCCTGCGCCAATCGCCACGGCACACAGCGCCAAACGAAAACCCTGTTGAATTTTTTTTCTCGTCATTCTGATTCATCCCCCGTTAACCATCTGAATTTTTTATCTTATAGCACAAGATTAGTCTCACCTAGAGTTCCCGGCGGACAAGATGTAAAAACTGGGGGCCAGGCAATAAAAATGCCCGTACGACGATGTCGATACGGGCATTTTCTGTTAGTCGGCTTTATTAGTCGTAAAGGTGAATGCTATTGATGCGGTAGCTAAATTCTTCACCCTCTTCTTCATCAAAAATGGTGAAGAAGCCTTTCTCGGTCAATGGCTTGGCATGAATATCGGTTTTCTGCATCTGGCGCGACTCGGCATCGTCAAAACCATAGTCGAGATAGAAGCTGTTTTTCTGGTAATCGACGTGCAAGGTAAACGGATAGTTGGACTCATCGCCACGCCCGTCGTCATTCTTCACCACGCCAAACCATTCACCCTGACGGATCTGGTTTTCCTCGTCCACGCCGCACAGCAGCGTGATGGTATCCTTATCATTTTCGCTATAGCTGGCAACTATTCTGGCTACTGGCATGTTAAATCCCCTGTTTGGTTAGCTTTGCCGATAGTATAACAACAGCGAAATAGATGGCGGGGTTTTATTGTTACCTGCGCTAACGCACAGTTCATATATCAAGCAATAGCGAACAATTGCTCTGGGAAAGTTAAGTGAAAGCGTAATACACTGAATAAAATGATAATCACTCTCGACCTTTAAATCAGGGACTACATCATGATCCAGCATCGACCGCGCAGTGAACGTGGCCAATTGGCCGTTGCAGGAGAGAATTACGGCAGTTCGCTGTTAGGTGCACCGCTGCTCTATTTCCCGGCGGCCGTTAACGGCCCGGAAACCGGGCTGATTATTGCCGGCACCCACGGTGATGAGAGCGCCGCTATCGTTACCCTATCCTGCGCACTGCGCAGCATTGCACCCAACCAGTTGCGTCACCATGTGGTACTGGCAGTCAATCCCGACGGTTGCCAGCTCGGGCTGCGCGCCAACGCTAACGGGGTCGATTTGAACCGTAACTTCCCGGCAGCCAACTGGCGATCCGGGGATACGGTTTATCGTTGGAACAGTGCGGCGCAAGCGCGGGATGTAAAACTCTCCACCGGTGGCCGCCCAGGCTCCGAACCGGAAACCCAGGGATTGTGTCATCTGATCCATCGGTTGAAACCACACTGGGTGGTGTCGTTCCACGAGCCGTTGGCCTGTATTGAAGACCCGGCCAGTTCCCAGCTCGGCGTCTGGCTTTCGCATAAGTTTGCCCTGCCGCTGGTCACCAGCGTCGGTTACGAAACGCCGGGATCTTTCGGCAGTTGGTGCGCCGATTTGTCACTGCCTTGCATTACCGCAGAGTTCCCGCCGATCTCGGCCGATGCCGCCAGCGAAAAATACCTTAACGCGATGGTAGAATTGCTGACTTACCCAGGCTAAATCGGCTATGGGGCGAGATTAATCGCCCCACATTCAAAATTCAACCCCGGTTCAACGTCATTAGCCAGCCAGGTCGGGCCGTCCAAATCGACGAATCGCGCGCCCGGTGCCAGCGGCAATGCGGCGTTTATCGCCCGCGAAGTGCATAACATGCAACCAAGCATAATAGCGAACCCTTGCTGCCGCGCTTCCTGCGCTAGCGCCAGTCCTTCGGTCAGGCCGCCGGTTTTATCCAGCTTGATATTGACCATCTGATAACGACCGGCCAGCTTGGGTAAATCACTACGGGTGTGGCAGCTTTCATCGGCGCAAATGGGCAACGGGTGAATAAAGTTCTCCAGTGCGCTGTCATCCGTCGCCGGCAGCGGTTGCTCCAGCATCGCCACACCCAGATCTGCCAACAGTTGGCAGCGCGCCGCCAGCCCTTCCGCCTGCCAGGACTCGTTGGCATCAACAATCAACGTGGCATCCGGCACCGCCGCACGGATCGCCACCAGCCGTTCGCTGATCAGATGATTGTCCAGTTTGATTTTCAGCACGCGTGCCCCTTGCTGATCAAGTTCACGCGCGGCAAAGGCCATGGCTTCTGGCGAACCTATGCTGACGGTTTGCGC
The DNA here is from genome assembly GCF_052691735.1 of Serratia sp. NA_13. Lineage (NCBI taxonomy): Bacteria > Pseudomonadati > Pseudomonadota > Gammaproteobacteria > Enterobacterales > Yersiniaceae > Serratia > Serratia sp. NA_13. Next base: position 536,310 of record NZ_JBQZFV010000001.1, read on the forward strand.
CATCAGAATGCGTTCCGGCTCGGCAACAGCGCTGCGTTGCCAGCGGCTCTGACCGCTCAGTTGACACTCCAAATCCCATAAGGCGGAATCCACCGCATTACGTGCCGCGCCGGCCGGTATTAGCTGCTGCAGTTGCTGGCGCGTCACGCCCTGCTCGACAGCCGTAGCCACTTCGGCCAGAAGCTCCATCACCGAAGTCTCACTTTCACCATAACGCGGATAAGGTGTGCATTCACCAATACCCCGCACGCCCTGCTGCTCAATTTCGACCACCACTACTTTGGCTTCAGTGCGGCTGCCACGGGCAATAACAAAGGCGGTATGCAACGGCCAGGCTTCTGGGTAAAAACGCATGCTTCTCATAATGGCTCCTGAACGGAAATTGCGCATAAAATCGGGCAAACGCGTGGTTTTTTTTTGGACACATTCTAATATATACAACTATTTAGCAAACTTTATCTATCCAACCCACAATTGTTGACATAAACTGATGCCAGGGTGTGAACCTAATGTTAAAAGTGGCCATAAAGCCCTTTTATTAGGTTCATGCCCTTTGTATAAACACCTGTAAAAGGAATCAAGCTAATGACTCAGACAGTACATTTTCAAGGCAACCCGATTAGCGTTGCAGGCCACCTGCCACAAACCGGCGAACAAGCCAAAGCCTTCTCACTGGTTGCCAAAGACTTGTCGGACGTGGCGCTGAGCAGCTTCGCGGGTCAACGTAAAGTTCTGAACATTTTCCCAAGTATTGATACCGGCGTTTGCGCAACTTCGGTACGTACATTCAATCAGTTGGCCAGCGGCCTGGATAACACCGTGGTGCTGTGCATCTCGGCCGACCTGCCGTTCGCCCAATCACGTTTCTGCGGTGCAGAAGGCCTGAACAATGTAGTCACCCTTTCCACGCTGCGTGGCGCAGAATTCAAACAGGCTTACGGCGTTGAAATCGCTGAAGGCCCGCTGGCAGGCCTGACCGCACGTGCGATTGTGGTATTGGATGGCCAGGACAACGTGCTGTACAGCGAGCTGGTAAATGAAATTACCACCGAGCCGAACTACGATGCGGCGCTGGCTGCATTGAAGTAATGCCAGAAGGCCGACGATTGCCGGCCTCTAAACGTTGAAACGGGCGCTTATGGCGCCCGTTTTTTTATTCTTCGTTTTCCCCGGAAGGCTTACGGCTACTGAGCCCATATTCGCGCAACTTATTGGCAATCGCGGTATGTGAAACGCCCAGGCGTTTTGCCAGTTTTCTGGTACTTGGATAAGTACGGTACAAACGGGTCAGCACCGAACGCTCAAAACGTTTGCTGATATCATCAAGCGAGCCGTCCATCACCTCATCGCCCAGCGACATTTCAACCTCGAACTCCGGCAGTACAATGTCCTGCGGACGAAGTTCGAAACCTTCGGTTTGCGTCAATGCCCGGTAAATGGCGTTCTTTAACTGTCGCACGTTGCCAGGCCAGCCATATTTGCTGAGGAAACTACCCAGATCGCCCGCCAGCTTTGGCCGCGCTACGCCCTGCTCATCGGCAAAACGCGCCACAAACAGTTCGGTCAGCGGCATGATGTCCTGCGGACGCTCACGCAGCGGCGGAATGGTGATGGTCAAAACGTTAAGGCGATAATAGAGATCCTCGCGGAACTCACCACGCTGTACCAGTTCGGTCAGGTTTTTCTGCGTCGCGCAAATCACCCGCACATCCACATGGACTTCGTGTTCTTCACCCACGCGGCGGAAATTACCGTCGTTAATGAAACGCAGCAGTTTGGTCTGCATGCGCGGCGACATCTCACCGATTTCATCGAGCAACACCGAACCGCCATTCGCCTGTTCGAAGAAGCCCTTCTTGCCTTCCAGCGCATTCGGGTAAGCTCCCGGCGCATGGCCGAACAGCTCACTTTCCGCTACATCATCCGGCAATGCGGCGCAGTTTAACGCCAGGAACGGCTGCTTGCCACGCGGGCTGCGCAAATGGCAGGCCCGGGCCAGAATATCTTTGCCAGTGCCGGTGTCGCCGACAATCAACAGTGGCGCATCCAGCATCGCCAACTTGCGCGCCTGCTCCAGCACGTGGCGCATTTTCGGGCTGGCGGCAACGATATGATCAAACTCGGTATCGTCGTTCACCGACAGATTCTGTAACTGACGCCCCATCCGGGCCGTGGACTTCAGCATCACTACCGCACCTACGGCGGCATTCTGCTGGTTTTCGTCTTCCAGGTAGATTGGCGTGATATCCATCAGGAAGTCCTGACTGCGGATCACCACCCGCTCCGATTGTGGCGCCGTCTGTTCGCTCTCCAGCCACCGATTGAAGTTATAACCGCCAATCAATGCGGTGGCCGTCTGGTTGCGGATTTTGTCTTCGCTAAGCCCAAACAGCGCCTGCGCTGCCGGGTTGGCCAGTTCGACTTTGCCTTTCATATCGATCGAGAACACCGGCTCAGGCATAGACTCCAACAGCGCGCGCAGTGCGCGATGTTCGCGTTCAGACGGCATGAAATTCACGGTGCGCACATCGGTCACGCCGGCAATGCGGCGGATTTCCACCATCAGCGCGCGGAAGGTGTCAAAATCCAGTTGGGAAAAATTGAGGTAAATGCGGCCGATGGGATCGATTTCGATGCCACGTAAATCTATGCTGCGCAATACCAAAAGATCGAGTAACTCTCGAGTCAGACCGATCCGGTCTTCGCAAAAAACTTCCAAACGCATCAGTATTGGCCTTATCTCTGCAGGTGCGGGGATGACTGAAGATGATGATACTCTCTCACCCCAAGCGGTAGAAGCAATCTGTCAGCAAAAGTTGACAGAACTCTGATTTATCGCTGTTGTTGATGATTTTAAACGCAAGTGAATAACACCATCGGCGTCATTTTAGCTTATCAGTAGAGATTTATCATAACCGCCAGTAAATTTGCAGATAAATATAATGTATTTACAGGGGGATCGTCTTCCGTCAAGTGCGGGTTACGTATCGGCGTTAGCGGGGAAAGTCATTGCGGTAAAAATAACCACGGCGCCTGAATAGACGCCGTGGGCAGATTATTTGGCTTTGTTATCGCTCTTTTTCATGGTGTCTTTCAACTGGCCAATCAGTTGGCTGCGGAAATCACCCAGCTTCGGTTTTTCCCCTTCCAGCCAGGGCAGCGGACGGCACAGCTCCATCGCCTTGATACCGAGTCGGGCGGTCAGCAAACCGGCACCGATGCCCTGCGCCGCTCGGGCGGACAGTCGGGCGGCTAGGTCTTGCGACATCCAGTCCATGCCCACTTCGCGTACCAGTTCAGAGGCTCCGGCAAAGGCGATATTCAACAGCACCAGGCGGAACAAGCGCAGACGGCTGAAGTAACCCAGTTCAATGCCATACAGCGCGGCGATACGGTTGATCAGCCGGATATTACGCCAGGCGATAAACGCCATATCCACCACCGCCAACGGGCTGACGGCGATCATTAAGGTAGACTCCGCCGCCGAACGGCTGATTTCACGCCGCGCCTGGTTATCCAGCACCGGTTGCACCAGCTTGGCGTACAGCGCTACCACTTCGCGATCGTTCTGAGTTTCATGCAGTGAAGCCTGCCAGCGTTGCAACGCCGGATGCCCCTGATCGAGACCGGCCTGGCGCGCCAGTTTTTCGCAGAATTCACGCCCTTTGCCCAATCCGTGGCTGTGTAACAGCTCGCGTGCCACATCTCGTTCTTCTGCACGCTGACGCAGACGGTATAGGCGACGCCATTCGGTCACTACCGAACCTACCCCAGCGAAAACAATCAACCCACCCGCCACGCCACCGCCCATGGCGATCCAATCCTGCTGTACCCAGGCGGTATGCACCCACTGCACGCCCTGCGCCACCACGCTGACACCGAACAGCGTCAACCCCGCAGTAACCATTTTGCGCCACAGACTGCGTTTGGGTTTCAGGGCTGCATTGATAATGCCTTCGGCACGCCCTTCTTCCTCTTCCTGCTGCAGCTCCGGTGCCGCCGGGAAAAAGTGTTCCGCCTGCTGTTCGTCAAAAGCAACGTTGGCACGCAGCACCGGCTCCTGCGGCAGCTCCAACGGTTGTTCGAAATCGATACGTGGTTTTATCGGCTCGCTCATCGCAATTTATCCCCCAGTAAAAAATCCATCACCGCGTCCAGACGGATATGCGGTAATGGACTGTCCACACTCATCGCTCTTGGACGGAACTCATCAAAATGGAAGCCCTGATTTTGCCAGAACGCCGGCCCCGGCAAACGGGCCGGCACTTCGCCGGGGAACACCGTTAGCGGTGCGCCGTCGTCCAGACGATTGCCTTTCAGCGCCGGGATGCGCTGCCCCTGATGGTCGACGATACCGCTCTCGGTCGCCTGCACCGAGGCCAGTCCGACGCAGTCCATGCTGATGCCCTCAAACGCCGCGTTCTGCCAGGCTTCCTGCACCAGTTGCTGCAGCAACGACACTAAATTGGCATGTTGATCGGCGGTGATGTGATCGGCCTTGGTGGCGGCAAACATCAGTTTATCGATGGTTGGTGAAAATAAGCGGCGGAATAGTGTGCGCTTCCCATAGTGGAAACTCTGCATCAGTTGGGTCAGCGCCAGTCGCATATCGTTGAATGCCTGTGGGCCGCTGTTAAGAGGCTGCAGGCAATCCACCAGCACAATCTGGCGATCGAAACGGACAAAGTGTTCTTTATAAAAGTTTTTAACGATGGTCTGACAGTAATAGTTAAAACGCGCACGCAGCATGCCGATGTTGCTGTGTTTATCCGCCTGCGCCAGCTTGGATTCACCAAGGCTGTCGACGTTTGGCCACGGGAAGAATTGCAATGCTGGCGCACCGGCCAGATCGCCCGGCAACACAAAGCGGCCCGGCTGAATAAAATGCAGCCCTTCACTTTTGCAGCGCAGCAGATAATCGGTATAGGCCTGGGCGATGGCCGCCAGTTTATTTTCATCGGCGGGTGCCAGCGGATCGCAGCTTTTGCACAGTTCCAGCCAAGGCCTAGCCCACTCGGCGCGATCGCCCTGCAGCAAACCGGCCATTTGTCGCGACCAGGCCAGATAGTCCTGTTCCAGCATCGGCAAGTCCAACAACCATTCGCCGGGGTAATCGACAATCTCCAGATACAGCGTTGAAGTGTCTTTGAAATGACGCAGCAGTGAATCGTTGGAACGATAACGCAACGCCAGGCGAATTTCACTGACGCCACGTGTCGGGGTCGGCCAGCTCGGCGGAGTGCCATAAAGCTGTGCCAGCCCTTCATCATAGGTAAAACGCTGAATACCGAGATCGCGCTGTGGAATGCGCTTCACGCCCAGCAGACGTTCTTCACGCACCGGCGAGAACAGCGGCATGCGGGCACCGCTGTGAACATGCAGCAATTGGTTGACGAAAGCGGTGATAAAGGCGGTTTTGCCGCTGCGGCTCAGGCCGGTCACCGCCAGACGCAGATGGCGATCCATCCCGCGGTTGACCAGAGACGTTAACTCATTTTGCAGTCGTTTCATTGTTCTCCTTGGCATAACGCCCAAATACCTTGTTCAGCCCTTTGCGGAACAGCGGTTCCAGCACCAGCGCCAGGACAAAGCGAAGCGGTTTGCGACCGACGGTGCGCAGCAGCCAGCCGGCCGCCCCAGCCGGGCCGTAATTGAGTAGCGCTATGATGATGACTTTAGACAATGTCTTCAACATTGCACCTGCCCCTTGTTTAAATCCATCGGATTTAACGGCATTTACGGCATAGGTTTTTTTCATTATCAAAGCCCTCCGGCACGGTTTGGTTCAAAAGGATGATGTCAGGTCCGATGCCTGACCTGCGCCGAGCGCAGGTCATTACGCGCAAAGGCGGGGATTACAACTTGCGGAAGCGACTCTGTACGCCGAAAGTGTCCGACGTAACATAACGTTCAACCTGTCGCAGTTGCTGTTCACCGCTGCCCAGTTCGTACTCTAACTGGTCGAGCCATTGGCGCGGTGTTTTTTGCTGCTCGCCCTCAAATCGGCTGGCCGGTGCTTCATCCAGCACAAATACCAGTGCGAAATAAGCGATCAGGGTGAAGAAGAACAGTCCGAAGAACATCGACAACACCACGATCACTCGGATCAGGCGTACCGGCACGTCAAAATAATGGGCCAGACCGGCGCAGACGCCCTTCAGCATGCCTTCTTCAGGAACGCGATAAAGCTTTTTACTGCCCAGAGTGTTGTTCATCAAGACTGTCTCCAGTTCGGGTGTTCTGCATCAAGGATCTCTTCCAGCGCCTGAATACGTTCACGCATGCGCTTGGCATCTTCGGCCAGTTGCGCCAGTCGCTGCATCTCCTGATGGCTCAGTTGAATGCCGTTTTGTTGCCGATTGCTATAATGCAGCCAAAGCCAAATCGGTGCGACAAACAACACAAAGATTGTCAACGGAATGGCAAGTAATAGAGCACTCATTTCTTTTCCTTCTTAATGCGTCTTGGTGGGCGGCCACCCACCGTGGCCGCTGTCGCCTTACTCAGAGCGGTTCATTTTGGCTTTCAGCGCAGCCAGTTGCTCACTGATGGCGTCGTCGGCTTTCAGCTCGGCAAACTCTTGATCCAGAGATTTCTTTTTACCGATGATAACGCTTTCCGCTTCGGCTTCCATATGGTCGATACGGCGTTCGAACTGCTCGAAACGCGCCATCGCCTCATCCAGCTTGCCGCTGTCGAGCTGACGGCGCACGTCACGGGAAGAGGATGCCGCCTGGTGACGCAAGGTCAACGCCTGCTGACGAGCGCGGGTTTCGGTCAGCTTGTTTTCCAGCTCGCCGATTTCGCTTTTCATACGTGCCAACGTTTCTTCTACGACGGACACTTCATGCGTCAGCGTAGTGATCAGGTCGGCCACTTTTTGTTTTTCGATCAATGCCGCACGGGCTAGATCTTCTTTCTCTTTACGCAGTGCCAGTTCAGCTTTGTCCTGCCAATCGCTAAGCTGGTTTTCACCCTGCTCGATACGACGCAGTAACTGTTTTTTCTCCGCCAGCGCACGCGCTGAGGTAGAACGGACTTCAACCAGCGTGTCTTCCATTTCCTGGATCATCAAACGCACCAGCTTTTGCGGATCTTCCGCCTTATCCAGCAGCGTATTAATGTTGGCGTTCACGATGTCGGCAAAACGAGAAAAAATACCCATAATTCACTTCCTCTTGGTTCTGATGGCGTCTGAAGCGCCGCGTTGGTCATACAGATTTCCTTAATAGTTAATCAAAACCCGTGCCAACTTTTACTTCATTGAATAACAAAGCTTATTTATTTTTGACTCTCTATGAGCTTACTGTAGAGTGATTATTTTCACCAAACATTGGCGAATTTCATCATGAGCGAACAGTTAGAAAACCTGTTGGGCGAAGCGAATGCCTTTGTCGAAGTATTGGAGCAAGTCTCACAACTGGCAAAGTTGAACAAACCGGTGTTGGTGATCGGTGAGCGCGGCACCGGTAAAGAACTGATTGCCCACCGGTTGCATTACCTGTCCAACCGTTGGCAGGGGCCGTTTATCTCACTTAACTGCGCGGCCCTGAATGAAAACCTGCTGGATTCCGAGCTGTTCGGTCACGAGGCCGGGGCCTTTACCGGCGCGCAGAAGCGCCATCTGGGCCGCTTTGAACGGGCCGACGGCGGCACGCTGTTTCTCGACGAACTGGCCACTGCACCCATGCTGGTGCAGGAAAAACTGCTGCGGGTGATTGAATACGGCCACCTGGAGCGCGTCGGTGGCAGCCAGCCGCTGCAGGTTGACGTGCGGCTGGTGTGTGCCACCAACGACGATCTGCCCGCATTGGCGACGGTGGGCAAATTCCGCGCCGACCTGTTGGATCGACTGGCATTCGACGTGGTGCAGTTACCGCCACTGCGCCAGCGACAGCAAGACATCATGTTGCTGGCAGAGCACTTTGCGATTCAGATGTGCCGCGAGTTGTCGCTGCCGCTGTTCCCTGGCTTTACCGAACGTGCCAGAGACACCCTGCTCGGCTATCACTGGCCGGGCAACGTACGTGAACTGAAAAATGTAGTGGAGCGTTCGGTGTATCGGCACGGTACCAGTGACAGCGCGTTGGATCAGATAATCATCAACCCCTTCGCCCAGAGGGAAACTATGCCATTGCCCATGGAGCGCGAAACGCTCGCGGAGCGACCAGCCCTGCCGCTGGATTTAAAAGCCTGGCAGTTGGCGCAGGAAAAATCGCTAATCGAGGCCGCGCTGCAACAAGGAAGATTTAATCAGCGTAAGGCGGCGGAGCTGCTGGGGCTGACCTATCACCAGTTGCGCGGCATGCTGAAAAAGCACGCGCTGTTGCAAAATGGCGAGGCAGAGGAGGAATAACGGGCAAAAAAAAGCCAGCACCCGAGCTGGCTTAAAAAACACTGGAAGCAATGTGAGCAATGTCGTGCCTTTCACAGCAGAGCCACAAGCTGTAGCCTTCCGTGAACTGCCTGGCGATGATAATAGTTATCAGTATCACCTGTAAAGCACTTTGTTGAGAATTTTTCTCATTACCACACTGTCATTGTGCAATTACCACTCAGGGAAGGGATCGGCCATCTCATGCCAGTAGCCGACACCCGCCGCCATTTCCTCGTCGTTCAGCAGGCAGGCATCCAGCAAACGGGTTATTTCGGCCTGCGGCAGGTTCTGCCCGATAAACACCAGTTCCTGGCGCATATCGCCAAAAGGCTCCACCCACTTCTCCATAATCTGTGCCTGGGTCTCTTCATCCTGCGGCCAGTTTTCCTGCGCGATAGCACGCCAGAAAGTCCCTGCCAACCCATAATGGGCGATGCCACCGGCCTGGCTCCACTGCCCGGCCTGACGCGGACGCGTCGCCAACCAGTAGAACCCTTTGGAGCGTAGCAGCTTGCCACCGCCCCAGTCTCCGTTGATCACCCGATAGAATTTATCCGGTGCAAAAGGTCGACGCGCCCGATAAACAAAACTACTGATGCCATAGTTCTCCGTTTCAGGCAGGTGCTCACCACGCAGTTCCTTAAGCCAGCCTGGCGCCTGCTGCGCTTTGTCAAAGCTGAAACTGCCGGTGTTTAATACCGCCTCCAGCGGCAGTTTGCCGGGAGAGATAGCGATGATTTTGGCATCCGGGTTCAGGCTGGCAAGCAGCGCCATCACTTCGCCCTGTTGTTCCGGGGTCAGCAAATCAGTTTTACTTACCAGCATCACGTCGCAGAACTCAATCTGTTCGATCAACAGATCGGCCACGCTACGCAAATCATCCTCGCCCAGGCTTTGCCCCACCTCCTGCAGCGACTGCGCCTGCTGGTACTGTTGGATAAAGTTGACCCCGTCCACCACAGTGACCAGGGTATCCAGACGAGCAAAGTGCGACAGGCTTTCGCCCTGCTCATCCTCAAAGATGAAGGTCTCCGCTACCGGTAAGGGTTCGGAGATACCGCTGGACTCGATCAGCAGATAATCAAAGCGGCCGGCCTGCGCCAGTTCGCGTACCGAAATCAACAGGTCTTCACGCAGCGTGCAGCAGATGCAGCCATTGCTCATCTCCACCAGCTTTTCCTGCTGGCGGTCGAGCTGGACTTCGTTCTCGACCAGCGCGGCATCGATGTTCACTTCACTCATGTCGTTGACGATCACCGCCACGCGCATACCCTGGCGATTATTTAAAATATGGTTCAGCACCGTGGTTTTACCGGCGCCGAGAAAGCCGGAAAGCACGGTTACGGGTAATGGATTCATGGAGGGCCTCATTCAAAACTCATTGCGTAATGCCTGGTAACCGCGCACCAGTTCAACGTTGGTAGCGGCCACTTCTTCAGAAAATTGCAGTGCGCCGCGATCGACCTGCGGGTAAAGCGACAGATCGCTGTCGGCACCGACACGCTCGGTTGACGGGATATACCGATTTTCCGGCAACGTCACGCCGTCTACCACCGCGTTGTAGCGCACCACGCAGCCGGAGCCGATATGGCAGTTAAACAGCACGCTGTTAAAGCCGATAAACACCCGATCTTCAATGCGGCACGGGCCATGGACAATGGCGCGATGGGCGATTGAACTGAAGCGGCCGATGGTGACCGCGGCGCCGCTTTTCGAGTGGATCACCACGCCGTCCTGAATATTGGAATGGGAACCGATAATGATCGGCTCCATGTCTCCGGCCGCATTCAGTTCGTCCGCACGGATCACGGCATAGGGGCCGACGTAGACAAAATCTTCGACAATCACCCGGCCGCAAATAATGGCGGTAGGATCGATGTAGGCTTTCGATGAAACCTGGGGCAGATGACCACTGGGGTTTTTACGCAACATTTTCAGCCTCCTGCCAGCTTAACTCCGCCACCGCATTGTGGGCGTGCAGGCTTTCCTGATGCTCCACACGCAATGAAAAAGCTCGGTGATTGCACTGACTGCGCAGCATCCGATACAAGCGGCGCGCAGCATCCTCGCAGAACATCAGGTTCTGGCCATTAGCCAAGGCAAATGCCTGCTCGTCCTGACGTTTCACCAGCGTCTGTAGCGGTGTGCCCAGCGCATGCTCGATGCGATCGATTAAATTGACCACCGGCAATTCGGTTTCGCCCTCATTGAGCGTGACCGTCACCCAGGCCCAACTGCGCTGGCTATGCGGCGTGCCAGGCATGCCCTGTTCACCCAGCCAATCAATAACCTGCTGTTGATAGACTTTGTCCGCGGTCTGTTCGAAATCAAACTGAAACTGCTGCTGCGCCAGTTGACGGCTTAGCGCTGCCGAACTCGGACAGGTAGAGGAATAGGGCACGCCCACCGTCAGCGACAGGGTTAACCCGGCGCTTAGCCTGGCGTCAATTTTCAGTGGATAAGCTTTCCAGCCGCGATGTGCCGACAGCAGCGCCGGACGCGACAACAACAATTCGCCATTGATACTCAGGCCGGCACTGTCACTGTGTTCCGGCTGCGACGCCAGAAAAGCCCGCAGCGTGTCAGCAATACGTTGTGGCGTCAGTTCGCCCTGAGTCAATTCATCCAGCATCAGGTACAGACGCGACATATGTATTCCACGCGCGCCATAGCGACTGGCACGCAGATTGAGCCCGGCATTAACCTTTGCCATTAGCGGCTTGCCCACCAACTCCAGCGGCAGCGCGATCCCTTGCATCCCTACCCAATCGAGTCCGACATCACTCATGGCCCCCTGCCAGGCCTGTGCATCCGGCAGCGGCTGGGTTGGCGGAAGTGCAACCTTGTTCATACATCCCCTTGCGATTATTGATACATTGCCAGAGAAAGGTAACATTATTTTGTTATGTTATAACATATCAATTTAGTTATTTTTGCCCGTGACGGCGAATTGTTCAATCAAGTAGCAGAAAACTCAGCCATTTTGCTCAATGGATTGGGCTGTTCGTCAGAGTGCGATACACTAAGGCTATTGCTTATTAACCCATGAAGCCTCTATGCGTGGTTTACCCCTTTGGATTTTGTCGCTGAGTTGCCTGGCGAGCACCGCCCTGGCCTCAACACCTCCTGCGCCCGCCGTGGACTCCCCGCTGCCGGACATCCGCCAAAGCGGCTTTGTCTATTGTGTCAGCGGCATACTGAACACCTTTAACCCGCAGATGGCCAGCAGCGGCCTGACGGTCGATACCCTGGCCGCACAGCTGTACGACCGTCTGCTGGATGTTGACCCCTACACTTATCGGTTGATCCCCGAACTGGCGCAAAGCTGGGAAGTGCTGGATAACGGCGCGACCTACCGCTTCCATCTGCGAAAAGATGTGCCCTTTCAGGCCACCGCCTGGTTCACGCCGACCCGTAAGATGAACGCCGACGACGTGGTATTCAGCTTTGAGCGCGTGTTTAACCAGAAGCACCCATACCATGACGTCAACGGTGGCGAGTATCCGTACTTCGACAGTCTTCAGTTCGGCGACTCGGTGCAAAGCGTGAAAAAGCTCGACGAGTACACGGTTGAGATCCGCCTGCAGGTACCGGACGCCTCCTTCCTGTGGCATATCGCGACCCACTATGCGCCGGTGCTGTCGGCGGAATATGCTGACAACCTGACGCGTGAAGGCCGTCAGGAGATGATCGACCGTGAACCTGTCGGTAGCGGTCCCTTCCTGCTGAATGAATATCGCTCCGGGCAATATATTCGTCTGGCTCGCAACGACCTGTACTGGAAAGGTAAACCACGTATGCCGCAGGTGGTGATCGATCTGGGTGCCGGTGGCACCGGTCGGTTGTCGAAGCTGCTGACCGGCGAGTGTGATGTGCTGGCCTATCCAGCCGCCAGCCAGCTTTCTATTTTACGTGATGACCCACGCCTGCGCCTGACGCTGCGTCCGGGGATGAACATCGCTTACCTGGCGTTTAACACCCGCAAACCGCCGCTGGACAACCTGAAAGTCCGCCAGGCAATTTCACTGGCAATCAATAACCAGCGTCTGATGCAGTCGATTTACTACGGCACGGCAGAAACCGCCGCTTCGATTTTGCCGCGCGCTTCGTGGGCGTACGACAATGATGCGCACATCACCGAGTTTGACCCGGCCAAATCACGAGAAATGCTGAAACAGGCAGGCGCTGAGTCACTCAACCTGCGCTTGTGGGTACCTACCGCGTCGCAATCCTACAACCCCAGCCCGCTGAAGACCGCCGAGCTGATCCAGGCCGATTTGGCCCAGGTGGGGATCAAAGTCACCATAGTGCCGGTTGAAGGTCGCTTCCAAGAAGCCCGGCTGATGGAGATGAATCACGACCTGACCCTGACCGGCTGGGCCACCGACAGTAACGACCCGGACAGCTTCTTCCGGCCGCTGCTGAGCTGCGCGGCAATCCGCTCACAAACCAACTATGCTCATTGGTGTGACCCGGGGTTTGACGAAGTGCTGCAAAATGCCCTGCTGTCGCAGCAGTTGGCGCAGCGAATCGAAAACTATCAGAAGGCGCAGAAAATTCTCGAACAACAACTGCCAGTGTTGCCGCTGGCGTCTTCATTGCGCCTGCAGGCCTATCGTTACGACATCAAGGGACTGGTTCTGAGCCCGTTCGGCAATGCGTCATTTGCCGGCGTGTTCCGTGAATCTGCCCAGGGGCAGAAAAAGTGATTATCTTTACCTTACGCCGTTGCCTGCTGCTGCTGATCACGCTGTTCTTCCTGACGCTGGTCAGCTTTAGCCTGAGCTATTTCACACCGCGTGCTCCGCTGAACGGCGCCGCCCTGCTGGATGCCTATCAGTTTTACTTTGTCAGCCTGTTGCACTGGGATTTTGGCGTCTCCAGCATTAACGGTCAGGCCATCAGCGAACAACTTCGTGAAGTGTTCCCGGCGACCATGGAGCTGTGCATTCTGGCTTTCACCCTGGCGTTATTTATTGGCATTCCCCTGGGGATTATTGCCGGCGTGATGCGCGGCAAATGGCAGGACACCGCCATCAGTACCTTTGCGCTGCTCGGTTTCTCGATGCCGGTGTTCTGGCTGGCGCTGCTACTGATGCTGTTTTTCTCACTGCACCTCGGTTGGCTACCGGTTTCCGGCCGTTTCGATCTGCTGTATCAGGTTAAACCGATCACCGGCTTTGCCCTGATTGACGCCTGGCTATCTGATTCGCCCTATCGCAGCGAAATGGTTGGCAGCGCGCTACGTCATATGATCCTGCCGATTGCCGCACTGGCGGTGGCACCGACCACCGAGGTAGTGCGCCTGATGCGTATCAGCACCGACGACGTGCTCAACCAGAACTACATTAAGGCCGCCGCTACCCGTGGGCTGTCCCGTTTTACCATTATCCGCCGCCACGTGCTGCATAATGCACTGCCGCCGATCGTGCCCAAACTGGGCCTGCAGTTCTCCACCATGCTGACGCTGGCGATGATCACCGAAGTTGTGTTCAGTTGGCCGGGCCTCGGGCGCTGGATGATTAACGCCATCCGCCAGCAGGATTACGCGGCGATTTCCGCCGGCGTCATGGTGGTGGGCACGCTGGTGATCACCATTAACGTGCTGGCCGATATCTTGGGCGCGGCCACCAACCCATTGAAACATAAGGAATGGTATGCCCTTAGATAACGTATACCGCGAAAAGAAAATGCCGAGTCCGCTGCTCTACACCTGGCGGATTTTTTACAGTGATGCACTGGCGATGATTGGCTTTTACGGCGTGATAGCGCTGTTGCTGCTTTCCCTGTTCGGCAGCCTGCTGGCGCCTTATGCGCTCGATCAACAGTTCCTGGGCTATCAGCTGCTACCACCCTCCTGGTCGCGTTACGGCAACGTTTCCTTCTTCCTGGGTACTGACGACCTGGGCCGCGATATTCTCAGCCGTCTGCTGACCGGTACCGCCGCCACTTACGGTGCCGCACTACTGGTCACCGTGGCCGCATCCTTTGTCGGGGTGATCCTGGGGGTATTTGCCGGCGTAACCCGTGGTTTTCGCTCTGCGGTGCTCAATCATATTCTCGACACCTTGCTCTCGATCCCTTCGCTGCTGCTGGCGATTGTGGTAGTGGCGTTCCTCGGCCCCAAACTCGAACACGCCATGCTGGCCGTTTGGCTGGCGTTATTGCCACGCATGGTGCGCACTATCTACAGCGCAGTACATGACGAGTTGGAGAAAGAATACGTGGTTGCGGTGCGTCTGGATGGCGCCTCTACGCTGCAAATCCTGTGGTATGCCGTAATGCCCAATATTGTGGCGGTGCTGGTGACTGAATTCACCCGAGCGCTGTCGATGGCGATCCTGGATATTGCCGCACTCGGCTTCCTCGATCTCGGTGCACAACTCCCGTCTCCGGAATGGGGAGCCATGCTCGGCGACTCACTGGAGCTAGTGTATGTTGCACCCTGGACGGTGATGCTGCCCGGTGCCGCGATCCTGATCAGCGTGCTGCTGGTTAACCTGTTGGGCGATGGTATGCGCCGCGCAATCAATACGGGGGTGGAATAATGCCATTACTTGATATCCGCAACCTGACGATTGAATTTATGACGGCCGAAGGGCCGGTCAAAGCGGTTGACCGTGTCAGCATGACGTTGAGCGAAGGAGAAGTCCGTGGTTTGGTGGGCGAATCCGGTTCAGGCAAGAGCCTGATCGCCAAGGCAATTTGCGGCGTCACCAAAGACAACTGGCGCGTTACCGCCGACCGTTTCCGTTTTGACGATATCGATCTGCTGCAACTGACCCCGCGTGAACGGCGCAAACTGGTCGGGCATAACGTTTCGATGATCTTCCAGGAGCCGCAGTCTTGTCTGGATCCGTCCGAGAGCATTGGCCGCCAGTTGGCGCAGGCGATCCCTGGCTGGACCTATAAAGGTCGTTGGTGGCAACGTTTTAACTGGCGTAAACGCCGCGCCATTGAGCTACTGCACCGCGTGGGTATCAAGGATCACAAGGACATTATGGGCAGCTTCCCCTATGAGCTGACCGACGGCGAATGCCAGAAAGTGATGATCGCCATCGCCCTGGCCAACCAACCACGCCTGCTGATTGCAGACGAACCCACCAACGCCATGGAGCCGACCACCCAGGCCCAGATTTTCCGCCTGCTGGCGCGCCTGAACCAAAACAATAACACCACCATTTTGCTGATCAGCCACGATTTGCAAATGATGAGTAAATGGGCAGATCGGGTCAACGTACTGTACTGCGGCCAAACGGTGGAAAGCGCTCAGTGCGAAGACCTGCTGGCCGCACCGCACCATCCTTACACCCAGGCACTGATCCGCTCAATGCCGGACTTCGGCCGCGCATTGCCGCATAAAAGCCGTCTCAACACTCTACCGGGTGCCATTCCGTCGCTGGAGCATTTACCTATCGGTTGCCGCCTGGGGCCGCGTTGCCCTTATGCCCAGAAAAAGTGCATTGAAACACCCCGCCTGCGCCCGGTAAAAAACCACCTGTTCGCCTGCCACTTCCCGCTGAACATGGAGGAGCAATAACATGGAAACGCTGTTGGAAGTGCGTAATCTGAGCAAAACCTACCGCTACCGCACCGGGCTGTTTCGCCGCCAGCACGTTGAGGCGGTGAAATCGGTCAGCTTTACCCTGCGTGAGCGACAAACGCTGGCCATCATAGGCGAGAACGGCTCCGGCAAATCGACGTTGGCCAAGATGTTATCCGGCATGGTTGAGCCTTCATCCGGTGAACTGCTGATCGACGATCATCGACTCAACTATGGTGACTATCGCTATCGTAGCCAGCGCATTCGCATGATATTTCAGGATCCGAGCACTTCGCTCAATCCGCGCCAGCGGATTGGCCAACTGCTGGATGCTCCGCTGCGGCTAAATACTGAAATGGCGGCCCCGGAGCGCGAGCAACACATCAACCAGACGCTACGCCAGGTAGGTATGTTGCCGGACCACGCCAATTATTACCCGCACATGCTGGCCTCTGGACAGAAACAGCGAGTTGCGCTGGCCCGTGCGCTGATCCTGCAACCCAAGGT
This sequence comes from Serratia sp. NA_13, assembly GCF_052691735.1. Lineage (NCBI taxonomy): Bacteria > Pseudomonadati > Pseudomonadota > Gammaproteobacteria > Enterobacterales > Yersiniaceae > Serratia > Serratia sp. NA_13. The sequence goes on from NZ_JBQZFV010000001.1 coordinate 552,737, forward strand.
GATCGTTGCCGATGAGGCACTGGCCTCCCTGGATATGTCGATGCGCTCGCAGATCATCAACCTGATGTTGGAGCTGCAGGAGAAACACGGCATCTCCTATATCTACGTGACCCAGCATTTGGGGATGATGAAGCATATCAGCGATCAGGTGATGGTGATGCACGAAGGGGAAATTGTCGAACGTGGTAGTACCGCTGAAGTACTGGCTTCCCCTCTGCACGAACTGACCAAACGCCTGATCGCCAGCCACTTTGGGGAAGCCCTCACCGCGGACGCCTGGCGGCGCGATGGCGGCAGGTTCTGATCCTTCGGTTATCCTGAACGCCTGCGATGCATGAGCCCCTCACCCCAGCCCTCTCCCCCTGGAGAGGGTGACGTCCGCTTAAGCCATGCCGGACAGACTTGTTGATCTACCCGGCATGGCTTAGCCAATATCCTCAAATACAAATTACATTTTTGTTATATCTCATTATATTTTATTCCATTCAGTTATTGATTAGCACTTAACATTATTTTATCTCGTCAATTGAATCGGTGAGGATATCCCCTACGTTGAGCTTCTTAAACGACAGGATATCACACTGATGAACAGCCCTCGCCATCGCCAACTCGCGCAGTTTTTGCTCGCTTTAGCCGCAGGTTTCTCTGTTTATGGCCAAGCACTATGTTGCGACGGTCAGCGTTGATCCTGCCATGCCGCGCCTCTCTGCGGGCAGATTGCCTTTTTATCTTGCCGCCGTTGCCTTTTGCAGCGGTGGCTATTGTGCTTGATTAAGGACTATCCCCTATGGAACTACTACGTCGACAACATAATGCCCAGTGGTATCACGAAACCCAAAGCAGCGTGCGCGGTGACCAACCGCTGGAACCCCAGGTGGCCGGTATCCGCGATCGCTTCCTGCTGGGGCTGGGCGCTTTTGCCGACGAAGCGCTGAATACAGCACTGACTGCACGCGCCGGGGTGTTTAACGCCTCGCTGGCCAGTTACCACGTACTGTTCCCAGATCGGGTAGAATTAACGCGATTAGTGACATTGTCACCTTACGACCGTCTCAGCACTGCGCTGACGGTGGCACAGGTGACCGGCGTGCAATCCCTCTGTAGTCATTACGCTGCCCGCCTCGCCCCGCTGCACAGCCCTGATGCCTCACGTGAAAGCAATATCCGCCTGGCGCAAATCACCCAATATGCCCGCCAGCTTGCCGGTCAGCCGACCCTGATTTGCCCGAAAGCATTGCAGCAGCTCAGCGACGTCGGGCTCAGCCCGGCGGATATTGTGACGTTTTCGCAGATTATCGGCTTTGTCAGCTATCAGGCACGGGTGGTGGCCGGCGTGGCCGCATTAGCCGGGCGGCCCACTGGCGTGGTGCCCGGTTTCCCGAATATAGCGGAGGCTGAAAGTGTGGCCTTCACGACGGAAGAACTGGCATGGCAAGCACGGCTGTCATCGGTGGTGCTGGAAGAGGCATGCGCTGAACAGCTTGACGTACTGGATCAAAGCCACCCCGACGCCCGCAGCGAGTCTTATTATCTGCTACTGGCCCACGATGCCCCCGCGCTACGCGAACGCAACGGCGTATTTAACAGCATCAACGCCGATGGCTATGGCCTTTCCGCGCGGCTGAAGGCACTGGCGACGCTAGCGGTTTCCCGCATTAACGGCAGCCGCTACTGTGCCTCCACCGTAGCGCAGGATATTGAGCATGATGTATTGGTCTGTGCCCTGTTCGACAATATTGATCATGGGCTGGAGAGCACCGATAACCCGGTTCATCAGGCGGTGATCCGCGTAGCTGCAGATCTGACCCGCACGCCGGAAAAATTTACTCCGCGTAGCGTGCAGCCGTTGTTTAACAGTGGGATGAATCAGGCTCAGGCGCTGGACGTGATCCTCACCGGGGCACTCTACGCCTGGGAGAACCGCTTACGCCAAACCCTGGGGGACACACAGCACCTCAGCGAAAACCAGGCGGAATAGTTACCGCAACAGCCAACCGCGTGCGGCATCAAAAAAGTGCTGCGCCAATGGCGATGCACGCCCCGGTTCGGCGGTGACCACGGCGGCATGGCGTGACATGGCTGCGATGGTAATCGGCCGGTGTTGCAGCTCCGGCATCATCGACGGCAACAGGTTGCCTGGCGGAAACAATCCGCAGCCCAGGCCAACAAAAATACCCTGCAGCAATTGGAATATCGAGGTGGTTTCCATACGTACATGCAGCGTCAAACCCGCTTCACGGAAGTTTTGATCAAGGTAGCGGCGGAAGTAGCGCGTCGGTTCCGCCAGGCACAGCGGCAGTGCGGCCACCTCCTCCAGCGTCATTGGTGCATCCCCTGTTAGTTCGGGGAAGTACTCAGGGTGGAATACCAATTCAACGCCGGCGTCCGCCAATGGCTGCGACTGGAAATGCAGCTCCTGCAATGTGGAAAGCTCAAAGAAGCCGATGCCGATATCCACAGTATGCGCCGTCAACGCCTCCAGCAGCTGATCGGCGCTCAACACTGACACCCGGTAGTCCAACTGCGGAAAACGCTCGCTGACCGCCTTTAACATTTGAGCCAACGAAATGCTGCATTGAGGAACGGCACCGATGCGCAGCGTACCGTTAAGGCCGTGCTTAAGTGACTCCACCTCCAGCTTCAGCCCCTGATAGACTGAGACAATCTCACGCGCCCACGACAGCACTCGTTCACCTTCGGCGGTAAAACCTTCGAAATTGTTACCGCGATTGATCAACGAGACACCCAGCTCTTTTTCCAGATTTTTCAGCCTCATGGATAGCGTTGGCTGGCTGACAAAGCTAACTTGCGCCGCACGCCCGAAATGGCGCTCACGCTCGAGATTACACAGGTAGATCAGTTGCTTAATATCCATAAAACGGCTCAACAAGTCATCACTGGCCTGAGTATATCATCGCTGCAGGATTTCGGGCGCAGAGCACTGCGCCCCGAGGGTTAGACTTTCAACTTCACATAGTCCATCAGGCTCGAGAACATGCCGCCCTGCTTGACCGGCTGCCCCTGAGCCAGCGGGGCATCAAGACGCGGCATCTTGATCACATATTGCGCCTTCAGTTTGTCCGCTTCGCTTTTCGGCAGACTGAGATATTGATCCTGCCGGCTGCCCACCGCAACCTCATGGCGATCGCCGTCCCACACTTTCTCCTGCCCCAGGCTTTGCCCGGCACTGAACAAATGCAGGGTAACGAAATCACGCAGACCCCAGGTCAGTAGTTTACGCGCCTGTTCTTTGCGCCCTTTCGAACTTTTGCCGCCCATCACCACAGCAATCAGCCGACGGTCGCCTTCGGTCGCGGAGGCAATAATAATGCCACGGCTGAGGTCACGAACCGTGACCCTGTCACCGGGTTTTAAAAACATCAACGATGACCCTTTGAATACCGGATTACCTTCAGCCCAGGCATCTTTCCCCACCGGTACCACATCATCCAGACCTATCTTGTGATCGAGCGCGTGATCAATCACCAACCCGGTCATCAGCTTGGTCAGGCTGGCCGGATTACGCCTTTGATCGGCATTTTCCTGTGCCAATACCTGGCCGGTGGTGTAACCCATCAGCACGTAAGAGGCGGCGTCTATCGCCGGTGGTGTCATGAGGGGAAAGTTGAGTGGCACATCTGCCGCCTATACCGCCGAAGGCAGCAAAATTCCGGTTATCACCACCAATACTGAACGCTTCAATTGCTGTTCCTCAGGCTCTACGGGTAAAATAAAATACCAATATAATCATAGGTATAGAATGCATTAGTTGTGACGAAAGCGGAATCATTACTCTTTTTCAGCCCATGTCATTATGCAACCATTTGTTTGCCCGCTCCGCGCATGCGATAAACCGGCTCTATGCCGCCATAGCCCCATTCGATTAGACGCTGAAGCCGCGCCCTCCTAAACTTGTGACATAAATACTGAAAGCGCTTAAAAAAGCGTTCACTTTTTAGCTACAACCACCTGCGAAGACCAAGATGAAATTTAAACCGTCAATAAAGCCTTATACCGGTGCGGCGGGCGGCTGGGGTTCACTCGAAGCCACCACTCGCTATGTGCTCGACAGCAAACAGACGCTGAAAAACCTGCGTAACCTGATGCGCGTAAATAAGGCCCGCGGTTTCGACTGCCCGGGCTGTGCCTGGGGCGATGATAATCACAGCACCTTCAGCTTCTGCGAAAACGGTGCCAAAGCGGTCAGTTGGGAAGCCACGCGTAATGCGGTCGAACCGGAATTTTTTGCCGCCCACAGCGTCAGCACTCTGCAGCAACAAAGCGATTACTTTCTTGAATATCAGGGCCGCCTCACCCACCCGATGCGCTATAACGCCGAAACCGACCACTATGAGCCGATCGGTTGGCCAGACGCGCTGGCGTTGATTGCCCAGCACATCAGGCAAATGGATAATCCGAACCAGATCGAGTTGTATACCTCGGGACGCGCCAGTAACGAAGCCTCCTATCTGTATCAACTGTTTGGTCGCATGCTCGGCACCAGTAACTTTCCTGACTGCTCCAACATGTGCCACGAAGCCAGCGGCGTCGGGCTGAAACAAAGTATCGGCGTGGGTAAAGGCACCATCCGTATGGATGACTTTGAAAAGGCCGACGCCATCTTCGTATTTGGTCAGAACCCCGGCACCAACCACCCGCGCATGCTGCACAGCCTGAAAAACGCTGCCAGCCGTGGTGCACGTATCGTCAGCTTTAACACCCTGCGCGAACGTGGGCTGGAGCGCTTTGCCGATCCGCAAAGCCCGATTCAAATGCTGACGCCCAAGTCATCACCGATCAGTTCGTCCTATTTCCAACCCAACCTCGGCGGAGATATGGCCGCGGTACGCGGTATGGTGAAAGCCTTGCTAGAAGGCCACCGTCAGTGCCTGGCTGCCGGTGAGCCAGGCCTGTTCGATCTGGCTTTTATTGAACAGCACAGCGTCGGCGTGGAGAACTATCTGGCCCAGGTGGATGCCACCTCCTGGGAGCAAATCACCCAGCAGTCCGGCCTCAGCGAAGCGCAACTACGCCAGGCGGCGGCCATTTATCAGGGTGCCGAACGCGTGATCTGCACCTGGGCAATGGGCGTGACCCAACATAAACACTCGGTGCCGACGGTACGTGAAATCACCAACCTGCAACTGCTGTTCGGTCAGTTAGGCAAACCGGGGGCCGGTCTGTGCCCGGTACGCGGCCACAGCAACGTGCAGGGCAACCGCACCATGGGGATCGATGAGAAGTCGCCCAAGGCGCTGCTCGACAGCCTGGAACAACATTTTAACTTCTCACCGCGACGCGAGCCGGGCCATAACACCGTAAAGGCGATTGAAGCCATGCTGCGTGGCGAAGTGAAGGTGTTGCTGGCACTGGGCGGTAACCTGGCCGCCGCCGCACCGGACACCGAACGCACCGCCCGCGCCCTGCGCTGCTGCGACCTGACGGTGCATATCAGTACCAAGCTTAACCGTAGCCATCTGGTGACCGGCAAGGACGCGTTGATCCTGCCGACCCTCGGCCGAACCGAACAGGACTTGCAGGCCAGCGGCCCGCAGTACATCACGGTGGAAGACTCGTTCAGTATGGTGCATGCATCTGAAGGCGTCGGGAAACCCCTGGCGGATACCCAGCGCTCGGAAACCGCCATTGTCTGCGGAATTGCCGATGCAGTACTGGGCAGCCAACAACTCGACTGGCTGGAATTGGCAGATGACTATTCGTTGATCCGCAATCACATCGCCGCCACCATTCCCGGCTTCGAGGATTTCAACCGTCGTTGCGAGCAACCGGGTGGTTTCTATCTGGGTAACGCCGCCGCTGAACTACGCTTCGCGACCCCCAGCGGCAAAGCGGAATTCGGCGCGGCCCCGTTGCCAGACAGCCTGTTCCCGCAGTTAGACGGTCGCCAGGCCCCCTTCACACTGCAGACCTTGCGCTCGCACGATCAGTACAACACCACCATCTACGGGCTGGATGACCGTTACCGTGGCGTATATGGCCAACGAGAAGTGCTGTTTATAAATCCGGAAGATCTGGCCGTTCTGGATATGCAGGACGGCGAATTGGTAGAGATCGAAACCCTGTGGAATGACGGCATCACCCGCAAGGTGAGCGGTTTCAAACTGGTGAGCTACGATATCCCACGCGGCAATCTGGCGGCTTATTATCCCGAGACCAACCCACTGGTGCCACTGGCCAGCTTTGGTGATGGCACTGGCACGCCGACCTCCAAATCGATACCGGTAGAAATACGCCGCTGCATCGCACAGTCAACGCTGCGTATCGCCTGACCTGCAGCGCCCGGTTTACGCCGGGCGCGCTAATATTTCAATCGCCTTCCGTACCACTTTGCTCCGTGACGACTTTTGTTTTTTGAATATTCCCTAAATTCACGCGCTAACACGGTAAAACCGTGACGTTTGGCTTGCCCGCAGCGGGTGATTCGCGTAAAACTGTCAGCCGCAAATCTTGCCACTCACAACCCATTCACTGGACGATATGTTTCAAGATAACCCGCTGCTGGCGCAGCTTAAACAGCAACTTCACTCTCAGACCCCGCGCGTTGAAGGCGTAGTAAAAGGGACTGAGAAAGGCTTTGGCTTTCTTGAAGTAGACGGTCAAAAAAGTTATTTCATTCCGCCACCGTACATGAAGAAAGTCATGCACGGCGACCGTGTGAGCGCGACTCTGCATACCGAAAAAGAGCGCGAAATCGCCGAACCGGAAACGCTGATCGAGCCATTCCTGTCGCGCTTTGTTGGCCGAGTGCAAAAGCGCGATGACCGTTTGTCGATCGTGCCCGATCATCCGTTGCTGAAAGACGCGATTCAGTGTCGTCCCGCGCGTGGTCTGAACCACAATTTCCAGGCCGGTGACTGGGCAGTGGCAGAAATGTGTCGCCACCCGCTGAAAGGCGACCGCGGTTTCAACGCCGATTTGACCCAATTTATTACCGATGGTGAAGATCACCTGGCGCCATGGTGGGTCACGCTGGCCCGTCATAATCTGGAAAAAGAAGCTCCGGAGATGATCGCCATCAGCGAGCCGGATGCTTCACTGCCGCGTGAAGACCTGACTGCGCTGAATTTTGTCACCATTGACAGTGCCAGCACCGAAGATATGGACGATGCGTTGTTCGTACAGGACAACGGCGACGGCTCACTGCAATTGACCATCGCCATTGCCGATCCGACCGCCTACGTCGAGCAAGGTAGCCCATTGGATGAAATCGCCCGCAAGCGCGCCTTCACCAACTACCTGCCAGGCTTCAACATCCCTATGTTGCCACGCGATCTGTCAGACAACCTGTGTTCACTGCGCCCGAACCAACGCCGTCCGGTATTGGCCTGCCGCGTGACCATCGGTGCCGACGGCGCCCTGGCTGACGACATTCGCTTCTTCGCCGCCGAGATCGAGTCAAAAGCCAAACTGGTTTATGACGAAGTGTCCGACTGGCTGGAAGACATTGCTGGCTGGCAACCGCCAAGTGGCGACATTGCACAGCAAATCACCCTGCTCAATCGCGTGTGCGATGTGCGTAACTCCTGGCGCCACCAGCACGCTCTGGTATTTAAAGATCGCCCTGACTACCGCTTTGTTCTGGGCGAAAAAGGCGAAGTGCTGGAGATCGTCACCGAGCAACGCCGCACGGCCAACCGTATCGTTGAAGAGTGCATGATTGCTTCCAACGTTTGCGCCGCTATCGTGCTGCGCGACCATCTCGGCTTCGGCATTTACAACGTGCATACCGGTTTCGATCCGCTGCTGGTTGAACAGGCGGTTACCGTGCTGCAGGCCAACGGCGTGGAAGCCGATGCCGAGAAACTGCTGACGCTGGAAGGGTTCTGCGAATTGCGCCGTCACCTGGATTCACAGCCGACCCAGTTCCTCGACAGCCGCATCCGTCGTTCCCAGACCTATGCCGAGATCAGCACCACACCGGGCCCGCATTATGGCCTGGGGCTGGAAGCCTACGCCACCTGGACCTCACCGATCCGTAAATACGGCGATATGGTTAACCACCGTCTGCTGAAAGCCATTATCGCCGAGCAGTCCGCGGAGAAGCCGCAGGACGAAGTTACCGTCCAGTTGGCAGAGCGCCGTCGTCTGAACCGCATGGCAGAGCGCGACGTGAGCGACTGGTTGTATGCCCGCTACCTGAAAGATAAAGCCGGCACCGATGAGCGCTTCAATGCAGAGATCATCGACGTGACCCGCGGCGGCCTGCGTGTACGCCTGCTGGACAACGGCGCAGTGGCCTTTATCCCGGCTCCCTTTATTCACGCGGTGCGTGATGAAATGGTCTGCAGCCAGGAGACCGGCACCGTTCAGATCAAAGGCGAAGTCGTCTATCGCCAGGGTGATAACCTGCAGGTCACCATCGCCGAAGTGCGTATGGAAACCCGCAGCGTGATCGCCAGACCGGCGGCCTAAGCTCGCAAGATTCACTGAGGTCAGACAAACACCGGACGGGTTAACCTCCGGTGTTTTTTTTCGTCGATTGAATAACAACGCCGATGTCTTTGCGTCATAAAAGAGAGAGAACGCTACAACACCATCACATTGTTTTTACGCTATTACTCAACCAGCTTCACATTTCTCATCCGACCTGCTGTTTTTCACGCACAAAACTCCTACTTTTAATTTGTATCCATTCTCCAATAAGAGCTTCTCTTTTTTATTTCTGCACACCAAGGAGTTGTTGATCATGAAAAACGTCAAGTCCGGGATCGTCTGGCTGGCGGTGGCGTTGGTGGGCGCATTTGCCTTCGCCATGCTGGCGCTAAGCCGTGGGGAGCATGTTAATGCGGTTTGGCTAGTGGTAGCGGCGGTCGCCTGCTACAGCATCGCTTACCGCTTCTACAGCCTGTTTATTGCCAGGAAAGTCTTTGAGCTCGACGATCGCCGCATGACGCCGGCGGAACGTCGCAACGACGGATTGGACTACGTGCCCACCAACAAATGGGTGCTGTTTGGTCACCACTTTGCCGCTATTGCTGGTGCCGGGCCGTTGGTTGGCCCGATCCTGGCTGCACAAATGGGCTTTCTGCCCGGCACCATCTGGATCCTGGTTGGGGTGATGCTGGCCGGTGCCGTGCAGGACTTCCTGATCCTGTTTATCTCCACTCGCCGTGACGGCCGTTCGCTGGGTGAAATGGCCAAGCAGGAACTGGGCGCCTTCGCCGGGGTGATCACCATGCTGGGTGCGCTGGGGGTGATGATTATCATTCTCTCTGCGCTGGCGCTGGTGGTGGTAAAAGCTTTGGCCGACAGCCCATGGGGCCTGTTCACTATCGCCGCTACCATTCCTATCGCGCTGTTTATGGGCGTGTATATGCGTTTTATTCGGCCGGGTAAAATCGCCGAAATTTCGGTGGTGGGTTTTGCCCTGATGCTGCTGGCGATTATTTACGGCGGCAATGTGGCACAAGACCCCTACTGGGGCCCGTTCTTCACGCTGCACGGTACTACGCTGACCTGGGTGCTGGTGGTCTATGGCTTTGTCGCCTCGGTACTGCCGGTGTGGCTGCTGTTGGCGCCGCGTGACTATCTGTCCACCTTTATGAAGATTGGCGTCATTATCGGGCTGGCGATTGGCATCGTCTTTGCCATGCCGGAAATGAAAATGCCAGCGGTGTCGCGCTTTATCGACGGTAGTGGCCCGGTGTTCGCCGGCTCGCTGTTCCCGTTCCTGTTTATTACCATCGCCTGCGGCTCAATTTCCGGCTTCCATGCGTTGGTATCCAGCGGTACAACACCGAAACTGGTGGAGCGTGAAAGCCATATCCGCTTTATCGGCTATGGCGCCATGTTGATGGAGTCCTTCGTGGCCATCATGGCACTGATCTGCGCCTCGGTTATCGATCCGGGCGTTTACTTCGCCATGAACTCACCGGCGGCGCTGATCGGCACCACGGTGGAAAATGCCTCGCAGGTGATTAACGGTTGGGGCTTTATGATCACCCCGGAAACCCTGACGATGATTGCCAAAGACGTCGGAGAGCACTCGATTCTGTCGCGGGCCGGTGGCGCACCGACCTTTGCGGTAGGTATGGCGCACATCATTACCGAGGTGTTTAACAGCCGCGCGATGATGGCGTTTTGGTATCATTTCGCCATTTTGTTCGAAGCCCTGTTTATTCTGACCGCCGTCGATGCCGGGACCCGCGCCTGCCGCTTTATGGTGCAGGATTTAGTTGGCGTGGCGATCCCTCGGTTGGCCAACAACCGTTCGTGGTTCGGTAATCTGGCGGGAACGACGGTGGCGGTCGCCGGCTGGGGGTTCTTTGTCTATCAGGGGGTGGTCGACCCACTCGGCGGCATCAACACTCTGTGGCCGCTGTTCGGTATCGGTAACCAGATGCTGGCGTCAATGGCGCTGATCCTCGGCACCGTGGTGCTGTTCAAAATGAAAAAACAGCGCTACGCCTGGGTGACTATTCTCCCCACCGTCTGGTTGTTTATCACCTCAATGACCGCCGGTTGGCAGAAGATCTTCCATGAAAAACCGAGTATCGGCTTCCTGGCACAGGCGAAGAAATTCTCTACCGGTATTGAGCAAGGTACGTTAATCGCACCGGCCAAGACCTTAAAGGATATGGAAACCATCGTGTTCAGCAACCAGATTAACGCCGCACTCTGTGCTTTCTTTATGTTGGTGGCGGTTACCATGCTGGTCTCCGCCTTCTTTGTGATCCGCCGTGCGCTGAACTCCAGCCAGCCTACGGCGCAGGAGTCACCGATCGTCCTGCGTGAGAATAGCTAAACCTGCGATTAGACGCGGCATGCAGCGCCCCTACTTCTAAACAACCGGGCACTTGATCAGTGCCCTTAGGTTGCTGACAAAGCAGGAAAAAGCGTGGTTTTTCCTGCTTTGTGGTGAACAGCCGAAAATCAATAAATTTATTTTCCTGATTTTTATTTATCGACCTCAACTCGCTCTGGGCAGGAATGAGGTTTGTCATCAGTCTGCGGGCACTTGATCAGTGCCCTTTTCTTTGTTTACAGCTCAGTTCAATAAGTTAGTCCCAAAGGCCCCCTGCCAATCCTGTTCGAACTTCTCTACCGCCGCCTGTACCGCAGGTGCGGCAAGGAACTGCTCGGCAACGTCGACCGGCAAGGTGATGGCCTGGCAACCTGCCAGTAAACACTCCAGTGCCTGACGCGGCGTTTTAAAACTGGCGGCCAGCACTCTGGCTCCTGGTGCATGCAGCGTCAACAACTGTTGCAGCTCCTGCACCATCTTGATGCCGTCGCCGCCCTGCGCATCCAGACGGTTTATGTAAGGGGCAACATACTCTGCCCCGGCCAACGCCGCCAGCAATCCCTGACCCGCGCCGTAGACCGCCGTCCCCAAGGTCGGGATCGACATCGTTTTCAGTTTCTTAATTGCTGCCAGCCCTTCAGCGGTCGCCGGCACCTTCACCACCAGCCCTGGCACTCGCTGATGAAGCAGCGCCGCTTCAGCCACCATAAGTTCGGCATCGTTGGCCATCACCTGAGCAAACAGCTTGCCGGTGCCCCCCATCGCATCACGCAGAGCCGGCAACACCTCCCAAATCGGCTTCCCCTCTTTGGCAACAATACTTGGATTAGTGGTCACGCCATGCAACGGAAGGATGCGCGCCAGGCGTTTCACGGCGTTCACATCAGCGGTATCGAGATATAGCTCCATTACGGACTCCTGAATCTTCTGTGGGCGAATTCAAACTCTGAGCATAGTAGGACATGCAATACGTTTATATGTGATCGAAATCAAATCAACTTTCATTCGAAACAAATTTAATAAAAACAGAAAAGCAATCGAATGACAGGTGACTCGTGATCTTCAATCTGCAGCGCTATTCCACCCATGATGGCCCAGGTATTCGCAGCGTAGTGTTTCTGAAGGGCTGCTCGCTCGGCTGCCGCTGGTGCCAAAACCCGGAAAGCCGGGCGCGAAAGGCAGACCTGTTGTTCGACCCACGCCTGTGTCTTGGCGGCTGCACGCTATGCAGCGAAGAGGATCCGCAGGCTGTCCGGCGGATAGACGATAATCTGGTGATCCAGCGCGATTTACTCAGCCATGAAGATTATGCCGCATTGGCTGCCCGTTGCCCAACTGGCGCGCTCAGCCTGTGCGGCAGCGCGATAAATATCGACGCAATCATGGCCGAGGTCCTGCGCGATCGCCCCTTTTATCTAAGGACCGGCGGTGGCCTGACGCTGTCCGGCGGCGAACCCTTTATGCAACCGACCGTGGCGGCAGAACTACTGCGCCGCAGTCGTGAGGCTGGAATTCATACCGCAGTGGAGTCATGCCTCCATACCCCGTGGTCGTACATCGTCCCTTCACTGCCCTGGCTTGACCTGATGCTGGCGGATCTGAAGCACGTCGATGAACGGCGTTTCAAACAGTGGACCGGCGGATCCGCCAAACGGGTAATGGACAATTTTCGTCGGCTGGCTGAGCGCGGCACCCAAACCATTGTGCGCGTGCCGCTGATCCCGGAGTTTAACGCCGATCACCACTCTGTCCGCACGATTGTCGATTTCGCCGCCGATGAAGCCGGTGCCAAAGAGATTCATTTTTTGCCGTATCACACACTGGGCATCAACAAATACCACCTGCTCGGCGAACCCTATCACGCAGCCCGTACCCCACTGGATACACCCGAACTGCTGGCCTATGCCGAGCAGTACGCCAAAACCAAAGGGCTAACCGCTATTTTGCGAGGATAACATCATGACCACGCTGGACTTGACCACCCTGACTGCACGCACCCTGGCCCACAAGAAAGCGCTGATCCATATCGTCAAACCGCCGGTTTGCACCGAACGCGCACAGCACTATACCGAAGCCTATCAGCAACACCTGGACAAACCCTTGCCGGTGCGTCGGGCGCTGGCATTAACTAACCATCTGGCCAAACGCACCCTGAGAATCGACAACGATGAGCTGATTATCGGCAACCAGGCCAGCGAATTGCGCGCCGCGCCGATCTTCCCGGAATATACCGTCAGTTGGATAGAAGACGAGATTGACCAATTGGCCGGCCGCCCAGGCGCCGGTTTTTCCATCAGCGAAGAGAATAAGGCCATCCTGCACCGGATATGCCCGTGGTGGCGCGGCCAGACGGTACAAGACCGCTGCTACGGCATGTTCACCGATGAACAACAGGCGCTGCTGGCCACCGGCATCATCAAGGCCGAAGGCAATATGACTTCGGGAGATGCCCACCTGGCGGTAAATTTCCCACTGCTGCTGGAAAAAGGCCTGGACGGGCTACGCGACAAGGTGGACGAGCGCCGCAGCCGCCTTCGCCTCACCGACTGGCAAGAGTTACAGCAGGAACAATTCCTGAAGGCTATCGACCTGACTCTGGAGGCACTGAGCGCCCATATCCTGCGCTTTGCCGAACTGTCCCGCAACATGGCACTGGCGGAAAGTCGCCACTGGCGGAGTGAAGAGCTGCTGGCCATCACGGAAAACTGCGAGTTAATCGCTCACCGCCCACCGCAGACCTTCTGGCAGGCGCTGCAACTGTGTTACTTCATTCAGTTAACGTTACAAATTGAGTCCAACGGCCATTCGGTGTCCTTTGGCCGTCTCGACCAATACCTGTACCCCTGGTATCGCCGCGATGTCGAGCTGGAGCAGACTCTGCCGCGTGAGCGTGCGATTGAAATGCTGCACAGCTGCTGGCTGAAACTTTTGGAGATCAACAAGATCCGTTCTGGTTCGCACTCCAAAGCCTCGGCAGGCAGCCCGCTGTATCAGAACGTCACTCTTGGCGGACAGAAGCTGATCGATGGCCAACCCTGCGACGCGGTGAATCCTTTATCCTATACCATTCTGGAGTCCTGTGGCCGTCTGCGCTCAACCCAACCTAACCTCAGCGTTCGTTACCATGCCGGGATGAGCAGCGATTTTCTCGATGCCTGCGTGCAGGTGATCCGTTGTGGCTTCGGCATGCCGGCCTTCAACAACGATGAGATCGTCATTCCCGAATTTATCAAGCTGGGGGTGGAGGTACAGGATGCCTATGATTATGCGGCGATTGGCTGTATCGAAACCGCCGTTGGCGGGAAATGGGGTTATCGCTGCACCGGCATGAGTTTTATCAACTTCGCCCGAGTATTGCTGGCGGCGCTGGATCAAGGGCGTGATGCCACCTCTGGCAAGGTGTTCCTGCACCAGGAGTTGGCGTTGTCGCGAGGCAACTTCAGCCATTTCGATCAGGTGCTTGACGCCTGGGACAGCCAGATCCGCTACTACACCCGTAAGTCGATTGAAATTGAGTGCGTGGTCGATAGCGTGCTGGAAGAAAATGCTCACGACATTCTGTGCTCAGCATTGGTGGACGACTGCATTGAACGCGGTAAAAGCATTAAGCAAGGTGGTGCAAAATACGACTGGGTTTCGGGCCTACAGGTCGGTATTGCCAACCTGGGCAACAGTCTGGCAGCAGTGCGTAAACTGGTGTTCGATCAGGGTGCGATCGGCCAGCAGCAGTTGGCAGCAGCGCTGGCCAATGACTTTGACGGGTTAAGCGGTGAGCAGTTACGTCAGCGGCTGCTCAACGCCGCGCCAAAATACGGCAATGACGTGGATGAGGTCGACCAATTACTGGTGCGCGCTTATCAAACCTACATTGACGAACTCGGGCAGTACCACAATACCCGCTTTGGTCGTGGCCCGATCGGCGGCACTTACTACGCCGGTACTTCGTCCATTTCGGCTAACGTCCCCTTTGGCGCGGCTACCCTGGCAACACCGGATGGGCGTAAAGCGCATACGCCGCTGGCGGAAGGTGCCAGCCCGGCATCAGGTACCGACCACCTGGGGCCGACTGCCGTGTTTAATTCACTGTCAAAGTTACCTACCGCCTCAATCCTCGGTGGCGTGCTGCTGAACCAGAAACTCAACCCGGCCACTCTGGAAAACCCGGTCGATCGTGAAAAGCTGATGCTGATGCTGCGCACCTTCTTTGAGGACTATCAGGGCTGGCACGTACAGTACAACATTGTGCCGCGAGAAACCCTGCTGGAAGCGAAGCAACATCCTGACCAGTATCGTGATTTAGTGGTTCGTGTTGCTGGATATTCCGCGTTCTTTACCGCATTATCCCCTGACGCGCAGGATGATATTATTGCGCGAACAGAACATACTATTTAAACAACAAATA
The DNA here is from genome assembly GCF_052691735.1 of Serratia sp. NA_13. Taxonomy (NCBI): domain Bacteria; kingdom Pseudomonadati; phylum Pseudomonadota; class Gammaproteobacteria; order Enterobacterales; family Yersiniaceae; genus Serratia; species Serratia sp. NA_13. The sequence goes on from NZ_JBQZFV010000001.1 coordinate 567,904, forward strand.
TTAGCGGCCGCACCTTGGTGGCCGCACATCAGGTTGATATGAATTCAAGACAACAGACAATATTGCAATTGGTTAACGACCGTCGGCGCATCAGCGTCAGCGATTTAGCTGCTGCTACCGGCGTTTCTGAGGTGACAATCCGTCAGGATTTGAACCTGCTGGAGAAGCGCAGTTACTTGAAGCGGGTGCATGGTTCCGCACTGGCGCTGGAAAGTGACGACGTCGATGCACGCATGATGTCCAACTTCACTCTCAAGCAAAAGCTGGCGCAATATGCCGCATCGCTGGTTAACGACGATGAAACCATCTTTATCGAAAGCGGCAGTGCCAACGCGCTTTTGGCTCGCTACATTGCCGAACGCAAGCGCATCACGCTGATCACCGTCAGCCACTATATCGCCAACCTGCTGAAAGAGACCGACTGCGAAGTGATCGTGCTGGGCGGCCTGTATCAGAAAAAAAGCGAAACCGTGGTCGGGCCGTTAACGCGACAGTGCATTCAGCAGGTGCATTTCAGCAAGGCGTTTATCGGCATTGACGGCTACCATGCGGACACCGGCTTTACCGGTCGCGATATGATGCGCGCCGATGTGGTTAATGCCGTACTGGCAAAAGGCGTAGAAAATATTGTCCTGACCGACTCGTCCAAGTTTGGACAAATCCAACCCAATCCGCTGACTCAGCAGGGGAAAGTGCATCGGGTGATCACCGATTCCCGGCTGTCGCTGGACTATCAGCACCAATTAAAACGCCAGGGAATTCAGTTGGATATAGTAAACGACTAGGTGTCAGGCGAGAAAGTGGTGGCCGTCACACGACGGCCTACCTGAGGGTTACTGACCATAATAGGCATTTTTACCGTGCTTGCGCAGGTAATGTTTATCCAACAGCATCTGCTGCATGTTCGCCAGCCCCGGTGTCAGTTGGCTCGAAAAAATCCCCATGTAGGCAATCTCTTCCAGCACCACCGCATTGTGCACTGCGTTTTCCGCATCCTTTCCCCAGGTAAAGGGTCCGTGTGAGTGCACCAGCACCGCCGGTATCGCCGCCGGATCCAACTGGCGTTCTGCAAAAGTTTCGACGATCACCCGGCCGGTTTCCCACTCGTAGCGGCCATTGATTTCCGCATTGTGCATCTGGCGGGTACAGGGGATGTCACCATAAAAATAATCGGCGTGGGTGGTGCCCCAGGCAGGAATATCCAGCCCCGCCTGTGCCCAGATGGTGGCATGCCGCGAATGAGTGTGAACAATCCCCCCGGCAGCGGCAAACTCCAGGTACAGCGCCCGGTGGGTATCGCTGTCCGATGACGGCTTTTTATTCCCCTCCACCACTTTGCCGCTTTCCAGCTCCACCACCACCATATCGTCACGGGTCATCAATGCATACTCTACCCCCGACGGCTTGATCACCATCACCCCCTCGCGGCGAGCAACAGCACTGACGTTACCCCAGGTGAATGTCACCAGATGATGGCGTGGCAAGGCCAGATTGGCCTCTAATACCTGCTGCTTGAGATCGTTAAGCATTTGTCTTTCCCGGTTAAGACTGTTGGGAATATTGTCGGTAGGCTGTCCCTTAGAGGGTATGGCGTAAATCGCTAAAGACCGCGTAGCCTTCGGCTGGAAACCGAGAACTGTGGGGCACAGAGGAAATAGCCTGCAAAAGGCGGGAAAATGGACTTTAGGACTATTTACCTATTTATCGTCAAGCAGAGGCTTATAGTGGATATTGGCAGAGAGAGCGCCTTTAGCTTTTCAATTGTTCTGCCTTTAACAAAAAATGCCATTTTTTATATCGATACGCTTTGGGAGCCAAGAGCAGGCCAAATTTAGGGTTCATGCCTATACTTATAGGGCACTCCCATAAGCCAATGCTAAGGAGAAGTCACTATGATGATTATCAATAAACGTTTCGCCACTGCCGCTCTGGCGCTTGCGCTGGCGTTTTCACTCAGCGCTTGTTCCAACATGTCCAAACGTGACCGTAACACCGCTATCGGTGCCGGTGCTGGGGCTGTGGGCGGCGCGGTGTTAACCGATGGTAGCGCACTGGGTACGCTCGGCGGAGCCGCCGTTGGGGGCATCATTGGTCATCAGGTAGGTAAATAACCTGACCGCCACTAGCCGACAGGCTGGCAAAAGCGTTTACGCTTTGACGTATTAACCATAATAAAGAATATTTCAGGTCTGTTTTACTTTTAGTCAATGGCATCATTGCCATTAACGGGTCAACGCCCGGCAGCATCACCCACTGCCATGCCGCAGCATTACACCGCGGCATGGCAATTTCCCTAGTGATTAACCGCCCGCCAGTTTGACCTTCATCCCTTTGGCTTCCAGCAGCTGTTTTAGCAAATCACGCTTATCACCCTGGATCTCAATCACGCCGTCCTTGAGCGAACCGCCACAGCCACACTTCTTCTTCAGTTCAGCCGCCAGTTTTTCCAGCCCCGCATCATCGAGATCAACACCAGAGATCAGACAAACGCCCTTCCCCTTGCGCCCACTGGTCTGGCGTTGAATACGCACGATGCCATCACCCTTGTCGCGCTGTGGCTTAACTTCTTCCTGCTTGATACGCCCGCTGTCGGTGGAATAAACCAGACGGCTGTTATCGTCCTTCATCAGTATCTCCTCAGGCCAGTGAAGCGCGAATGGCGCTCAGCGTAGCGGCAGGATCGGCAGATTGGGTGATCGGGCGCCCAATCACCATGTAGTCAACACCCACCGCCTGTGCCTGTACCGGCGTCATGATGCGGCGCTGATCGCCGGCATCGCTGCCTTCAGGACGGATACCCGGCGTAACCAGTTGGAACTGTTGGCCACAGGCTGCTTTCAGGCGCTCGGCCTCATGCGCAGAACAGACCACGCCGTCCAGTCCACAATCGCGGGTCAGACGCGCCAGACGTTCCGCCTGATCGGCCGGAGAAAGGTCGATGCCGATAGCCTGCAAATCCTCCGCCTCCATGCTTGTAAGCACGGTCACGGCGATCAACAACGGCGCCTGCGCGCCATAAGGCAGCAACGCCTCTTTGGCGGCGGTCATCATACGCGCACCTCCGCTGGCGTGGACGTTAACCATCCACACGCCCAGTTCAGCCGCCGCCGCGACCGCACGAGCGGTGGTGTTGGGAATATCGTGGAATTTCAAATCCAGGAATACGTCGAACCCGCGGGCGTGCAAGTCGCGCACCAGTTGCGGTCCAAACAGGGTGAACATTTCCTTACCCACTTTTAGCCGGCAGTCTTGCGGATCAATACGATCGGCAAATGCCAATGCTGCGCCAATATCTGCGTAATCAAGCGCAACGATGATCGGAGATGATTTTAAGTCATTGTTATTAATGTTATTTTCAGACTTCATTTCTTCTACCTTCTGTAAAATGGACATAACCAGGTAACAACCCGCCAAACTGACCGCCGCATTCTACATGCCAGCCGACAGAAATCCCAGCCGCAGCGCAGCCTGCAGTTAAGTAATGTTATCCCCAGGTTCGTCATCAAGCGTCAATATAGCCCCGATGCCATTAACCCTGGCTGCGTAAAGCGCCGTAAAGATGCGTAAATTGTTAATCAAATATTTTGAATTAGATATTCAGCATTATCAGATTTTAAATCTATATGGGTGCTTTATTATTCAACACATCGGAATCGAACGACTTCCAACCTAAATAAATAGACTGGAGTTTCTTATGAAAAACATCAAATATTTTGCAGCAGCAGCCGCTATCGCCATGACCTCTTTTGCTACCTTCGCCGCTGAGCCGGTAGACCTGCAGCAGGCCACCAGCCTGACCGCATCCGGTGTCGTCTCTGCAGGCCATGCCACCACTCTGAGCAGCCTGGAAGCCAAACTGGCTGCCAAAGCCAAAGCCCAGGGCGCCAGCAGCTACCGCATTATCTCTGCCGGTGGTAATAACATGCTAAGTGGCACCGCCGTCATCTACAAATAAGCACTCTGGTATAGAGCCCGGCACGCCGGGCTCTCCCTCAATTCCCCCGTCTTGTCGTTCATTACCCCTCGCTAATGTTACGGAAATATTAAATTTTTATTACACACTGGACTCTCACTCACGACTGGCTTAGCTTGAAGACAATCTTCCCGCAGAAAGGCTTCAAAATGAGCGAGATATCTACACTAACGATTAAAATCCCTCTGGAACTCAAAGAGAAAATTCGTGCCATTGCCGCCGATAACCAACTTTCTCTGAGCGCCGAGGTCTGTCAACGTCTTGAAAATAGCTTCGACTTACCGGCCAAGGGGGACAAAACCGCTAAAAAATCGGCGGAATTGCATCACGGTGAAATTGACAATCAGGGAATTGAAGAAGAAATCGAGCAGCCGCTGAACCAGAAAGAATTGAAGAAGCTGCGTCAGCTGCTGAAAGGCGGCGTCAAAGCCGGCAAGAAAAAATAAAGCGCTAACATAATAAAAACGGGACTATTTTAGCCCCGTTTTTATTGCAGATTATTGGCCATCCAGCCCTCGGATCGGTTTAACCGATGACCATGCCCGGCATGACGGGCAATGCCAATACAGCGAGTGTGCGGTAAATCCGCACTTATGGCAGCGATAACGCGGTTTGGTACGTATCTGTTCACCGACCATATCACGCAGTAACAACAGGCTTTCTTTCGCACGCCCATCTTCCGCATCTGCCAAGTGATAATCCATCAGGCGATAGAATACCCGCATCGTCGGGTGGCGCTGGAGCTGGCGGTTGATATACACCTGCACCACGTCACGCCCTTCATTCTGCTCAATAATTTCCGCCAGCATCAGCTCTGCGGTGGCACCGGTATTTTCTTCAACACAGCGTTTGAGGAAATCCGCCCAATCCTGTTGCTGTTCCAGATGCTGGTAACACTCATGCAGCATCGGCAAGGTTTCGCTCACCAGCTCTTTATCCTGGTTCAGCACACGCGTTAGCGATTCAACCGCCTTGGCGTATTCACCCTGCGCCATATAAATTCGGCCCACCATTATAGACACCCGGGCGCACTGTTTATCTGCCGAGGCCGCTTTTTTCAGCAAGCCCATCGCCTTATCGAGATCGTCACTGCCCATCGCCTGCAATGCCAGTTCGCAGTAGAAATGGGCGATCTCGATACGTTGTTTATCTTTACCCAATTTGACCAGTTTTTCCGCCACATCGATGGCTTTTTGCCAATCGCTGGTGGCCTGGTGGATCACCAACAGTTGCTGCAACGCGGAAATGCGGAAATCTTCTTCGCCGATTAACTGGCCAAACATATCTTCGGCGCGGTCGTACATGCCGGCGGCCATATAATCGCGGCCCAGCTGCTGCACGGCAAGCAGACGTTGCTCGAAGGTCAGGGAGGCGCTTTCCATCAGTGCCTGATGGATGCGGATTGCGCGGTCTACTTCGCCGCGCGAACGGAACAGGTTACCCAGCGTCAGGTGGGCTTCTACGGTATTGCTGTCCTCTTTCAGCATATCAAGGAAGAGATCGACCGCTTTATCCTGCTGGTTGGAAAGCAGGAAGTTAACCCCGGCCACATACTCACGCGACAGACGGTTGGCTTCCTGTTGTTTGTCCTGTTGAGCACTTCTGCGCCCCATGTACCAGCCGTACGCGGCAGCCACGGGCAACAACAGAAACAGCAGCTCTAACATAGAAGGTTATTCCTTGCTGACAACGGACGGAACTGCCGATTCAGCAGGTTGTTCAAGCTGCAGTTCCAACCTTTTGATTTTGCGTTCGGCTCGCCCCAACGCAATGCGGGTACGCAGATAAAACAGGCCACAAATGACCCAGCCGATAACAAAACCGGCGCCAAACAACGCCGCCAACAGGGTCGATACGCGATAGTCGCCCTGCGCAACCAGATAGTTAAAACTTACGACCTGATCGTTATGCGCGCCCAACGTGACAGAAATCACGAAAATCACCAGAACCAACAAAAAAATCAGCAAATATTTCACATTCTTTCCCGCGATGCCGAGTTAATCGGATGAATTATGCCAATACGTGGCTTCCCTAACCTTTAAGTTAGCATTTCCCATCGTGGCAGGGAAACCCTGCTGCACGATAAAACCACATATCTGCTGGCATATTCGACAGTAAACGACGCTCCCGACCAAATTAATGAGAAAGCTTCTCAAAATAATAGATTAATAAGGATGTGGGGGCATTAATAAGAATTGCAATGACAGGAAATGTAAGCGGTTAATGCGGTGCCATAGCGACACCGCATTAAGTGACGGCGTCACCTGGTTTTATCTTCCGAGGTTCTTTCCGCTATTTCCTGCTGCTCTTGCGGCGGTGGCGTTAAAGGGCCAAACCAGCGTTGGACCAACCAGCAAGCTATCGTCACCAACAGCCAACTGAGCAAGGTCGCCACAGCCAGATCCCGTGGCCAATGCATGCCCAGCATTAAGCGGCTGCCCATGACACCGATTGCCCACACCATCAAGACCGCTACGGTCTTGTAGTGGCGTCTTGGCCACAACAGCCCTACGCCCAATAGCGCCCAACTGGCGGCAAACATCGTGTGGCCGGAAGGGAACGCAAAGCCGGTCTCAAACTGCCAGTGCTCACGTAACCATACCGGTACCAGCGCTTGATCCTGAAGTTGCTCTTTCACCAATGCACCCCGCTCTTTACGTTTGAGCGAATAAAAGTACTTTTCATCAATCTGGTGGGCCGACTCCAACCACAGCACAAATGGCCGTGGCTCCTGCACGCGATCCTTGATCAACGACTTCACGCCCTGTCCGATCAGAATCGATGCGCTGAGCAGCACCAACAATCCAATGGCCGGTCTGATACGAAAACGCAGACACCACAAAAACCAGGCACCAAGAATAATACTGGTGAGGATCCCCCAGGGCGAAGTGACTGTTTCAGTCAGCCAGTACAGACCTTTCAGCAGTTTGCCGTCGCCACCCGGTTGCCATTGCCAGCCGGAAATCCATACCGCCAGCGGCATCAGCAACAGCACTAGTGCGCCTGCCGCCGTACGTTTTGCCATCTCAAACATTCCCATAGTCCTTTGCATAAGCCAATTTGCAGTGTAACAATCTTGCAATATTGATAACACTCGAAAAATTAAACAGATAAACGGCCTATTGCAATAATAGTTGGCTGAAAACGCCGGATGCTGATTTGCTAAGCACCTCAGGGCAAGAAGTTATGGCAAAATAGCCGATAATTAATGAAATGCCGATCATCGTTGCGCATTTAATACTGGTCAGCTAACTGACCCGGAAGTAGGATGCGCAACCATGATTGAATCGGAAGTATTTGTGGAGAGCAACATGCAGCTTAAACGGGTGGCAGAGGCCAAATTGCCAACACCTTGGGGCGATTTCCTGATGGTAGGATTCGAAGAACTGGCGACCGGGCACGATCATCTGGCACTGGTGTTCGGGGATATTTCTGGTGCAACACCGGTACTCTCACGGGTACATTCTGAGTGTCTGACCGGTGATGCCTTATTCAGCCTGCGCTGCGACTGCGGTTTTCAGTTGGAAGCCGCACTGGAGCATATCGCGGAAGAAGGTCGCGGTATCCTGCTCTACCATCGCCAGGAAGGTCGTAATATCGGTTTACTGAACAAGATCCGCGCTTATGCCCTGCAGGACAAGGGCGCTGATACGGTAGAAGCCAACCACCAGTTGGGTTTTGCTGCGGATGAACGTGATTTCACCTTGTGTGCGGATATGTTCAAACTGCTGGGCGTGGATGCGGTGCGTTTACTGACCAACAACCCGAAAAAGGTCGAGATCCTGACCGAAGCCGGTATCAACATTACCGAGCGTGTACCACTGATCGTCGGTCGCAACCCGAAGAACGAGCGTTACCTGGCCACCAAGGCTGCAAAAATGGGCCATTTGCTGGACCAAGAGTAATTTCCTTGCGGGGAAGAATCAGGGTGCCATGAAAGGCGCCCTTAGGTTGCTGACAAAGCAGGAAAAAGCGTGGTTTTTCCTGCTTTGTGGTGAGCAGCCGAAAATCAATAAATTGATTTTCCTGATTTTTGTTTATCGGCCTCTACTCGCTCTGGGCAGGAATGAGGTTTGTCATCAGTCTGAGGGCGCCATGAAAGGCGCCCTTTTTATTACAGCATTTTCCTGATCACGTAGTGCAGGATGCCGTCATTTTCATAGTAGGTCAGCTCATTGCCGGTATCGATACGGCAACGGGTATTAACCACTTCCTTACGCCCATCGGCATAAGTGATCAGCACAGGCACCACTTGCCCTGGTTTCAGCGTTTGTAACCCGCTGACGCTGATCTGCTCATCACCACTCAGCCCCAGGGTTTTGCGCGTCACACCTGCCGGGAACTCCAGCGGCAAAATGCCCATACCAATCAGGTTGGAACGATGAATACGCTCGAAGGACTCGGCAATCACCACGCGAACCCCCAACAGACGTGGCCCTTTCGCAGCCCAGTCACGGCTGGAACCGGAACCGTATTCTTTACCGGCTATCACCGCCAGCGGTACCTGCTCCTGCTGATACTGCATCGCAGCATCGTAGATCGACAACTGATTCTGTGACGGGATATGGCGGGTATAACCCCCTTCAACTCCCGGCACCATTTCGTTACGGATGCGGATGTTGGCAAAGGTGCCACGCATCATGACTTCATGGTTACCACGGCGTGAACCGTAGGAGTTGAAATCCAGCGCCGCAACGCCGTGATCGCTCAAATAGCGGCCTGCCGGGCTGTCGCGTTTGATGTTCCCTGCCGGTGAGATATGGTCGGTGGTCACCGAGTCGGCCAGAATTGCCAGGATGCGGGCGTCCTTGATGTCCTGCACCGGATCCGGCTGCACTTTCATGCTGCTGAAGAACGGTGGATGGCGAATATAGGTAGACTCCGCCTGCCATGGATAGGTGGCCGAACCGGCAACCTGAATCGACTGCCAGTTGGCGTCACCGTCAAATACCGCGCCGTATTCCTTATGGAACATCTCGGTACGCACTTCCTCGACTGCCAGGGCAATGTCCTGGCTGCTCGGCCAAATATCCTTCAGATAAACCGGCTGGCCGTCACGGCCTTCACCCAACGGCTCTTTGGTCAGATCAATCTTCATACTGCCGGCCAGTGCATAGGCAACCACCAGCGGTGGCGAGGCCAGCCAGTTGGTCTTCACCAGCGGATGAATTCGGCCCTCGAAGTTACGGTTGCCTGACAACACCGCACCTACGGTCAGATCGCCCTCTTTAATCGCCTGCTCAATAGGCTCAGGCAATGGCCCAGAGTTACCGATACAGGTGGTGCAGCCGTAACCCACCAGGTTAAACCCAAGTTCTTCCAGGTAGGGCGTCAGCTTGGCGCTGTCGAAATAGTCGGTTACCACTTTGGATCCCGGCGCCAACGAGGTTTTCACCCAGGGTTTGGTTCGCAGCCCTTTTTTCACCGCATTTTTCGCCAGCAGGCCGGCTGCCATCATTACGCTGGGGTTGGAAGTGTTGGTACAGGAGGTAATGGCGGCGATCACCACAGCGCCGTTATGCAGGTCGTGCTGCTGCCCATTAAGGGTGAAGGGCTTGAATTCGGATTTTCGTTGCTGATTGCTGATCTCCAGTTCGGTAGCGGCATTGAATGCCTTGGGCACCTCTGGCAGCGCCACGCGATCCTGCGGGCGCTTCGGCCCTGCCAGGCTGGCGACCACCGTCGACATATCCAGTGCCAGGGTACTGGTAAACACCGGTTCGTCGCCAGGATTACGCCACATGCCCTGCACTTTGGCGTAGGCTTCCACTAGCGCGATCTGCTCATCGCTGCGGCCACTCAGTTTCATATAGCCCAGCGTCACTTCGTCCACCGGGAAGAAGCCGCAGGTCGCGCCAAACTCCGGCGACATGTTGGCAATGGTCGCTCGGTCAGCCAGCGGCAAATCCGCCAGGCCATCCCCATAAAACTCGACAAACTTGCCCACGACTCCGTGCTTACGCAGCATCTGGGTGACGGTCAACACCAGGTCGGTAGCGGTAATGCCCTCACTGAGCTTACCGGTGAGTTTAAAGCCCACCACGTCCGGGATCAGCATCGACACTGGCTGGCCAAGCATCGCCGCTTCTGCTTCGATACCACCCACGCCCCAACCAAGAATGCCCAGGCCGTTAATCATGGTAGTGTGGGAGTCGGTGCCCACCAGCGTATCCGGATAGGCAATGCGCTGACCGTTTTCGTCGGTGTGCCACACCGTTTGGCCAAGATATTCCAGGTTAACCTGGTGACAAATACCGGTGCCCGGCGGCACTACGCGGAAACGGTTGAAAGCTTTCTGCCCCCAACGCAGGAAGGTATAGCGCTCGTGGTTGCGCTCCATTTCGATACGCACGTTTTCTTCAAACGCTTCATCATCACCGAACTCATCAACGGTGACCGAGTGGTCAATCACCAGATCGACCGGTGACAGCGGGTTAACCTGGTCAACATTGCCGCCCAATCGCTGCACTGCTTCACGCATCGCGGCCAGGTCCACCACCGCAGGCACGCCGGTAAAGTCCTGCATCAGTACGCGGGCCGGGCGGTAGGCAATCTCGCGGTCGGCATGGCCGGTCTGTAACCAGTCAACGATAGCTTTCAGGTCGTCAATCTGCACGGTGTCGCCATCCACATGGCGTAACAGGTTTTCCAACAGAACTTTCATTGATTTTGGCAGCCGGTCGATATCACCCAGCTGTCTCGCGGCCAGTGGCAGACTGTAATAGTGATACTCACTATTGAGCGCAACCAGCTTATCCATACTCGTTTCACGAAGATCGGACGACATAGCTCCTCCATTTCTTATTATGCATAAAACAGGGTAATCACTGAGGTCTTACTTAAAGATAACACAAAGATGATGTAACGTTTTGATAACAACTCGTTTTGATCATAACGATAGGCAGAAGTAATCAAGAATGGAGAAGTCGTTTTTTCCCAACGAGTTAGACATGGTCTGCACTGAGCACAGAAAAGCAAGGGAGTCATGTTCCCGCGTCGATAGCTATCTGTTAAGGTTCCTTTCCAGCCGTTCGATGAACAACTTGCGACTTACCGTGCAGCATTAGACGATAACGATTTATGGCCCAACGCCTTACTGATTACAGCGATATCCGCCCCATCTTCATATCCGATTGTAGGTTTAGATTTCCGCATGCTGTGAGTGGACAGGTTCAGCCCCAGCTTATACCCCGCGTGACTAATCTCCTCATGTAGTTTAGAACGGCTCACCGGCTTGCCTGTGGAGCTTTGGAGCTTTGGAGCTTTGGAGCTTTGGAGCTTTGGAGCTTTGGAGCTTTGGAGCTTTGGAGGGAATGTGTAGCTAGATGGGTAACGTGTCGACAACGCCGTAGCACTGTGCTCCAACGATAAGCGAAATGGGAAGGGTTGAATTCCCCTTCCCGTTGAGGCAAGCTCACCGCCTGTTTAGATCAACAGGATCGAAACAGGACACAAACAGGTGAGCGAACACCAGAGAATCGAAACCTTCGGTAAGTAATTGGTTTATCGGATTATTTCTCCGGCAGCTTGATGTCTTTAAACATCGCTTCAATCTCTTCGTTGGAACGCAGCGCAACGGCGCTATCGACCACATCGCGCGTCAGATGCGGAGCGAAGCGCTGGATGAAATCGTACATATAACTGCGCAGGAAGGTGCTACGGCGGAAACCGATTTTGGTGGTGCTGTAGGTGAAGATATCACGCGCATCCACCGTCACCAAATCTGGATCCTGAACCGGATCCACAGCCATGCTGGCAATCACCCCCACACCAAGCCCCAGGCGCACGTAAGTTTTAATAACATCGGCGTCGGTCGCGGTGAACACGATGCGTGGCGTCAGACCGGCGCGGTTAAACGCAGTATCCAACTCGGAACGGCCAGTGAAACCGAAGGTATAGGTGACGATCGGGTAAGCCGCCAACTCTTCAATGGTGATGTGGCTTTTACCGGCTAATGGATGATCGGGCTTTACTACCACCGCGCGATTCCAGTGGTAGCACGGCAGCATGATTAAATCGTCGTAGAGGTGCAGCGCTTCAGTGGCAATGGCAAAGTCTGCGGTACCTTTTGATACGGCTTCGGCGATTTGCGTCGGCGACCCCTGATGCATATGCAGCGAAACACGCGGATAACGCTCAATGAAGCCTTTAATCACGTTAGGTAGCGCGTAACGTGCCTGGGTGTGGGTAGTGGCTACATACAGTGAGCCTTTGTCCGGGTAGGTGTGCTCGCCGGCAACGGCTTTGATGGCATCTACTTTGGACAGGACTTCACGGGCGATCCGGATGATTTCCAGGCCTGCCGGAGTCACCTGAGTCAGGTGCTTACCGCTACGGGCGAAAATCTGGATGCCCAGTTCATCTTCCAGCATCCGCACCTGCTTGCTGATACCGGGTTGTGAAGTGTAAAGCCCTTCGGCCGTCGAGGAGACATTCAGGTTGTGGTTAACCACTTCCACGATGTAACGAAGCTGCTGCAATTTCATATCTTATACCATCCTAGGTTAAACACTGCGTTGAGCCGCAGCCAGGTATATCGGTGTCGCCCCGGTATGCTGAAAAGTAACAAGCCCTAAACCCCGCGTTTCACCCAGACGCTGAAGAAACCGCCGTTGTTAATAAGCTTTAATCATAAAAAAAAATTTTATATAACCACTATATCACGCTACAGCTTCAAGTATAGATCCACGTCACACTGTGGTAACGATTATTTTGCATTGCGATCAAAATGGAACCCTGGCCCCAGGAGGAAAAAAACAGCCAAGAATAGATCCGTTAGCCCTCTTTGGCCAATAAAAAAACCAGCCACATGGGCTGGTTTTTAATGTTGCATGCAGGCTGCAAATTTACTTTTTGCCTTCAACCCATTTGCCATCGATGTAGAAAGCGGACCAGCCGGTGGCTTTGCCGTCTTTCTCTGCAGAGACGTATTGCTGCTTGGTCTTGCGGCTGAAACGCACCAGCGTTTTGTTACCTTCTGCATCTGCCACCGGCGCATCGGCCAGATAACGCAGTTTTTCAGGCAGACGGTCCTTGAAGCGGGCCAATTCTTCCACCAAGGGCGCACGGGTTTCACGCGATTTAGGGAAGGTATTGGCCGCCAGGAACACACCGGCAGCGCCGTCACGCAGGACAAAGTAAGCGTCCGACTTTTCGCATGGCAGTTCCGGCAATGGAACCGGATCTTCCTTCGGCGGTGCAACATCACCATTACGCAGGATCTTACGGGTATTTTTGCAGCTCTCGTTGGTGCAACCCATGTACTTGCCGAAGCGCCCCATTTTCAGGTGCATTTCAGAGCCGCACTTATCGCACTCAACAACAGGACCGTCGTACCCTTTCAGGCGGAATTCACCCTCTTCGATCTCATAGCCGTCGCACGCCGGGTTGTTACCGCACACGTGCAGTTTGCGCTGGTTATCGATCAGGTAGCTGTCCATCGCCGTGCCGCATTTCTGGCAGCGACGCCGAGCACGCAACGCGTTGGTTTCCGCGTCATCCCCTTCGAGAATGTTGAGCACTTCCGTTTCCGGCACCAGGTTAATGGTGGTTTTACAACGTTCCTTCGGCGGCAATGCATAGCCGGAGCAACCCAGGAAAACGCCGGTGCTGGCAGTACGGATACCCATCTTACGACCGCAGGTTGGGCAATCGATGCTGGTCATCACCATCTGATTCGGGCGCATACCGCCTTCTTCCGGCTCTTTCTCGGCAGTTTCCAGCTGTTCGCTGAACTCGGCAAAGAACTCATCCAGCACCGCTTTCCACTCAGCCTGGTTGTTGGCTACCTGGTCCAGACCGTTTTCCATGCGTGCGGTGAAGTCATAGTTCATCAGCTCGCGGAAATTTTCTTCCAGACGATCGGTAACGATCTCACCCATTTTTTCAGCGTAGAAACGGCGGCTTTCGACTCTCACATAACCACGATCCTGAATGGTGGAAATGATCGAAGCGTAGGTCGATGGACGCCCGATACCCCGTTTTTCCAGCTCTTTTACCAATGACGCTTCACTAAAACGCGCTGGCGGCTTGGTAAAGTGCTGACTTGGGATCAGCTTCTGCAGTTCCAGATCGCTGCCTACTTCAACATACGGCAAGGTGCGGTCTTCATCACCCTTACGCAGAGCAGGCATCACTTTGGTCCAGCCATCGAAACGCAGCGTACGGCCTTTGGCACGCAGCTGGTAATCAGCGGCTTTCACCGACAGCGTGGTGGAGTCGTACTGCGCCGGCGTCATCTGACAGGCAACAAACTGTCGCCAAATCAGCTGATACAGTTTTTGCGCATCCGCTTCCATATCTTTCAACTGCTCGGCCAGCACGTTGACATCCGACGGACGGATGGCTTCGTGAGCTTCCTGCGAGTTTTCTTTGCTGCTGTACTGATTCGGTGCTTTCGGCAGGTACTTGTCGCCGAAGTTGTCACCGATGTAACCACGCACCATCTCGAGCGCATCCTGGCTCAGGTTGGTGGAGTCGGTACGCATATAGGTGATGTGACCAGCTTCATACAGGCGCTGAGCCATCATCATGGTTTTCTTCACGCCAAAGCTCAGACGGGTACTGGCCGCCTGCTGCAACGTAGAAGTAATATAAGGTGCACCCGGCTTGCTGCTGGTCGGCTTGTCTTCGCGATCCAGTACCGTATAACGGGCTTTTTCCAGCACTTTGAGTGCGGCGTGAGTCTGCTCACGGTTAACCGGTTTGAAGGGTTTGTCGTGGACATGCGTCACTTCCATCTGCAGCGCGGTATCACCCTTCGCCAACAGATCGGCGTGTAACTCCCAGTATTCTTCCGGCACGAAGGCTTTGATGTCGCGCTCACGCTCCACCACCAGTCGAACCGCAACGGATTGCACCCGCCCAGCGGACAAGCCACGGGCAATTTTTTTCCACAGCAGTGGCGAGACCATGTAACCCACAACGCGGTCCATAAAGCGACGCGCCTGCTGTGCGTTGACACGGTCGATATTCAGTTCGCCGGGCTGTTTGAACGCGTTTTGGATCGCGTTCTTGGTAATTTCGTTAAACACTACGCGGCTAAAGCGTTTGTCGTCACCACCGATAACTTCCCGCAGGTGCCAGGCAATGGCTTCCCCTTCGCGGTCAAGGTCGGTTGCGAGATAAATATGGTCGGCGTTTTCCGCTAACGACTTTAACTCGGCAACAACTTTTTCTTTACCCGGCAGGATTTCGTAATGTGCTTTCCAGCCATGGTAAGGATCGACGCCCATACGATTTACCAGCGCCGTCGTTGGATCTTTTTTAACTTTCTTCTTGGCTTTGTCTTCGGTTGAGTCAGCGCTCTTTTTGCCGGCTGAGCCACTGGTCGGCAAATCACGGATATGACCGACGCTGGACTTCACCACGTAGTCATTACCTAAATATTTATTAATAGTTTTGGCTTTTGCCGGGGACTCAACTATTACGAGAGCTTTACCCATATTTACCTTTACCTAATTTTATTTCTTCTAAAAAGAAGTCATTTATCTCGCCTTGCCGCAGCGATTCGTATCTCTTTTTTATATTGCGGCACTCTGGCAAGAGATCAACATGTTTTTTTCTATTGGCTGCTTAACTGCTCAACCTGAACGCAAGTTGTTGATCCTGGCCGCTATTCACCCATGCCCCAGAAGTATGGCTGTGTGAAACTCATTTATGGCGTAAACAAAACCTTCCACCCGACGCCGCAAAATCCCACACTGTACCTGATAAAAAGCGTCACGCAACCTAATTAGCACGGAAAGGCAGATTTCGCCAATCGGCAGATTGTGCTGGCCATCCAGACGGCAAATAACCCTTAGTCTGTTTGCGGATAAATGCGAACTGGCGTTAGAATATGTGCAGAATTTTTCATTGGAGTGTAATAAATGCGCACTGAAACCTCACCTATTGCCCGTGAAGCCCTGCTGGAAGAAGCCAATAATCTAATTCGTCAGCATGATGATTATCTGCAAGGTATGGTTGCCACAGATGTTGAACAAAAAGGCAGCGTTTTAGTTTTCCGCGGTGAATTCTTTTTGGATCCGGATGGATTGCCAACAATAAAAACTACCGCAGTATTTAATATGTTTAAACACTTGGCCCACGTGTTTTCTGATAAATATCATTTAGTCGACTAAGCATTAAAAAGGGGGTGTTAGCCCCCCTTGATGTTTAATCATCCGGTTTAAAACAGTGGCTTTTCACCACGCTGCCACCAGCGTAACAGCAGACGATCGACACTTTCTGCCGCACTGCCGGTAAAACGATCCATCATGCGTTTGCGACGTGCATAGCGCACCCCGACCACCTCGTGATTCTCCATTTCAGCGATCAGTAAATCATCACTGGTGCCAATGGCGTCAATCAGTCCTTTCTCTTTTGCCTGGGTACCGAACCAATGTTCACCGGTCGCCACGCTGTCGATATCCAGCGATGGACGTTGCTGATGCACAAACTGTTTAAACAACTCATGGGTGTCGTTCAGATCTTCACGGAATTTCTCACGCCCCTGCTCAGTATTTTCACCAAACAACGTCAGCGTGCGTTTGAACTCACCGGCAGTGTGCAGCTCTACATCAATATCGTTCTTTTTCAGCAGGCGGTGAAAGTTGGGGATTTGCGCCACGACGCCGATTGAGCCGATGATGGCAAAGGGAGCCGCAACAATGCGATCCGCCACGCAGGCCATCATATAGCCCCCGCTGGCCGCCACTTTGTCTACCGCTACCGTCAGGCGAATACCGCCGGTGCGTAAACGTGCCAGTTGCGATGACGCCAGGCCGTAACCGTGTACCACCCCACCCGGGCTTTCCAACCGCAGCAACACTTCGTCTTGCGGCGTCGCCACCGCCAGCACCGCCGAGATTTCCTCACGCAGAGAGGCCACCTCATGGGCATCCATGCTGCCTTTGAAATCCAGCACGTACAAGCAAGGCTTGGTGGCTTCAACCGCACCGGCTTTAGCGCGTTGTTTCTTCAGTTTATCGTCGGCCTTGGTCTGTTTTTTAAACTGCTTGTTCCAGGCCTTTTGTTCCGCATCGCCCATGCGCGCCAGGCGCATATCACGCTGCATGTCCCGATACTGCTCGCCGAGGTCTGTCAGCTGCAGTTCCCCTTTCTGGCGGTTCTTACGTTGCCCCAGGCTGACCGCCAGCAACGCCAGCGCGGCGATGGCAATCACTACCGTCGCGACTTTGGCCAAAAACAGGCCGTAAACAGATATAAACTCCACAGATTCCGCCTTTATTAACAGGTTGTTAGTATGATCTCATTCATTCTAGCCAACCGACGCAGTGGCTGTCGCGGCTAAATAAAAATTCCTTGTGATACCTCTTTACTATGTGGGCGCACTGGGGCTTAACCAAGCTGCTGCTGTTCCATTTTTGTTACAAAAGAATGCCGATTCTGCAGCCTAATCATTGAAAATACGATCCATTTAAGGCATATAACACGGATTATTCATCAACATGATGAGCCAAATTCGCTGTGGGGCCTGCATGCGGTCGAGCCTTAGCTCCTGTTATGGCCTCTCAACCCACTCCGCTCCCCGATACAAGCGGGAGACCAGCCACCAAGGCGCGAGGAATTATTGTGCATTACCAACCTAAACAAGATTTGCTGGAAAAACGTATTATTTTGGTCACAGGTGCCGGTGATGGCATCGGTCGCGAAGCGGCACTCACTTACGCCAAGTTCGGCGCGCAACTGGTGCTGTTAGGCCGAACCGAAAGCAAACTGCAGGCGGTGCAAGCCGAAATCGCCAAACTCAGCAGTGCGCCAACCTACATCATCACGCTGGATCTGCTGCATACCACTCAGGAACAATGCCAACAGGTAGCCGATAAATTGGCTACTCATGTCCCCCGCCTCGACGGTGTGCTGCATAATGCCGGACTGCTGGGCGATATCGCCCCGATGGCCGAACTGTCGATGGAGATGTGGAACGAGGTGATGCAGGTGAACGTCAACGCGACCTTGATGCTCACCCAGGCGCTGTTGCCGCTGCTATTGAAATCCAATGCCGGATCGCTGGTATTTACCAGCTCCAGCGTAGGCCGTAGTGGGCGCGCTAACTGGGGGGCCTATGCGGTGTCCAAGTTCGCCACAGAGGGCATGATGCAGGTGTTGGCCGATGAATATAAAAGTCGCAATCTTCGGGTAAATTGCATCAATCCTGGTGGAACGCGCACTCAAATGCGCGCAACTGCATTCCCGCATGAAGACAAAAGCAAGCTGAAAACCCCGACGGATATTATGCCGCTTTACCTCTATCTGATGGGCGATGACAGCCGCCGTAAAACCGGCATGAGCTTCGACGCCCAGCCAAACCGTAAACCCGGCGCCGCCGAATAAAAGGGGCTTTACCATGGCTGAAGATCGCCACCAACAACGTCAGCAGCGCCTGAAAGAACAGGTCGATGCCCGTATCGCTGCCGCCCAGGACGCACGGGGTTTGCTGCTGGTCTTCACCGGCAATGGCAAGGGCAAAACCACCGCCGCATTTGGCACCGTTACTCGCGCCGTCGGCCACGGAATGAAAGCCGCCGTTATTCAATTTATCAAGGGTGAATGGCCAAACGGGGAAAAAAACCTGTTGCAGCAACATGGCGTTGAATTTCAGGTAATGGCTACCGGATTTACCTGGGAAACCCAGGATAAAGCCAGCGATACCGCAGCTTGTCAGAGCGTATGGCAACACGGCAAGCGCATGCTGGCCGACAGCAGCCTGCATCTGGTGCTGCTGGACGAACTGACCTATATGGTCAGCTACGGCTATCTTGAGCTGGATGAGCTGCTGGAGGCATTACAACAACGTCCCGCGCACCAAACGGTGATTATCACCGGGCGAGGATGCCATCGGGAGCTGTTGGAACTGGCGGATACGGTCACGGAAATGCGGCCGGTGAAACATGCGTTTGACGCAGGTATCAAGGCACAGCAGGGAATTGACTGGTAACAGGACGAAAACGCCGCAGCCCGAAGAGGGTTGCGGCGTGATGATTAACTGCGCTTGCTTGGTTTACCAGGCTTGCTGCCTGCCGTGCTGCGGCGACCGCTGCCGGCAACCTGGGTATGGCGCTTGACGGCACGGCGGATCTGATTGGCTTTCACGCGGCGACGTTCGCGCTCAATCGGCATCTTGCTAACGGTTTCCGGCTTCAATTCAACCAGTTCACGCAGATAGTTAATCGCCGGCAAATCCAGTTCAGTCCAGCCACCACGCGGCAGGCCTTTTGGCAGATCGATATCACCGTAGCGTACACGGATCAGGCGACTAACCTGAACGCCAACCGCTTCCCAAAGACGACGAACTTCACGGTTACGCCCTTCGGTCAGGGTCACGTTGTACCACTGGTTGATGCCTTCGCCACCCTGGAAGCTGATGGTGCGGAAAGCGGCCGGGCCGTCTTCCAGTTGAACGCCCTTGCTCAGTTGCTTGATTTTTTCGTCATCAATCTGACCAAAAACACGCACCGCATATTCACGCTCAACTTCACGGCTTGGGTGCATCAGGCGGTTCGCCAGTTCACCGTCGGTGGTGAACAGCAGCAAGCCTGAGGTATTGACGTCCAGGCGCCCTACTGCCACCCAGCGTGAGCCACGCAGCTTAGGCAGGCGGTCAAACACCGTCGGGCGGCCTTCAGGATCGCTACGGGTGCAGAGTTCACCTTCCGGCTTGTAATACGCCAGCACACGGCAAACTTCTTCCTCGGATTCTTTAATCGAGACAACGTGACCATCCAAACGGATTTTCATTGAAGCGGTCACTTCAACGCGATCACCTAGTTTGGCGACTTTACCGTCGACGCTGACGCGGCCGGCTTCAATAATGGTTTCGATTTCACGACGCGAACCATGGCCGGCGCGCGCTAAAACTTTCTGTAACTTCTCGCTCATTGAGCAACCTCTAGTGTCGCCTTCACAGGCGTCGGGGGGATGACTGCTGCGGCGTCAGGCGCCACAGCAGTAACAATACGTTTACATAGATCGAACCGCACATTATACAGGCTTTCTATGGGGTTGAAACCCACTTTATTGCGGGTCGATTATCGAAATATCAGCACGCGAGGGTAAAACAGGCACGGAGCCGTTTAGATTAATAACCGCGGTCGATTAATTATCGAGGAAATTGACGACCTCGCGATACACCACCTCCGGCTGTTCGAGAATACCAAGATGGGTACGAGCATGCTCCAGCCGCGCCACCGAGAAGAAAGGATGGTTAGCAGCAAATGCCTGTTGTTGACGCAGGTTATCTTCGTCACGATCCAGTGAATAAATATGCCGACAAGCTGGAGGGGAGCTTAATTCGCTCAACCGGTTAAGCGGCGAGGAATATTGCCGATAGGCTTGTTCAATAGCAACGTCAGTGGGCCTGAACCGGAATCGTGATAATCGAGAGAAAGAGTGCCATGGCGAAACGCTGTCATTTTGTCTCCTAAACGTCCTGCCCCTAAATCAAACAGGGGCTTGTGTGCTAGGGGTAAAATGACAGCGTTTATCGAGCTCATCTATGGAAAATGGTGCTAACAAACAGGCTTCGCACCTAATGAAATAATACGCACTAAACGAACAATTTTAATGACGTTCGCATGGATAGGCGGAGGTTAACGCCAGCATAATCACCGAAGGTGCTGAATAGTGCAGTTGTTCCGGGTGTTCATTTAAATACTGCATGACCGCATCCGATGCCATGCCAACGCTCATACCGGCATCCGGGCAAATATTGCGGTTGCCTTGCATCGTAAAGGTATCGAATACTCCAGCCACATAGCCCATAAACAACCCGCCATCGAGCGCTTCGGCAACGGTGGCTGCCCCATCTTTATTTTTCACATAGCCGCTGGTCTCAGACAGCAAGGCGCTGCCAGAATAAAAACCTGCACTGGCCGCAGAGGAAAACAATATGGCGGCTAAAAGAGAAACGCGTTTAATCATCGCTATGCATCCTGCCTGATTATCAATTTTTGATATTGTAGAATAGCTGCTTTAACCCTAAATGACGCTGTCTCAGCCACTTTTCAGAATAATGAGCAAAAATCCCGGCAATGAATCAGCGAAAAGGCGCTGGATCGCCCGCGCCCTCGCGCACTACTTCCGGCGCGGATTCGGTCAGATCGATGACTGTAGTTGGCTGCTGGCCCAGGAAGCCGCCGTGGATCACCAGATCCACCTGCTTACCCAGATGATCGCTAATCTCTTCCGGATCGGATTCGGCAAAATCATTGCCCGGCAACATCAACGTGGTCGACATCATCGGCTCGTTTAAGACTTCCAGTAACGCCAACGCAATCGGGTTAGACGGCACACGCAACCCTATGGTTTTACGTTTGTCGTTCATCAAACGACGCGGCACTTCTTTGGTCGCTTTCAGAATGAAAGTGTAGTTGCCGGGGGTGTTGTTCTTGATCAGTCTGAACGCGGTATTGTCGACATAAGCGTAGGTCGACAGCTCGGACAGGTCGCGACACATCAGCGTAAAGTTATGATTGCCGTCCAATTGACGGATGCGGCAGATACGTTCCATTGCCGACTTCTCTTCCAGCTTGCAACCCAGTGCGTAACCTGAATCTGTGGGATAGACGATCACCCCGCCCTTACGCAGCACATCCACAGCCTGATTAACCAGGCGCGGTTGCGGATTGTCGGGATGAATATAAAAAAGCTGACTCATGACTTGCTCCTAAAAATGATGCACGCGGGCGGCGTCACCCACGTTAAATCAATCGATCTTGGCCAGTTGTGGCTGCGGCCAGTCACGCCACACGGGTTCAACACCACCGGGTAACCACAGTTTGCGGCCCAGTTCGATCCACGAGCAGGGTTGATGGAAATCAGAACCCTGCGATGCCAGTAATTGATATTCTTGCGCATACTTTGCCAGTTGCGAGCGCTCATGCGGTGCCTGCTGACACTGCGCAACTTCCATGGCATCACCGCCATGTTCAGCAAAGTGCGCCAGCAACCGCTTCAGCCATTTGGCCGTCAGATCGTAACGACCCGGATGAGCGATCACCGCCTGGCCACCGGATTGATGAATCACATCAATGGCTTGTTCTATTGTACACCACTGTGGCGGAACGTAACCGGTTTTGCCTTTGGCCAGGTATTTCTTGAACACCTGAGCCATATTATCGGCCATGCCGATCTGCACCAGATAACGGGCAAAGTGGCCACGGGTCACTGCACCACCGTCCGCCAGCTTTTGCGCACCTTCAAAAGCACCGTCGATACGCGCTTTAGCCAGCCGCACGCCTATTTCCTGAGCACGCAAGTTACGGCGTTCGGTCTGTTCGGCCAACAGTTGCACCATCGCCGGGTGTTCGGCCTCAATCCCGAGGCCCACGATATGAATCTCGTGATTTTCCCACAGCGTGGAGATCTCCACCCCGTTAACCAGCTGCAACGGCAGCGACAATTCAGCAATGGTGGCGGCCGCAGCGGCCAGGCCGGAGGTGGTGTCATGATCGGTAATCGCCAATACACCCACCCGCATTTCAACCGCTCGCTGCACCAACTGCGTCGGCGTCAAATAGCCGTCAGAGGCAGTGGTGTGGCTGTGTAAGTCGTAGAGAGTAAAGGCGGAGGGCTGGGGGCTGCTGTCTGTCAAAAGGAATATCCGGCAATGGCTTGGCCTTCTATCATACCCGCGATCGCCCACCGGACGGAAATCTATTCTGGGTCACGGCCCCTTCCCCTTGATGAAAACAATTCACGCCTGGTGCTAAAACATTGTGCGAAAAGAGGGTTGACTTTGTTCCTGCGAACCAGTTAACTAGTACACAAGTTCAGGGCAGTTCCCTGGTTGGATGATAAATAAGAGAGCACAGAAATGAATAAGCAAACTTCTCTTCTTAGTTGGTGGCGCCACTCCCTTTCTCGGGCGGAGTAATCACGCATACCTGTCATCTGACACTGCAGATTTCCTAAGCTCGCTGGTAACGCGGGCTTTTTTATGGACAAATTTTAACTGGAACCACCAATGATGAACATCAAACCACAACTCAAATTACTGAAGGCGGAGGCCAGTTACCGGGGCGATCCAACCACTATTTTCCACCAGTTGTGTGGCGCTCGTCCGGCTACCCTGCTGCTGGAATCGGCTGAGATCAACAGCAAGCAAAACCTGCAAAGTCTGTTGGTGCTCGACAGCGCTCTGCGCATCACCGCACTGGGCCGCACCGTGACGCTACAGGCGCTGACCGCCAACGGCGCGGCGATGCTGACACTGCTGGATGAGGCCCTGCCGGCAGAAGTCCAGATCCAGGTGCGCCCTAATGGACGAGAACTGACCTTCCCGGTGATTGACGCCATTCAGGATGAAGATGCCCGCCTGCGTTCGCTGTCAGTGTTTGACGCACTACGCACCTTGTTAACCTTGGTTGATTCCCCGGCTGACGAACGTGAAGCGGTGATGCTTGGCGGCCTGTTTGCCTACGATCTGGTCGCCGGGTTCGAAGAACTGCCGGCACTGCGCCAGGAAAGCCGCTGCCCGGACTTCTGCTTCTATCTGGCGGAAACCCTGCTGGTGCTGGATCATCAGCGCGGCGTTGCCCGTCTGCAGGCCAGCGTTTTCACGGCCGATATGGCGGAAGAACAGCGCCTGCAACAGCGCCTGGAACAGCTACGTGTGCAATTGAAACAGACACCGCAGCCTATCCCGCACCAGAAGCTGGAAGATATGCAACTGAGCTGTAACCAGACCGACGAAGAATACGGTGCGGTGGTTAGCGAATTGCAACAGGCCATCCGTCAGGGCGAAATCTTCCAGGTGGTGCCGTCACGCCGTTTCTCACTGCCGTGCCCGGCCCCGTTGGCCGCTTACCAGACGCTGAAAGACAACAACCCAAGCCCATACATGTTCTTTATGCAGGATGACGAATTCACCCTGTTCGGTGCTTCGCCGGAAAGCGCGCTGAAATACGACGCCGGCAACCGCCAGATCGAGATCTACCCGATTGCCGGTACCCGTCCTCGCGGCCGTCATGCCGACGGGTCACTGGATCTGGATCTCGACAGCCGTATCGAACTGGAAATGCGGACCGACCATAAAGAACTGGCCGAGCATCTGATGCTGGTCGATCTGGCGCGTAACGATCTGGCGCGCATCTGTCAGGCCGGTAGTCGCTACGTGGCCGATCTGACCAAAGTGGACCGCTACTCTTTCGTGATGCACCTGGTTTCTCGTGTGATCGGCACCCTGCGCGCCGACCTCGACGTGCTGCACGCCTATCAGGCCTGTATGAATATGGGCACCCTGAGCGGCGCCCCCAAAGTGCGCGCCATGCAGTTAATCGCCGCCTCTGAAGGCACCCGTCGTGGCAGCTACGGCGGTGCGGTCGGTTATTTCACCGCCACCGGCGATTTGGATACCTGTATTGTCATCCGCTCCGCGTATGTTGAAGACGGCATTGCTACCGTGCAAGCCGGCGCTGGCGTGGTGCTGGATTCTGTTCCTCAGGCGGAAGCCGATGAAACCCGTAATAAGGCACGTGCCGTGCTACGTGCCATTGCCAGCGCGCACCATGCCAAGGAGGTGTTCTGATGGCCGATATCTTGCTGCTCGATAACGTCGATTCCTTTACTTACAACCTGGTCGATCAACTGCGCGCCAGCGGTCATCAGGTAGTGATTTACCGTAACCAGATCTCTGCCGACGTGATTATCGAACGCCTGCATCAGTTGGAACAGCCGGTGTTGATGCTGTCACCGGGTCCAGGCACCCCGTCCGAGGCCGGCTGCATGCCGGAACTGTTGCAGCGCCTGCGCGGACAGTTGCCGATTATCGGCATCTGTCTGGGGCATCAGGCGATTGTCGGAGCCTACGGTGGTCACGTCGGCCCGGCCGGTGAGATCTTGCACGGCAAGGCCTCGGCCATCAGCCACGATGGCGAAGGCATGTTTGCCGGTATGGTGAATCCCCTGCCGGTGGCACGCTACCACTCACTGGTTGGCAGCAATATCCCGGCCGAGCTCACCGTTAACGCCCAGTTTGGCGAAATGGTGATGGCAGTCCGTCATGACCAGCATCGCGTATGCGGTTTCCAGTTCCATCCGGAATCGATCCTGACCACCCATGGCGCACGTTTGCTTGAGCAAACTCTGGCCTGGGCGCTGGCGAAACAATGAGGGGAAACGACGATGCAAACTATTCTTGAAAAACTGTACCGTTCAGAATCGATGAACCAGCAGGAAAGCCAGCAGTTATTCAGCGCCATCGTGCGTGGTGAACTGGAGCCAAGCCAATTGGCCGCCGCGCTGATCAGCATGAAAATCCGCGGCGAACACCCGGAAGAGATCGCCGGTGCGGCCAAGGCATTGCTGGCCGATGCCCTGCCGTTCCCGCGCCCGGACTACCCGTTTGCCGATATCGTCGGCACTGGGGGTGACGGTACCAACAGCATTAATATCTCCACCGCCAGCGCCTTTGTAGCGGCGGCGTGCGGCGCAAAAGTAGCCAAACACGGCAACCGTAGCGTATCCAGCCGGTCGGGGTCATCGGATCTGCTGGCAGCATTTGGTATTCGTCTGGATTTACCGGCAGACGAAGCGCGTAAGGCACTGGACGAACTGGGCGTGTGCTTCCTGTTCGCCCCGCAGTACCACACCGGATTCCGCCATGCGATGCCGGTTCGTCAGCAGTTGAAAACCCGCACGGTGTTCAACGTGCTCGGCCCGTTGATCAACCCGGCGCGTCCACCTCTGGCGCTGATCGGCGTTTACAGCCCGGAACTGGTGCTGCCGATTGCTGAAACCCTGCGCGTACTCGGTTATCAGCGGGCGGCGGTGGTACACGGTGGCGGTATGGACGAAGTGGCGATCCACGCGGCAACCCACGTGGCCGAGCTGAACAACGGCGAAATTGAAAGCTATCAGTTGACGCCACAGTCCTTCGGGCTGCAAAGCTATCCGCTGGAAGCCCTGCTGGGCGGCACGCCAGAAGAAAATCGTGACATTCTGGCAAGGTTGTTACAAGGTAAAGGTGACCCGGCGCACGCCGCTGCGGTAGCCGCTAATGTGGCGCTGCTGTTGAAGTTATTCGGGCAAGAAGACCTGCGCCAAAATGCGCAGCAGGCACTGGACATGATTCACAGCGGGCAGGCTTACGAGCGTGTCACCGCACTGGCAGTAAGAGGATAAATGATGCAGGAAACCGTGCTCAACAAGATTGTTCGTGATAAAGCGCAATGGGTCGCAGCACGACAGCAACAACAGCCACTGGCCAGTTTTCAAAATGAAATCGTCCCAAGTGAACGCGGTTTTTACCACGCGCTAGAGGGAGCCAGAACGGCGTTTATTCTTGAATGTAAAAAGGCATCCCCTTCCAAAGGGCTGATCCGCGAAAACTTCGATCCGGTAGAAATAGCTTCGGTCTACAAGGATTTTGCCTCGGCAATTTCGGTGCTGACCGACGAAAAATATTTCCAGGGCAGCTTCGATTTTCTGCCGCTGGTCAGTAAAACGGTGACACAGCCGGTGCTGTGTAAAGATTTCATTATCGATCCGTATCAGATTTACCTGGCGCGCTTCTATCAGGCCGATGCCATCCTGCTGATGCTGTCGGTGGTTAATGACGATCAATACCGCCAGTTAGCCGCAGTGGCCCATAGCCTGAATATGGGCGTTTTGACTGAAGTGATAAGTTTTGAAGAACTGCAACGGGCCATTGCTCTGGAAGCACGCGTGGTGGGCATCAATAACCGTGACCTGCGCGACCTTAGTATCGACCTGGAGCGCACTCGTCAGTTGGCGCCACGTGTGCCACACGGCGTGACGGTGATCAGCGAGTCCGGCATCAACAATTACGGTCAGATCCGCGAATTGAGCCACTTTGCCAACGGTTTCCTGATTGGCAGCGCATTAATGTCGGAAACCGACCTGCGTGCTGCCGTACGCAGAGTGATACTCGGCGACAATAAAGTTTGCGGATTGACCCGTCCGCAGGATGCTGCCGCGGCTTATCAGGCCGGTGCCGTCTACGGTGGTTTGATTTTTGTCGGACGCTCGCCGCGCTATGTTGATATCAATCGTGCCCGCGAAGTGATTTCCGGTGCACCACTAAAATACGTCGGCGTGTTCTGTGACGCACTGGTAGAAACGGTAGTTCAGACCGTCGAGCGCCTGGGTCTGAAGGCAGTGCAGCTGCACGGTGCAGAAGATCAGGCCTATATCACCGCCTTGCGTGCCGTACTGCCGACCGACTGCCAAATTTGGAAGGCGCTGAGCGTGAAAGACCATTTGCCAAAGCGCGATTTGCAGCACGTTGACCGCTACCTGCTGGATAACGGCGCGGGCGGTACCGGGCAGCGCTTCGACTGGTCGGTACTGCACGGCGAAAACCTTGAAAACGTAATGCTGGCCGGTGGCCTGGGCGCGGATAACTGTGTTGACGCGGCCAAACTTGGCTGTGCCGGTCTGGACTTTAACTCCGGCGTTGAGAGCCAGCCCGGCATTAAGGATCCTGCCCGCCTGTCGGCGGTGTTCCAAACCCTGCGCGCTTACTGAAAATCATTAACGGATAATAACGGGAACTATAATGACGCTGCTTAACCCCTACTTCGGCGAATTTGGTGGCCAATATGTGCCGCAGATTCTGATGCCGGCCTTAAAACAACTGGAAGAAGCCTTTGTCAGCGCTCAGCGCGATCCAGAGTTTCAGGCTGAATTTATCGACCTGCTGAAAAATTACGCCGGTCGTCCAACGGCGCTGACGCTGTGCAGAAACCTCACTGCCGGTACCAAAACCAAGCTGTATCTGAAACGTGAAGACTTGCTGCACGGCGGCGCGCACAAAACCAACCAGGTGTTGGGTCAGGCATTGTTGGCCAAACGCATGGGTAAAACCGAAATCATCGCCGAAACCGGTGCAGGTCAGCATGGCGTGGCCTCGGCCCTGGCCTGCGCCTTGCTCGGTCTGAAATGCCGCATCTATATGGGTGCCAAAGATATTGAGCGCCAGTCACCAAACGTATTCCGCATGCGCCTGATGGGGGCGGAAGTGATCCCGGTGCACAGCGGTTCTTCTACGCTGAAAGACGCCTGTAATGAAGCGCTGCGCGACTGGTCCGGCAGCTACGAAACCGCCCACTATATGTTAGGCACCGCTGCCGGCCCACACCCGTACCCTACTATCGTGCGTGAATTCCAACGTATGATCGGTGAAGAAACCAAAGCGCAGATGCTGGAACGTGAAGGCCGCCTGCCGGATGCGGTACTGGCCTGCGTCGGTGGCGGCTCCAACGCCATAGGTATGTTTGCCGACTTTATCGATGATACCAACGTAGGGCTGATCGGCGTTGAGCCTGCCGGCCTCGGTATCGAAACCGGCCAACACGGTGCGCCGTTGAAACACGGCCACGTCGGTATCTATTTCGGCATGAAAGCACCGATGATGCAGACTTCCGAAGGCCAGATTGAAGAGTCCTATTCCATTTCCGCCGGGCTGGATTTCCCTTCCGTTGGGCCGCAGCACGCCTACCTGAACAGTATCGGTCGCGCCGAGTACGTGTCGATTACCGATGACGAAGCGCTGGACGCATTCAAAGCGCTGTCACGTAGCGAAGGGATTATCCCGGCGCTCGAATCTTCACACGCCCTGGCTCATGCGCTGAAAATGATCCGTGAAACGCCGCAAAAGGAACAGATCCTGGTGGTTAACCTGTCCGGCCGCGGCGACAAAGACATATTTACCGTTCACGACATTCTGAAAGCACGGGGAGAAATCTGATGGAACGTTACCAGCAACTGTTCGACCGCCTGGCAAGCAACAAGGAAGGCGCCTTCGTCCCGTTCGTGACTCTCGGCGATCCTAACCCGGCACTGTCATTACAAATCATCGATACTCTGGTTGAAGCCGGTGCCGACGCACTGGAGCTAGGTATCCCCTTCTCCGATCCACTGGCTGACGGCCCAACCATTCAAAGTGCGGCGCTGCGCGCATTCGCCTCTGGCGTCACGCCGACTCAGTGTTTCGAAATGCTGGCCGCCATCCGCCAGAAACACCCCGGCATTCCTATCGGTCTGCTGATGTACGCCAACCTGGTATTCCATAAAGGTATCGATGCGTTTTACCAACGCTGTGCCGAAGTGGGCGTAGACTCAGTGCTGATTGCCGACGTGCCGTATGAAGAGTCAGCGCCCTTCCGCGCCGCCGCTATCCGTCATGGTATCGCGCCAATCTTTATCTGCCCGCCAAATGCAGACGACGATTTACTGCGTGAAATCTCCTCACATGGCCGGGGCTACACCTACCTGCTGTCACGTGCAGGCGTAACCGGAACCGAAAGCCGTGCCCAGCTGCCGCTGCATCATCTGGTGAACAAACTGCGTGAATACCATGCTGCACCACCGCTGCAAGGCTTTGGTATCTCTGAGCCGGCCCAGGTGCGTGATGCGCTGCAGGCAGGGGCTGCAGGGGCGATATCCGGTTCCGCGATCGTCAAGATTATCGAACAAAACCATACGCAACCGGCCGAAATGCTGGCGCAATTGGCGACCTTCGTCAGTGAAATGAAAGCCGCAACCCGGGCATGATTGACCAGCAACGGGCATAGATAATCTACGCCCGTTGTTAACATATTGTTTCTCTTCAAAGTTGTGCTATTTTTTTACACCTTCGATTTGAACAAACCTGATTCTTGTCTCACAATTAACCCTGCGCGTCGGGCATTTCTTTATTTGGGGAAATGCGCTACGTTTTCAGGTGAAAACCCGAATATAGTTTCAACAATAACATTGCATGGAGAGTAATTTATGAAGCTATTTAAAACTCTTTCGGTCTTATGCATGGCAGCCGTTGTGGCATTCGCAGTGAGTGCCTGCGCGCCAACAGCGAAATCTGAAGGGACTGGTGGTTATATTGACGATACGGTAGTGACCACCAAGGTGAAGTCAGCGCTGCTGGCGGATAAAACCATCAAGTCCACCGAAATCAGTGTCGAGACCTTTAAAGGTCGTGTGCAACTGAGCGGCTTTGTCAGTTCAAGCGCCGATGCCAACCGCGCAGTGCAGGTGACTCGTGGCATCGCGGGTGTAAAATCCGTTGAAAACGTCATGAATATCAAGTAGTAAAAATAAAACGGAGGCGCTGCATGCGCCTCCCTGTTTCATCCCTGTCAGAAGCGATACCCTGCCCCGAACATAAACACCCACGGATCCAAACGCGTATCAATGCTGTGATGATTACCGTCCGCATCGTCAAAACGAGCTTTGGTTTCGATGTTCATCCACCACACTGACATATTCAGCATCCAGTGCTCATCCAGGTTGTAATCCAGGCCCGCCTGCGCGGCTACGCCCCAGGAGTCTTTCAAACTCAGGTTGCTCAGCCCGGCGCTTTTGCCGTTATCGTTAAATTTTTCATCGAAGAAGGTGGTGTAGTTAACGCCAAGCCCCAGGTACGGACGCAGTTTGTCCTGCTTGTCGCCAAAATAATATTGCGCCATCAAGCTCGGTGGCAGGTGGCGTACCGTCGCGATATTCCCGTTCACCGCGGAACCGTTCAGTCCTACCTTGTGACGGAACGGCGTTGCGGCCAGCAGTTCGACGCCAATATTGTCCGTTACCATATAGCCGAAGGTCAGACCAAGCTGAGTATTATTGTCGGCACTGAATGAGCCTTGCCCCAACACGTCGTCCGATCCGGCATTTGGCCGCACAGTAGCAGCACCTGCGCGGAACAGAAAATCACCTGCCTGATGCGCACTTGCCAACATAGGCGTCATCATTGCCGCCAATACCACCAGAGTTGTCTTTTTCATTATCCATTCCATTTGTATGGTTATCATCCAGAGGGAATATACCTACTTACGGGTGTTTATGATCCCATCGAGATCACATCTTATGTGTAAAAGTTTTAATTTCTACTAAAAACAAGACTACCTAAGAGGCTAATAAATCAAGGATTGATCTGAATCAAAAAATGCCTTTTGTTGCAAATTATCTGCATGTTCAGGCTCAAGAACACAGCTTGAAAGGTGGCAAAGGATGGCGATAAAGCCGATTGCAGAAGAAATCGTCACAGTGCACTTCGCGGGGTGCCACAGCGGCCTGGAACAGGGTACAATCGCCCACTGATTTTGCTTTATCTCTGTTTCTCAATGCCAAGGAGTCTGCATGCCTATCACGGCCAACACGTTGTACCGTGACAGTTTTAATTTTTTCCGTAACCAACTGACCAGTATCCTGATGCTGGCGCTGTTGACCGCGTTCATTTCTGTGCTGCTCAACCAGGCTTTCAGCCCTGACGTCGAACAGTTGAAGATCCTGAGCGCAACGGAAGGTGACTTTGCTGCATCCGCCGGTATGGGGATCCAGGAAATCATTCAACAAATGACGCCTGAGCAACAGATGGTGTTATTGAAGGTTTCAGCCGCCGCCACCTTTTCCGCATTAGTGGGCAACGTGTTGCTGGTTGGCGGGATGCTGACATTGATTCGTCTGGTTTCTCAGGGGCAGCGCATTAGCGCCCTGCGCGCTATCGGTGCTTCCGCGCCGGAACTGCCGCGTTTACTGCTGCTGCTGTTTATCTGCACGCTGTTGATCCAGCTGGGCCTGACGCTGTTTGTGGTGCCGGGCGTGATCATGGCGATCGCCTTCTCGTTGGCACCGGTGATTACCGCTACCGACAAGAAAGGCGTGTTCGCCTCGATTAAGCTGAGCTGCAAGTTGGCGTTCGCCAATGCGCGGGTGATTGTTCCGGCGATGATGTTGTGGCTGGCAGCCAAGCTGCTGGTGCTGTTTATGGTGAGCCATCTTTCGGTGCTTACCCCGAACGTCGCCAGCGTGGTGCTGACCGCCCTGAGCAACCTGGTTTCGGCCTTGTTGCTGATTTACCTGTTCCGTTTGTATATGCTGCTGCGCAGCTAAATCTTGCGGTAGAAATCCAAAAGGCACGCTTCGGCGTGCCTTTTGCTTATTGAGCCACAGCAGGTTCCGCCTGCTCCTTACTTTGAATCAGCTTCAGCGCCAGGTACAAGTCCGGCACCAGTATCAACTCCCGATCGCGCCCCAACCTATTGATGCGGAACCAGCGCGTCAGCTCGGTTCGCCGTCCTGCCAGTACCAACTTCACGTTACGCTGTAACAAATCACGTTTCAATTCATCGATGGCCGCCAGTACGCTGATATCAGCATGGGTAAAGCTGGCAACGGCGTCCACCACTACCCAACGCGGCTGGAACGGTGTGCTGTCCACCAGGTTCAGGATCCGCCGTTTGAAATACGCCACATTGAAATAGGTCAGAGGCGAATTGAAGCGATACATCATCACACCGGGTACCGCTTTAATGCCGTTATTGTTGCCCATCGAATGGATCATGCCTTCGTCATTAACGCCCAGCAGTTGTTCCGTTGGGCGGAACACCGTGCGCAGGAACTGCATCAGGCCCAGTAAAACCGCCAGGCCAATACCGCTGATCACCCCCACCAGCAGTACGCTAAGGAAGGTAAACATCGCCAGACGGAAGGCTTGAGCATTGCGACGCCGCATGAGCCAGATGCCACGAATATCCAGCAGCGACCAGGCGGCATACATCAGCACTACGCCCAACCCCGCGACTGGAATAAACTGTAGCGGTGCCATCAGGAACAACAGTACGAAGGCAATCACCGCCGCCGCAATGATCGACACCAATTGGCTCTTGCCGCCGTTGGCATCATTGACCGCAGTGCGCGAATCTGCCCCGCTGATGGCGAACCCCTGCGACAGCGCCGAGACGATATTCGCCAGGCCGAGCGCACGAAATTCGGCATCCGCATTCACCTCATAGCCGTTTTTCGCCGCAAAGCTTCGGGCGGTCAGCATCATGCTGACAAAGCTGACCACGGCCAAGTTAAGCGCCGGGATCACCATGTCACGCAGCAAACCCGGTTGAAAATCCGGCCACTGCACTATCGGCAACACATCACTAAACCCGCCGACCGTCACCACACCATGCTGTTGCAACCCACCAGCCCAGGTAACAAAAGTGACCAGAACAATGGCAAATAAAGGTGCCGGCCAGTTGGGCCGCCATTTTTTAAACCCGATCAGCGTAACCAGCGCCAGTAAGGAGACCGCCATCGTCAGCCAATCACTGTGCATCAGGTTGCCAGGCAACGCATAAATACGCTCGATCAACTGCGCCGGATGCACACCAAATCCGAACACCTTGCCAATCTGATCGACCATGATGGTAATCGCCACACCATTCAGTAAACCGCTGAGTATCGGCCGTGAGAGTAAGTCAGCCAGTGCACCCAGCTTGAAGCGGCTGGCCAACAGACACCAGGCGCCCATCATCGCAGTCATCATAATGGTCAATTGCCAATGGCGTTCCATATTACCCGCTGCCAATGGGGTCACGACGGCGGCAATGACCGCGCAGGTCGCCGCATCCGGGCCCACAATCAGTTGGCGTGATGAGCCAAAAAATGCGTAGGCTACCATTGGCAGAATACAGGAATATAACCCCACTATCGGACTGACTCCGGCCAATTCGGCGTAGGCAATCGCTACCGGCAATGCCACGGCGGCGACAGAAAGCCCGGCGCGGATGTCCGGTTTGAGCCAGCTGCGTTGATACCCTAATAAATGCGTCAAACCGGGCGTAAGCGCCAGGAGAGATTTCCACTGCATAAACTGTTTTCCGTTATAAATTATCCGGCTATTATTGCGCATATCATGCGATGCCAATGCCGTGCTGGCAATCTGCCCGCCGCGAACTGGGGATCTCAATCGTAAGTTTATGCAAATTCCTACTTTCATGGCGGAAATCCGGCGGCCAAACGCCGATAATCAGCAGTTGCCAGCGGTACACAGAGCCCGCCAAATCCGGTATAGTCGGCCGATGAACAGATGATGGATTGATTTATGAAGCAGTTTCTTGATTTCCTCCCGTTAATTGTCTTTTTCGCTTTTTATAAGCTTTACGATATCTATGTTGCCTCTGGCGCATTGATTGTTGCTACCGCGCTGGCGCTGGTGTTCACCTGGTTCAAATACCGCAAAATTGAGAAGATGACGTTGATCACCTTCCTGATGGTGCTGGTGTTCGGCACTTTGACGCTGGTGTTCCATAACGATTTGTTTATCAAATGGAAAGTGACCATCATTTACTGCCTGTTCGCGCTGGCGCTGCTGATTAGCCAACTGGTGCTAAAAAAGCCGTTGGTTCAACGCATGCTGGGCAAAGAGCTGACGTTGCCGGATAAAGTCTGGAATAACCTCAACCTGGCCTGGGCAGTATTTTTCCTGGCCTGTGGTCTGGCGAATATTTACGTTGCCTTCTGGTTGCCCCAGAGCGTTTGGGTTAACTTTAAAGTCTTCGGTCTGACCGCGCTGACGCTAGTATTTACCCTGCTCAGCGGCGTTTATATTTATCGGCACATGCCGGAAGAACAGAAAAAATAGTTACAAAATTGTTAATGCCCGTAGCCTTTGCTACGGGCAGTATAGTGAAATCCCTTCTTTGATAAGCAGACATCTATGACTCAACAACGACCTTTACCCAGTGGCGAAATGGTGCTGCGAACGCTGGCGATGCCGGCAGATACCAACGCCAACGGCGATATTTTTGGCGGCTGGCTGATGTCGCAGATGGATATTGGCGGCGCTATTCAGGCGAAAGAAATTGCCGAAGGCCGCGTCGTCACCGTGCGAGTGGACGGTATGACCTTCCTGAAACCGGTCGCGGTGGGTGACGTGGTATGTTGCTACGCGCACTGTATTCGCACCGGGCGCAGCTCAATCACCATCAATATTGAAGTGTGGGTCAAAAAAGTGTCTTCGGCCCCTATCGGCCAGCGCTACCGCGCAACCGAAGCGGTGTTTACCTATGTTGCAGTGGATGATGAAGGTAATGCACGCGCCCTGCCCGATGGCAAGATGAACTTCCGCGTGGGTTTTGAAGAATAAGCCGGAATGCAAACAGCAAAAAGGGTCGCCTAATCAATGACGACCCTTTTTATTGGCAATGATTTCAATCAGTTCATTTCAGTGGTACCGTTAATTTTAAAGCGGATATTCATGGTGAGATTCTTCCCTTCCTTCGCTTCATAACGCCACTTACGCATTGCCTGCTTCACTTCTCGCTCGAACATATTGCGTGGTTCTGCAGCCAGAATACGCACATTACTCACACGACCATCGCTGTCGACATCAAACTGCACCCGCACATTGCCTTCAATCTGCAATGCCCTGGCACGCGGCGGATAAATCGGGTCGGGACGGCTGAGCGCTCTCGGCGTCACATCTCGCGAATTGCCCGCAACCGGTGCTGACGGCGCCTGC
Source organism: Serratia sp. NA_13 (assembly GCF_052691735.1). Taxonomy (NCBI): domain Bacteria; kingdom Pseudomonadati; phylum Pseudomonadota; class Gammaproteobacteria; order Enterobacterales; family Yersiniaceae; genus Serratia; species Serratia sp. NA_13. The sequence continues at coordinate 603,132 of NZ_JBQZFV010000001.1, forward strand.
TTCACCGGAGCCCTATCGACAGGCTTGGCCGGCTGGTTATTTTCAAACGGTGACGGCTCACGCGGCTCGGTTTTCTGTGGTTCACGCTTAACCGTTTTTTCGACCTTCGGTTTCGGTTTTGGCTTGGGCTTGGGTTTTACCGGCTCAGGTTTTAGTATCGCCTTCGGCGGTGGCTCTGGGAGCGGTTCTGGCTCGGGTTCTGGCTCTACCTGCGGCTCTGGCTCAGGTTCGGCCGGTGCTGGAGGAGGCGGCTCTGCCATCGCGGCGGTATTAACCATCATGACGCTGATCGGCGCATCTTCAGGTTTCGGCAACTCCATCACCTCCTTGACAGAAGCATAGAGCAGACCCGCCACCAGGGCGCTATGTAAGCCAACAGACAGGATAATTGGCACGGACAAACGGCGATTAAGGAACATCTTTTTTAGCGACATAATGATTCTGCTTCCTCTGGTTCGCCAAGTTTAAATGCAAATAGCAATCATATTCAATAACGAATGGCAAACTATCGCTCTAATCGTCATTATTCATCGCTAAAACCTGCAAGCTCATGGTGATATTAACCTTTCGTTTGCCTATTTACTGAAGCATTCACACGCTTCATTAACTTGATTTACCTGGCCAAAACGAAAAAACCCGCCGTAGCGGGTTCAGACTGATGACAAACTTCATTCCTGCCCAGAGCGAGTAGAGGCCGATAAACAAAAATCAGGAAAATCAATTTATTGATTTTCGGCTGCTCACCACAAAGCAGGAAAAACCACGCTTTTTCCTGCTTTGTCAGCAACCTAAACCCGCCGTAGCGGGTTATCTTTGACCAATGCAGCATTATTCTTCATCGCCGTAATACAACACGCCCAGTTTGATCAGCGGCCGGCCCTGCGCCTTACGATGCAAATTAGTGTCACGCAGCGAATAGACGCAGCCGCAGTACTCCTGCTGATAAAAGCGTTCACGCTTACTGATTTCAATCATCCGCGAGGCACCGCCCTTTTTGCGCCAGTTGTAATCCCAATACTCCAAATCTGGATATTTTTCCGCTGCGCGCACGCCACAGTCGGTGATTTGCTGCATATTCTTCCAGCGGGAAATTCCCAGCGAACTGGATATGGTGTCGTAGCCATGCTCATGCGCGTACAGCGCGGTGCGTTCAAAACGCATGTCGAAGCACATGGTGCAACGGATCCCACGCTCAGGTTCGTGCTCCATGCCTTTGGCACGGGCAAACCAGTTATCGGTATCGTAATCGGCATCGATGATAGGCACCCCATGCTGCTCGGCAAAACGGATGTTCTCATCCTTGCGCAGCAGATATTCTTTTTGCGGATGAATGTTCGGGTTATAGAAGAAAATGGCGTATTCGATGCCAGAAGCCTGAATAGCTTCCATCACCTCTCCGGAACAGGGCGCACAGCAAGAGTGCAGCAGCAGTTTGCTTTTGCCCTCAGGCAACGCGAGTTTATCTCTAACCAGTTCCGTCATTTCCTCACCGCTGAATCCTTTTCCCATTAAATCACGCGGCCGCACTATACGAATAAAAGCTAGTCGCTTCAAGGTATAAGCGCCAGCCGCAGGCAAATTCCAGCGGCCAGGCATTCCCATGAATCCCCTTTTGCGCTACTTTAGATTTACCGTTCTATAGCAATGATTTTAAAGGTGAAACATGCTTTATCTTATCTACGCACAAGACGTACCCAATTCATTGGAAAATCGCCTGTCGGTACGCCCGGCACACCTGGCACGCTTGCAGGCACTGCGTGATGAAGGCCGCCTGGTCATTGCAGGCCCCAATCCGGCCATCGACAGCAACGACCCAGGCAGTGCGGGATTCAGTGGTTCTACGGTGATTGCGGAGTTCGCTTCATTGGCGGAGGCCCAAGCCTGGGCCGAGCAGGATCCCTACGTCGCCGCCGGCGTTTATGCTGAGGTGACGATCAAACCCTTTAAGCAAGTGCTGTAATTCAATCACGACACGCGGGTAAGGCATTGTTACCTTCCCGCTAATTCCAGACAAAAAAAGCCAGCACGGAGAGGCTGGCCAAAGGGTTCTTCGAGGGCATATATTGTTAGATAAAGTTACACTCTTCGCTTGCCGGTCTGCCAGCTATCGCTGTGATAGGTGAACTATTTTTTCGCCAGAATCAGCGTCTGCATATCCGCAAACATGGCATCCCATTCCGCTTGATTTATCTCCATCAGGCCAAAGAAACGCAACATAAATGCCCCTTCGGTAGCCAGAAAAGCCAACCGCGCCCGTTTGCCCTCCTCGGTGGTTAAATCCAGACCGGCGATCCGACTGTGGTACCACTCTCGCGTGCTGTCCAGATGCTCTGGCGTTTGGATCAAGGTTGCCATCAGCCCTGCAGCCTTGGCGCTGGATGCCTGATCGGAGCTTCGGGTGGCCTGCATATGTGCCTGCACTGTCGTTGTGGCCGAGGGGGTTTCCCCGGCAATAGCATCAAATACCCGGTCATAGACCTTACCCCAGCGTTCGAACATCGCATCAATTAACGCGTCTTTGCTGCCAAAGCAATACTGCACCCCGCCCTTGGAAATCCCCATCGCCTTGGCGACAGAATCAATGGTCAACCCGGCCGCACCCTGCCTGGCGACAATCTCCTCGGCCATATCCAGAACCTTGTCGCGATCGATGCTCCGTTGCCGTCCCATTGAGAAACCCTCTTTTAAATACATACGTATGGATATATATTACACCAGTATACCACCCGGCACGTTCGGGGGGTGACCTTATAGCAACGCATCCGCGTCGCCTGCTTTTTTGGAATAATATTATGCACGCAAACAACCGCTGGTTGATCCTGGCAATGATCTCCAGCGCGCTATTTTTGATCATTATCGATATGACGGTGCTATACACCGCATTGCCACGGCTGACCCAGGCGCTGGACGCCAGCGCCTCACAAAAATTATGGATTGTGAATGCCTACCCGCTAGTGGTCGCCGGTTTACTGCCCGGTGCGGGTATGCTGAGCGATCGCATTGGTCATAAACGGCTGTTTATGGCCGGATTACCGGTGTTTGCCGTCGCGTCCCTTTGTGCGGCCTTTTCTCCTTCAGCCCAATGGCTGATCGCCGCCCGCGTATTTCTCGCGGTAGGTGCGGCGATGATGATGCCGGCTACCCTGTCCATTGTCCGCCATGTGTTTACTGACGAACGCGAACGCGCCCTGGCGATTGGCATTTGGGCTGCGGTCGCTTCCGGTGGTGCCGCTATCGGCCCGGTGGTCGGTGGAGTCTTGCTGGAGTATTTCTGGTGGGGATCGGTATTTTTGATCAACGTCCCTGTCGTCATGGTGGTGCTGCCGCTGGCCTGGCGATTGATACCACACTGCGGTGGGGAAAATAAAAGCCCTTACGATATCATCGGGTCAGTGCAGATCATGGCCGGTCTGGTGGGCAGTATCTATGCACTGAAAGAGCTGAGCAAGGCAATGCCCTCCCTTTCTGCGCTGGTGATCGCCGCCGCCATCGGCGTTTTGTCGCTCTGGTTGTTTGTTCGTCGACAGCGTCAGGCGCGCTACCCGATGATCGACTTCTCGTTATTCCAGAATCGGTTGTTTGCCGGCGGTGTCGGCGTGGCGCTGGTGTCGATGATTGTGCTAGTCGGTGTGGAGCTGGTACTGACTCAACGCCTGCAACTGGTGCTTGGGTTGAGTCCATTACAGGCCGCGCTGTTTATTCTGCCAATTCCGGTGGCGTCCGCACTGGCTGGCCCGCTGGCCGGTTTACTGCTGCCGCGCTACGGCGAGCGCAAAATGATATTCGGTGGATTGTTCCTGACCGGCCTGGGCATCGCCGGGCTGGCCCTGCTTTACCAGAACAGCCTGATGTCGCAGTTGGTTTGTCTGTTTATCGCCGGTTTTGGCATCGGTGGTGCCATAACCGCCGCGTCGACCGCCATCATGCTCAATGCTCCGGAAGAAAAATCCGGTATGGCTGCCTCGATCGAGGACGTGTCCTATGAGCTGGGTGGCGTGCTCGGTATTACCTTGCTGGGTGGGTTGATGACCGCTATCTATAGCCACAGCCTGGTGTTACCTGACAGTCTGCCGGCGGGCAACGTCGCCTACGACAGCATTGATGAAGCCCTACGGCTGGCCGCCAATCTGGCTGTCGATCAGGCTGAACAAATGAGGCAACTCGCCCGGCTGGCTTTCGACCGCGCATTTATCGTGGTGCTGATTGCGGCGGCATTACTGATGACGCTAAGTGCCGGCGTGGCAAAAATGGTCTTACGCAAGTAATGATACCAAGCCGCTGTTGTTGTTAACGCATTGTGCTTAAACTTAATGGGCAATTTGCTTATCGGATTTATCGTTATTGGTTTCAGCGATTGCATTGATGCTTTGGAACGTCTTTAACCCTGCGATAAATCCGGTTACTGTGTTTGTTATGGATATTGTGTAAATCATCGAATCAAATAATCAGGAGAAGATTATTATGGCAACGACGAAGAAAACAGCGAAAAACCATATCGGCCTGGACAGCAAACAAGCGGCAAAACTATCGGAAGCGTTGAATGCGCTGCTGGCAAATTATCAGGTGTTGTATATGAATGTGCGCGGCTACCACTGGAACATTTCCGGCCCGCATTTCTTTGAACTGCACGTCAAATTTGAAGAAACCTATAACGATCTGTTAACCAAGGTTGATGAGTTGGCAGAACGTATTCTGACTCTGGGGTCGCAACCGCGTCATGCCTTTAGCGATTATCTGAAAACTTCGGATATCAAGGAAGACACTAATGTCACCAACGATAAAGGCACGCTGGGTGGTTTGCTGCACGGCTATTCGGTGCTGCTGCAACAGCAGCGTGACCTGTTGACTCTGGCCGCCGATGCGGGGGACGAAGGCACCGCTTCCCTGATGAGTGACTACATCAAAGAGCAGGAAAAACAGGTGTGGATGCTTAACGCCTATCTGGGGAAATAACCCCCTGCAGCCAAAGCCGGGTTTTCCTTCTTTGTGGTGAGCAGCCGAAAATCAATAAATTGATTTTCCTGATTTTTGTTTATCGGCCTCTACTCGCTCTGGGCAGGAATGAGGTTTGTCATCAGTCTGAAACAGTCCCCTTGGGGACTGTTTTTGTTTTACCACTCGTAGGCCACCACAAACAGCAATGAACGCCGGTGCTGGTCATCCAGGCGACGGCGCACCCGAATAATATGCCGATTGCTGCAAGACTGGCGTTCCAACCAGCGATGCCTGCGGCGCTGACTCTGCCGCAGCATCCGCCAGCGACCCACCTCGTTTCTACTGCGTCTCATCGTTTTGTCACTCATTCGTCAAATGCCAACGGCGGGCATTATAGTCCTTTCATTACAGGATCCAAGCCACAGTGCCGTCTATTTTAATCAGACTGGGCGACCTTCTCTCCCAGCCAAAATGTTTTTTTGTTTACAGCAAGTGCCTTAAGCCAATCATATTTTTGCAACATAAGCGCCGAGAAAAGGTTTCCCCTTTAGCGTTCTGTGCGTACACTCATCGTTGGTGGTTTGCGAACGGGATTTTTCGCCTTTATGACAACATTTTATACCGTAATCAGTTGGCTCATGGTGTTCGGTTACTGGCTGCTTATCGCTGGTGTGACATTGCGTATTCTGATGAAACGCCGCGCCGTACCTTCCGCTATGGCCTGGCTGCTGGTGATCTATATCCTGCCGCTGTTCGGTATTGTGGCTTATTTATCTTTTGGTGAATTGCATCTGGGCAAACGCCGGGCCGAACGCGCCAAGGCAATGTGGCCTTCTACCGCACGCTGGCTGAGCGAATTAAAAGAGAGCCAGCGCATCTTCGCCACCGATTACAGCGAGGTCGCCAGACCCCTGTTCCAACTGTGCGATCGCCGTCAGGGCATCGATGGCGTTAAGGGCAACCAACTTCAATTGCTCACTACTACCGACGCAACGCTGAAAGCGCTGATCCGTGATATTGAGCTGGCACGTCATAATATTGAGATGGTGTTTTACATCTGGCAGCCCGGCGGGTTGGTCGATCAGGTGGCCGAATCGCTGATGGCCGCTGCGCGCCGTGGCGTACATTGCCGCCTGATGCTGGACTCTGCCGGTAGTTTGCAATTCTTCCGTAGCCCCTATCCTGGCATGATGCGCAATGCGGGTATCGAGGTGGTGGAGGCGCTCAAGGTAAATCTGTTCCGCGTATTCCTGCGCCGAATGGATTTGCGTCAGCACCGTAAAGTGGTGCTGATTGACAACTATATTGCCTACACCGGCAGTATGAACATGGTTGACCCACGTTATTTCAAACAGGACGCCGGTGTCGGTCAGTGGATCGACCTGATGGCCCGCATGGAAGGCCCGGTCGCCAGTACCATGGGCATCGTATATGCCTGTGACTGGGAGATTGAAACCGGTAAACGGATCCTGCCGCCGCCGCCGGACGTCAATATCATGCCGTTTGAACAGGAAAGCGGCCACACCATCCAGGTTATCGCCTCAGGCCCGGGTTTCCCGGAAGAAATGATCCACCAGGCGTTGCTGACCGCGGTTTACTCAGCACGTGAACAGCTGATCATGACTACCCCCTACTTCGTACCCAGCGACGATTTGCTGCATGCGATTTGTACCGCCGCCCTGCGCGGGGTTGAAGTCAGCATCATTGTCCCGCGTGACAACGATTCAACCATGGTCCGTTGGGCCAGCCGCTCATTCTTCTCCGAACTTCTGGAGGCTGGCGTGCGCATCTATCAGTTTGAAGACGGCCTGCTGCATACCAAAAGCGTACTGGTTGATGGCCAGCTCAGCCTGGTCGGCACGGTGAATCTGGACATGCGCAGCCTGTGGCTGAACTTTGAAATAACTCTGGTGATCGACGATGACGGTTTCGGCAGCGATCTGGCCTGCGTGCAGGACGACTATATTGCTCGTTCGCAGTTACTGAATGCCGCAGAGTGGCAGAAACGGCCGTTCTGGCACCGTATTGTTGAGCGCCTGTTCTACTTTTTCAGCCCGCTGCTATAAATGCCGTAGCGAGCATGCTTTAATAATGCCAAATCATTTGTTATCGGGATTTAATTATGGATTTGAATAACCGCCTTACTGAAGACGAAACGCTGGAACAGGCTTACGACATCTTTTTGGAGTTGGCTGGCGACAATCTGGATCCGGCGGATATTCTGCTGTTCAACCTGCAGTTTGAGGAGCGTGGCGGCGCAGAGTTGTATGACCCGGCGGAAGACTGGTCGGAACATGTGGACTTTGACCTGAACCCTGACTTTTTCGCCGAAGTGGTGATTGGCCTGGCGGATAGCGATGGAGAACCGATCAACGACGTGTTTGCCCGCGTGTTGTTGTGCCGTGAGAAAGACCACAAGCTTTGCCACATTCTGTGGAAAGAGTAAGCGGCCGTAAGGCATAAAAAAACCCGCCAATTTTTGGCGGGTTTTTTGTTGGCGAAAAACACCGGTTACAGCGGATCGACCTTCAGACAAGAAACCGCATGGCGGAAGCTGCCCTCCAGCAACGGACGCGTCTTGGCACATTCCGGCCCGGCAATCGGGCAACGGGTGCGGAACACGCAGCCGGATGGCGGGTTAATTGGCGAAGGCAGTTCCCCTTCCAGCAGTTGGATCTGTTTGTCCTTTTCCTTATCCGGATCCGGGATTGGCACCGCTGACATCAACGCTTTGGTATAAGGGTGCTGAGGGTTGTGATACACCTCGTCATAGGTGCCCAATTCCACCGCATGACCCAAATACATCACCAGCACGCGGTCAGAAATATGTTTTACCACCGCCAGGTCATGGGCGATAAATATCAGCGACAGGCCCATTTCGCGCTGCAGTTGCTGCAACAGGTTCACCACCTGAGCCTGAATCGACACGTCCAGTGCCGAAACCGGTTCATCGCAAATCACCAGTTTCGGCTCCAGGATCAGGGCACGGGCAATGCCGATGCGCTGACACTGACCGCCGGAGAACTCATGCGGATAGCGGTTGATCAGGTTTGGCAGCAGGCCAACCTTCAGCATCATCGCCTTGACCTTGTCCTTCACTTCCTGACGCGGCATTTTTGGGTAATAGGTGCGCAGTGGCTCGGCAATGATTTCACCAATGGTCATGCGCGGGTTCAGCGAAGCCAACGGATCCTGGAAGATCATCTGGATATCACTACGGGTTTTGCGCCAGTCAACGTCACTCATACCGAGTAGGTCTTTACCCAGCCAGGCGACGCGCCCGCTGGTGGCCTTCACCAAACCGATGATGGCGCGGGCGAAGGTTGACTTACCACAACCAGACTCACCCACCACACCCAGAGTTTCCCCTTCGAACAAGCGCAACGTCACGCCGTCAACGGCCTTCAGCGTTTTCGGCGGCTGCCAGAACCACTGCTTGTCATCATGAATGTCAAAGTGCACTTTCAAATCGGCCACTTCAAGCAGAACTTTCTTGTCGGTTACCGTACTCATACCAACGCCTCCACCGGTTTAAAGCAGGCACGCAAGCGCCCTTCACCAAACTGCTCCAATGGCGGAGCGCTAGAACATTGCGGCATTGCGTACGCACAACGCGGCTGGAACGGGCAGCCTTTCGGCAGGCGCAACAGGTTCGGCGGGTTACCTGGAATGGTCATCAGCGCCTCACCTTCGGCGTCCAGGCGCGGTACCGCACTCAGCAAACCGATGGAATAAGGATGGCTTGGGTGATAGAACACGTCACGCGCGCTGCCGTATTCCATGGTACGCCCGGCGTACATCACCAGCACTTTGTTACAGATACCGGCCACAACACCCAGGTCGTGAGTGATCATAATAATGGCCGTATTGAACTCGCGCTTAAGCTCATTGAGCAACGTCATAATCTGCGCCTGAACCGTCACGTCCAATGCAGTGGTAGGCTCATCAGCAATCAGCAGCTTCGGCCGGCATAGCAGCGCCATGGCAATCATTACACGCTGGCGCATACCGCCGGAAAACTCATGCGGGTACATACGCATGCGTTTACGCGCTTCCGGCATTTTAACCGCATCGAGCATGCGAACCGACTCTTCAAAGGCTTCGCCTTTGCTCATTTTCTTGTGCTGCATCAGCACTTCCATTAACTGCTCGCCAACGCGCATATAAGGGTTGAGCGAAGTCATTGGGTCCTGGAAGATCATCGAAATCTCTTCTGCCCGCAGCTTGTTGAGCTGTTTTTCCGGCAGGTTGAGGATTTCACGGCCATTAAATTTGGCTGAGCCGCCAATACGGCCATTGCTGGCCAACAGCCCCATCAGCGCGAAAGCGGTCTGGGATTTACCGGAGCCAGATTCCCCCACGATCCCCAGCGTTTCGCCGGCGCGCAGGTCAAAGTTCAGGTCGTTAACGGCCGTCACATCACCGTCCGGAGTACCGAAGGTCACGCGCAAATCTTTGACATCCAGCAACAACGGCGATTTAGCGGCGGTGCTGGTTTGCAACTGCGGATTTTCAATGGTGCTCATGATTGCACTCCTTAACGATCTTTCGGGTCGAGGGCGTCACGCAGACCATCGCCGATAAAGTTGAAACAAAACAGAGTGACAACCAGGAAACCCGCCGGGAACAGCAGCAACCACGGTGAAACTTCCATCGAGTTGGCGCCATCGCTCAGCAATGCACCCCAGCTGCTTAACGGCTCCTGGGTACCCAACCCCAGGAAGCTAAGGAAGGATTCGAACAGGATCATGCTCGGCACCAGTAATGAAGCGTATACCACCACCACGCCGAGCACGTTCGGCACGATGTGACGCAGTACGATATTGCGGCTGGAAACCCCGCATACCAACGCCGCTTCGATAAACTCTTTGCGTTTCAGGCTCAGGGTTTGGCCACGCACGATACGCGCCATGTCGAGCCAGGACACCATGCCGATCGCCACAAAGATCAGCAGAATGTTTTGACCAAAGAAGGTCACCAGCAGGATCACGAAGAACATAAACGGGAAGGAGTTGAGGATCTCCAGCAAGCGCATCATGACCGAGTCAATTTTACCGCCCAGATAACCCGACATTGCACCGTACAGGGTGCCGACGATGACCGCCACCAGCGCAGCGGAAACGCCAACCATCAACGAGATACGCCCGCCAATTGCCACGCGCACCAACAGATCGCGCCCCGATGAGTCCGTGCCGAAGTAGTGCGCCGATTCGAGACTTGGCGCGGCCGACATCATCGCCCAATCGGTATCGTCATAGGCAAACTGCGACAGCCACGGCGCCGCAATCACAAACAGAGTAATCAAAGCCAATACGAACAGGCTGCTGAGCGCCGCCCGGTTGTGCACAAAGCGGCGACGGGCATCCTGCCACAGGCTGCGTCCTTCCACTTCGAGCTTCTCGCTGAAGTTCTCCAGAGCCTCGCTGTTCTTTTTCGTCAACATCATTTGCGTGCTCCAGCTTAATAACGAATTTTTGGATCGATAACGGCGTACAGCACGTCGACGATCGCGTTAAACAGGATAGTCAGAGCGCCAACCAGAATGGTCAGACTCAATACCAAAGAGTAGTCGCGGTTAAGCGCGCCGTTAACAAACAGCTGGCCGATACCCGGCAGGCCGTAAATGGTTTCGATAACCATTGACCCCGTGATGATGCCGACAAACGCCGGGCCCATATAGGAAAGCACGGGCAATAACGCAGGCTTCAACGCATGGCGCAATATAATGCGGCGCATAGGCAAACCCTTGGCGCGCGCGGTACGGATAAAGTTTGAATGCAGCACTTCAATCATCGAGCCACGCGTGATACGGGCGATACTGGCGATATAGGCCAGTGACAACGCCACCATCGGCAAGATAATAAACTTCGGCGCGCCACCGTTCCAACCACCGCCAGGTAACCATTTCAGCGTGATGGCGAAAATCAATACCAGTAACGGCGCCACCACGAAACTGGGTATCACCACCCCGGTCATGGCAAAGCCCATCACCGTATAATCCCATTTGGTATTTTGATTCAGTGCAGCCACTACCCCGGCACTAACCCCCAAGACGACCGCCAACAAGAATGCGGCAAGGCCGAGTTTGGCGGATACCGGGAATGAAGCGGCGACCAGATCGTTAACCGAGTAATCCTTGTATTTGAACGACGGGCCGAAATCGCCCTGCGCAAGCTGCCCCAAATAATTGAAGTATTGTTTGTAGATAGGATCGTTGAGGTGATACTTCGCCTCAATGTTGGCCATCACTTCAGGCGGTAATGCACGCTCGCCGGTAAATGGACTGCCCGGTGCCAAGCGCATCATAAAGAATGAAATGGTGATCAGAATAAACAGCGTCGGAATCGCTTCCAGACAGCGGCGTAGAATAAATTTTAACATTGCCCGTACCTGTTCCATGAATCTGCTGGCCGTCGATATACACATCGGCGACAGATTTCTAGCCTTTACATCAGCTTTATCATTATCAGTCGATCAGTGACGAAGCGCCGCAGCGCCCCGCCATTAAAATCAATGTTTGATAATATAAAGATCTTTAACGTGGATATTATCCAGCGGGTCTTTACCGGTATAACCGCCAACGTAAGGTTTCACCAGACGAGCGTTCACATAGTAATAAACCGGTACGATGGCTGAATCTTTATCCAGTTGCACTTCGGCCTTTTGGTACAGGGCTGCACGTTCTTCGTCAGTTTTGGCTTTCAGCGTATCGCCGATCAGCTTGTCGAATTCTGCGCTCTTATAGTGTGCAGTATTGTTGCTGCTGTCGGACAGCATAGTGTTCAGGAAAGAGGAAGGTTCGTTATAATCCGCACACCAGCCGGCACGCGCGATATCAAAGTTACCTTGGTGGCGGGTATCCAAGAAGGTTTTCCACTCTTGATTCACCAGTTTCACATCCACACCCAGATTTTTCTTCCAGATAGAGGCAGCGGCGATCGCCAGCTTCTTATGCAGATCCGAAGTGTTGTACAGCAGGTTCAGTGTCAACGGCTTACCTGGGCCATAACCCGCTTCGGTCAGCAGTTTCTTCGCTTCTTCGTTACGTTTGTCCTGTGTCCAGCCAAACCACTCTGGCGGCGTCAGTTTGGCACCATCGGTATAAGGTGGGGTGTAACCGTAGGCCGCGAGGTCGCCCTGGTTTTTCACTTTATTGACGATAATGTCGCGGTCCATGCCCAATTTCAGGGCGGTACGCACACGCACATCAGTCAACGGTGATTTCTGGTTGTTGATTTCGTAGTAATAGGTACACAGATACGGGTCGACATGAACTTCAGTCGGGATCTCTTTCTTCAGTTTCTGGAACAGCTCGATCGGCATGTTGTTATAGGTCATGTCGATTTCGCCGGTGCGGTAACGGTTAACGTCAGTCACTTCCGAAGAGATTGGCAGGTAGGACACCTGATTAATGATGGTTTTCGCGTTATCCCAGTATTCCGGGTTACGCTCCAGGACAATACGTTCGTTCACCGTCCAACCTTTCAATTTGTAAGCACCATTAGCCACGAAGTTCTGCGGCTGGGTCCATTTCTCGCCAAATTTTTCTACTGCGGTTTTATTTACCGGCGACATGGATGGGTGTGCCAACAGTTTCGGCAGGTAAGGTACCGGCTCGCTGAGCGTCACTTCGAAGGTATGATCATCAATCGCTTTCACGCCGAGGGCATCAGGTTTTTGTTTACCGACGATGATGTCATCGATATTGGTGATATGTGCATATTGTACATAGCTGGCATAAGGCGATGCCGTTTTAGGATCTGCCAGGCGCTGCCAGCTATACACGAAATCTTGCGCCGTTACCGGATCGCCATTCGACCACTTGGCATTTTTACGCAGGTGGAAGGTCCAGACTTTGAAATCTTTGTTATCCCAGCTTTCTGCCACGCCAGGGACGATAGCACCGTTTTGATCGTTGATGGTCAGGCCTTCGAGCAAGTCACGCGAAACATTGGACTCTGGCACCCCTTCAATTTTATGTGGATCCAACGACTGCACTTCTGCACCGTTGTTTCGTACCAGCACTTGCTTCTCTGCCAGTTGTACGCCCGCCGGCACAACGGCCGCAAAAGCACTTCCGGTTGCTGTGATACCCAGCGCGGCAATGATGCCGGCCGCAAGGATGGTTTTTTTCGTGATGTTGGTCATGTGTGTATACTCCAGTTTTTATTATCACAGGCTCATCAAAGAGCCTGTGTTGCCCCGTGAGCGGACCTTGTTATACCGGCTGCCGTTGAACGAATACGGCAGGCGGACTCCCTTGTATTACTCACCCCTGTTGGCGTGGCGTAATACCCCTCGTTACTGCTTGATGATGTACAGGTTTTTCACATCGGTGTAATCCAGAGGGTCTTTACCGGTGAAGCCCCCCACCGACGGTTTGATCAGGCGTGCACTGACGCGGTAATACACCGGGATTAACGCCGAGTCTTTATCCAACTGAGCCTCCGCCTGCTGATAAAGGGCAGCACGCGCAGCCTCGTCCGGCGCTTTTAGCGTGCTGGCCATCAGGGAGTCAAACGCCGGGCTCTTGTAGAAAATGGTATTGATACTGCTATTGGAGACAACCAGATTCAGGAAAGCGCTGGGCTCGTTATAGTCCCCGCACCAGGTGGCCCGTGCCACGTCGTACTGCCCCTGATGGCGGCTTTCCAGCGAGGTTTTCCACTCCTGATTGCGCAGCGTGACATCCGCGCCGAGGTTTTTCTTCCACATTGACGCGGCAGCGATCGCCTGTTGTTTATTTTGATCTGAAGTGTTGTACAGCAATGTAAACTTCAGCGGTTTAGTCGCGCTGAAGCCTGCCTCGGCCAACAGTTTTTTCGCCTCGGCATTGCGTTGCTCCTGGCTCCACCCTGCCCATTCCGGCGTCGTGAATTTGGCACCTTCGGTAAAGCTCGGGGTAAAGCTGTAGGCCGGGATCTGCCCCTGCCCCATGATCTTGTTGGCAATGATGTCGCGATCCAACGTCAGTTTCACTGCAGCTCGCACTCGGGCATCGGTAAAAGGTGCGCGCTGGTTGTTAATCTCGTAATAAAAGGTGCACAGGTAAGGGTTAACGTGCAATTGCTCAGGGATCTCGCTTTTCATTTTCGCAAACAGGTTCGGCGGGATGGCGCTGTTGGTGATATCGATTTCACCGCTGCGGAAGCGGTTGACGTCACTGACCTCTGAGGAAATCGGCAGGAAAGTGGCCTGATCGATAACCGTTTTCTTGTTGTTCCAGTAACTCGGGCTGCGTTCAAGCACAATGCGCTCATTCACCACCCAATCTTTCAAGCGATAGGCACCATTACCGACATAGTTTGCCGGCAGCGTCCACTTGTCACCAAACTTCTCAACCACCGAGCGTTTTACCGGTTTCAATGAAGTGTGGCTCAGCATACTGATAAAATACGGCACCGGCTCGCTCAGCGTGACCTGCAACGTTTTATCATCGACAGCTTTAATCCCGAGCGTTTGCGGGCTTTGCTTGCCTGTCAGAATGGCGTCGATATTTTCAACTTTGGCGTACTGCAGGTAGCTGGCATAAGGTGAGCCAATTTTCGGATCGGCCAGGCGCTGCCAACTGTAGACAAAATCCTGCGCGGTAACTGGCGATCCGTCACTCCAAACTGCGTCGGGACGTAGGTGGAAAGTCCAGGTTATAAAATCCTGGTTTTCCCAATTGATCGCCGCAGCCGCGACCACGTGGCCATTAGCGTCAGTGCTGACCAGTCCTTCCAGCAGGTTCAGAATAATATTGCTTTCCGGTATGCCTTCAACCTTGTGCGGATCCAATGAAGCCACTTCCGAGCCGTTGTTAATGACAATTTTCTGCTGCTCTGCCAATTGCACCCCGGTCGGAACATCAGCCGCCTGAACAGAATAAACAGCGCTGATACTCAGCAAGCCGGCAATCAACATAGCCAATGGAGTGTACTTTAGGGTTTGCTGCATGGTCGAGGCTCCTTTTCACCAACAAGCATTGCTTATCGATATTCGTGAAGTATTTATAAGAATTCTAAATAAACAGACACCAGCAAAAATCATTCCCACTTTGTCGACGCGAGACCATTAATTACGCGTAGAAAGTTGCTCGGAAATTAGCAGAAGGCAATTTCCATAGCCAATAATTTTTACAGAAATGTTAAGCAATTCTCTTTTATTGCACCAGGCGGGTTTTGTCCCCCTGACGAAGGGGTAACGAATCCTCAAATCAACCAATTGATTTTAATCATTAAAATTGAAATTGGCACTATCAAAGCCGTACGCAGCGAACCCACACACCAGATAAAGAAACATTCATTTAACAAAGACGTCGTTCAAAGAACAAACACCTGCTTATGTGCGGTTAATCACTAATAACACCTGGATGAAAGCGAGACAAGCCCTACAGAATGATGTGATTAAATTAACAACAAATTTGATATCCGGGAGGCAAAAAAGGGCAGAAAGTGAGGAAGATAAGGGGTAAAAACAACGCTTAGAGCTTTTATTGAGCAACAAGTTGAGATTTATGCCACATTATGGTGCAAGTGAAGAAAATTCATTCATATTTCGCACTATATTAATGCGAGTTAATAATAGTTTTTATTTTTAAAATTAATTTGAGTCGCGAATCATCCTATTCGCGACTCATTCGGCTGATTACAACAAGCCGGGGAATATCGCCTTGATGCCAGTCACGATAAACTCGATACCCAACGCCATCAGCAGCAACCCCATGATACGGGTGATGACGTTAATGCCGGTTTGCCCCAACAAACGTACCAGTAAAGGTGCTGCCCGGAACAACAACCAGCAGCAAAAGGCAAACAACGCGATAGCCAGGCTAAACCCCAGCAGATTCTGCCAGCTATGGTAACGGGAACTCCAGACAATGGTGGAACTGATAGCGCCCGGTCCGGCCATCAGCGGCAATGCCAATGGCACGACCCCAATGCTCTCACGGATCGCGCTCTCTGATTTTTCCTGTTTGTTCTGTTTGTCCTCACCCAGTTTGCCGCTGATCATCGACATGGCAATGCTGACCACCAGGATACCGCCGGCAATGCGGAACGAGTCAATAGAGATACCGAACATGCGCAAAATCCCTTCCCCCAAAAACAACGAGGTCCACAGGATGATGGCAACTGACAGGTTGGCGGTCAGGTTGGTTTTATTACGTCCAGCCGCCGCCTGGTAGCTGGTCATGCTGATAAATACCGGCAAAATACCCACCGGGTTTACCAATGCAAACAGGCCGACAAAAAACTTAATGAAGCCGGAAAAATCCAACAGAGATTGGCCCACAAATGACTCCGCTTTAATAGCTCTAAAAGTGACACTGCCTTCGCGCGCTAATGTAATAGAATTGCCACGGGTAATCCATTGTTCATGGGCGAGATTTATCTCTATTTACATCCACTTCGATAAGACAATTCTCTATTGTTAATAGCAATGTACGGTTTATGATTTTTTATGTTGAGAAAAGTGCCTACATCGCAGTTATCAAGAATGATTCTCAAAAACCATGGCTGAATGGTGTCAGCTTGCATTTTTTATGATTTAAATCACAAAATAGCTAACCAATAGTAGTTAAGCTCTTAGTCGTAGTCAGGGAGTAGAACAGGTTAAGGAAAAAGTGGCATCTCTGTTCGGCCCGCTGTCTTCTCCTGCTGAAGCATCGGGTAAAGCTCTTTAAGCAAATCAGCAGCATGCGACAAAAAATGGCGGAAAGCCTTTGTTTTTTAAACGGCATTGCCCATCGGTCTGTCTATACTACTTGCTCGCACGACTGATTTACTGAAAGAGTTTAACATTATCAGGAGAGCATTATGGCTGTAACAAATGTCGCTGAACTGAACGAGCTAGTTGCACGTGTCAAAAAAGCCCAGCACGAATATGCCAACTTCACCCAAGAACAAGTTGACAAGATTTTCCGCGCTGCTGCCCTCGCCGCTGCCGATGCCCGTATTCCTCTGGCCAAACTGGCCGTTGAAGAGTCAGGTATGGGGATCGTTGAAGATAAAGTGATCAAGAACCACTTCGCATCAGAGTTTATCTACAACGCTTATAAAGATGAAAAAACCTGCGGCATCCTGGCCGAAGACCATACTTTCGGTACCATCACCATTGCAGAGCCTATTGGCCTGATTTGCGGTATCGTGCCTACCACCAACCCAACATCTACGGCCATTTTCAAAGCGTTAATCAGTCTGAAAACCCGTAACGGCATTATCTTCTCTCCGCACCCACGTGCGAAAAACGCTACCAACAGGGCAGCGGATATTGTATTGCAGGCCGCGATTGCCGCCGGTGCACCGAAAGACATCGTCGGCTGGATCGACCAACCTACCGTTGAACTGTCCAACCAGTTAATGCATCACCCTGACATCAACCTGATCCTTGCGACCGGTGGCCCAGGCATGGTTAAAGCCGCCTACAGCTCCGGTAAACCGGCTATCGGCGTTGGCGCAGGTAACACCCCGGTTGTGGTTGACGAAACTGCGGATATCAAACGCGTTGTCGCCTCAATTCTGATGTCTAAAACCTTCGACAGCGGTGTGATTTGCGCCTCTGAGCAGTCGGTCATCGTGGTTGACTCCATCTATGATGCAGTTCGTGAACGTTTCGCTACCCACGGCGGCTACATGCTGCAGGGTAAAGAACTGAAAGCCGTACAGGACATTATCCTGAAAAACGGCGGCCTGAACGCGGCTATCGTTGGCCAGCCTGCACCGAAAATCGCTGAAATAGCAGGCATCACAGTACCGGCAAGCACCAAGGTACTGATCGGTGAAGTGAAACTGGTTGATGAAACCGAGCCTTTCGCTCACGAAAAGCTGTCTCCTACGCTTGCCATGTACCGCGCCAAAGATTTTGCCGACGCCGTCAGCAAAGCGGAAAAACTGGTTGCCATGGGGGGTATCGGCCATACCTCTTGCCTGTATACCGACCAGGATAACCAACCAGAACGCGTTGCCTTCTTCGGCGACAAGATGAAAACCGCACGTATCCTGATTAACACCCCAGCGTCTCAGGGGGGTATCGGTGACCTGTACAACTTTAAACTCGCTCCGTCTCTGACGCTGGGCTGCGGTTCCTGGGGCGGTAACTCCATCTCTGAAAACGTCGGTCCAAAACACCTGATCAACAAGAAAACGGTAGCGAAGCGAGCAGAAAACATGTTGTGGCATAAACTTCCGAAATCAATCTACTTCCGCCGTGGCTCACTGCCTATCGCGCTGGAAGAAGTAGCGACCGACGGGGCAAAACGCGCCTTCATTGTGACCGACCGCTACCTGTTCAATAACGGTTATGCTGACCAGATCACTTCCGTTCTGAAGTCTCACGGCATTGAAACAGAAGTGTTCTTTGAAGTTGAAGCAGACCCAACGCTGTCCATCGTGCGTAAAGGCGCTGAGCAGATGAATTCCTTTAAACCAGACGTGATTATCGCGCTGGGCGGTGGTTCACCGATGGACGCGGCGAAAATCATGTGGGTGCTGTACGAACATCCTGAAACCCATTTCGAAGACCTGGCGCTACGCTTTATGGATATCCGTAAGCGTATCTACAAGTTCCCGAAAATGGGCGTCAAAGCGAAAATGATCGCCGTGACCACCACCTCAGGTACCGGTTCAGAAGTGACCCCGTTTGCAGTAGTGACCGACGACGTGACCGGCCAGAAATACCCATTGGCGGATTACGCTCTGACTCCGGATATGGCCATTGTTGACGCCAACCTGGTGATGAACATGCCAAAATCCCTGTGCGCCTTTGGCGGCCTGGATGCTGTGACACACGCACTGGAAGCTTACGTTTCAGTACTGGCGAACGAATACTCTGATGGTCAGGCGCTGCAAGCGTTGAAACTGCTGAAAGAGTATCTGCCAGCCAGCTATAAAGAAGGTGCCAAGAACCCGGTCGCCCGTGAACGCGTGCACAATGCAGCGACCATCGCCGGCATCGCGTTCGCCAACGCCTTCCTGGGGGTTTGCCACTCAATGGCCCACAAACTGGGTTCTGAGTTCCACATCCCGCACGGTCTGGCCAACGCCATGCTGATCTCCAACGTTATTCGTTATAACGCGAACGACAACCCAACCAAGCAAACGGCCTTCAGCCAGTACGACCGCCCACAGGCTCGTCGCCGCTACGCTGAAATCGCTGACCACCTCGGTCTGGGCGCACCAGGCGACCGTACCGCGCAGAAAATCGAGAAGTTGCTGACCTGGCTCGATGAGATCAAAGCTGAACTGGGTATCCCGGCATCAATCCGTGAAGCCGGTGTAACAGAAGCCGATTTCCTGGCGAAAGTCGACAAACTGTCTGAAGACGCCTTTGACGACCAATGTACCGGTGCCAACCCGCGTTATCCGCTGATTGCCGAACTGAAGCAAATCATGCTGGATACCTTCTACGGCCGTAAGTTTAGTGAAGCGGAAGATGAAGAAGTTTTGGTAGCTCCAGCGGCGGCCAAAGCAGAAAAAAAGTCCAAAAAATAACGGTTCATTGAACCAATAAAAAAACCGCCGAAATGAACTGCACCCCAAAAGTTGGATACCCAACTGAGTAAGGTGCAGTTTTTTATGAGCAAGTATTCTCTCAGCTTCAAGCTTAAGGTCGTGCAGAACTATCTTTCCAGCCGGGAAGGTCAGAAGGTGACGGCAAAGCGTTTTGGTATCGATCACAGCGCCGTTCGTAAGTGGTCTGCAGCCTGGAGGCTTCATGGCGACGCAGGGTTAAAGGCCGGTATGGATACCGCAGGATAGCGCTTGCCATTCGCCGGGAAGGAAGTCAGTTGAATCATAAAACGGTTCAGAGTCTGATGCAGAAAATGGAGTTAACTTCCTGTATCAGAAGGAAGAAATATGCCTTTTACAAAGGCCGATACGGAAAAGCCGCGGGTAATGTACTGAACCGTCGGTTCAGCGCGGACAAACCGAACCAGAAGTGGGTAACGGACGTGACGGAATTTAAAATTAGTGGGGAAAAACTGTATTTATCGCCGGTCCTTGAGCTGTATAACGGTGAAATCGTCGCGTATCATATGGAACCTCATCCGCGCCTGTCGATGGTGGACGAAATGCTGACTAAGGCACTGTCAGCGCTGAATGAAGGTGAATATCCGTTACTGCATTCAGATCAGGGCTGGCAGTATCAGATGGCGCATTATCAGAAGCGGCTTAAGGAAGCAGGGCTGAAACAAAGCATGTCACGAAAGGGAAACTGTTATGACAATGCGGTGATAGAAAGCTTCTTCGGCACGCTGAGATCGGAGTGCCTGTATCTGGGTGACTACAGTAATATTAGTGAGTTACGAACAGCAATCGACAAATATATCTACTATTACAACCATGAAAGAATAAAACAGAAACTGAAAGGCCTGAGTCAGGTAGAGTACCGAACCCAGGCCCAAATAGCCGCCTGATGTAAACCGTCCAACTCTATGGGGTCAGTTCAGAAAGGCGGTTTTTTTATGCAGTACGTTGACCAGTATTTACCTGAGTGCGCAATAGCGTTTAAACACGCCACAAGGCTCCCTGTAACGTTCTAAACGCTACTCCAGTGCCTGTATGGCTTCCTTGTAATGCTTGCGGCAAACGGAGACGTAGCTCTCATTCCCCCCTATCACGACCTGCTCACCAGCATGCATCGCCTGTCCGTTCTCATCCAGCCGTAACACCATATTAGCCTTGCGTCCGCAATGACAGATAGTTTTCAGCTCTACCAGTTTGTCTGCCCAAGCCAGCAAGTATTGGCTGCCAATGAACAGCTCTCCCAGGAAGTCGGTGCGCAAGCCATAACACAAAACCGGAATATCCAGTTGGTCGACGACATCACACAATTGCTCAACCTGCTGTTTCGTCAGGAACTGACTTTCATCCAACAACACGCAATGTACCGGTTGCTGTTGATGTTCCTGTGCAATCATCGCATAGATCATCGACTCATTATTATAGAGCTGCGCCTGTGACGACAGCCCGATCCGCGAGCTGACCTTGCCGACACCAAAACGATGATCTATTTCGGCGGTAAACACCAGCGTACGCATACCACGCTCTTGATAATTATATGAAGATTGCAACAACGCAGTAGATTTCCCTGCGTTCATAGCAGAGTAATAAAAATAAAGTTGAGCCATGGGCCCGCAACTCCAATGGTATAAGAAATATTCGAAGGTTGATTCAGAGGTAAAGTGTACCATAACCTGCCGACCTGCTCACGCCTCTGGGTTAATCAACATCCCGCAAAACGAATGCCAACTTTCAAGTGAAACATTCCGTTTTCTGTACAACGTACTTTTACATCTATTTACAGGATGACTTCAGTCTGACATCACATTTAATTACGGCTAATGATTAGCACGCGGCATTAATGGTTATGCCAACACCCTGCATTAATGGTTATGCCAACACAGTAAAGCCCCAACAGGTCCGAGCCGGGAGGAATTAAAGCTATTAACACCACTTGGCACCATGCCAGAGTATTTAATGACAGAAAACAGCCTGGGTACAGTTCTTGACGTTATCTTTACTCGTATACCCCCATTGTTTACAGTGTTTGCATACTTGGTCGCGTGCTTTAACCCACATAATTCGACGTAATATTGATATAAAACACAATTATAACTTAACCATGAAAGCCATTTCGGCATAGCAAACATACCGTCACTGTTGAAAATTTGACTTAAAAATGACGGTTGTAATACTTATCTCCCCTGCCTATATTAGCCAGAGTGTTCTGGTTTTGTGTTTTAAAAGGTAAATTTGAGCCTTCCTTTTCAATTTGGCTATTGCAGAAAAGAAAAGAGCACTCTATTATTACCCCGACGCCCCCACCAATATAATTTGAGACTAGGACAATGAGCGAAGCATTAAAGATTTTGAACAACATCCGTACTCTACGCGCACAGGCAAGAGAATGCAGCCTGGAAACGCTGGAAGAAATGCTTGAAAAACTGGAAGTTGTTGTGAACGAACGTCGCGAAGAAGACAGCCAGGCTCAAGCAGAAGTTGAAGAACGCACCCGTAAACTGCAGCAATATCGTGAAATGCTGATTGCTGACGGTATTGATCCTAATGAACTGCTGCAAACTATGGCTGCAACTAAAGCCGCTGGTAAAGCTAAACGTGCAGCACGTCCGGCTAAATACCAATATAAAGACGAAAACGGCGAACTGAAAACCTGGACTGGCCAGGGCCGTACCCCAGCAGTGATTAAGAAAGCTATCGAAGAGCAAGGTAAATCTCTGGACGATTTCCTGCTGTAATAGCATTCCGCTGCAAGTTAAAAAGGCTCCCTTGGGAGCCTTTTTGTTACGCTTATTTTAAGAAGTAGTAGAACCCAAGTCAGGCTATGCGTAATTATCCTATGTAGGTAACCTTCTACCTCATTGGTCTTGCCTCTCGGCTATCTGGCCTTTTCTGACTTTAGCAAAGCATAAAAAAAGGGGCCGTGGCCCCTTATAGCATTTACGTAAAGCTCAATTACTGAACTTTATAAAAAGACTTATACCATTCAACAAAGCGTTTTACACCTTCTTCCACGCCGGTTTCAGGCTTGAAGCCAATCACGCGATAAAGCTCCGCAGTATCGGAACTAGTATCCAACACGTCGCCAGGTTGCATCGGCAACATATTCTTATGCGCCTCAATCCCCAGAGCCTGCTCCAATGCGCTGATGTATTCCATCAACTTCACCGGATTGCTGTTGCCGATATTATAGACATGGTACGGCGCAGAGCTACTTGCCGGAGACCCCTGTTCCACCGTCCAGGCTGCATTCGGTTGCGGAATAACCGCCTGCAACCGCACAATAGCCTCTGCGATATCGTCAATGTAAGTAAAGTCACGGTGCATCTCCCCGTGGTTATATACATCGATGTTCTCACCTGCCAATATGGCCTTGGTAAATTTAAACAGCGCCATATCCGGACGCCCCCACGGGCCATAAACGGTAAAGAAACGCAGACCGGTGGTAGGCAGACCATATAAATGGGAGTAACTGTGCGACATCAGCTCATTGGCTTTCTTGGTTGCCGCATACAAAGATATCGGGTGATCAACAGAATCTTCGGTCGCAAAGGGTAACTTACGATTTAGACCATATACCGAACTGGAAGATGCATATAATAAATGCTCGACTTTATTATGTCGGCACCCTTCCAGCACATTCAAATGCCCGATAAGATTCGAGTCTGCATACGCCAGCGGGTTGTCCAATGAATAACGCACCCCGGCTTGCGCACCAAGATGAACCACCCGTTGAAACTTATGCTCGGCAAACAGCTGCGCCATGCCCTCACGGTCGGCCAAATCCAGCTTGATAAACCGGAAAGCAGGTTTATCCGCCAGCAGCTCAAGGCGCGCCATTTTCAGGCTCACATCGTAATAATCATTCAGGTTGTCGATACCGATAACCTGATGCCCAGCGGCCAACAGACGCTCAGCGGTGTAGTAACCAATAAACCCTGCCGCGCCTGTAACCAGGAATTTCATATTTATCCCTTAAATAACCGGCTGAATGGACGCACCGCGGCCAATAGCATAATAGGTAAAGCCACGACTTTCCAAACGTTCAGGATCAAACAGGTTACGACCATCAAAGATCACCGGTTGCTTTAACGAACCTTTAATCACGTCGAAATCTGGTGCGCGGAAGTTCTGCCATTCGGTACAGATAACCAGTGCGTCAGCACCCTGCAGCGCAGCTTCCTTGGTACCTACCAGCTTCAGATCGTCACGCTGACCGTAGATGCGCTGAACTTCGTTCATGGCTTCAGGGTCGTACGCCTGAACGGTAGCGCCCGCTTCCCACAGTTGCTCCATCAGCACCCGGCTGGAAGCCTCACGCATGTCGTCGGTATTCGGCTTGAATGCCAGCCCCCAAAGCGCAAAGGTTTTACCTTTCAGACCTTCACCAAAGTGATGTTTGATGAACTTGGTCAGCTTAAATTTTTGCTGATAGTTAACCTGCTCTACGGCTTGTAACAGTTTTGGCTGGTAGCCGATATGTTCAGCGGTGCGGATCAAAGCCTGAACGTCTTTCGGGAAACAGGAGCCACCATAACCACAGCCTGGGTAGATAAAGTGATAGCCAATACGGGAATCAGAACCGATCCCCTGACGCACTTTCTCAATGTCTGCACCCAGCATTTCGGCCAGATTAGACATTTCATTCATAAAGCTGATTTTGGTCGCCAGCATACAGTTGGCAGCATATTTGGTCAGTTCAGCACTACGAATATCCATCATGATCATGCGATCGTGGTTGCGGTTGAACGGCTCATACAGCTCGCGAATAGGTTCAACCACATCTTTGTTATCGGTACCGATAACAATGCGCTCAGGACGCATGCAGTCTGCTACTGCCGCGCCTTCCTTCAGGAATTCGGGGTTGGAAACCACATCGAAAGGAATCTGGCTGCCGCGTTTGCGCAGCGTTTCTTCCATAACCTGACGAACTTTATCTGCGGTGCCGACCGGCACAGTAGATTTATCGATCACTACTTTATGATCGGTCATATGTTCTGCGATGGTACGAGCTACGGCCGTCACATACTTCAGGTCGGCAGAGCCGTCTTCATCCGGTGGCGTCCCCACGGCGATGAACTGAATGGTGCCATGTTCAACGCCGGCTTTAGCATCGGTGGTGAACTGCAGGCGACCTGCTTCATAGTTTTGCTGTACCAACGGCGTCAGGCCTGGCTCAAAAATAGGGATATTTCCTTTCTTCAGGTTTTCGACTTTACGCTCGTCTATATCAATACACATAACGTCGTGGCCGACTTCAGCCAACACCGCAGCCTGCACCAAGCCAACATAGCCAATACCAAAAACTGTTACTTTCATGGGAAAATCCTAGTTTTTCAATTTAAGACGAAAGATAAATAAATTATTTCTTATCAACGGTCAGTAACTGTTTCAACCACTGAGTGAACTCTTGGCCCAGCCCTGCATGGCGCATACCATATTCGACAAATGCCTGCATATAACCCAGCTTGTTGCCGCAATCATGGCTGATCCCTTTCAGGTGATACGCCTCTACCGTCTCTTGCTGCATCAGCATTTCAATGCTGTCGGTCAGTTGGATTTCACCACCCGCGCCCGGAGGGGTTTTCGAAAGCAGCGGCCAGATATCGGCAGAGAGTACATAGCGGCCAACAATGGCCAGGTTGGAAGGGGCTTCATCCGGCGAAGGTTTCTCGACTACGCTGACCATCGGGGCGCTTTCGCCCGGCTGCAGTTCATAACCTTTGCAATCGGCCACGCCATAGTTGCCAACATCTTTATGCGGCACAGGTTCAACCATAATCTGGCTGATACCCGTTTGTTCAAAACGCTGCAGCATTTCGTGCAAATTGTCTTTTTTCAGATCGGAGCTGTACTCATCGAGGATCACGTCCGGCAAAATCACCGCCACCGGTTCGTCCCCCACCAGTGGATAGGCACACATAATCGCGTGCCCCAGCCCTTTAGCCACCCCCTGACGCACCTGCATCACGGTAACGCCCTTGGGACAGATAGACTGCACTTCATCGAGCAACTGACGCTTAACGCGTTTTTCCAGCATCGCTTCCAGTTCAAAACTGGTATCGAAATGGTTTTCGATCGAATTCTTGGAGGAATGGGTAACCAACACAATTTCGTTAATCCCTGCCGCAATACACTCATTGACAACGTATTGGATCAAGGGTTTGTCAACCAACGGCAGCATTTCTTTAGGAATGGCTTTTGTCGCCGGTAACATCCGTGTTCCCAAGCCTGCAACCGGGATCACAGCCTTTCTGACTTTACGATTTACAGCAGGCATTATTTCCTCTCTTAATAGCGCTCAGTTTATGAGCTTCATCCGCCATACAAAAACCCTCGGAGTATACCAGCTTATGACTGACTGGCATTAACCGCGGCACAAATAGAAAAACTTTAGGACAATTACCCAATTGACTAACTGAGGTAAAAATAAGCATCTCAAATATATAAATTTCAAATACTATTTTGACCCAGGAGAATTATTCAGCACTGAGCATCAAGCGTAGCCTACCACCCGAGCCCCAAACCTGGCACTGCCAGGCAGCACAGTGCTGGCTGATTTGATTCATGTAGGTCGCCCCTAGCGTTCCCAGTGGCACACCGTTGCTCAGTTGAATTTGATTATCACCGGTATTTACATTGGCATGCAGGCCGGCGGAGACCAGGATCAGGTTTTTATATTCGGTGTGATAATAACCGACCAGCAGCGGAAATTGCCCTTCCAGCTTGCCTTGACGTAATAATTGATTAACCTGCTTTAACAATGCGGTCATTTGCGGTAGCCGATGACGCTGATTAGCTAAATGGTCTTGCAACAATCCATTAAATAATGCACGCAGCAGCAGGGCCGCCATTACGCCATTATCTCCTGCGCGGGTTACATCCAGACAATAGAACGCCAGGTCTTTATCCGACAGTGCCGCAATATCCAGCACCAATCCCGGGTTCTCGCTAGTGGTTAATTGCCGATAATTAATCCGGCAATTAGCCACGGTCTGCTGAACAGGGGGTTGTAACTGTTTGAGCAACTTCACCGCTTCGGAAGGATTTTTACTCAGCGCATCCCAGTCCTGGAACAGTTCCACCTCCTCAATGGCCGGAGAAGTGAACATATTGGGGTACAGACAGCCCAGCACCGCTTCACGTAAACGATTAAGGTCGGTCACCGGTTTTAGCAACACGTCCTGAACGCCTAACCGCAACATCTTGGCGATATCCGCCATTTTATCGGTAGCCGAAATCACCAACACCGGAGTTTGCACACCTTGCAGCCGCAGATGTTCGACAAACTCAATCCCATCCATTTCCGGCATCGCCAGATCGCACAGGATTAAATCGGGATGCACATCATCCACCAGACTCAACGCCTGCAAACCATTAGGGGCCTCACTGGTTTCCGCCCCCAACGATTTCAAATAGCCAACAAGCACGGAGCGAAAAACCAGTTCGTCCTCAACGACCAAAATGCGCTTGTGAGTCAATGGTAATGCCATCAGCCGAGCCTCTTCCCTTTTCATAGTGTAATAGTGGCTCAAAAAGACCTTTTATGCCTGTCGGAAATTGCTCCCATCGCAGGTTATACAGTCAAGAACCGTAAATTATTTGTTTTTTATCAAGGGCAACAGTTTATCCAGCTGTTTTTCAACTGCCAGCCTGCCGGCTTCAATCGCCTCTTCGGCGCGATGGAAATCCAACGTTGAAATCTGCGGACAATAGGGTTGTATCAGCACATCCGGCGGATCGCCTGCCATGCGGTTGCGTTTCAATCGATTTTCCAGTACCTGAATAGAGGTTCCCATAATTTCCATCGCCGTTGGCGTGAAATTAGGTTTTCTGGTGGTCATTTTGCTGATGCGTTCCCTTAATCGTCCTCGCCAGTTACGGGCAGGGAGATCTTTTGCCGCCTCCATATCAGGACTGCGTACCGAGAACAAATCCTGTTGCATCAGATGGGCATCGTGTTGCAAGTCAACGGCAATAACAATGTCGGCCCCCAACGCCCGTGTCAATGAGATAGGTACCGGATTCACCACGGCGCCGTCCACCAGCCAATAACCGTCAAACCACACCGGCGCCAACAGGCCGGGCATGCTGCACGACGCTCGCACCGCCTGATGAATGTCACCTTCGGTCAGCCACAGTTCCCGTCCGGTACTCAGATTGGTCGCCACGGCACCAAACTTCAATGAACACTCGGCGATGTCATCAATTTTCAACAACTGCCCTACTGCATTAAATACCCGCTCACCACGCAGCAGCCCACCGCGTTGCCAGGACAAATCCATCAAACGGATCACATCCCAATAACTGAATGAACGCACCCAGGTTTCCATGGCTGGCAGACGATGGCTGGCAAAAGCAGCCCCCACCAATGCGCCAACCGAACAACCGGCTACTATCTCGACTTCAACACCCAACCTCTTTAGTGCATTGATTACGCCAATATGTGCCCAGCCTTTAGCCGCCCCTGCCCCCAATGCCAATCCAACCTTGATTTTCCGCATAATTACCGCCTTTTCGGTGAATTGTTTCGATCCTGTCGTCAGCGTAGATTGTCAGGGTCGAATGATGTTAGGTAACATATGCGCTAAATCACTTTCGGCATCGGCCCGTTCATTTCGTTCCGGCCATTTTAGGAGTCACCTTGCCCGAATTATGCCCCTGCGGTAGCGGACTGGAGTATAGCGCATGCTGCGAACCCTACGTTAACGGCACTCAAACGCCGGCCACACCCGGACAATTAATGCGTTCACGCTTTAGCGCTTACGTAAAACACAATGTGGACTATCTGATTGCTACCTGGCATCCCGACTGTCATGCATCGGAATGGCGTAACGCGATCGTCGACAGTTTCAAGCATACCGAATGGCTGGGTCTGACGGTGGTTGAAGAAAAACAGGGCCATGAGGCCGGGGAAGGTTTTGTCGAGTTCATTGCCCGATTCGTCGACGGCAACACCGGTCAGCACCAGGCGATGCACGAGCGTTCACGCTTCCTTCAGCTTGACCAACGCTGGTATTATATTGACGGAACCAAACCCCAACCCGGCAGAAATGCAATTTGTCCCTGCGGCTCAGGGAAAAAATATAAAAAATGCTGCGGACGCTAGCCGAGGCTCAAAGTAACCAAAAGACTTCAAGCGGCTCACTATCGAGTCGCCGCTTGAAGATATAGATGATAAAAACTCTCGCCTGCAAAGACAGGACGTTCAGTATCAGACAGGATCCTCACTCCCATGCCACACCAAAATGTACAAAGAAAAGTTTTGCGCACCATTTGTCCTGATGCCAAAGGACTGATCGCCAAGATCACCAATATTTGTTACAAGCATGAACTCAACATTGTTCAGAACAATGAATTCGTTGATCACCGCACCGGCCGCTTCTTTATGCGTACCGAACTGGAAGGCATTTTTAACGATACTACCTTGCTGGCGGATCTCGACAGTGCACTGCCGGTGGGTTCTGTTCGCGAACTGCATAACTCTGGCCGTCGTCGTATTGTGGTGCTGGTGACCAAAGAAGCGCATTGCCTTGGCGACTTGCTGATGAAAAGCGCCTACGGCGGTCTTGATGTGGAGATTGCGGCAGTTATCGGTAACCACGATACGCTGCAAACGCTGGTAGAGCGTTTTGATATCCCGTTCCATCTGGTCAGCCATGAAGGCCTGACACGCGATCAACACGATCAGAAAATGATGGCCCAGATCGATCAGTATCAGCCGGATTACGTAGTGCTGGCCAAATACATGCGCGTGCTGACACCAGCATTCGTACAGCACTATCCAAACCAGGTGATCAATATCCACCACTCGTTCCTGCCGGCCTTTATCGGTGCACGCCCTTACCACCAGGCTTACGAACGTGGGGTGAAAATCATCGGCGCTACTGCCCATTACGTTAACGATAATCTGGACGAAGGCCCAATCATCATGCAGGACGTGATTCATGTTGATCACACCTATTCGGCTGAAGATATGATGCGTGCCGGGAGAGACGTCGAGAAAAATGCACTTAGCCGGGCGCTGTATCATGTGTTGGCACAACGGGTATTTGTCTACGGCAACCGGACGGTTATCCTGTAATTGCTCAATAAAGCGGTGCCTTTCGTTCAGGGATGCGCCGCCACGAGTAAAAAATCGGCAAACGATTCATTTTCTGCATTTCAATGCTTTACACGCTCGTTTCATTTGATATGATGCGCCCCGCTTACCGAGACAGACGTTTCGCAAGCAAGGCCAGTGGTGGGGTTCCCGAGCGGCCAAAGGGAGCAGACTGTAAATCTGCCGTCACAGACTTCGAAGGTTCGAATCCTTCCCCCACCACCATCTTCTCTCTGTTGATGAAAGCACAGCGAAAGCTGAAACTACATAAAACACTGAGGGGGAGGATGAGAAGCTTCGCCAAGGTTCGAGTCTCACGCAGTGAGACAACGCGCTTTAGCGCGGCCCGCAGGGTGAGGAGCGAAGTGACGAATAATCCTTCCCCCACCACCATCTTCTCTCTGCAACGAGTGAAGACGCAGTAAAGGAACCGGCCAGGTTTCTTCCGGATAAAACCGGAACTACAATTTGTAAAACCATGAATACCATGGTGGGGTTCCCGAGCGGCCAAAGGGAGCAGACTGTAAATCTGCCGTCACAGACTTCGAAGGTTCGAATCCTTCCCCCACCACCATCCTTGTATACCCCCCAGAATCAAAACAAACCTGACAGCATCAACATCACTCCTTACCGGGAGGGATGAGAAGCTTCGACAAGGTTCGAGTCTCACGCAGTGAGACAACGCGCTTCAGCGCGGCCCGCAGGGGGAGTCGCACAGCGACGAATAATCCTTCCCCCACCACCATCTTTGTATATCCCCCAGAATCAAATCAAACCTGACAGCATTCCATCACTCTCTCAGTTCATCATTTATCAATTGTCTTAACCATTCAGCGCATCCTCAACTTGAACTCCGGTCAACTATTCGCTATACCACTGACTTCTTTAATGCAGTAAGGAAGAAGTGCATGCGTAACAATATCTGCGTTTTTTGTGGTGCCAGCGAAGGCGTTAACCCTGCTTATGCCGAGAACGCGCGGCAATTGGGGCAAACGCTTGCTACTCAGGGCCGACGCCTCATCTATGGTGGCGGCAAAAAAGGGTTGATGGGCATCGTGGCTGATGCCGTGCTTGCCGCAGGTGGTGAGGCCGTGGGCATTATTCCCGAGCGGTTGGTAGAAGCAGAAACCGCACATCGTGGCCTGACTGAACTGGAAGTGGTTCCGGACATGCACACCCGTAAGGCGCGCATGGCGGCTCTGGCAGATGGTTTTATTGCGCTGCCCGGCGGCATAGGTACCCTTGAGGAACTGTTTGAAATCTGGACCTGGGGTCAGATCGGTTATCACAGTAAACCGGTTGGCTTGCTGGACGTGAACGGGTTCTATCGCCCACTAAACAGCTTCCTGCTGCACGTCGCCGATCAGGGCTTTATGCGCCATGACTATCTGGGCACCATGCACATCAGTGAGTCTGCGCAAACCTTACTGCAACAATTTGACGACTATCAGCCCAAGACTTACGACCGCTGGGCAAAATAATTCGGCTTGCCGCCGGCGGCCTGATGCCGCTGGCCTGCGTTACATTTCTGGTCAAACTCTGCTACTATCTCAACACATTTTTCTTGTAAAAACGGCACCGCTCATGAAGTTTGTCTCTTTTAATATCAATGGACTGCGTGCGCGTCCGCACCAACTGGCCGCGATCATCGAACAGCACCAGCCCGACGTGATCGGCCTGCAGGAAACGAAAGTTCACGATGACATGTTCCCGCTGGAAGAAGTCAGCCAGCATGGCTATCACGTGTTCTATCATGGTCAAAAAGGTCACTATGGCGTGGCGCTGCTAACCAAAGAAAAGCCGCTTGCCGTGCGCCGTGGTTTCCCTACCGATGATGAAGACGCACAGCGCCGCATCATTATGGCCGATCTGGCGACGCCACGAGGCACTTTGACGGTGATCAATGGCTACTTCCCGCAAGGGGAAAGCCGTGACCATCCGATCAAATTCCCCGCCAAGACACGCTTCTACCAGGATTTGCAAAACTACCTGGAGCAGCAAATGTCGGTGGACTCACCGGTACTGGTGATGGGTGACGTGAATATCAGTCCAACCGATTACGATATCGGCATCGGCGAGGAAAGCCGTAAACGCTGGCTACGTACTGGTAAGTGCTCCTTCCTGCCGGAGGAGCGCGAATGGATGGATCGCCTGATGAACTGGGGCCTGGTCGATACCTACCGCCAGGCTAACCCGGAACGTAGCGATCAATTCTCATGGTTCGACTACCGTTCACGTGGTTTCGATGAAAACCGGGGTCTGCGTATCGATCTGCTATTGGCCAGCACGCCATTGGCCGCACGCTGCACCGCCACCGGCATCGATTATCAGATCCGCGGGATGGAAAAGCCGTCGGATCACGCGCCAGTTTGGGCGGAATTCTCGCTGTAATTGCCCCAACCCCGGTCATTGCCGGGGTTTCGCTATGTGGTTCCTATGAAAATTATCGATGTCGTCGCCGCCATCATTGAAAGAAATGGCCAGATTCTTTTGGCACAGCGTAATGCTGACAGCGATCAGGCCGGACTGTGGGAGTTTCCCGGTGGCAAGGTTGAAGCAGGTGAGAGCCAGCCACAGGCACTGGCGCGTGAACTGGACGAAGAGTTGGGAATCGTGGCCAGGGTTGGCCGCTATGTCGCCAGCAACCAGTGGCAGCAAAGTGAGCGCGTCATCCGACTCCATGCCTGGCAGGTTGAAACCTTTAGCGGCGAATTACAAAACCGCTGCCATTCTGATTTTATCTGGTTGGCACCGGAGCAGGCATTTGACTACCCCCTGGCTCCGGCGGATGTACCACTATTAACCGCCTATATTAGCGCACTGCGGGCGCAAGGCTGAGTTACAGCGTCACTTCTTCAGACGCACCCAGACTAACGGATTAGTCCCCACCACATTGGGGTCGCGTACGCACTGCAACGCTTCCCCTTCCACCTTGAGTACCGCCCCTTCAGAATAGTTTTGATCCTGATAGATGCAACAACGACTGCAAGATTGTGCTATCGGTTGAGCCGCAGCGTTTTTTGCCGCACCCCAGATCTCCGGCGACACCGGCACCACCACATCGACATCGCCACGGTTGGCCATCGCCGTAGTGCAAAACAGCAGTGCGCTACCGGCCAGCAACAGTAAGCCGTGATTCATTCGCTCTTCTCCCGCGCCTTACCGGCGCTTTTCTTGCGTTTTTTCGTCCCGGCGGAAGGTGAAGGCGGCAACCCGCGAAATGCCATACTCGCCCGGCTCTGCTTGGCCTGATAGATCAGTTCCTGCAGAGTACCTACCAGAGGTTGCATAAAGTCCTGATAACGGCAGGATTTCTCACTGATTTGCGTCAGCGTGGCTTCCCAGTTGGCGGTCATATCAGGACGGGCAGCAATATCCGGCAGCGAATGGATCAACGCCCGGCCGGTTTCACTGGAGTGAATATAACGCCCTTTCTTATACAAAAATGCCCGCTTGAACAGCAACTCAATGATACCCGCGCGCGTGGCCTCGGTCCCTAAACCATCGGTCGCCCGCAGGATTTTCTTTAACGCTTTATCCTGAACAAAACGCGCAATCCCGGTCATGGCGGAAAGCAGGCTGGCATCAGTAAACGGACGTGGCGGTTGGGTCTGGCGTTCTACCACCTCACCACGTTCACAAAGTAGCTCGTCATCCTTCGCCACTACCGGCAACGGAGCGCCTTCGTTTTCTTCATCGCGCTCTTTACTGCCAAGCAGCGTTCGCCATCCTGCCTCAGCAAGAAAACGTGCCTTGGCGATAAACTTGCCGCCGGCGATATCCAGCTCAATCACGCATTTGCGGAACATGGCATCTGGGCAGAACTGCATCAGGTACTGCCGTGCAACCAAGCCATAAACGTTCAGTTCATCCTGGCTGAGGCTGACCTTACTGGCACGGGCAGTAGGAATAATGGCGTGGTGGGCATCCACCTTCTTGTCGTCCCAGCACCGGTTACGACGATCGCTGTCGATCACCGACTGCGGATACAGATCCGGCTGATGAACACTGATGGCGTTCAACACCGAATGCCGCCCGGCAAAATGCTCTTCCGGCAGGTAGCGGCAGTCGGAACGCGGATAGGTAATCAATTTATGGGTTTCGTACAGCCGCTGGCACACCTCCAGCACCTGCTGCGCACTCAGGTTAAAGCGCTTGGAAGCCTCAATCTGTAAGGTCGACAATGAAAACGGCAAGGGGGCGGTATCTGATTCCCGTTTATCATTATAAGAGGTGACCAGCGCCGGCTGACCCTCGATGCGCTTGAGCACGTGTTCTGCCAGCGATCGGTGCAGCAAGCGCCCTTCTTCGTCCTGATAAGGCTCGCAGGAGTCACTCGGTTGCCACAGGGCGACAAAACGCTCGTCTTTGGGCGTCACTATGTGCGCTTTGACTTCGAAGAAGTCCTTCGAGACAAAATTTTCAATATCTTCGTCACGCCTGACTACCAACCCCAACACCGGCGTTTGCACCCGGCCCACCGACAACACACCATCATAACCGGCATTACGCCCCAGAATGGTGTAGGCGCGGGTCATGTTGATACCATACAGCCAGTCTGCGCGGGAACGCGCCAGGGCGGAGACACAAAGTGGGATAAAGTCGCGGTTGTCACGCAGCCTTTCGATAGCGCGCTCCACCGCCTGCGGGTTGAGATCGTTGATCAGGCAACGGCGGACGCTATGACGTTTTTCCGGCGATAAGGCCAAATAGTCCAGCACCTCGTCCACCAGCAATTGGCCTTCCCTGTCCGGGTCACCGGCATGCACCACTTCATCGGCCTCATGCAACAGCTTTTTAATGGCATTAAGCTGTTTGCTGACAGAAGGCCGTGGCTGCAACTGCCACTTTTCAGGGATGATCGGCAAATCCGCCAGCGACCAGCGCGCATAACGACTGTCGTAGGCATCCGGCTGCGCCTGTTCTAACAAGTGGCCCACACACCAGGTCACCACATCATTGTTACCGCAGGCGATAAACCCGTCGCCGCGGCGATGCGGCTTGGGAAGTACGTCGGCAATGGCGCGAGCCAAACTCGGTTTCTCGGCAATAAACAGTCGCATTATTCACCGTTATTCTGGCTGTACGTCATCAGGAATTCTCTTACTTCAGCATAATTCCCGCGGAACACAATCCGCTGGGATTTCTTTTCCAATTGATAGTGATACATCGGATCGTAGTAGTGCTGCAACAACGGCACCAGCCACTGCTGATGCTCGTCACTATTTCCACTGGCCTGCTGATACTGCAGTGCCCGTTCCAGGTGCTGCGTCAGCAGTTGGAAACGCTCCAGCCCCAGGCGGCGGCGAATGGCAAACAGGCCGTGATGCAGATATTCATCGTACTTTTGCCAGCCAAGCTGCGCACCGTAGGCGTGTTCAAACTCAATACGCATCCGATCGATATATTCGTGCTGCAGCCGTGCCAGACGCACCTCAAAAGGATCGTCTATCACCGCCACCGGTGCCTGCTGCATTCGGTTGAAGATCGGTAATGGCAGATTGTTGCTGCCGATAATGCGCCCTTCATCTTCCAGCACCCAGCGGCGGCAGCCACCATGCTGTTTTTTCAGCAATAACACAGCCAGACGATTCTCAAAATCAATCTGGCCGCTTTGACTCACCAACGTTCGGCCAAAAGATGACCCGCGGTGGTGCGCCGCACCTTCCAGATCAACGCCGTCGGCCAGCTCATTGACCAGCAGAGTTTTACCGCTGCCGGTATTGCCGCCAATCAGCACCATCGGCAGTTCGGCGCTCTGCTCCAGCGTGATGAGCAGAAAATTGCGCAGGGCCTTGTAACCGCCGGTGATGCGCGGATAGGCGACGCCGGCCTCACGCAGCCACTGTTGCACCAGTTGCGAACGCAAACCGCCGCGGAAACAGTAAATATAGCCTTCCGGCCATTGGGCACATTGCGCCAGCCAGGCCGCCGTGCGTTGCTCACGCAATCGGCCATTGACCAGACTATGCCCGAGCGCAATCGCTGCTTGCTGCCCTTGCTGTTTGTAACAGGTGCCAACCGCCTGCCGCTCATCGTCGTTCATTAACGGCAGATTGATGGCATTAGCGAAAGCCCCCTGCTGAAACTCAACCGGTGCACGCACGTCAATCAGCGGGATATCCTGCAAAAAAATACGGCGATAGTCCTGGCTGTCTTCCCGTTCCCTGGTAGCTAACACTAGACAACCTCGATCAACGGCTTGCCCGGCACGACCGCATGCAGTTCACCGATAGCCTGGAGTTGAATGCCGTGGCGCTCGGCAATCGCCTGCACCTGCTGCTCCGCTTCAGGCAGTACTGCCAGTAGCAAGCCGCCGGAGGTCTGCGGATCGCACAGCAATTGGCGCTGCAGGTCGGTCATTTCACCAACCAGATGGCCGTAACTCTCAAAGTTGCGCCCGGTACCGCCGGGTACGCAGCCTTCGGCAATATAACGCTCGATGTCAGGCAGTTTAGGGACCTGATCAAACCATAGCGTCGCCTGCAGCCCTGAACCCTGGCAAACTTCGCTCAGATGGCCCAGCAGACCGAAGCCGGTGACATCGGTCATCGCCGTCACACCTTCGACTTCGGCAAAATCCGTGCCCGGTTTATTCAGTTGGCACATCACTTCGGTCGCCAGGCCTTCATGCTCTGGCAACAATTTGCTTTTCTTCTCGGCGGTGGTCAGCACGCCAATGCCCAACGGCTTGGTCAGGTACAATTTGGCACCGGCCTGTGCCGCGCTGTTTTTCTTTACCCGTTCGGTATTGACGATGCCAGTCACTGCCAGGCCAAAAATAGGTTCCGGCGCATCAATAGAATGGCCCCCCGCCAGGGCGATACCCGCCTGCTGGCAAGCATAACGCCCACCGTCGATCACCTGCTGCGCCACTTCCGCCGGCAGCGTGGCAATCGGCCAGCCCAGAATGGCAATCGCCATGATTGGTTTCCCCCCCATGGCATACACGTCGCTGATGGCGTTGGTGGCGGCGATGCGACCGAAATCGAACGGGTTATCGACGATCGGCATAAAGAAGTCGGTGGTACTGATAATGCCCACGCCGTTGCCGATATCATACACCGCCGCATCGTCACGGGTTTCATTACCGACCAGCAAGCGCGGATCGACAAATTTCTCCCGCTCGCTGTGCAGAATAGTTTCGAGAACTTTCGGTGAGATTTTACAACCGCAGCCGGCGCCATGGCTGTACTGGGTTAAACGGATCGCTGGCGATGTCATATACCACTCCCTTCGGTTAACGGCATTCAAGATATCATAGGGTAGCGCTTGCCGACGGGATTGGTAAGAGCGGGCTGCCGATAACCGAACAGCCTGCTCATAAACAACACAGAATGGTGGGATTTAGCACATTTTTGCCGCAATCCCGCCGGTGGGATCAGAAATAGCTGACGAAAGGCGTGCTGTCTGGGGCGATCACTTTGGTAGAAGCTTTTAACTGTGGGGTACCCAAATACAGGAAACCGACAATTTCGTCCTGCTCGCGACAGCCAAAGGCTTCACGAACCAGTGGGTGCTCGGTCCAAGCGCCGGTGCGCCAAATACCGTTGAAGCCCTGCGCCAGTGCAGCCATCTGCATCGCCTGGACCGCACAACCGGCAGAAACCACCTGTTCCCAGCGCGGAACCTTGGTTTCTTCGGTGCAATGGGCTACCACGGTGATAATCAGCGGGGCGCGGAATGGCGCTTTTGTCGCCTTTTCTAACGCGGCTTCATCCATTTCGTCCTGCTTTGCAGCAGCTTGTAACAATTGGCTAAAACGCTCCAGACCCTGGTTTTCGATCATCACAAAACGCCATGGCTGCAAGGCACCATGATCGGGCGCTCGCAGGCCCGCGCTGATGATATTCTGACGCGCCTCACCCGTCGGCGCAGGGGCCACGAGGCGTGACGCAGAGCGGCGATTCAGTAAAAGTTCCAGTGCATCCATCGTAAACTCCTGATAACAATTTTCATTCAAATCACGGTAACATAGCTAAACGGCGAGTGACAGCCTCGGCATTAGCCTCTGTGACCCACTATTTAAAGCTGACATTTCTTTGGCCGCTCATTAGGATAGCGGAACATTCTCGACTCTTGCTGGAGAGCACATGCGCACATTGTGGCAAATCATTGCCGGCGTTTTCAGGTGGACATGGCGTCTGCTGAACTTTATCAGGGAACTGATCCTCAATTTGTTCCTGGTGTTGTTGATCCTGGTTGGGGTTGGCATCTATCTTTCATTCCAGAGTGCTACCACCCCTGCCGTCCCTACCCGCGGTGCGTTGCTGGTTGACCTGAGCGGCGTGGTGGTTGACCAACCGTCGATGAACAACAAGGTTCGCCAATGGGGTCGTGAACTGTTGGGCGCTTCCAGCAACCGCCTGCAGGAAAACTCCCTGTTTGACTTGGTTGACAGCATCCGCAAAGCCAAAGACGACAAAAACATTACCGGCATGGTATTGCAGTTGAATGACTTTGCCGGTGCCGATCAGCCTTCGCTGCAGTACATCGGCAAGGCGCTGCGTGAATTCCGTGACAGTGGCAAACCGATCTTTGCCATTGGCGACAGCTATAACCAGACACAATATTATCTGGCCAGCTACGCCAACAAGGTTTACCTGTCACCTCAGGGTGCGGTCGACCTGCACGGTTTCGCCACCAACAACCTTTACTACAAATCTTTGTTGGAAAAACTCAAGGTCACCACCAACATCTTCCGCGTCGGTACCTATAAATCCGCCGTGGAACCCTTGATCCGTGACGATATGTCACCGGCCGCCCGTGAGGCAGACAGCCGCTGGATTGGCGGATTGTGGCAGAACTATCTGGATACCATAGCGGCTAACCGCCAGATCACGGCGCAACAGCTGTTCCCAGGGGCCGCAGGCGTGCTGAGCGGTATGCAGGCTGCTGGGGGGGATACGGCGAAGTATGCGCTGGATAACAAACTGGTCGATGAACTAGCGTCGCGCACCGTTATCGAAAACCAACTGATCAAGACTTTCGGTTGGGACAAACAGGCCAATGATTTCAACGCTACCAGTATCTACGACTACCAGCCGAAGCCGACGACGGGTCAAGGCGGTAAAATCGCCGTGATCTTCGCTAACGGCGCGATCATGGACGGCCCGCAAACACCAGGCACCGTTGGCGGCGATACCACTGCCGCAGAACTGCGTCAGGCGCGACTGGATCCGGCTATCAAGGCGGTGATTTTCCGGGTCAACAGCCCAGGGGGCAGCGTCAGTGCCTCGGAAGTGATCCGCTCCGAGTTGGCCGCGGTACGTGCCGCCGGCAAACCTGTGGTGGTTTCCATGGGTAGCATGGCGGCCTCAGGCGGCTATTGGGTCTCTACACCGGCGGATTACATCATCGCCAGCCCAAGCACCCTCACCGGTTCCATTGGCATCTTCGGGGTGATTAACACCTACGAGCAGACGCTGGACAGCATCGGCGTACATACCGACGGTGTGGCAACCTCGCCGCTGGCGGATCTGGCGGTCACCAAGGCACTGCCACCTGAGTTCTCGCAGATGATGCAGTTGAACATCGAGAAAGGTTATCAAAACTTTATCGACCTGGTCGCCAAGTCGCGCAAAATGACACCGCAGCAGGTTGATCAGATTGCTCAGGGTCACGTATGGCTGGGCAGCGACGCCAAGACCAATGGTCTGGTCGATCAGTTGGGTGACTTCGACGACGCGGTGAAGAAAGCCGCCGAACTGGCGCAATTGAAACAGTGGCAGCTTAACTGGTTTGTCGATACGCCAAGCCTGACCGACATGGTGCTCAGCCAATTTGGCGTTTCCATTCACGCCATGCTGCCAGCAGCCATCCAGTCGATGCTGCCTGCACCCTTGGCATCAGTGGCCATGGCGGTCAAAGAGCAGCCAGGTTTGTTCAATAACCTGAACGACCCGCAAAACCGCTATGCCATCTGTTTGACCTGCGGAGAAGTCCGCTAACAAATTAATCCTCAGCCCGGCACCCGTCGGGCTTTTTTTCTGCGTTTATCCCCCTATAATTCAGCCCATCTTATTTCTGTTAAAACAATCACTATGAAAAAGAAATCGATTTACGTCGCCTACACTGGCGGGACCATCGGTATGCAGCGTTCTGAGCACGGCTATATTCCAGTCTCTGGCCACCTGCAACGGCAACTGGCCCTGATGCCGGAATTCCACCGGCCGGAAATGCCGGACTTCACCATTCATGAATATGCGCCGCTGATCGACTCCTCTGACATGACGCCGGAAGACTGGCAGCATATCGCCGACGATATCAAACTGAACTATGACCGCTATGACGGCTTCGTGATCCTGCACGGTACCGACACCATGGCGTTCACCGCCTCGGCGCTTTCGTTCATGCTGGAAAACCTGGCCAAGCCGGTGATTGTTACCGGTTCTCAGATCCCACTGGCGGAACTGCGCTCCGATGGCCAGACCAACCTGCTGAACGCGCTATATCTGGCGGCCAACCATCCAGTGAATGAAGTCAGCCTGTTCTTCAATAACAAACTGTTCCGCGGCAACCGTACCACCAAGGCGCATGCTGACGGTTTCGACGCCTTTGCTTCACCCAATCTGCCGCCGTTGCTGGAGGCCGGTATTCATATTCGCCGCCAGAACGGCATCGACAGCCCGGTCTGCACTGGCGAACTCAAGGTGCATGACATTACGCCGCAACCGATCGGTGTGGTGACCATTTACCCAGGTATCTCCGGCGCGGTAGTGCGCAATTTCCTGCTGCAGCCGGTGAAAGCCTTGATCCTGCGCTCTTACGGCGTAGGCAACGCACCGCAAAAAGCAGAGCTGGTGGATGAATTGCGCGATGCCTCTGAACGCGGCATTGTGGTGGTAAACCTGACGCAGTGCATCTCCGGGCGTGTCAATATGGAAGGCTACGCCACCGGTAATGCGCTGGCCCATGCCGGCGTCATCAGTGGGTTTGATATGACGGTCGAGGCCGCATTGACCAAGCTGCATTACCTGCTGAGCCAACCTCTGACGCCAGAACAAATCCGCAGCCAGATGCAACAGGATCTGCGCGGCGAGTTAAGCATTAACGGTTAACCCATACACCACGGAGTCGCAATGAAAACAGCCCTGTTGCTTATCGATTTGCAAAACGACTTTTGCCCCGGCGGCGCATTGGCGGTGACCGAAGGTGATGCCGTTATTAGCGTTGCCAATCAGGCCATAGCGGCCTGCAACGCACGCGGTGAACCGGTGGTCGCCAGCCAGGACTGGCACCCCGCCAATCACCGCAGCTTTGCGGTAAACGCCAACGCGCCGGTGGGCACCCTGGGTGAGCTGGAAGGGTTGCCGCAGGTTTGGTGGCCGGTGCACTGCGTACAGGAAAGCCAGGGCGCTGAGTTTCATCGGCAATTGCACCAACGGGAGATTATCGCAGTGTTCCGTAAAGGGCAAAATACGGCTATCGACAGCTACAGCGCCTTCTTCGACAACGGTCACCGCTCGCACACTGAGTTAGACAGCTGGCTGAAAGCGCAGAACATTAGCCATCTGGCGATTATGGGGTTAGCAACCGACTACTGCGTAAAATTCAGCGTTCTGGATGCGCTGGAGCTTGGCTACAAAACTACGGTGATTACCGACGGCTGCCGCGGGGTTAATTTGCAGCCTGGCGACAGTCAGGAAGCCCTTCGGGTAATGCAACAGGCCGGGGCACAATTAGTTACCCTGTCACAATTCATCGACCGCTGATGCCATTGGGCGCTTTTTGCGCCCTTTCCTTCCTCTGGCCCAAATCTCGACATCGCTCACATTCCAACCATTCTCCTGTGATTACATCTTGTTCGCGTGCGGCACTTTTGCTGTTATGACCGCTGATGCATTGGCATCAGTAAGTTATACGCATCCGGGGCCCATTGAGCCCGGCTTTATGTTACCGCCTCAGGCGGTTTCGGTCGGCTTTGCCGACCAAAGGAGATGACATGGTATTAACACGTAAACTGCTGCCTTTACTGGTAGCGGTGCAGCTTGGTATGGCTGGTGCCGGCATGGCTCATGCCGCCTCTTACCTTTCCGTCGGTTATTTCAACGGCGGCGGTGATGTTACCGCCGGTCCTGGCGGCGATATCAACAAGCTCGACGTCACACAAATTACCCACCTCAATTATTCTTTCGGTCTTATCTACAACGACGAGAAACAGGAAACCAACCCGGCGTTAAAAGATCCGTCCCGCCTGCACCAAATTTATCTGTCACCCAAGGTGAAGGCAGATTTGCAACTGTTGCCGATACTGCGTAAACAGAACCCGGAGCTGAGAGTATTGCTGTCCGTCGGTGGTTGGGGCGCGCGCGGGTTCTCCGGCGCGGCCGCCACAGCGGAAAGCCGGGCGGTGTTTATCCGCTCGGTGCAGCAGGTCATCAAGCAATATCATTTGGACGGCATCGATCTCGACTGGGAATACCCGGTTAACGGTGCCTGGGGGCTGGTTGAAAGCCAACCGGCGGATCGTGCCAACTTCACGCTGTTGCTGGCGGAACTGCATAAAGCGCTGGATAAAGGCAAGTTGCTGACCATCGCCGTCGGGGCCAACGTGAAAAGCCCGCAGGAATGGGTTGATGTTAAAGGCATTGCGCCCTACCTCGACTACATCAACCTGATGACTTACGACATGGCGTACGGCACCCAATACTTCAACTCCAATCTGTATGACTCCAAACAGTGGCCAACCGTCGCCGCTGCCGATCGTTACAGCGCCAATTTTGTGGTGGATAACTATCTGGCCGCCGGGTTAAAGCCGGCTCAGTTGAACCTGGGGATTGGTTTCTATGGCCGGGTGCCAAAACGGGCGACCGAGCCGGGCATCGATTGGGACAAAGCGGACGCGGCCAAAAACCCGGTCTCCCAGCCCTACTTCACCGCACGCGAAACGGCCGTGTTCAAGGCTATGGGGTTGGATCTGACCAAGGACAGCTATTTCAAATACAACGATATCGTCAGCAAGCTGCTAAACGATCCACAACAGCGTTTCACCGCCCATTGGGACAATGACGCCCAGGTGCCCTACCTGACTATGAAATCCGCCGAGGGCAAACCGCTGTTCGCTATTTCCTACGAGAACCCGCGTTCGGTTGAACTCAAGGCTGACTACATCAAAAGCAAGGGATTGGGCGGTGCGATGTTCTGGGAATATGGCGCTGACGACAATAACCGCCTGGCGCATCAACTGGCGGAATCACTGGGGATTAACGGCGCGAAACGGTAATTCAACGGGCGATGCGAGCATCGCCCAGCTGTCAAATTTACTGTGGCTTTAACTTGACCAGCGGTTCAGCAATGAACTGCTGTTTCAGCTCCTGCTTACTCTTCATCACTATCTGCCCGTCAGTGCCAATACTCATGTGCTGCGGGTCAGCGTTGTGTAATGACTGCCACAGCATCACCGCTTGCAGACTGTTTTCTTTCTGCTCCGGCGTCAGCGCCACACCGTCCGGCCACTTGCCCAACTCAACGGCCAGTACCAGTCGCTGATAGATTTCCGGCGTCATGGCGGCAATCAGATCTTTTACGTCCATCAGAGCATCTCCTCACTCGTGGAAGAATAATTAGCTGAATCGATTTTTCTCACTGAATAATCCGTCAGCCGGCCGTTTTTTCGCCATTCTCACCGTCGGTAAAGCTCAGCGACGCGGAGTTAACGCAAAAACGCTCGCCGGTAGGCTGTGGCCCATCGGGGAAGACATGCCCCAGGTGGGCGTCGCAATGCCCACAGCGGATCTCAACGCGATGCATATTATGCGTATTATCATCAAGATAACGAATAGCATCGTCGGAAACCGGCTGATAGAAACTTGGCCAGCCGCAACCGGAGTCATACTTGCTGTCGGAGTAAAACAGCGGATGGTTGCAGCACAGGCAATGGTACACGCCCTCACGTTTGTTGTGCAGCAATTTGCCGGAATACGGCGCTTCGGTACCACGTTCCTGAGTCACATAACGTTGGATTTCATTCAGTTCCGTGGCCGGATGCTCAGGGGGTGTCTTTTTAGCCATTTGTGCGTTTCTCTGAATGTGGATAATGTCAACGAAAACAATGAGTAATAATAACAAAAAATTAACAACACTGCAGCGCTTTTTGGCCTAAACTGTAGCCCATAAAGGTCACGCCACGATGATATGTGATGCCGATCACATATCTTGCACGGGCTGACTTTATACTTAGCGGTTTGACCCCATATAACGGATGAGGCCGAACGCAAACGGAATGTGCAATAAGCACTCAAACCCGGCTTCCAGGTTTGATTTGCAGCAAGAATTGACACGATTCCGCTTGACGCTTGGTAAGGTTTTTGTAATTTTACAGGCAACCTTTTATTCACTAACAAATAGCTGGTGGAATATATGACTATCAAAGTAGGTATCAACGGTTTTGGCCGTATCGGTCGCATTGTTTTTCGTGCTGCTCAAGAACGTTCTGACATCGAAATCGTTGCAATCAACGACTTGTTAGACGCAGAGTACATGGCTTACATGCTGAAATATGACTCTACTCACGGCCGCTTCAACGGCACTGTAGAAGTTAAAGACGGCCACCTGGTTGTTAACGGTAAAACCATCCGTTGTACCTCAGAAAGAGATCCGGCTAACCTGAAGTGGAACGAAGTCAACGTTGACGTCGTTGCTGAAGCAACTGGCTTGTTCCTGACTGACGAAACTGCACGTAAACACATTGCTGCAGGCGCTAAGAAAGTTGTTCTGACTGGCCCATCCAAAGACGACACCCCAATGTTCGTTATGGGTGTTAACCACAAATCTTACGCTGGTCAGGAAATCGTTTCTAACGCTTCTTGTACTACCAACTGCTTGGCACCACTGGCTAAAGTTATCAACGACAAGTTCGGTATCGTTGAAGCTCTGATGACCACTGTGCATGCAACTACCGCAACTCAGAAAACTGTTGATGGCCCGTCTCACAAAGACTGGCGCGGCGGCCGCGGCGCATCCCAGAACATCATCCCTTCTTCTACCGGTGCTGCGAAAGCAGTAGGTAAAGTTATCCCAGAACTGAACGGCAAACTGACCGGTATGGCGTTCCGCGTTCC
Source organism: Serratia sp. NA_13 (assembly GCF_052691735.1). Taxonomy (NCBI): domain Bacteria; kingdom Pseudomonadati; phylum Pseudomonadota; class Gammaproteobacteria; order Enterobacterales; family Yersiniaceae; genus Serratia; species Serratia sp. NA_13. Next base: position 647,732 of record NZ_JBQZFV010000001.1, read on the forward strand.
AACTCCGAACGTGTCTGTGGTTGACCTGACTGCTCGCCTGGCAAAACCAGCTTCTTACAAAGAAATCTGTGCTGCTATCAAAGCGGCTTCTGAAGGCGAGCTGAAAGGCGTTCTGGGCTACACCGAAGACGAAGTAGTTTCTACCGATTTCAACGGCGAAACTCTGACTTCCGTATTCGATGCCAAAGCCGGTATCGCTCTGAGCGACACCTTCGTGAAACTGGTTTCTTGGTACGACAACGAAACTGGCTATTCCAACAAGGTTCTGGATCTGATCGCTCACATCTCCAAATAATGGATTGATGTTAAGCTGATGATGAGGGTGACATTTTTGTCGCCCTTTTTTTGTTTCTACGGCGTACAAAAGGCAACCCGATGAACGAAAAGATTTTCACCCTACCCGTTACCGAACAAATTTCCCCTTTTATCAGTCAGCGCAAGCTCGACGAACTGCCTGTCGTAGTGGTTTCCCATCCGAAAGTACGCGCAGCTATCTCACTTCAAGGTGCGCATCTGTTGGCCTGGCAACCTAGCGGTGAAAAACCGGTTATTTGGCTGAGCAACAATACACCGTTTAAAAAAGGCAATGCCATCCGTGGCGGCGTGCCTGTCTGCTGGCCCTGGTTTGGCCCAGTGGCAAAACCTTCTCACGGTTTCGCACGCAATCAGCCGTGGACTCTGACGGCGCATGATGAAGACGACAACGGCGTTATTCTGACCTTCACGCTGAAAGACAACGAGCAGACCCGCAGCCTGTGGCCACATGCCTTCACGCTGATCGCCCGTTTCAAACTGGGTGAGGAATGTGAAATCGAGCTGGAATCCCACGGTGACTATCAAGCGACCGCAGCCCTGCACACTTACTTCCAGATTGGTGATATTGCGCAGGTCAAGGTAGCGGGCCTCGGCGAACCTTACATTGATAAAGTGGCCGCCGGCGCACAGGCTCGTCAGGTGGGTGACGTGACCTTCGTCGGTCAGACCGACCGGGTTTATACCCAACCGGACGCCTTCAGCCTGATCAAGGATGCATCATTAAAGCGCACCATTGAGGTTCATCACCATCATATGAGTGACGTTATTGCCTGGAACCCCGGCGTGGAGCTTTCTTGCAGCATGGCGGATATGCCGAATGACGGTTATAAAACCATGGTTTGTGTGGAAACCGGTCGCGTAAGTAAGCCCCTGGTGGCAGCCGGTGAACAGCCGGCTCGACTGGCCGTGACCTTCCGTATTCGTAACAACGCCTGATCCCGTTAAGGGCGGCAAACATCGCCGCCCAGTAACTGCGCACTACAGATGTGCAAAAGGGGCGCTAGCGCCCCTTCAGACTGATGACAAACCTCATTCCTGCCCAGAGCGAGTAGAGGCCGATAAATAAAAATCAGGAAAATCAATTCATTGATTTTCGGCTGCTCACCACAAAGCAGGAAAAACCACGCTTTTTCCTGCTTTGTCAGCAACATAAAGGGGCGCTAGCGCCCCTTTATGATACATACATTGCCCGATACTGGTGCAACCCTCGATTAGAAGGTGTATTTCACACCCGTCATCAACACCCCGGTGTAAGATTTATCCACCATTGGGCTGTCTTTTACTTCGCTGGACAGGCTGATATAACGCCCGAGGAAGAATGCGTCCCAGTCTTTGTTAATCTTATAGTTGGCACTCAGCTCAACATAAGGTGCCCAGCTATCGCTCGGCGTGTAGCTGTCCAGGCCGCTGCGGCGGGACTCGTTTTCGCTGATGCCATAGTAGTATTTGTTCTGGTTCTTGCTGCTCCACGTCACACCCGCACCAGGTACCAGGGTGATATCGCCCAGATCAAATTTGTACAGATAGGCGAAATCACCCACCATACCGTTGCTGTAGTCTAACGTATCACCGGTAAAGGTGGTACGCAGAATGCCCCACTCAGCAAAATGCGAATAGGCCAGACCGGCCATCAGCGTACCGCGACGCTTGTTCAACTGCTTCATACGGTCGTCGTCGCTGTCACCCGGACGATAGCCCAGCGGTGAAAAGTAGCCCATCAGACTCAGTTGGTTTTGCTGATCTTTCCACAGGTAATAACCAGCGGTCAACGTACGGAAGTAGAAGTCGTCACCTTCATAGTTAATGACGGGTACCGGATACACGCGCTCCTGATAGCCACGATACGGATCCGGGCTAACCAGCGCGGAAGCACCGAGTGACCAAGTTCCTGCCTGAGCACTTTGCGCACAAACCATTGCGGAAGCGATAATTGCTAGCGTTTTGAGTTTAAAAATCTTCACTGGTTCTTTTTCCATAAATAACAGAGTTAATTGCGTGCTTAGTTTATGTGAGAATTTCGTGACGCGCTGAATCTTTACAATAGAAAACGGCCAAGATCGAATAACTTAGAACCTAAATATGAATTAATCATGGCAGAACCATGACGTTTTTTGCCGCAGGCCGCGCCAGACAAGGCATTTGGTTATCCCTGTAATAACTGAGTCATTGATATGACTTAAAAAAAGCTTTTTACCACACAGGAAATTTTCTGGTATGCAAACTAAGCTTAAATCAGAAGATGAGTAAATCCTGAGCCAGTGGCAATACAGCGCAACTCGCGATAATAAGCGCACCAAGTTGGCATACGAGTTGCTGTACTCAGGGATAACGTCTTCTTTCGGGAGCCAAAACACTATCACCAGCTCCCTTTAACCTGTGCTAATAACGAAAGGACGGGCATCGCCATGAACATATTTGACCACTATCGCCAGCGCTACGAAGCTGCCAAGGACGAAGAGTTCACACTGCAGGACTTTCTTACCATTTGCCGGCAAGATCGCAGTGCATATGCCAATGCGGCCGAACGTCTGCTGATGGCTATCGGTGAACCAGTAATGGTCGACACTGCGCTTGAGTCACGCATGTCTCGCCTGTTCTCCAACCGCGTGATCGCACGCTATCCGGCATTCGAAGAGTTCTACGGCATGGAGGAAGCTATCGAGCAGATAGTCTCTTACCTGAAACATGCCGCGCAGGGCCTCGAAGAGAAGAAACAAATCCTTTACCTGTTGGGCCCGGTGGGCGGCGGGAAATCATCGCTGGCGGAACGCCTGAAAGCGCTGATGCAGCTGGTGCCGATTTACACCCTGAGCGCCAACGGTGAACGCAGCCCGGTTAACGACCACCCGCTGTGCCTGTTCAACCCGCAGGAAGATGCCAATATTCTGGAAAAAGAATATAACATCCCGAATCGCTACCTCGGTACTATCATGTCGCCGTGGGCGGCCAAACGCCTGCATGAGTTTGGCGGCGATATCACCAAATTCAAAGTAGTCAAAGTACGCCCTTCTATTCTGGAACAGATTGCCATCGCCAAAACCGAACCGGGCGATGAGAACAACCAGGATATCTCTGCGCTGGTCGGTAAGGTCGATATCCGCAAGCTGGAGAATCACGCGCAAAACGATCCGGACGCCTATGGTTATTCCGGTGCGCTGTGCCGCGCCAACCAGGGGATAATGGAGTTCGTAGAGATGTTTAAAGCGCCAATCAAGGTGCTGCACCCTCTGCTGACCGCCACCCAGGAAGGTAACTACAACGGGACAGAGGGGATTTCCGCTCTGCCGTTCAGCGGCATTATCCTGGCTCACTCCAACGAATCAGAATGGGTGACTTTCCGTAACAACAAAAACAACGAGGCTTTCCTCGACCGTGTTTACATTGTCAAAGTGCCTTACTGCCTGCGGGTTTCGGAAGAGATAAAAATCTACGACAAGCTGCTGGATCACAGTGAGCTGACCCATGCGCCATGCGCCCCTGGTACTCTGGAAACGCTGGCCCGCTTTACCGTGCTCTCTCGCATGAAAGAGCCGGAAAACTCGAGCATTTACTCGAAAATGCGCGTTTATGACGGTGAAAGCCTGAAGGACACCGATCCCAAAGCCAAGTCGTATCAGGAATACCGTGACTATGCCGGGGTCGATGAAGGCATGAACGGCCTGTCTACCCGTTTCGCGTTTAAAATTCTCTCAAGGGTGTTCAACTTCGATCACGCAGAGGTCGCCGCTAACCCGGTACACCTGTTCTACGTGCTGGAACAGCAGATCGAACGTGAGCAGTTCCCTCAGGATCAATCAGAGAAATATCTGGAACACCTGAAAGGCTACCTGATCCCGAAATACGCCGAGTTTATCGGCAAAGAGATCCAGACGGCTTATCTGGAATCTTACTCAGAATACGGGCAGAACATTTTTGACCGCTACGTGACCTATGCAGATTTCTGGATCCAGGATCAAGAGTACCGTGATCCAGACACCGGCCAACTGTTCGATCGCGAATCTCTGAACGCCGAACTGGAAAAAATCGAGAAGCCGGCCGGCATCAGCAACCCGAAAGATTTCCGCAACGAAATAGTCAACTTCGTGCTGCGCGCGCGGGCTAATAACAGTGGCCGCAACCCTAACTGGACCAGCTATGAGAAGCTGCGTACCGTGATCGAGAAGAAAATGTTCTCGAACACCGAAGAGTTGCTGCCGGTCATTTCGTTTAACGCTAAAACCTCAACGGACGAGCAGAAGAAACACGACGACTTCGTCGATCGCATGATGGAAAAAGGCTACACCCGCAAACAAGTTCGCTTGCTGTGTGAATGGTATCTGCGGGTCAGAAAGTCTTCATAACGTCTAATGAGAATTAGCGTCATGGAGATGGCGTAGAAAGTTGGCAGCGTCGTTTGGGGGAAGTATGGCTTATTTTATTGACCGACGGCTGAACGGTAAAAACAAGAGCATGGTGAACCGCCAGCGCTTCTTGCGTCGTTACAAGTCGCAAATCAAACAGTCGATTGCCGAAGCCATCAACAAGCGTTCGGTCACCGACGTAGACAGCGGGGAGTCAGTCTCGATCCCTACTGGCGATATCAACGAACCGATGTTCCATCAGGGTCGCGGTGGCACACGCCACCGCGTTCATCCCGGTAATGACCACTTTGTCCAGAATGACCGCGTTGAACGCCCACAGGGCGGCGGCGGCGGTGGTGGCGGCCAGGGTAACGCCAGCCAGGACGGCGAAGGCGAGGACGAATTCGTTTTCCAGATCTCCAAGGACGAATATCTCGACCTGCTGTTTGAGGATCTGGCGCTGCCAAACCTGAAAAAGAATCAGTACAAGCAGCTCACCGAGTACAAGACCCATAGAGCCGGTTACACTGCCAACGGCGTGCCGGCTAACATCAGCGTAGTACGTTCGCTGCAAAATTCACTGGCGAGACGAACCGCCATGACCGCCGGTAAACGGCGCGCCTTGCATGAGTTGGAAGACGAACTCACCCAGATGGAAAACACCGAACCGGTGCAACTGCTGGAAGAGGAACGGCTGCGGAAGGAAATTGCCGAGCTGCGCAAAAAAATCGAAAGCGTGCCTTTTATCGACACCTTCGACTTACGTTACAAGAACTATGAGCGTCGGCCCGAACCCTCCAGCCAGGCGGTGATGTTCTGCCTGATGGACGTTTCCGGCTCGATGGATCAGGCCACCAAAGACATGGCCAAACGTTTCTATATTCTGCTCTATCTGTTCCTAAGCAGAACCTATAAAAACGTCGACGTGGTGTACATCCGTCACCATACCCAGGCGAAGGAAGTGGATGAACAGGAGTTCTTCTACTCGCAGGAAACTGGCGGCACCATAGTTTCCAGCGCGCTGAAACTGATGAATGAAGTGGTTGAAGAGCGTTACGACCCGGCACAATGGAATATCTACGCCGCACAGGCGTCGGATGGCGACAACTGGGCCGATGACTCACCGCTGTGTCACGAACTGCTGGCGAAGAAGCTGCTGCCGATGGTGCGTTACTATAGCTACATTGAAATCACCCGCCGTGCCCATCAAACACTGTGGCGTGAGTATGAAGATCTGCAGGCGAAATTCGAAAATTTTGCCATGCAACATATCCGCGAGCCGGACGATATCTATCCGGTGTTCCGCGAGCTTTTTCACAAGCAGACAGCATAAATAACATCTTTACCCACGGCCGGTTAATCAGACTAATCGGCCGTTTTCTTTTATAAAGATGATCAAAACTGCCACTGGAAAGTTTTAACTCAGATTTACCTAACGCCGCTCTCAATTAAATCCCCCTCCAGCCTTCCCTGCCGCTCAGATAAAGCCGTAAGTTACTGTTCGTTTAATGGTTTTTTTCTCCTTAAGAGAACCTGAGGGGCAACAACTAAGGTAATTCCTAATTACGCTTCCCTAACGCAATGCTTATTGCGCGAATTAGGAAAATTCCTATTTAATGGGATGCCGAATTGCCATATCAGGTGAGTGCTATGGAATTACTTCCCGTTGCAATCATCGTCGTTTTGATCGCAGTTGTCGTATTTTCCTTTGTCACGTATTTGCGGCAAAAAAGGGGAACTACTTTCAACACCAAGCGGAAACGACGCTAGGACGCCTCTCCACAAGGAAGTGGCTCAATAATCGCTATCAGGCTATGCCCCTTTCCATTGAGTTAACCATTTAACAAACAATTTCAGTTTCTTATGAGGATATTCTGATACCTGCGCTATTGCAGTTTTTCGTCTTGTCGTCGAAATTCAGGTGCGCTACTGTCGTGGTCTGGAAACACACAACACCGCATAATCAGAACAACATCCAGTTTGTCGCTATCATCCCTTAATCCCGCCGCTGTGCGGGATTTTTTTGATATCAACCGTGCTATTGAACACAATGATCGGTCGCAAACTCTACTGACAGAAATTGGCAGTGCTCACCCTTAAACTGGGTATTCCTGCGGGAGAAAATCTCCACGCCCATGACCAAATGCACAAGGAAATACGCGCCAATGACACGAGTTATCACCATTCTTACCGAGAATTTCTCCGACTGGGAAACCGCACTGATCAACTCCACCGGCCGTGGTTATTATGACTTCGACGCCCGTTTTGCCTCACCCAAGGGGCTTCAGGTTACCTCTTCCAGCGGCATGCTGGTGACTCCGCAGTTGTCAATTGAGTCCATCCAACTGGATGAAATCGACCTGCTGATCGTTTGTGGCGGCACCGCATGGCAAACAGAACAAGCACCCAATATCATCGAGCTGGTTGCACAGGCATATGAGAAAAACATCGTTGTCGCCGGTATTTGCGATGGAACCCGCGTATTGGCACAAGCGGGTGTACTAGATAACCTCCGCCATACTTCCAATTCGCCGGAAAACCTGTCGCAACTTAATTATCGTGGGGCTGCGAACTATCAGGATGTGCCTTACGCCGTGGCCGATCGGCGCGTGATCACCGCCCCCGGTAGCGCTCCAGTCAGCTTTATGGCCGAGATTTTATCGACTCTGGGGATTAGTGACGATAATCTCAAAACCTATCTGGCGATGCATGCTGCCGAACATCGTAAGTCGGTTTAACGCTATAGGCCATTACAACGAGGCTAACAGCCCACTGTACAGTACCGGTCCCGTCGGTTGTCCGGTTGGCGAGCCGCCAGCCGGTTCCAGGCTAATAGCGATGGTCCCCCCCCTGGACAACTGGATCTGCTCCAGTGGCAATCTGGTAGCCTGCTGGGTCGCAATCAGCCCCAACTTAGCTTTCAACCGCTCCGACATATATCGTTGATTTTCCGGTGCAATCATTCGGTCATTGCTGGAAATTTGATACCAGGAAGGTTTGTGTTTCCAGGCCGGTTCTGTTATCTCATTGCCGAAGGTGCTGGCCAGCGATGTCAGCGGCATCTCTACGGCATGAATCGAGTGATATCCTTTATGCGACAATTCGGTAATGACTTTGCCCAGTGGGCGGCACCACCCCAAAATCCATGAACCAGGACTACTGTAGGTTTTGCATTCATCACAAATTCCCTCTTTAACCACGCGGAGCCGTTACGCCAGACCCGATAGTCAACATAGCCATGCTTCCAGCGCCATCCGCACCAAGCCAAAACGCCTTATATGCTCCGTTGCATATAGTTCACATCAACAGCAGCAATAGCTACGAATATAACCCTCCGCCATATCCCTTCTGACGTTCCATTCGGCCCAGCTGCTCTGCCAGATTTCCGTGTACATAAGTCTACGAATCAGTAACACCACCACATTAAAACTAGGATTTTTACCTATTACGATCTAAAATCCAACGTAAAAACAAAGAGAAGTAATTTCGACGAAATCAAAAGGGAATTATTCAGTGAAGGAAATGATCTCCATTCTTTGTATCGCAGGCCTGCTGGCGATGCTTTTTTCATGGTTGTTTGTCTACGGCCTCAATATTCATTAGCCTCTTCAAAGATAAAAACCCCGGCATGTGCCCATACCAGGGTTGATAGCGTTAGGTTGAACATACCGCTTCCCTGGGCGATATGCCCGTAAACCATTACTGTTTGGTCTGGATCCAGAATGCGTGGATCAGACCGGGGAAGTAGCCGAGCAGAGTCAGGATAATGTTGAGGATAAACGCCCCGCCGATCCCTTTATCCAGCAGTACACCCAAAGGGGGCAAGATGATGGTAAATACGATTCTCCAAAAGCTCATAATAACGCCTAATTTTGCTTTATAAGACACCAATATATTACATATCCTTAACATTTTCAAATCACGCTCGCTCCAGTCAATCTGATAAAACCGGTAAATTGGTATATATCTACAAATACTGTGGTTATATACCGTTAATAAAAGAAAGAATTAATAAGCGTTGATTATGTGAGGTTGAGCCCTTAAAATTTAAGGCTTAAAAATACAACTGGGATTGGTTTCATGTCGTCGCTGTGGGTAGCAACACAATACTTTTATTTAATTGGCCTGTTAGTTTCTATGATTTTTACCTATCTGGTCAGCCGGGACACCATTAAAATTCGTTTTATCAGTGCATTAACCATTGGCCTGACCTGGCCATTGAGCCTACCGGTAGTGTTGATGTTCTCCTTATTCTAACGCTTGAGAAACCGCCCCGCCAAAAACCAACGGGGCAGTCATGAGCCTTCCCTTAAAAATCGTACCCTACTATCGCCACCACGGAGCGTTCTGCCCCCCAATAGCAATAACCGGTGCCATAACAAGCCGCGACATATTTTCGGTCGGTCAGGTTACTTACATTTAACTGCACATAAGCCCCTTTCAACGATGGATTAACCCGATCCAGATTCATTCGCATCGAAGTATCCACCAGCGTCACCGCAGGAATACGTAGCGTATTTTCGTTATCCGCCCACTGCTTGCCGATATAACGCACCCCAGCCCCCAGATCCACGCCGTAGGAGGTAGCGTATTTGCCCCACAGGGAAGCGATTTTCTCCGGCGCCAGATACGGCGTATTGCCGTTGTTGCCGTCAATTGCATCTTTAAACTTCACCTTGTTATAGGTGTAACCCGCTATCAGATCGAGATGTTCGGTTAACTTGCTGCGAGCCTCCAGTTCAATCCCCTGAGAATGTACTTTTCCGGCAGGCAGATAATAACTTTGCTGCACCACGCGGTTGGCAACGTCATTCTGCGTCAGGTCATACAGTGCCATGCTGTAGATTGATGAACTGCCCGGCGGCTGATATTTCAGGCCCACCTCGTACTGCTCGCTGGTGCTCGGCTTCAGCAAATGGCCGTTTTGATCGGACAGCGTTTCCGGCGTCACCGCCGTGCTATAACTGGCGTAAGGTGAGAAACCGCTGTCAAAGCGGTACAGCAACGAGGCGCGGCCGCTAAAGTTGTCGTCTCGACGTTCATCACTGGTGCCGGTGTTGAGTCCCGCATTTTTGGCCTCCATACGGTCAAAACGGCCAGACAGATTCAGATACCAGTTCTGCAGGCTGATTTCATCCTGCAGATAAACGCCCATCTGTTCATAGTGGCGTCGGGAATCGGTATGCGTCAGGTTGGTCAACCCCGCGCCACCCGACACGCCGGTATAAGGGTTCAATTGAGAGGCGCCGGCAGACTCATCCCACAGGTTATTACGAAAACGCTGGTAATCCAGACCCAGCATCACTCGGTGATCCAGCGGCCCGGTAGCAAAATCGGCTTCCAGTTGGTTGTCGACGGCGAATGCGTCCAGTGAGGTTGCCGAGCCACTGTAATAGCGGTTCAGTAACTGGTGATCCTGATCCCAACCAATCTGATAAACCTGCTGCAGTTCAACGTTAGAATGGGTATAGCTGGCATTCTGGCGGAATGACCAAACGTCGTTAAAACTGTGTGAGAAGGCGTAGCTGTAAATCTGCTCCCAACGTTTGAAGACGTTACGGCTGCTCTCACCATCAAAAAATCCACGCCCCAGTTTGTCACCCGAGCGGGAATAGAGACTGCCATCTGCCGGTACAGCACTGTGATAACCGCCGGAGGGATCCTTTTGCAGGTAAGCTTTCAGTAACAGTGAGGTATTTTCATCTGGTTGCCACAGCAATGACGGCGAAATTGCATAGCGTTCTTCGCGCTGATGGTCATACATGGTATCGCTGCTGCGCGTCATTCCGGTCAGCCGATAAGCCCACTGCTCCGACAAAGGACCGGTCACATCGAAAGCCGCGCCCTTGGTGCTGTTATTACCCGCCGAAAGATTAACCTTTCCCTGTGTAGCAAACTGCGGGCGCTTGGAGGTCAAGGCCACCAGCCCGCCCGGAATGCTCTGCCCATACATCACGGAAGAAGGCCCCTTGATGACGTCAATACGCTCCAGGAACCAGGGATCAACCTGCAAGGCATTATAGCTGCCACCGTCACTTAACAGGCGCAAACCGTCGAGAAAAGTGTTATTGACATCCCCACCGTGGAAACCGCGCAATGCAATGGTGTCATAGCGTGTCGCGCCGCCGGCGAAGTTGGTGAAAACGCCCGGAGTATATTTCAGTGCATCATTAACCGTTTGGGTACTCTGGTCGCTCATTTGTTGGCGTGTCACCACGGAAACAGACTGCGCCGTCAGGATCAGCGGCTGGTCGGTTTTGGTCGCCCCTTGGCTGGTGGTCGCCTGGTAACCCTGAGTCGCAGACTCGGCGGTATCCGCAGGTCTGGCGCTAACCACCAGGGTATCTTCGGCAAGCGAGGTCAACGGCAGGAACATCGCGAGCGCACACAAAACACGCGACCGTTTGACAGGAAAAATCATCTGCATATTGGTAATCCCCGGAAAGTATCATTAAGTCAGCCCCGACCCGCCCCCCATCAGCAGCGCTGGCTGACAAAAGCGCAAAAGTTCTATCGGTGTGCTGTATGTAAAGAAAGGAAATATTAATGATAATTATTATCTTTATCGATAAGGGATTACAAGCATGAGGATACTTTTTCAGCAGGCGAACTAACTGGCCGTAGGCAGAAACCCTGGGCTGATTGCGGAAACTTCGGGTGTTGGTCATCAAACTAATGCCAGCATTTGGCTGGCATACCAACTGGAAGCAATTTGATCTACCTGGTGCCCGTGCTCAACAAGTTCTTCTGACTAACCGGGCATAGAGACGCCGAGCCAACAGCAAAATAAGCACCAGCAGGATATTCGCTATAACCCATAAGGTTAATATGTATATAAAGGTTTGATAGAGGGGGATACCGCGATCGGCGGAAAACGGATTAAAATGCCAGAAGCGAATAATGCTAAAGGGGTTGAGGTTTAACCAATCAAAGAAGAAAGCGACCAGCGCCGGTGGCAGGAAAAAATAGAGTCCCAGAGTGATAATCAGCAGATATATTGCGGAGTTATCGCTTTTATAATCTTTCATATCAATGAATTACCATTATTAACCACATAAAAACACCTTGCATGTTGCCGTGTTCAACAAACCTGGCGAATGCGGCTTAGTTCCAGGTCAGGGGTAAAATAAAGTCTGTTTGGCGTTTAAATTTCATTTAGTTTTTAGGTGGTATAACGCTAGCCAGCTCTGGAGGCTCCAATGATAACGGATTATTGCCCAACCCCGCCAACCCCCAAAAAACTCAAAATCATCTATGGCTGGTATATCTATACTATCTATGCCCAGTTGGTGTTTAATATTTATCTGGCGGTCTATAACGGTTGCGTCAGGCGCCCAATTGAAGCGCCGCTGATCTCCGTATGCCACAGCATTTTCATCGCATTTCTACTTTATCAGGTGCTGAAAAAACGCCCCCATTTCGCCTGGGTGATGCTGGTCTATTATATTCTAATGCGGCTGTACTACGCCAATGTGCTGCACATCGAATTCAATGCATGGAGCCGTGGGTTGGTATTCATTTTTCTGACGCTGCTGCTGGCCGGTACTGTTGCGGTGGGTCAGCTTGCGACACCGCCACTGCGCCAGGATTGGCTGGCACACCTTGGGTGGCGGCAGTGGGCAACGCTGGCGGCATTATCAGGGCTGTTGACGCCGCTTATCACCGCTGATTATTTGAGCTGACAGCCGATTACTTTGGAATATACGGCTCCGAAATATCGACCAGGTGGCACACCTTGGTGTAGTTATTGGATTTCTCACATATTTTATCCGTGACGAAAACACCAAGGTAACTCAACACCAGCAGATAACCCGCCATACACAAAATAAAAATAAGCGTTCTCACCGATAAGACCAACCTGACAACAAAACCCTCAGCATCATACCTTGCTTACCCCGCTTTAGACTATTCCAAAGTATTTCCTAAATCCGCTGGTTATTTTGAGCTCACAAGTGTTATGTTATTACATAACAAGAAAACCCCAAAAGATGCATCAATGGATAACCAAACCTCGCCGTTACTCACCGTAGAACACCTGACGCTGTCGCTTGACGGAGACGTCAAAATTCACGATTTGAATTTTACGCTGTATGCCGGCGAACGTCTGTGTCTGTTGGGTGCATCGGGTTCAGGTAAATCACTCACTGCCGCCGCCATTTTGGGAACGCTGCCGACTGACGCGACAGTCAATGGCTCAATTAGGCTGCAAGGACAAGAACTCGCTGGCCGGCGTTTGCAACGGCACAAACGCCCTGCACTGGCGGCCATCTTTCAGGATCCCTTTACTAGCCTCAATCCCCTGACCCGCGTGGGCGAGCAGTTAATCCTGGCACTACGCGGTCAGAACAACATGAAAAAACAACCGGCACAGCGCTGCGCTGCCGAGTTGCTGGCGGCATTAGGCTTGCCACCAGAGATCATCATGTCACGCTATCCGGGCCAACTGTCTGGCGGACAATGCCAGCGAGTCTGCGCAGCGCTGGCATTGGTGGGTGAGAAAAGCCTGCTAATCGCCGATGAGCCCACCACTGCGTTGGACATGGTCAGCCAACATCAACTGCTCGCTATCCTGAAAGGTTACACCGAACGTCCTCACGCACCGGCATTGCTGTTTATTACTCACGATCTCACCGTTGCCGCCAACCTGTGTCAGCGTGCCATCGTCATGGTGGATGGCAAAATAGTCGAGCAGGGATCGTTCGCACAATTATTGAATCACCCTGCTCACCCCTATACCCGGCAGTTGGTTGCCACAGCGCAGCGTCCAACCTTCAAACAGACATCGCCGTTGAGTCTGGCAGGTTAACGGAGTGAATGGCATGTCAATCAGTGAAACGCTGCCCTTCATCAGCCTGCAGCAAGTCTGCCTCCGATATTCATCACCATCTGACGGACTGAAACCTACCGACCTGAATCTGTACCCTGGGGAGCGCGTCGGGCTGGTAGGTTGCTCCGGCGCGGGGAAATCGACGCTACTCAGGCTGTTGCTGGCATTGGATACAGCAGATGCCGGTCATATCCTGTGCCAGGGCAACGCCGTCCGCCCAACCCCCATGAGCCAGTTGCGCTGGTATCGACGTTTGGTGCAATACGTACCACAAGATGCCCATGCTTCACTTAACCCGCGCCACACCGTGGCCGAGTTGATTATTGCTCCTCTGCGTCAACTGGCACCCTGGCAGGATTTGAGCATTGCCGCTGAACGGGCATTGCGGCAGGTCGAATTGGATGAGCATCTGCTACACGCCCGCCCCGGCCAGCTCTCCGGTGGGCAGGCACAACGGGTGGCGTTGGCGCGTGCTATAGCGTTACAACCCCGTTTTTTAATCGCCGATGAACCGGTCAGCGGTCTGGATCTGCCGCTGCGTCAGCAGATCATCGGCCTGCTCGACAAGCTTACTGGTCAACAAAATATGGGCATGTTGCTTGTCTCTCATGATATTTCACTGGTCGCCGCCCTATGCCAACGAACGTTGGTGATGGCCTGCGGCGCCATCGTGGAAGATCGCCCAACCGATGAACTACTGCGCAGCCCGAGGCATACCGCCACCTGCAAACTGCTGGCTGCAATTCCATCGTTACCCGCCCTTTATCAGCCCTGACATTCTGAGGACCTTTTCATGTTGAATCTGCGCTTTATTGGCCCCACCGGCTGCCTGCTCGCCAGCAGTTTGCTGCTTGGCGGCTGTTTTGATCCTGCCGAACCGAAAGCCAGTGCCGGCGAAGAACGGCGCATCCGGCTGGCCATGCTGCAACCGCCTCGTTCTGGGCTCACGCCGCTCAGCGATGACGCGTTTAAACTTTCGCGCTGGAGCAATACCGAAACGCTGGTGCTGCTGAATGCCAATGGTGATGCCGAACCGGCCTTGGCCACCGAATGGCAGCAAATAGATCAACACCGCTGGCGCTTTGTGTTGCGGCCGGGTGTTAGCTTCCACGACGGCAGTGTGATGACGGCACAGAGCGTCGTGCGCTCACTTTCGGCGGCAATCAACGCCGCGCCAAAACCGCGTATCCTGGACGGCATTGAATTATCAGTCAGCACAGAAGGCGCTCGCGCCGTGATTATCTCCACCGTGGTCCCCGACCCTTTACTTCCGCAACGGCTGTCCAGCCCACAACTGGCTATCCTTGCCGAACGGGCTTACGGTGCTAACGGCGTGGTTAATCCTTTGCTGGCCGGGACCGGCGCTTTTGTACTGACGGAAATCAACGGGACCAGCAGCGCACGATTAAAGCGTTTTGAAGGTTATTGGGGCCAAAAAGCCGCAGCGCCGGGCATCGATGTCAGCTTTGTACCGGACGGCTCCGCCCGTGCTGCTGCCTTGCGCACCGGCAGTGCCGATCTGGTTGAGGCCGTGCCGGTATCACAATTGCCACTGATTGCAGCAGAACTGATCCATGAAGTGCCGATGCCGCGCACCAACACCCTGTACCTGAACACCCGAGTGGGTGCCTTTCGCGATCCGCAGATGCGTGCCGCCGCAGCAGCGGCTATTGAGCGTCAGCCTCTGGTGGACAATGTCTACGAAGGCCGTGCCGATGTCGCCAGCGGGCTGCTTGGACCGGCACTGCCCTGGGCCGCACCATTGCGGCAGCCTCACCCCTTGCGGCCAACCACGACGGTGAAGGGACAAGTAATCACTCTGGCCACCTTCAGCGATCGCGCCGAGTTGCCGGAAGTCGCCGTCTATCTGGCTCAACAGCTCAGCGCGGCAGGCTTTGTGGTGAAACAGGAAGTGCGGGAATATGCGCATATTGAAGCCGATGCGCTGGCGGGTAAATTCGACGCATTTATTCTGTCGCGAGCCACGGTGTTGGACTCTGGCGATCCGCTGGCTTATATGTTCAGCGATTTCGCCTGTCAGGGCTCGTTCAATATCGCCCAGTTGTGCGACCCGCAGGTGGATGCAGCTTTGACCCAGGCTGCCGCCATTGCGGCCGGTGCACAGCGGCGTCAGGCGATCATGGCGGCGGAAAACCGCATACTGGCCACCAATGCCGCGATCCCGCTACTGCATGAACGAGTGATCCAGGGTGAAGCCGCAGGCATGAAGAACGCAGAGCGCGATCCGCGAGAACGCCAACTGGTGACAGTGCGCAGCATGATCGCCAGCGGACAGCCCTGATGCGACTAGCGCAACGGCTATTGCCTCTGGCCTCGCGCCTGTTTGCCCTGCTGGCAATGATATCCCTGATCGGTCTGATGCCCTGGCTATCCGGTCGCGACCCGGCAATTAGCCTGCTGCGTGCTCGTTCGGCCGAACAGGAAGCGACGCCCGAAGCCCTGAATGCCATTCGCCAACGCTTTGGTCTGGACGATGGACCGCTGCTGCTGCTTGGCCGCTGGCTTAATGGCGTATTGCATGGCGACGCCGGTCACTCATGGATCTCCGGTCGTCCGGTACTGGAGGGGCTGTTACAGGCTACCGGGGTTTCTCTGACGTTAATGGGCTATGCGCTGGCGATAGCGCTGTTGGTCGCATTGTTGCTGGCGTTACCAACCCTTTGGCGCGGCTTGCATGGCGAATACCGCCGCCCTGCAGGCGTGTTGGCGGTGGCGCTGACCGCCCTGCCCGAGTTTCTACTGGCCGCGCTGTTACTGATCCTCGGCGCCGTCTGGCTAAACTGGTTTCCCCCCTACGGCTGGCAAAGTTTGCGTCATGTGGTGCTGCCGGCTCTGGCATTGGGTTTACCTGCCGGTGGCCTGCTGGGCCTGTTGTTCAGTGACGGCCTGGCTGCGACCTTATCCGAGCGCTGGTTAATCACCTGGAGCCTGGCCGGTATCCCCCGGTGGCCTTGTCTGCTGGCGGTGTTGCACCGCACGCTACCCGCCTTGTTACCGCAAATCGGTTTGGTGCTGGTTGGGCTTACCGGCGGCGCCATCGCCGTCGAGAAAGTGTTCGCCATTCCCGGTCTGGGCAGAGCGACATTAGGCGCCGCCATCGCACAAGATCTGCCAACGCTGCAGTGCGGCGTTCTGATCTTGTTGCTGATCGCCTTCAGCACCGGTTTTTTGGCACAGGGCGCGCATTATCTGTTGCTGGGTCGGGTAGCGCCAAGTCTGGCCAATTCGACGCCGCCACAGCACAGCGGCAAAGGCAGTTATGTTTTCGCCGCCTTGGCCGCGCTGTTGTTGTGCTGGTTGGTACTGAGCGGGATCATTCGCGATCCACTTTCGTCACTGCATATTCGCCTCCAGCCGCCCAGCCTTGACCTGCCCTTCGGCGCGGATGCCACCGGTCGGGACATTTTGGCACGCGTTGCTTACGGTGCGCTGAATACCAGCCTGCTGGCATTGGCGGTCAGCTTCGCTTCGCTGTTCCTCGGGATCATGTTCGGGCTGATGCCCCGTCTGATGTGCGGAATGATTGAACTGGCCAACGCCACACCACCGATTATCGCAGGCCTGTTAGTGGTTGCCATTAGTGGCCCTTCGGCCCACGGTGCCGCCTGCGCGGTGATGTTGATCAGTTGGGCTCCGCTGGCCGCCCATTGCGCTTCGTTGCTGATGGAAGCCCGCACTCAGCCCTATATCCGCATGCTGCCGGTATTGGGGGTGGGTCGACTGCGTACGTTGACGCATTACCTGCTGCCTGTCTTATGGGGGCCACTTCTGCGCCATGCCATGCTGCGCCTGCCGGGCATTGCGCTGGCGCTGGCCGCCCTGGGTTTCCTTGGCCTGGGTCCACAGCCACCCAGCGCAGAATGGGGGCTGGTGCTGGCGGAAGGCATGCCCTATATCGAACGGGCGCCGTGGGGAGTGCTGGCACCGGCCATGGCCCTGATATTACTGGCGGTGCTCGCGGTAACACTGGCCAATACCGCCGGCAACCGTCGGGGCTGACGGCGCATCCTGGCCCGGTTTGTAGTAATATTATGTGGTACCTCAACCGGCCGGGAGAGCCAATGCACCATCTGATGTTAGATATTGAAACGCTGGATATAAAACCCAGCGCGGTTATCCTGGTGGTCGCTGCGGTATTTTTCGATCCCCAAACCGGGCAGCTCGGCGCGGAGTTTGAAAACGCCGTCAGCAGCCAAAAAGATCAGCCCGGCAGAACCATCAGCCTGGATACCGTCGCCTGGTGGGCGAAACAGTCCGACGAAGCGCGCAAGCTGGCTTTCGGCGGCACAGAAAGCCTCAAACGCGCGCTGACCAACCTGAGCCGATTTATCCATATGAACAGCACCGATAAGGTCAAGGTCTGGGGCAACGGCAAGGAGTTCGATTGCGCCATTCTCGAGCATGCCTTCCAGCAGCTTGAGATGCCCTGTCCGTGGAAGTTTTGGGACACGCAAGATGTGCGCACGGTGATCACCCTCGCAGAAATGCTGGGCTTTAACCCGAAGAAAGAACGGGCATTTGAAGGCACGCCCCATCGGGCCTTGGATGACGCCAAACATCAGGCGCGTTACGTGGCGGATACGGTATCGGCACTTTACTATCGCAAAGCCACTGCGTCATAAATAGAACAGGACTGGCGTACCGGCGGCGAGCCTGGACTTTGCCTCTTTCCATTTAGCGCCAGAATCTCTACTCTAGCCCTCTTTGTCACTCGGATGTGCTGTTTTTGTTATGCAAAAATTTCTGTTTCTGCTTCTTAGCCTGGTGCTGCTCGGCCCATTGGGTATCGATCTCTATCTGCCGACCATTCCCGCCATCGCCGCTGGCCTTAACAGCAGTGAAGCGCTGATTCAGTCCACCATTTCTCTGTTTATTCTGGTGTTGGGCCTCGGCCAGGTTATTGCCGGCCCGCTGGTGGATAACTACGGCCGCAAGCCGGTGGCTCTGGCCGGTATTGTGATTTACATGATTGGCGCGGCAATGGCGGCGCTGGCCACCACGCCAACGATGTTTGTCGCCTCACGCCTGTTGCAGGGTGTGGCGGTCTGCTGTACCGCCGTGGTGGCATTCAGCGGCGTGCGCGATCGGATGAACGGCGACGATGCGGCCCGTGCCTTCGGTTTTCTCAACGGTACGCTGAATATTATTCCTGCTCTGGCCCCCTTGCTGGGTGGGCTGCTGGCAGAAGCCTATGGCTGGCGCGCACCATTCTGGTTCCTGGTGTGTTACTCGCTGGCGGTACTGGTACTGATCGCCCTCCGCCTGCCGGAAACCCGTCCGGCGGACACGGTGCACGTCAAAGGATTGCCGGTGCGACAATATGCCCGCATCGCCTGCGACCGCCGCTTTCTGTCCTTCGCCGTGGTCAACTCCGGTGCCATGGGCATGGCGCTGACCTACGTCTCGCTAGCCCCTAACGTGCTAATGGGAACCGCCGGGCTGACGCCGTTGCAATTCTCGTTGGTGTTTGGCGCCAACGGCTTTTGGATCATGCTGGTGAGTTTTTTCGCCAACCGCATCATTCACAAGGTCGGGCGTCCCGTCTGTCTGGCAACCGGCGGTATCTTGATGGGTATCGGGGCTATTGGGCTACTGCTGGGCGTTTCATTACTGTCTGGTACGGCGCAAAGTCACTGGCTGGCCTATATGCTGCCGGTCGCTTTTGCCTGCGCTGGGCTGGCTTTTGTGATGGGTCCGGCAACCAGTTACGCGCTGGAGCCATATTCCAATGAAGCCGGGGTAGCTTCTGCCTTGGTCGGTTTTGTGCAGATGGCCGGCGGTGCCGCTCTGGGCTTGTTGGCGATGGCGCTGCCGTTGCCGCCCAAGCTGTCACTGGCACTGGTAATGCTGGTGGGTTGCCTGCTGGCGCTGCACGCACGACAGCGCAGCAAGCAAATAAAGGGTCAGTTGAAGAAAATTGCCTGAGGCTTAGGCCTCGGTGATAATTGGCACTCTGGCGGCCAACGCCGTCAGTAATTCATAACCCAGCGTGCCTGCCGCGGCGGCGACATCGTCAACCGGCAGGCGTCGTCCCCACAGCTCCACCTCTGCCCCAATACCCGCATGCGGACAAGGCGTCAGATCGACCACCAGCATATCCATTGAAACCGTGCCTAGCGTTCGTGTCAGCACACCGTCCACCCAGACTGGCGTGCCGGTTTGCGCATGACGCGGATAGCCATCGGCATAACCACAGGCCACCACGCCGATGCGTTGTGCTCCCTCGGCTCGGTAACGCCAGCCATAACCCACCTGATCACCGGATTTCAGCGTTTGAATACCGATAATTTCGCTACTCAGCGTCATGGTAGGTTGCAGACCGCTATCTGCAATATCGCTCCACTGGCCGCTGGGCGAAGCACCATAGAGCACGATGCCCGGCCGCACCCAACTGCCGTGGGTTTGCGGATGCCACAAGGTGGCGGCAGAGTTGGCCAGGCAGCGCGGTGAAGTGATACCCGTCGCCGCCTGCTCAATGGCGGCCATTTGCGCATCGACGCCCTGTGCGCCGTCAGCGGTGGCGAAATGACTCATCAGCGTCAGGCTGGCTATGTTGCCGATCTCCTGGGCCTTCATCCAGGCTGCGTGAAAACGTTCCGGCGTAAACCCCAGACGATTCATGCCGCTGTTCACTTTCAGATAAACATCCAGCGGTGCCGACAGTTTGGCCTCGGCTATCGCCGCCAGTTGCCAGTCGCTGTGTACCGAGGTCGTCAAACGATAGCGGTCCAGCAGGGCCAAATCCTGTGGTTTGAAAAAACCTTCCAGCAGCAAAATCGGTCCTTGCCAGCCGGACTCACGCAGCAAAATGGCTTCGGCAAGATCCAGCAAGGCAAAACCATCGGTCTGCGCCATACTGCGCCAGACATGTTTGATACCGTGACCATAGGCATTGGCCTTGACCACCGACCAGACTTTGGCGGTGGGGGCGAAACGACGGACCACCTGCAGATTATTATCAAAAGCGCCAAGGTGTAACGTAGCGGAAATCGGGCGAGGCATGGGCACTCCTAGGGGCCGGCAAATGCGGTCACGGGCCAACGCCCGTGACAATAACATTATAAATTAGGGTTTTTAACGCGCAGGATGCACATCGTTCAAGGGGCCGGTGTAAAGGCTGCGAAATCCGGCGCTGTAACGTGCCACCCCCAGATCGTCTGAAGGAATGGCCGGAGTGATACCGGAAATCAAATCGGAAAGCAGTTGGCCGGAACCACAGGCCATTGTCCAGCCCAAGGTACCGTGGCCGGTATTCAGGAACAGATTTTTCAGCGAGGTCTTGCCGACAATCGGCGTGCCGTCCGGCGTCATCGGCCGCAAACCGGTCCAGAAGGTCGCGTCTTCTACCCGTCCACCGTTAGGGTAAAGATCGCGAACCACCATCTCCAACGTCTCTCTACGCTTTTGTTCAAGCTGAGTATTGAAACCCACGATTTCCGCCATGCCGCCGACGCGAATACGCTGATCAAAACGGGTAATGGCAATTTTGTAGGTTTCATCCAGCACGGTTGAGAACGGCGCGGCGGACTCATCGGTAATAGGAATGGTCAGCGAGTAGCCTTTCAGCGGATAGACAGGGATCGACACCAGATCGCGCAACAGCGCGGTGGAATAAGAACCAAAGGCCACCACATAGCTGTCGGCTTTGAAAATCTCCCCACCACACTGCACACCGCTGATCTTGTCCCCTTCCACCAACAGACGGTCGACGCTGCGGTTATACAGGAAGGTCACCCCGGCCTGCTGTGCCAGTTTGGCCAGTTGCTGGGTAAAGAGTTGGCAATCGCCGGTTTCATCGTTAGGCAGTTGCAGCCCACCGGTCAGCTTATGCGCCACCTGCGCCAGCGCAGGTTCAACGCTGGCCAACTGACTGGCTTCCAGCAGTTTGTAGGGCACGCCGGCATCTTCCAGCACCGCAATATCTTTGGACGCACTTTCAAACTGTTGCTGGGTACGGAACAGTTGCAGCGTCCCGCCCTGACGGCCTTCGTATTGGATGCCGGTTTCCTGGCGCAGCGCCTTGATACAGTCACGACTGTATTCCGCCAGCCGCACCATACGCCCTTTATTGGTCATGTAGTGTTCGGTATTGCAGTTTTTGAGCATCTGCCACATCCAGCTCAGTTGGAAGCTGCTGCCGTCCAGACGAACCGCCAAAGGTGCATGGCGCTGGAACATCCATTTGACCGCCTTCAAAGGCACACCAGGCGCAGCCCACGGAGCCGCATAGCCCGGAGAGATCTGACCTGCGTTCGCCGCGCTGGTTTCCATAGCCGGGCCGGGTTGACGATCGACAACCGTCACCTCATGCCCCGCTTTCGCCAAATACCAGGCGCTGGCAACACCCACCACTCCACTACCTAAAATTACCACTCGCATCGCTGACTCCAGCTTAAGGCTTCACAAAGCATAATCTTCTGCTCACAGGAAATTAACTCAGTGGAAAAATCCTTCCAACATCTTCGTCATCAAACGTGACAACATTCACAACTAATTTATCGTTCATGGCCGTCTCTTTTGCAATAGCTACCTATAAATAGCGATAAGATGCGGTGAAAGAAGGATTTCAGAGCGAAACACGGGCCGTTATGCAATCAATGATTGCATTGATTGCATCAAGGCAAAGCCAAGAAAGCAACAAGGATTTAACAGAAGATAAAAATGAAACAGCGCCAGTGCAACAGAATAATAAACTAATAAATTACAACCTTACTGATATAACGCTTTGCCGGCGTGAGATTCTGTTCCAGCAGAAAAAACTCAGGGTTAAAGCTCCCCGGTAGCTATCCAGGGGGATCCCGGTGACAGATCGTTGAATTTTTAAGCTTTATATGATTATTACCTCTGCGCAGATTGAGCTACGATTGATACAGGGTCTGCCGTTCGAGCAAGGTCCGTAATAACGAGGGTGCGCTGATGACTACTTCAACACATGATAAGGTCAAGGAAGATAAACGTCTGAGCGATGGACCGGACTGGACGTTCGAGTTGCTACAGGTGTATCTGGAGCATATCGATCGCGTAGCCAAACATTACAAGCTCGACACCTACCCGCATCAGATCGAGGTCATTACCTCAGAGCAGATGATGGACGCTTATTCCAGCGTCGGCATGCCGATTAACTACACCCATTGGTCATTCGGTAAAAAGTTCATCGAGACCGAGCAGCGCTATAAGCATGGGCAGCAGGGCCTGGCCTATGAGATTGTGATCAACTCCAATCCCTGCATCGCCTACCTGATGGAAGAAAACACCATCACCATGCAGGCTTTGGTGATGGCGCACGCCTGCTATGGGCACAATTCCTTCTTCAAGAATAACTACCTGTTCCGCAGTTGGACCGACGCCAGTTCGATTGTCGATTACCTGCTATTCGCCCGCCACTACATCAGTCAGTGCGAAGAGCGCTACGGCGTTGAAGAAGTGGAGAAGCTACTCGACTCTTGCCATGCGTTGATGAACTACGGTGTGGACCGTTACAAACGGCCGCAGAAAATTTCACTGATCGAAGAAACAGCCCGGCAAAAAAGCCGCGAAGAGTACCTGCAAAGCCAGGTAAACACGCTGTGGAAGACCCTGCCACGGGTTGAACGTGAAGAGGCACCGGAGCAGGCGCGCCGCTATCCAAGCGAACCGCAGGAAAACATTCTCTACTTTATGGAAAAAAATGCGCCGCTGCTGGAACCCTGGCAGCGTGAGATTCTGCGTATTGTGCGCAAAGTGAGCCAGTATTTTTATCCGCAGAAACAAACCCAGGTAATGAACGAAGGCTGGGCGACATTCTGGCACTACACCATCCTCAATCATCTGTACGACGAGGGTCGGGTCACCGAACGTTTTATGCTGGAGTTTTTGCACAGCCATACCAACGTGGTGTATCAACCGCCTTACAACAGTCCTTATTACAACGGCATTAACCCTTACGCTCTGGGCTTTGCCATGTTCCAGGACATCAAGCGCATCTGCCAATCGCCGACGGAAGAAGATCGTTACTGGTTCCCGGACATCGCCGGTAAAGACTGGCTGGAAACACTTCACTTCGCCATGCGTGACTTCAAGGATGAAAGCTTTATCAGTCAGTTCCTGTCGCCGAAGATCATGCGTGATTTCCGGCTGTTCACCGTGCTGGACGACGATCGCAATAACTACCTGGAAATAGCCGCGATCCATGATGAAGCCGGTTACCGCGCAATCCGTCAGGAGCTGTCGGCGCAATATAATCTGAGCGATCACGAGCCGAACATACAGATCTGGAATGTAGATTTACGCGGCGACCGTTCATTAACATTGCGTTATATCCCGCAGGATCGCGCGCCGCTGGATAAAAGTCGGCGTGAAGTGCTGAAACACCTGCACCGTCTGTGGGGCTTCGATATTATTTTGGAGCAACAGAACGAAGACGGCAGCGTCGAGCTGCTGGAGCGTTGCCCACCGCGCCCAACACCGCTGTAAGACTCTACAATAACTAAAGGGGTGCCAAATGGCGCCCCTTCAGACTGATGACAAACCTCATTCCTGCCCAGAGCAAGTAGATGCCGATAAATAAAAATCAGGAAAATCAATTTATTGATTTTCGGCTGCTCACCATAAAACAGGAAAAACCACGCTTTTTCCTGTTTTGTCAGCAACCTAAAGGGGCGCCAAATGGCGCCCCTTTTACGTAATGTGGTGTTGAGATTAGCGACGGGCTTCGGTCAGATCGCTTGGCATAGTGCCTTGCATGCTTTGCCAAATGGCGCCGCTATCTTTACCGTAGTTACGCACGCAGTCCATTACCTGATCGTACGACTTCTCATGGCACAGCGTCGACAGCTTGCTATAGAAAGTCAGCGCCAGCTTGCGAGACTCCGGGTTTGAGAAGTAGTAACGGCCAACGCGGGTGTACAAGCCTTTCAGACCGTTAAAGATCAGGCCGTAAATCGGGTTGCCGGAAGCAAACGCCAGACCACGGAAAATTTCGTAGTCCAACAGGTTGAAAGCATCCGCCTGATCTTCCACCTGAGTGGCTTTCGCCAGCACTTCCTGAGCGGCCTCTGGATGGTTACGCACCGCTGCGCGAATAAAGATCGCCGCAATATTGGTGCGCACAGACAGCAGGTTGTCGATCAATTGTGGAACGCTCTGATGGTCGAGGCGTGCCACTGTCTCAAGAATATTGAGGCCTGATGTTTCCCAGAAATTATTTACTTTGGTCGGTTTGCCATGCTGAATGGTCAACCAGCCATCTCGGGCCAGGCGTTGTAAAACTTCACGTAACGTGGTGCGCGTAACACCAATCAGTTCTGAAAGCTCACGCTCCGCGGGCAAAATAGTGCCAGGAGGGAAGCGATTATTCCAGATACTCTCGATAATGTATTCTTCCGCGAAACCGGCAGGACTCTGCGCCTTTATGACCATGTGTTTGACGTTCCGTAGCGACGATAATCAGTAATAGTAGTCGGCTGATCATACCAGATCGCTATTGCATGACCTAGCGTGAGCGAAAAACATTGAACGAAACTGTGCATAAAGTGGCAAAAAACCTGCAAAAACACCGCTTAGAGAAATTTCTCATCGTAAAGTAAGCCCTTATTGCATCTGCCCCGGCGGCATTGTTAGGCTAGTATGAGACAACTTATTTTCAGGACGTGTAACACACAATGGAAACGACCTTACGCAGTGCCTTGGTGAAAAACTTCCTCGGGCAATCACCGGACTGGTACAAACTGGCCATTCTGATTTTCCTGGTGGTCAACCCACTGGTTTTCTTCCTGGTCGATCCGTTCATCGCGGGTTGGCTGTTTGTGGTTGAATTTATCTTTACCCTGGCAATGGCGCTGAAGTGTTACCCACTGCTGCCAGGCGGTCTGCTGGCCATTGAGTCGGTGCTGATTGGCATGACCAGTCCCGATAGAGTGGGTGAAGAAATTGCCCATAATCTGGAAGTACTGCTGTTGCTGATCTTTATGGTGGCGGGCATCTACTTTATGAAGCAGTTGCTGCTGTTCGTCTTCACCAAGCTACTGCTCAATATCCGCTCGAAAATGCTGCTTTCGTTGGCGTTCTGCTTTGCAGCGGCGCTATTGTCAGCCTTCCTCGATGCACTGACGGTAGTGGCGGTGGTCATCAGCGTCGCAACCGGCTTTTACTCTATCTATCACAACGTGGCTTCAAACCGTTCTGACGATAATGTCGACGTCGGTGATGACAGCAGCCTGGCCAGTGACGATCATAAACAGACGCTCGAGCAGTTCCGAGCCTTCCTGCGCAGCCTGCTGATGCATGCTGGCGTCGGTACCGCACTGGGCGGCGTAATGACCATGGTGGGTGAACCGCAGAACCTGATTATCGCCAAAAGCGCCGACTGGGGATTTGTTGACTTCTTCCTGCGTATGGCGCCGGTGACCCTGCCGGTGTTTGTGTGCGGTCTGCTGGTTTGCTTACTGCTCGAACGCTTCAGCGTCTTTGGCTACGGAGCAAAACTGCCGAAGCGCGTACGTGATGTGCTGACCGAATTTGACCGCCAGGCTACCGCCGGACGCAGTAAACAAGAACAGGTCAGATTGGTCATTCAGGCACTGATCGGCATTTGGCTTGTGGTGGCGCTGGCCTTTCATCTGGCGGAAGTGGGCCTGATTGGTCTGTCGGTCATTATCCTCGCCACTTCTCTGTGCGGCGTCACCGATGAACACGCCATCGGCAAGGCATTTCAGGAAGCGCTGCCTTTTACCGCGCTGCTGACGGTATTTTTCACCGTGGTGGCGGTGATTATTGAGCAACACCTGTTTACCCCGATTATTCAGTTTGTTCTGCAAGCGCAACCCTCTTCACAACTGGCGCTGTTTTATCTGTTTAATGGCCTGCTGTCTTCGGTATCTGACAACGTGTTCGTCGGTACGGTATACATCAATGAAGCGCGTACTGCGTTTGAAAACGGTGCGATTTCCCTGAAGCAGTTCGAAATGCTGGCGGTCGCCATTAATACCGGCACCAATCTGCCGTCGGTCGCCACGCCGAATGGCCAGGCGGCTTTCCTGTTCCTGCTGACCTCTGCGCTGGCACCGCTGGTGCGTTTGTCTTACGGGCGGATGGTATGGATGGCTTTACCCTATACTGTGGTATTAACCCTTGTGGGTCTGCTGTGCGTCCAGTTTACCTTGGCACCCATGACTGACCTGCTGACCCAGTGGCATTGGCTGACGCTGCCATCGATTGAAGCCGCGGCTCACTGATCCTGTTAACCCACTCCGCTGTCAGCGACTATTTTTGTGCTGAATCAGGCTCAGGTAGCTGGCAGCAGAGTTGAATTGGTTTACACTGCCAGTTCAATTGCTTACTGCATGGAAGAATAAATATATGTTGCAATTCTTTAACCGCTGCTCGCAGGGGCGCGGTGCTTGGCTGCTGATGGCCCTGACTGCGCTGGTGCTGGAATTGGTTGCTCTCTATTTTCAGCACGTAATGCTGCTGCAACCCTGTGTGATGTGCATTTACGAACGCTGCGCGCTGTTTGGTATTCTTGGCGCCTCGCTGCTCGGTGCCATAGCACCGAAAACACCACTACGTTATGCCGCGATCCTGCTATGGATTTACAGCGCCTGGGAAGGCCTGCAATTGGCCTGGAAGCACACCATGATCCAACTGCATCCTTCACCGTTTAATACCTGTGATTTCTTTGTCAGTTTCCCATCCTGGCTGCCGCTGGATAAGTGGCTGCCAGCCGTGTTTCACGCATCAGGTGACTGTTCCGTGCGCCAATGGGAGTTCCTGACTCTGGAAATGCCACAGTGGTTGGTTGGGATCTTCACGGCCTATCTGATGTTCGCCATCATCGTATTGGCTGCGCAGTTTGTTCGTCCGCGTCGCCGTGACCTGTTTGGTCGTTAAGCATGCCCGAATAAAAAACGGCGCCTTAGGGCGCCATTTTTTATGGATTTGCGAATATTTTTCAGAGATATAGTTATATTAGGTGTGCGTAAGGTAGTAAACGAGCACTATCAGCGCCCCAGCCACGGCAAACAAACGTATCATTTTCATTATTTTACTCTCGGAACTTAGCGTGAGAACGGTCAAATTACCTAACCTTTTGTATAAAAAGAAGCATCCGGGCAACATTTGGCATGTAATTTACATAACATTAAGTTAGAGAGGAAAAAAGCCTTATTCGCGCGATGACAACCTCACTTTTCCAGTTTGGAATCGTACTATAGCCGAACGACTTATCTGCTCTCACTCGCCTTATACAAAAAAACTCATCATAGTGATGCATTATTGCATCGATATTTTGATGAAGTTTTACCGCGAAAACCTTATAGTATCCGCAAGTTAGTATTAACGATTTCCCTGGTGTTGTTGTGTGTCTTGCCCCTCTTCTTTGCAGGGGCTTTTTTCATTTAGCGTCCCTACCAGTGCTTGTTCAAACTAACAAGGGCCGGAAACTGCCACTACAAGTCTGATGGGGTTAAGACTATCACCTCAACCCAGCCACTAAAAACCCGCCGAAGCGGGTTCATTTTTTAGCTGTTCCAGCTTCAATTTCAAATCTGGAAGGTCGATGATCTCTTGTGATGACTTGGTTTTATACCTGTCGTCATATCTTGCAACTGCTGTTTGCGCTGAAAGCAGGTGTTTGATTATCCTGTCACCATAAATGCCGCTAAAACCATTGGGCTCATTCACATACAAGATATCACCATCAACTACAATGCTCCCTGTTCTAAGAATAGACTGGTCAGGGAATGTAATTTTATAGTGACCGTCAATCTGTCTGATTGTCAGTATACCATTGTGAATAAATTCCCTACTGTCATCTACTTTCCAATCTGCGGCACTTACCGTGTTGGCTAATAAAAGCAAAAAAAACAATGCAGGCTTCCTCATTCTTATCTCCCTATAAGAAGTTAACTCCTATCGCGCCCAGTCTGGCTTATTCATTATGTGGTCCTGCCAGTCCACCACTTCACTTTCACGTACCGCAATATGCCGCACCGTAATGCGCTCACCGTGCATTGCCGCTTTGGAACCGCTAACCAGTGGGTGCCAGGAAAACAACGGTTTGCCTTCGCCAATCAGGCGATATGCGCAGGTCGGTGGCAGCCAGTCAAATGTCGTGAGGTTCTCACGTGTCAACTTGATGCAGTCCTCTTCCAGCTCAAATCGACGTTCATAGTTGCGGCACTGGCACGATTTAATATTCAGCTGGTCACAGGCTACGTTGGTGAAATAAATCTCGTCGGTATCTTCGTCGATCAGCTTATTCAGACAGCATTGCCCACAACCGTCGCACAAAGATTCCCACTCTTGTTCTGACATTTCTGCCAGCGTTTTTTGTTGCCAAAAAGGGGTTTGTGACATGTTCGCGTCCGGTATAGGTAAATGAATAGATAACCTGCGTACAGGTTTTGAGGGTGCACTATATAGATATCCCAGCCAAATGGAAAGGCTGAAAACACAATATAATCATAGCGATAACAACATATGCGCTTAAAAAAAATGCCATTTAAAACAACGGCATTCAACCTTCAGCACCGTAACTATAAGCCGACGGTGGTTTGCTTCCTGCGGATAAAAACACGGCTTTTATCGCTTAATTATACGTACAAATCACAAGCCTATCACCTTTTCGTTTTGCACCAGGATTATTGCCTGGCAACTCTGCAACTTACCGCTAAGATTCATCTTATAACGCACGATTTGCCGCCAAACACGACATAATCCTGCTATGTTTAATGTTCGCCTTTGATAACCGAGATAGGGAGCCGAGTATGTTTGGAAAAGCAGAAGACAAGGTCAATGAAGCTGCCGGTGCCGTTGAAGAAGCCTTTGGTAAGGCAACGGACGCACCGGATCATCAGGTTAAAGGCGCAGCCCGCAAATATGCCTCTCAGGCCAGCTACGCGGCTCGCGATGCGGCTGATACGGTGCGGACTCAGGTTGAATCCAACCCACTTGCCGGTGTGGCTATCGCCGCTGCCGTCGGGATTGTTTTCGGTTTCTTGCTGGGCCGTAAATAAGTACTTTGCCCACCCCTGACCGAAGAAAAAGACAAAAGGCCCCGAGGGGCCTTTCAGACTGATGACAAACCTCATTCCTGCCCAAAGCGAGTAGAGGCCGATAAATAAAAATCAGGAAAATCAATTTATTGATTTTCGGCTGCTCACCACAAAGCAGGAAAAACCACGCTTTTTCCTGCTTTGTCAGCAACCTAAAAGGCCCCGAGGGGCCTTTTTTAGTGGGTCTTGCCTGGCATTAAATCACGCGAGTCGTTAATGATTTACCGTTGAGCGTGATTTTCAGCATGTCGCCTGAGCTCATCGGGCCAACGCCTTGCGGAGTACCGGTAAGAATAATGTCTCCAGCGCGCAGCGTGAAGAAGCGGCTCATATAGCTGATCAGCGGCAGGATCGGGGTAATCATATCGCGAGTATTGCCCTGCTGACGCACCTGGTCATTGACCGTCAGTGTCAGCTCGGCATTTTGCGGATCGCCAAACTCTGCCACCGGAATAAAACCGGAGATAGGGCAGGAGCCGTCAAAACCCTTGGCTTTTTCCCAGGGCTGCCCCGCCTTCTTGAAACCCGCCTGCAGCTCACGCAGCGTCAAATCAAGCGCAACACCGTAACCGGCGATGGCTCGAGCCACCCGATCTTCATTAGCCTGTTTTAACGGCGTGCCGATCAACACCGCCAGTTCAACTTCATGATGTACCGAACCGAACTCTTTGGGGATCGCCACCGGCTGGCGGATATCGCACAGCGCCGTTTCAGGCTTGATAAACACTACCGGCTCTGCCGAGGTCGCACTCCCCATTTCCTTTATATGATCGGCGTAGTTACTGCCTACACAAACCACTTTGTTTACCGGAAAATCAAGTAATGAACCCTGCCAGTCTCTATGTTGATACATACCGCTTCTCCCTACAATCATGTCGGGGCTTAGCTTGCTAAACCCGTTATCCCACGCGCGGGTGGAGGTACTCTGGCCCTGACTTATTGCCCGATACCGTCAGCCATCATACCCACACCGATGGCAAAATAGTAAGAGCGATTCCAGTGCATGATCGTGCGAAAATTGTCATAAACCATGAACGCCCGGCCCTGCATGCCATCCGGCGTAATCACCCAACTGCGCAGGGTAGAATGCGGCAAAGGTGAACCATTTGCACGGCGCACGCCACGCTTTTGCCATTCATTGACGCTGTGGGCCTGGCTAACTTTCAGCCCCAGGTTCTCGCTGCTGAAACCGGCAGGCAGTATAACTTCCCTGCCCCAGCCCACGCCCGGTTGCCAACCTTCACGCGACAGATAACGGGCCGTAGAGGCAAACACATCGTCAACGTTGTTCCAGATATCAATACGGCCATCGCCATCACCATCCGCCGCATAGTTCAGGAATGAAGTCGGCATAAACTGGCACTGGCCCATCGCACCGGCCCAGGAGCCTTTCAATTGTTCGCGACTGACATGCCCCTGTTCGAGGATCTGCAGTGCTGCCATGAGCTGTTGGCTGAAGAAGGCTTCACGACGACCTTCAAACGCCAGTGTAGCCAGCGCAGATATCACATCCTCACGCCCCTGGATTTTGCCGAAGGCGCTTTCCATCCCCCACAGCGCCACCACATAACGCCCAGGAACACCGTAGTGAGCGGTAACGCGAGACAGCTGGGGTTGATATTGCCGGTAAAGAGCACGGCCCTGCGCGATTTTGGCCGGTGGCAATACGCGTTTTAGATAATCATCCAGAGTTATTTTCTTTTCCGGCTGATTGCGGTCTGCCTTGATCACTCGATCGACAAAATGCACGTTGGCAAAAGCACTGTCGACGATAGCCGGGCTAATGCCCTGCGCCAGCGCCTGACGTTTCAGTTGTTCAATATAGGCTGGGAACTGTGCCGGATCGCGACCGGTTTCAGCCAACGTGCTTTGTGCTGGCGCAGCAGTTGTGACTGGTGAAGCGACCTGTGCCATCAGTTGCGGACAGACGCCAGTTCCCAGTGCCAGCAGAACCACTATCGCTGTCTTCGCCGACTCTCTCATCACCCAGCTCCTTTGTCAGTTTGGGGTTACTGATCCAGAGTAGCCCCTGCACACCAACGACGGTTATTTTTTGTCGTCAGACAAGTGCTGTTTTAATAAATTTTCCAGAGGCGGTGGAACCTGCAGATAAAACCCTTCTTCTTTCAGGGCCTCTTTCACTTTCTCAATATCTGCCGAGGCTAATTTCTCCCGTCCCTCAAGAGAAAGCACCATTGCCAATTGCGGCGTGCCGAAACTTTTCAGCAGATCTTCCGGTACTCGGGAGAAATCGTCTTTTTTTTCGACATAAAGATAAGTTTGATCGCGTTTCGAGCTTCTATAGATCACACAAAGCATGTTTTTAACTCTATTTAATTGGGGCAGCGTCTTGCCTGGATATAACTCTGACTATAACATGCTTATAGTACTTCGGAATATCGCACCCCGATTGGTATTCCGGGGATTTAAAGTTGCTGAGACTGAGTCAGGATAGATGTCACAATCGCCAATTGAGCTAAAAGGCAGCAGTTTTACCCTATCGGTTGTTCATTTGTATAATTCGGAACCCGAGGTAATACGTCAGGCGTTACAAGAAAAAGTCGAGCAAGCGCCCGCTTTTTTGAAAAATGCCCCTGTTGTTATCAACGTTGCAACGCTGAACGGCGACGCAAACTGGAAAGAACTTCAACAGGCTGTCACGGCAGCAGGGCTGCGCGTTGTGGGCATCAGCGGTTGCAGAGATGAGCGGCAAAAACGTGCAATAGCCCGTGCCGGGCTGCCGTTATTGAACGAAGGCAAAGGCCAGAAGATGGCTACCCCGGAATCGGCGCCCGCGTCAGCTCCGGCGGTGGATCCCAACGCCCCCGCCAAGACGCGCATCATTAGTACCCCTGTTCGTTCCGGCCAACAGATTTATGCCCGCAACAGCGATCTGATCGTGACCAGCAGCGTCAGCGCCGGCGCTGAATTAATTGCCGACGGCAATATTCACGTTTACGGCATGATGCGCGGTCGTGCGCTGGCTGGTGCTTCAGGTGATACACAGTGCCAGATTTTTTGCACGCACCTGGGTGCTGAGCTAGTCTCTATCGCAGGGCAGTACTGGTTGAGCGACCAAATCCCGTCCGACTATGTCGGGCAGGCAGTACGACTCAGCCTGTTGGATAACGCTTTAACCATACAACCTTTAAATTAAGCCCTTTTGACAAGGAATCCATTTCATGGCACGCATTATTGTTGTTACATCGGGTAAAGGGGGCGTTGGCAAGACCACTTCAAGCGCGGCCATCGCTACCGGCCTGGCCCAAAAAGGTAAGAAAACCGTGGTGATCGATTTTGATATCGGTCTGCGGAATCTTGACCTGATCATGGGCTGTGAACGCCGGGTTGTTTATGATTTCGTTAACGTCATTCAGGGTGATGCCACGCTGAACCAGGCGTTGATCAAAGACAAGCGCACCGATAACCTGTTTATCCTGCCAGCTTCGCAAACGCGCGATAAAGACGCGCTGACCCGTGAAGGCGTTGAAAAGATCCTCAACGATTTGGGCGAGATGGATTTTGACTTCGTGGTCTGTGACTCTCCTGCAGGTATCGAAACCGGCGCGCTGATGGCCCTGTACTTCGCAGACGAAGCCATCATCACCACCAACCCGGAAGTTTCCTCAGTACGTGACTCCGACCGTATCCTGGGCATTTTGTCGTCCAAATCCCGTCGCGCTGAAAGAGGCGAGTCGGCGATTAAGGAACACCTGCTACTGACTCGCTATAACCCGGGCCGCGTGAGCCGTGGCGATATGCTGAGCATGGAAGACGTCCTGGAAATCCTGCGCATTCCACTGGTCGGCGTTATCCCGGAAGACCAGTCCGTGCTGCGGGCCTCCAACCAGGGTGAACCGGTGATCCTTGATGCCGAATCAGACGCCGGCAAGGCCTATGATGACACCGTTAGCCGCTTGTTAGGGGAAGAACGCCCCTTCCGCTTCATTGAAGAAGAGAAGAAGGGTTTCCTGAAACGCCTTTTTGGGGGATAAACCATGGCATTACTAGACTTCTTTCTGTCCCGCAAAAAGCAGACAGCCAATATAGCCAAGGAACGGCTGCAGATTATCGTCGCGGAGCGTCGTCGGGGGGACAGTGAGCCCCCGTATCTGCCTGATTTGAAACGCGATATTCTGGCGGTAATTTGCAAATACATTCAAATCGACCCTGAAATGCTGCACGTGCAGTTTGAGCAGAAAGGGGACGATATTTCGGTGCTTGAACTCAACGTGACATTACCGGAATCGGAAGAAGTAACTAAATGAGTGTGACGCATTAATTACCCCCTGTGTATTTTATACAGGGGGTGACTGTATGCATAACCAGTTATTGAGATAAAAAAGACTTATTAAACGTTTTTATCCTTTGGGATTAATCTCAATTAATCTTGCGTCACGGTTGTTTAAAGTAAATGCTGCCGGTAAGAGTCTCTACTTCGATTATTTCTAATACATTATCAGAGCAGGGTTTCCTTACCCTACCCCAACGTTTTCACAGTCCGATTAATAATCCTTCAAAATATCCTGAAGTGGCGCCGCTAATAAATCACCGCGCCATCCGCTGACTAATTCTGGCAAATTGTCGCCAACCTTCAATTTCCAATGCCAGTTCAACAACTGGTTAATCTGCCGACGTGATGCCAGCAATTCGCTGCTCAACCCGCTTTTCTCACTGGCAATGACGATCGCCGCTTTGATTTCCTTAAACACTTTCTTATAACCCGGCTGGTCGATCAGGTTCGGTAACGGCTCCGGCAATGCCGATTCTTCCAGCTCGGCGGCCTCTGCCACCAGCGCCACCAGCGTTTTACCGTGATAACGAATTTCCGGGCCGCTCAGCCCCAGCGAATCCAGTTCACCCAACGAGGTTGGCATATGACGTGCTACCTGCCAGAGATTCTCCTCACGAACCACGAAGTTCACCGCCAGATCACGCTCACGTGCCTGACGCAGTCGCCATTCAGCCAGTTTCTGCAAGCAACCCAACTGGCGGGGGCGTAATTGCCAGGCGTTGGTAATTTCGCGGTAGGCCAACTCTGGCGCCAGCGTCTCGCTACGGCGTTGACACAACAGCAGGCATTCATTGCCAGCAGCCGCCGTCCAACCGGCCTCTTCCGTCTCCTGCACCAGCCGTTTGGCCATTGGCAACAGATAGAACACATCAGCAGCGGCGTAGACACACTGTTTTTCCGTCAGTGGACGCGCCAGCCAGTCGGTCCGGGCTTCGCTTTTGTCCAGCTCCACCTGCATGTACTCTGCCACCAGGGTTGCGAAGCCACAAGACATTGGTCGACCGGTAAAGGCCGCCAGGATCTGGGTGTCCACCATTGGCGTCGGTAGCGTTTTGAACGCGTTGAGGAATACTTCCAGATCCTCACTGCCGGCGTGCAGGAATTTCACCACCTGGGTGTTGCTCAGCAGCTCGATAAACGGCTGCCACTGCTTGATTGGCAAGGGGTCAATCAGGGAGAGTTGTTCACCATCGTATAACTGAATCAGGCCTAACTGCGGATAGTAAGTGCGCGTTCTGACAAATTCGGTGTCCAGCGCAATCTGGGCATGCTTTTTCGCCTGCTCGCAGACCTGCTGCAATCCGGCATCGGTAGTGATCAACTGATAGTTCAAAACGTCATTCTCTTGGTCGCTTTCATGATTCAAACACAACAACGCCGGCATTCACCGGCGTTGTTGATCTGTAAGGCGTAGATGATAGCCTAGGCGGCATCGGCCGCCACAGGTTTTTTCTGCTCATCACGCAGTTCTCGCCGCAAAATTTTACCGACGTTAGACTTCGGCAACTCGTCGCGGAACTCAACAATTTTAGGCACTTTATACCCGGTAAGCTGCCGACGACAATGGGTCAACAGCTCTTCTTTGGTCAAGGATTCGTCTTTCTTCACCACGCAGATCTTGACCGCTTCACCGGAGACGTCACTTGGCACGCCAATCGCCGCGCATTCCAACACTTTAGGGTGCTGACTGACCACATCTTCAATCTCGTTCGGATATACGTTGAAACCGGAAACCAGGATCATGTCTTTCTTACGATCGACGACGCGCACAAAGCCCATCTCGTCCACTGTAACTATATCGCCTGTCGCGAGCCAGCCATCTTTTAACACTTCATCAGTGGCATCCGGCCGCTGCCAGTAGCCTAACATAACTTGCGGCCCTTTAACCCACAGTTCACCCGGCTCGCCGACCGGCACATCATTACCATTATCATCCACCAGACGAATATCCGTCGACGGCACCGGCAAACCGATGCTGCCGCTGTAGTGTTTCAGATCATAAGGGTTGCCCGACACTAACGGTGCGCATTCCGTTAGGCCATATCCTTCCAGCAGGTGTTTACCGGTAGTTTTCTCCCACTTGTCCGCCACCGATTTCTGTACGGACATGCCACCGCCGACGGAAAAACGCAGCGTGGAGAAATCCAGCTTGTGGAAGTCCTCATTGTTCAATAACGCATTGAACAGGGTGTTCACCCCACTCATGGCGGTGAACGGGTATTTACCCAGTTCTTTGACCATTCCCGGAATATCACGCGGGTTGGTGATCAGCAAATTGCGCCCCCCCAGATCGATAAACAGCAGGCAGTTCACCGTCAACGCGAAAATGTGATACAGCGGCAACGCCGTCACCACCAGTTCCTGCCCTTCACGAAACAGCGGCAAATAGGCTGCTTTGGCTTGCTCCAGATTAGCCTGCATGTTGCGGTGCGTCAGCATCGCGCCTTTCGCCACACCGGTAGTGCCACCGGTATATTGCAGGAATGCCAGGTCAGAGTTGATGATATCGGGTTTGACATACTGCAACCGGCGTCCGCGTTGCAGTGCACTGCGGAAAGAAATAGCAGTCGGCAAATGGTATTTCGGCACCAACCGCTTAATGTATTTCACCACAAAGTTAACCAGCGTGCCTTTGGCGGCGGAGAGCTGGTCGCCCATTCGCGTCAGGATCACGTGCTTTACCTGGGTGTTGAACACCACTTTCTCTAAGGTGTGGGCGAAGTTGGAGACGATCACGATGGCGCTGGCACCGCTATCGTTCAATTGGTGCTCCAGTTCACGCGGCGTATACAGCGGGTTGACGTTGACCACCACCATACCGGCTCGCAAAATGCCTAACAACGCGATCGGATACTGCAACAGATTCGGCATCATCAGGGCAACGCGGTCACCCTTCTGCAGACCCAATTCATTTTGCAGGTAAGCGGCAAAAGCTCGACTGCGCTCTTCCAGCTTACGGTAGGTCATGACCTCACCCATGTTCATGAAAGCAGGTTGATCCGCGTAACGCTGAACCGCATTTTCAAACATTTCGACCAAAGATGAATAACGATCGGCGTCGATCTCTGCCGGAACATCTGCCGGGTAACGTTTTAACCAAACCTTATCCAAGGTATTACTCCTGAAATCATTATTCATTATCATCGCAGCCTCTAAACATGCAGCCAAACCATAACAATATTTTAACTCAGCAGACCAGTCTGAGTTTTAAACAATATTAAGGTTGCGATGTACGTCACTAATTGGCGCCGTTTCCCTGCGCCAAAAGAAAAGGCGGCCGTAGCCGCCCTATCAAAATTCTTAACTTCTCGCGAACACTACTCGGTAACTATGGTTTGCACCTGCACCGGACCTGGATTGTACCACCCGTAGCCCACGCCCCAGCCAGGGCCCCAGGTACCGCTACGCCAGCCCCATGGGCCCATCGGTGCTGGTGGCATCATCACCTGTTGGCTAAGGTGCCAGCGTTTATAACCGGTGGCGTTCATGGTGACAAACTTGTACGCCGTCATGCCAATCTTGCCGTCTCTGACGCCGGTAATTGGCCCTACCACGGTAACCAACTGACCTTTGAAATCAACCGGCTCCAGGAAACCGTTAACCGAGGCCAGCAAACGTCCTCGTGAAGGCTCGCCCAAAATCGGTCGGGCACCGGAATCAAGCGGCACGGCGGCAATTTCCAGCACCGTACGCCCCTGTTCATTGGCAACATTCACCACGGTGCCGCCAAAACGGGCTTCTGCCCCCACAAACAGGTTCGGTGCATTTTGCACCGAGGACAACTGCTGCACCGGCGTTTCCGTGCTGCCTTTAATTGCATCGGGCACGGTAACACAGCCCGACAACGCAAACGCGCCACCGGCAATAGCCAGCAGCGCCATTTTTTTACTTACAGTGCGGGTTAGCATCGTCGCAATCTCCTGAAATAGCTGTAACTTTGACATCATTTCACCGAGCAAGTTGCAGTTCATTCATATGCCGATCGCCAGCAAAGCACAATAGGCCGCGCTATTCACGCCCCGGCAATTTTTTCCAGGTGACTTCGTTACGCAGGTAGGTCGGCTCGGCATTTTCTACCGCTACCGCCAGCCCCTGTTGCCAGGCATGCAACGCCAACGGCAGCATATCTTCCGCCTGCGGCAACAGCATTTGGCCATCGCTCAAGCTTAACGAGGAACCGGTGACCAGATCCGGATAGGTTTGCCAGCCTGTGCCAACATGCACCCAGAGCCCCTGCAGACCTTGCGCACGCGCCAGCGCCTGCGGGGGTGAAAGTACCGCTTCACCTTCGCTTTCCAGCCAATGCCCGTCTTGCTGACGCTCAAATTGGCCCCAGTAAACTTCACCCATGCGCGCATCTATCGCCGCCAGCACTCGATCTGCCCCGGTGACGCGCCAGGCACCTTGCGCCATAGTCTGCAACGTGGATATGCCCAATAACGGCAGGCCGGCTCCCAGTGCCAGACCCTGCGCGATACCTATGCCAATACGCACGCCGGTAAAACTCCCTGGCCCACGGCCAAAGGCCAGAGCATCGAGTTGATTAAGAATGACGCCGGATTCCGCCAACACTTGCTGCACCATAGGTAAAATGCGCTGCGTATGCTCACGTGGGCACAGTTCAAACAGGGCGTGGATTTCGCCTTGATTCCAGATGGCAACGGAACAGGCTTCCGTCGCTGTATCGATCGCTAAAATTCGCGTGGACATGCCAACCTCAGGCGGGAAAAAAACAGGGTTTTTCATACAGGGCGCGCATTGTAGCATAGCCCTGTGGTCACGCCTATCCGCTAGCGCTCCGCCTGCAGGAAGGCAATCGCCTGGGCGATATCACGGGTACGTGGCGTCGGCGGCAGGCTGTTGAGGAATACTTCGCCATAGGGCCGCATCACCAGGCGGTTATCACAGATCACCAACACACCGCGATCGTCGGTATCGCGGATCAAGCGCCCAACGCCCTGTTTCAGAGTGATGACCGCATCCGGCAATTGCACATCGTTAAAAGGATCGCCACCGCGCAGCCGGCAATCTTCAATCCTCGCTTTCAACAAAGGATCGTCGGGCGAAGTAAACGGCAGCTTGTCGATAATCACGCACGACAGGGCGTCGCCGCGCACGTCAACCCCTTCCCAGAAACTGCTGGTCGCCACCAGCAGCGCGTTACCGGACTCAACAAATTGCGCCAACAGTAGGCCCTTACTGGTTTCCCCCTGCAACAACACCGGCAAGGTCATGGTTGCACGGAATTCTTCCGCCAATTCACGCATCATCTGGTGCGAGGTACAGAGGAAGAAACAGCGGCCATTATTGGCCTCAATCAATGGCCGCAGCATACGCGCCAATTGCCGGGCACCACCCGGCTGGTTCGGTGACGGCAAAAAGCGCGGCACGCACAGCAATGCCTGTTTCGCATAGTCGAACGGGCTGGCCAGCAGCAAGGTTTTGGCCTTGTTCAGGCCCAGACGATCGGTAAAATGCCCCATTTGCTCATTAACCGATAAGGTTGCCGAGGTAAAAATCCAACTGCCTGGTTTCTCATCCAACAGCTCACGGAAACGATCGGCCACCGTCAACGGCGTCAGCGCCAAAACAAAATGGCGTGAGTTGCACTCGTACCAGTAACTGAAACCCGGTTCCGTCACCTCTTTCAAACGTTTGAGGCGCGCACGATAAAGCGTGGCGCGTTCGAAGGCGGCATCCAGCAAGGCTGAACGGCCGAGGGACAGCTTGACTACGTCGTAGCAGAGTTCGAGCGCATCATCGAGCAACAGCAAGGCGCGCTGCACATTAGGCTGGCTTAGTACCTCGCGCAGATTACCGCGAAAGCCTGGCTCTCCCAGCATTAAGCGGAAATCCTGGGTACTTTGACTGAGACGGTCGGCGCTTTTTTGAAGCTGCGCCGCGTCGCGCACTTCGGTGCGGTAAGCAATGGAAATGTCTTTGGCCAGATCCAGCAACTGGCGGCTGGTTAGCTGTTTGCCAAAATACTGGCTGGCGATGTCCGGGATCTGATGTGCTTCATCGAAGATCATCACATCGGCCTCGGGGATCAGTTCGGCAAAGCCGCCCTCTTTCACGACCATGTCGGCCAGGAACAGATGGTGGTTCACTACCACCACATCCGCATCCATAGCACGGCGACGGGCTTTGACCACAAAGCAATCTTTATACAGCGGGCAGTCGCTGCCCAGGCAGTTATCGTTGGTGCTGGTCACCAGCGGCCAGACGAAGCTGTCTTCTGCCACGTCGCTGCAGCTGCTGATGTCACCCTCTTTGGTCATTGATGACCATTTGCGCAGATGGACCAGGTCGATCAGCGCCTGTCCGGCCAGTTCACCACCAGCCATCGACTGCTGTTCCAGACGTTCCAGACACAGGTAGTTGGATCGCCCCTTCAACAGCGCCATCTTGCCTTTGTAGTTCAGCGCCTTGGCAACGGTGGGCAGATCGCGTGCATAAAGCTGATCCTGCAGCGCTTTAGAACCGGTGGAAATAATCACTTTGCGATCGGCCCGCAGTGCCGGTGCCAGGTAGGCGAAGGTTTTACCGGTGCCGGTGCCCGCTTCGACCACCAACTCCTGCTTGAAGTTAATGGCTTCGGTGACCGCTTCCGCCATCTGCCGCTGTGCTTCACGCGGTTTGAAACCCTTGATTGCCTGCGCCAGGGCGCCGTCTGTTGCGAAATCGTCTGTCACGCTATCTCTCTGCAGGAATTATTCAGCGTTGATTATGCCAATCCTGCCGCGCGGCTACCACCGACTTTAACGTCGAGTATTTCTGCCGATGGCTGTGATACCCTACACGTGACTATGATATGGAGATAACCGAATGAATATTGAACGAATTGATCCTGCCGATCGCTGGTCTGAAGCCGTAGTTCATAACGACACTGTTTATTACACCAGCGTGCCGGAAAATCTGGATGATGATGCGACCGCGCAGACTGCTAACGCCCTGGCAGCAATTGACGTGATCCTGGCACGCGTTGGGTCAGATAAAAGCCGGGTGCTGGACGCCACCATTTTTCTGGCCGACGGTGCCGATTTTGCTGCGATGAACGCCGCCTGGGATGCCTGGGTAGTTGCGGGTAGCGCCCCAGTGCGCTGCACCGTGCAAGCCAAATTGATGAACCCGAAGTACAAGGTTGAAATCAAAATCATTGCCGCGCTGTAACGCAAAAAACCGCAGACGATAACGCCTGCGGTTTTATTTGGTCGTATTTGCTGCTGATTAAGCCAGTTTGATGATCACCATCCCCGCCAGTAACAACACCAGACCAATCCATCCTTTGGCATTCAACCGCTGGCCAAACAGGATCCAGCCAGCGGCGATTGTCGCGGCAATACCGAAACCGCCCCACAATGCATAAGCCACCGACAGGTCTATCCCCTTCACCGCCTGTGCCAGAGCACTGAACGCCCCCAGCACCGACAGCAATGAAAGCAGGCCTAACCAGATTTTACGGAAACCGTCCGACATCTTCAGGAAGATGTTGGCGACAATTTCCAACACAATCGCCAGTCCCAAGAACCCAATGTGGTACAACTCAAGCTGTTGCATGGTTGTCACCTCGCGGGCTGGCCTGTTTTCGTGGTTTGCGGGTACCGGACTTCACCAACAAGATCCCGGCGATCAACGTCACCAGACCCAACACCTTCAAAACCGAGATCGGCTCATCGAACCACAATACGCTGAACAAGGTAATAAACAGGATACCGATCCCTTCCCACAGCGCGTAAGCAACGCCAAGGGCAACGCGTTTAATCGCCAATGACAGCATGACGTATGATGCAGTGATCATCACATACATCACAATATGGCCGGTCATGCCGCCGCTGACGCTGGCGTATTTCATTGACAGGGTACCGATAATTTCGGTCACGATAGCCAAACCTAAAAAGATCCAATAAATCATGATTTCTCTCCCAAACGGCGAATAACGCACGCTAAGGCATGTTTATCCCGATTTATCTCGTCAGACAGGCGCAAACAGGCGCTGAAGACGCAGAGATCCCTGGGGATAAACTGACCCAAACGTAATAAGAATGTTTGCCCGGTTACGCCTAATGACGGAGGACTGAGCCTGTCATCAGCACCGGTTAAGGGAGAAAGACGCTATAGCTCGCTGCACCAGTGATGCTCACTGGCAAGGATGGCAGACAGGAAAAGCTGGCAAGTAGAGGTTCTGAGGGTAATTCCATTAGTTGTCATCATAAGTATTCTCTATTCTCAGTCGCACATAATCTTGTTACACGGGTGCGATTTGCCCAATATCCTCATCAAGTAAAATTTCAACTGCAATAGTTTTACCATAGCAACAATCATAAAGCAAACCGCCATTTTCACAAAAACAGCAAAAAAATAGTCTATAAATAAGAAAGTTAAGGAATTTAAAAATAAAAAAAGGCCCAACGAGCCGTTGAACCTCCGTTTAAGTTTTTCCGAACAAATAATCGTCAAAACCAGCCCCGGCGCGGGTTATGCCGTGGCGCCACTCACCGCAGTACGTGCCAGTTCAGTAATGCGCTCGTAGTCGCCATTTTCCAACGCGTCGGCCGGCACCAGCCAGGAGCCACCAATACACAACACGCTTTTCAACGCCAGGTAATCACGGTAGTTGTTTGGGGTGATACCACCGGTCGGGCAGAAACGTACCTGCGGGAATGGGCCGCCGATCGCCTGTAGTGCCTTAACGCCGCCGTTGGCTTCAGCCGGGAAAAACTTGAACTCACACAGGCCGTGATCCAAGCCCTGCATCAGTTCTGAAACAGTGCTGATACCCGGAATCAATGGAATGCTGCCTGCGGTAGCGGCTTTCAGCAGCGCCTCTGTCAGGCCCGGACTGATAGCGAATTGCGCACCGGCTTCGCTCACCGCCTGCAACTGCTGCGGGTTAAGCACTGTACCGGCACCGATAATCGCTTCCGGCACCTCTGCCGCGATAGCGCGGATCGCGTCCATCGCGCAGGCAGTGCGCAAAGTGACTTCTAATACGCGCACGCCACCGGCGACCAGCGCCCTGGCCAGCGGCACCGCATGTTCCAGCTTATTAATCACAATCACCGGAACTACCGGACCGGCGGTCAGGATCTGTTCTGCGCTGGTTTTCCAGTTTTTCATCGTTACTTCTCCATTACTTACAGGTTATCAATGGCACGCCCCTGCCACAGGGGGCCACGGAGTCTCGCGGGCGTCCGGCCGTACCCCAAGTGATGTTGCGCCCAGACGTGCGGGCAAAAAAATGCCGGCAGATAAACTGCCGGCCGGGTCGTTATTCGAACTCGTTCCAGGAACGGCCATCGCGGGTGATCATCGCCACCGAGGCTACCGGGCCCCAGGTACCGGACTGATACGGCTTCGGCGCTTCATTATCCGCTTTCCAGGCGTCCATGATGGAGTCTACCCACTTCCAGGCTTCCTCCACTTCGTCACGGCGCACAAACAGCGCCTGGATACCACGCATAGTCTCCAGCAACAGGCGCTCGTAGGCGTCTGCCACGTGCTCCTGGTTGAAGGTCTCCGAGAAACTCAGATCCAGCTTGGTGGTTTGCAGGCGGTGCTTGTGATCCAGACCAGGAACCTTGTTCAACACCTGGATCTCGATGCCTTCATCCGGCTGCAGACGAATGGTCAATTTGTTCTGCGGCAGTTGCTGGTAAGAATCGCTGAACAGGTTCAGCGGTGGGTTCTTGAAGTAGACCACCACTTCTGAGCATTTGGTCGGCAAACGCTTACCGGTACGCAGGTAAAACGGCACGCCGGCCCACTGCCAGTTGTCGATATCGACACGGATAGAGACGAAGGTTTCGGTGTTGCTGCTTTTGTTCGCCCCTTCCTCTTCCAGGTAACCAGGGACCTTTTTGCCCTGCACAAAACCGGCAGTATATTGGCCACGCACCGTGGTTTCGCGCACATTGGTCTGATTGATGCGACGCAGTGAGCGCAGCACCTTTACTTTCTCATCACGAATACGGTCAGTGGTCAGATCCGCCGGAGGTGACATGGCGATCATGGTCAGAATTTGCAACAGGTGGTTCTGG
This sequence comes from Serratia sp. NA_13, assembly GCF_052691735.1. Classification (NCBI taxonomy): domain Bacteria; kingdom Pseudomonadati; phylum Pseudomonadota; class Gammaproteobacteria; order Enterobacterales; family Yersiniaceae; genus Serratia; species Serratia sp. NA_13. Next base: position 691,600 of record NZ_JBQZFV010000001.1, read on the forward strand.
ATCATGTCGCGCATCTGGCCAGCCTGGTCAAAGTAACCCCAACGACCTTCAATACCCACCTCTTCCGCTACGGTAATTTGCACCGAGTCGATGGTACGATTGTCCCAGTTGGAGGCAAACAGTGAGTTGGCAAAACGCAGTGCCAGCAGGTTCAATACCGTCTCTTTGCCAAGATAGTGGTCAATACGGTAAACCTGAGATTCGTTGAAATATTCCGCCACCTGATCGTTGATCACGCACGAAGACGCCAGATCGGTACCGAGTGGTTTTTCCATCACTACGCGTGCCGGCTCGTGGTTCAGCTTGGCTTCGCCCAACCCTTTGCAGATCGCGCCGAAAGTGCTGGGTGGCATCGCAAAGTAGTTGATAGTGGTGCGATGTTTCTGGTCCAGCATTTTGCCCAATTTGGCAAAATTTTTGCTGTCGTTCACATCCAAATTGCAAAAATCCAGGCGCGCACTCAGCGTGGCCCAAAGTTCGTCATCGAGTTTTTCTTTCATAAAGGTGCCAAGCGCTTCCTTGACCACCTTGATGTAGGCTTCTTTATCCCACTCGGCACGGCCGACGCCAATAATGCGGGTATCCGGGTGGATATGACCGGCTTTCTCTAACTGGTACAGGGAAGGCAACAGCTTACGACGCGCCAAATCGCCTTTCGCGCCGAAAATAACCAGGTCACACGCCTGGGCTGTAGAGGTTACCGCCATGTTCATCTCCTCGTTGCAGGATATTTGTAATTTTCTTACATTACTAATGTACTCTCTTTGACTACGGCCAGTAAACCCGGATCAAAAGTAGAAAAAAAGCCCCAAAAATTGCAGTGTTATGCGCTATCGGTAGTAAACGTCGCTGGCTGAACTAAAAACTGTAATTTTCAGTCTTTTTTGATGCTCTTTTACCATTATGAAAGTTAGACACAGGTCATGTTCTGATGAAAAAACTCTGCATACCCTCTGTCGACACTGCCAACGGTTACCAGCACGTAGTATATTTTCACTAAACCGGCATTGATTTCTCCTTTGATTGAAATCGACAAAACCCATGAGTGGACTCTCGTTATATGAATACGCTGGAAAAAATCCAGAGCCATCTGGAGCTGCTGAGCAAATCTGAACGAAAAGTCGCCGAGGTGATCATCGCCTCCCCGCAGACCGCCATTCACTCCAGTATCGCTACGCTGGCCCGGATGGCGGATGTTAGCGAGCCCACCGTCAACCGCTTTTGTCGCCGTCTCGATACCAAGGGTTTTCCCGATTTTAAACTGCATCTTGCCCAAAGCCTGGCCAACGGCACCCCGTACGTAAACCGTAACGTGGAGGAAGATGACAGCGTTGCTTCCTATACCGGTAAAATTTTCGAATCCGTGATGGCCAGTCTTGATACAGTAAAGGCAAATTTGGATATTGCAGCAATCAATCGTGCGGTTGACTTGCTTACCCAGGCAAAAAAAATCTCTTTCTTCGGTTTGGGTGCCTCGGCAGCCGTGGCCCACGACGCGATGAACAAATTTTTCCGCTTCAATATTCCGGTGGTCTATTTCGACGACATCGTCATGCAACGCATGGGATGCATGAATTCCAGCGAGGGGGATGTGGTGGTACTCATCTCCCATACCGGCCGCACCAAGAACCTGGTGGAAATGGCGCAACTGGCGCGTGAAAACGATGCCACGGTCATAGCCATTACCTCACACGACACCCCACTGGCTCATGAAGCCACGCTGGCATTATTGCTCGATGTCCCGGAAGACACCGACGTTTATATGCCGATGGTATCGCGAATTGCACAATTAACGCTCATCGACGTGCTAGCCACCGGATTTACCTTGCGTAGAGGGGCCAAATTCAGAGATAACTTGAAGCGGGTCAAGGAAGCGTTGAAAGAATCGCGCTTTGATAAGGGTGTGGTTATCCCCAACAGTTTCGACTCGTAACCGATGTGAAAAAAACTGTCGTTCAAAGTCATCTGAACGGCAGCATTAGAGGCAGTACCCTAAAAAACGCTCATGCGGGTAACCCGGGTGAAATATCAGTGTAGTAAAATTACATTTCGCTCCTGGTTTCGTTATCCGACGTTATCGCAACACCAATAATTTGCTTCACCAGTCAACGGAGTAATACATGTCCAGACGGCTCAGAAGAACCAAAATTGTTACCACCCTGGGTCCGGCTACAGACCGCGACAATAATCTGGAAAAGATCATTGCTGCCGGCGCTAACGTAGTTCGGCTTAACTTTTCCCACGGCACTGCAGAAGACCACCAGATCCGCGCTGACAAAGTGCGCGAAATTGCTGCCAAGTTGGGACGCCACGTCGCTATTCTGGGTGACCTGCAAGGGCCGAAAATTCGTGTTTCCACCTTTAAGGAAGGCAAAATCTTCCTTAACATCGGTGATAAATTCCTGCTTGATGCCAACATGTCCAAGGGCGAAGGCGATAAAGAAAAAGTCGGTATCGACTATAAAGGCCTGCCTGCCGACGTGGTACCCGGCGACGTACTGCTGCTTGATGACGGCCGCGTACAACTGAAAGTGCTCGAAGTTCAGGGTATGAAAGTGTTTACCGAAGTCACCGTTGGCGGCCCTCTGTCCAACAACAAAGGCATCAACAAACTCGGTGGCGGCCTGTCCGCTGAAGCCCTGACCGAGAAAGACAAGGCCGATATCGTCACCGCGGCAAAAATCGGCGTCGACTACCTGGCGGTTTCCTTCCCGCGTACCGGCGAAGATTTGAACTACGCACGTCGACTGGCGCGTGATGCAGGCTGCAACGCCAAGATCGTATCCAAGGTTGAACGTGCCGAAGCCGTTTGCAGCGACGAAGCCATGGATGACATTATCCTGGCCTCAGACGTAGTGATGGTGGCTCGTGGCGATCTGGGCGTCGAAATCGGCGATCCGGAACTGGTAGGCATCCAGAAAAAACTGATCCGCCGTGCCCGTACCCTGAACCGCGCCGTGATTACCGCGACCCAGATGATGGAGTCGATGATCACCAACCCGATGCCTACCCGTGCCGAAGTGATGGACGTGGCGAACGCCGTGCTGGATGGTACCGACGCCGTAATGCTGTCTGCTGAAACTGCCGCTGGCCAGTACCCGGCAGAAACCGTGGCGGCTATGGCACGCGTTTGTCTGGGTGCAGAGAAAATCCCAAGCATCAACGTCTCCAAACACCGTCTGGACGTGCAGTTCGACAACATTGAAGAAGCCATTGCCATGTCTTCAATGTACGCTGCCAACCACCTGAAAGGCGTTACCGCACTGATCGCCATGACCGAGTCAGGCCGCACCGCGCTGATGATGTCACGTATCAGCTCCGGCCTGCCGATCTTCGCCATGTCACGCCATGAACACACCTTGAACCTGACTGCGCTGTACCGCGGCGTTACGCCAGTATACTTCGACAGCCATAATGACGGCGTTATCGCGGCCAATGACGCGGTTAACCGCCTGCGTGATAAAGGCTTCCTGGTCTCAGGCGATCTGGTGATCGTCACCCAGGGTGACGTGATGGAAACCGTGGGTACCACCAATACCAGTCGTATCCTGCGCGTCGAGTAAAATATACTGCTGCCGGCCGTTAACGCGGTCGGCATTTTTTTACGCTCCACCCTCCCCCCTGATAAACTCAGCTCCAGTCGCCGTTACGGCAAATGGAGAGCCACCGATGCTTCATCAACACCCACAGCAAAACCCCAATGCGCAAGCACTGGATCTCGACGGCCAGGGATTGGAGAATCTGGAGGATGCCAGCCTACGGGGCAACTCTCTGCTGAAAATCAGTCTGTACGACAATCAACTTCACCAGTTCCCAATGCAAATTTTGCAACATCGCAACCTGCAGGTATTGAATATCTCCTGCAACCAGCTCAATGAGTTACCGAGCGAAATTGGTCAACTTAAACGGCTGGCCATGCTGGATTGCGGCCACAATAAAGCCACCAGTATCCCTGCAAGCATGGGTGAACTGCGTGAGCTGACCTATTTGTATTTGAGCGACAACGCCTTTTGCGACCTGCCCATTGAGCTGGGGAAGCTGCACAAGCTGCGCTATCTGAACGTGACGGATAACCAGATCAGTGAGCTGCCGGCGGCTATTGCGCAGCTCAGTAATCTGCAAGAACTGCGGCTTTACAACAATCAAATTAGTGCGTTGCCTGCCACCATCGGTCGGTTGACCGCACTGCGGGAACTGCATCTGATGAAAAACCGTCTGACCACGCTGCCGGATGAAATAGCTCAGTTATCTGAACTGGCCGTACTGGATCTGGAAAACAACGCCATCAATCAGCTACCGGCTGCATTCTGCCAGTTAGCCAACCTGACTCAGCTCAACCTGCGTACGAATCAGCTACAGCAGTTACCGGCGGACTTTGGCCAGTTGGCAGCCCTGAGCACGCTAGACCTGCGCGCTAACCGTCTGACTACCCTGCCTGACAGCATGGCGGCATTGACCCGTTTGCGACGGTTAGACCTGCGCTGGAACAACTTTGCCCAGATACCCGCCGTACTGGAGCCGCTCATAGCTCAGGGTTGCATGGTACATATTTAAAACAAAGGGCCAGTCACCCTGAGATGACTGGCCCCTGACGCCAGGCAAACGAAACGCTCGCTTAACGGTATAAATCATCGCGTGAATAAGGTTCAATTTCACCTTCTTTACGCGTTTTCAATAGTTTGAGGATCCAAGTGTACTGTTCCGGGTTCGGCCCCACCAGGTTCTCCACCTCTTCATTCATCCGACGCGCAATAGTGTGGTCATCAGCGGTGGCCAAATCGTCCATCGGCGGACAAATGTAAACATCCAGCATACTGGTTTTGCCGTCATACACCGGGAACAAAGGTACAATGGCCGCACGGCAGACTTTCATCAGACGGCCCACCGCCGGCAGCGTCGCCTTATAGGTAGCGAAGAAGTCGACGAACTCACTGTGTTCGGCACCATGATCCTGATCGGGCAGATAATAGCCCCAATAGCCCTGGCGCACCGAGCTGATAAATGGCTTGATGCCGTCATTGCGCGCATGCATCCGGCCACCAAATTTACGGCGCACCGTATTCCACAGGTAGTCGACCAACGGATTGCTCTGGTTGTGGAACATCGCCGCCATCGGCTGACCGCGAGCCGCCATTAACATCGCCGGAACATCCACCGCCCAGCCATGCGGCACCAGGAAAATCACGTTACGGCCTTCCTCACGGATTTTATCCAGCACCTCTTCACCGTGCCAGCGAACGCGCTTCAACACTTTTTCCGGTTTGGTGCAGGCCAGTTCGGCCATCAGGATCATCGACTGCGGCGCGGTGGCAAACATCTCATCAATGATGTGCTCACGCTCGTTTTCCAGCACTTCCGGCAGGCAATACAACAGGTTGATGCGCGCACGACGTCGTGCGCCTTTAGCCACCTTGCCGGCCAGCTTGCCAACGGCACCCAGCACCGGATCGCGCAAGCGCGCAGGCACCAATGAAATACCGGCCATCAGCCCGGTTCCCAGCCAAACGCCCCAGTAGCGCGGGTGGAAAAAGGCTTTCTGAAATTGCGGGATGAACTCTGAGTTAGATTTTTTTTCGTTTTGCATGCACAAACTCTTAACTTAGCGGTTCGGCTAATCATAATTGCAATGGTTGATTTTGCAATTAACCACGGCGAAGCGCCAATATAAAACAACATCGGCCCGAAATCAGGCCGATGGTATCACTGGCGCACAGCGCCCGAACAAAGGATTAATCCAACTGCAGCTGCGGGGTGACTTCCTTCACCTGCGCCAGATAATCACTGCGATCTTTACCGGTCAGCCCTTCAGAACGCGGCAGTTTCGCCGTCAATGGGTTCACGGCCTGTTGGTTTGTCCACATTTCAAAGTGCAGATGTGGGCCGGTAGAGCGGCCGGTATTACCGGACAACGCAATACGATCGCCACGCTTCACTTTCTGACCTGGCTTAACCAACAGTTTTTTCAGATGCATATAACGGGTGGTGTACTGGCGACCATGACGAATGGCCACATAGTTACCCGCAGCGCCACTACGTTTGGCGATCAGTACTTCACCGTCACCCACGGCCAGCACCGGGGTGCCAACCGGCATCGCGAAGTCGACGCCTTTATGCGGCGCAATGCGCCCGGTGACCGGGTTAACCCGGCGTGGGTTGAAGTTTGAGGAAATACGGAATTGCTTCATGGTTGGGAAACGCATAAAGCCTTTCGCCAGACCGGAACCCTGACGATCGTAGAATTTACCGTCTTCGGCACGAATAGCGTAGTAGTCCTTACCGCCGGTGCGCATGCGCACCCCCAACAACTGGCTCTGCGCCCTCTTGCCATCAAAGTGTTCACGGGACATTAATACCGAGAATTGATCGCCTTTGCGCAGTTTGCGGAAATCCAACTGCCACTGCAGCGCTTTGCTCACCGCATTAATTTCAGCACGGCTCAGACCGGCGTTGGCGGCGCTGGTGACAAAGCTGCCGTTGAGTCGGCCGCTGATCACATTATTACGCCATTCACCCTGTTGAGATTCCTGGCTTTCTTTGAAGCTGTTGCCCGTACGCTCGTAAGTGCGGGTTTCACGCCGGGATACTTCCCAAGTTAAACGCTGTAGATCGCCAGCTTCGTTCACTGTCCATGACAGCTGTTGACCAATTTTCAGATTACGCAAATCGCGGTTCTGCGATGCCAACAGGGCGACGTCCGACATATCGATGCCATATTGGGTCAGGATACTGCCCAGAGTGTCGCCAGTGGAAACCACATATTCATGCACTCCATCCTCGCCAGCGACCTTCTGGTCCAGCTCATCCTGTGGGATGTCATCATCGGGGGTGGCTTGGTCAAGATCGAGCGGCTCACTGGCTTCTGGCAGCAAGGAGCGTAACTGGCTGGATTCTAATTCGATACTCTTAACGATGGGGTTATGTTCTGGGTGATAAACAAAAGGCCGCCAAACGGCAACGGCCAATGTAACCACTGTCAACGACCCCAGCATAACGCGGTGGGGCCGTGGCAGGTTGTTATACGCCAGAGCGATAGTTTTGACTATCTGCTGCACTCGATTTTATCCTCGTAATCTTTACTTCAGGCAGCTCACGTACTGGTTTGACAGCTGTGTCAGGAAGTTCCCGTAGCTGTCTTTCCCCAGTGCGATGCCGGTGCCCAGCGGATCCAGCGTTCCAGAACGCACTTTGGTCCCCTTTGCAACCGCATTGATTACGGCTGGCCTGAATTGTGGCTCAGCAAAAACGCATACTGCTTTCTGCTCAACCAACTGTGTTCGAATTTGGTGTAAGTGCTGTGCCCCAGGCTGGATTTCGGGATTAACGGTAAAATGGCCCAGCGGGCTCAAACCGAAGTGTTTCTCAAAATAGCCGTAAGCATCATGAAAAACAAAATATCCCTTGCCTTGCACAGGCTTGAGCATGTTACCAACATTTTTGTCAGTTTGCGTCAGTAGATTCTCGAACTGGCGCAGGTTTGCGTCTAATTTGTCTTTATTTTGCGGCATAAGTTCCAATAACCTGTCGTGAATCGCGATCGCGGTCACTTTTGCCACTTCTGGAGACAGCCAAACGTGCATATTATATTCGCCGTGGTGGTGTCCATCCCCCTCATCACTTCCAGCATGATTATGCGCATCCGCTGCATGTTCATCACCATGCTCATGGTCGTGATCGTCGTCTTCACCCTTCATCAGCAGCGGTTTGACCCCACTCAATCCACTGATGGCAACCTGGCGGTTAGTCGACACCGAGATTAAGGGCTTGGCCAGAAAAGCTTCCATATCCGGCCCCACCCACACCACCAGATCGGCGGCACGCAGGCGCTGGATATCGGAAGGCCGCAGCGCGAAATCGTGCGGTGATGCGCCATCCGGCAATAGCACTTCGGTCGACGTCACGCCATCGGCTATCGCCGCAGCGATAAAACCCACTGGCCGTATAGAAGTCACCACCGCCGCAGACGCGCTGCTCAGCGCCCCGGCCATCATCAATGCGCTGGCCAGCAACGTGCGCTGCAGCCATTTATTTTTCTGTGCCATTATCTGTAATCCCGTCGTTTTCATTAGCGATGCGTGATATTATAACATTCGGTTAGTTCTGCAAATGTAATCATGAGATGTCCACACTGACAACGCTAAAAAATATCTCCGTCTCCTTTGGTAACCGCAAGGTGCTGTCGAATATTTCGCTCAGCCTGCAGCCGGGCCGTATTCTGACGCTGCTCGGCCCCAATGGCGCGGGCAAATCCACGCTGGTGCGAGTAGTGCTGGGGCTGATTGCGCCCACCGAAGGAACACTGGAGCGCGAGCCTGGCCTGCGCATTGGCTATGTGCCGCAAAAACTGCACCTCGATGCCACCCTGCCGCTGACCGTCAGCCGCTTTATGCGCCTGAAGCCCGGCGTCAAAAAGGCCGATATTCTGCCAGCGCTTAAACGCGTACAGGCGGCCCACCTGCTCAATCAACCGATGCAGAAACTTTCCGGGGGTGAAAACCAGCGCGTATTGCTGGCTCGGGCGCTGCTGAACAAGCCACAGCTGCTGGTGCTGGATGAACCAACCCAGGGGGTTGATGTTAACGGCCAACTGGCGCTGTATGACCTGATCGATCAGTTGCGTAAAGAGTTGGGCTGCGCGGTATTAATGGTGTCCCATGACCTGCACCTGGTGATGGCGAAAACCGATGACGTGCTGTGCCTCAACCAACACATCTGCTGTTCCGGCGCGCCGGAAGTGGTTTCGATGCATCCTGAATTTATCGCCATGTTCGGCAATCGCGGTGCGGAACAACTAGCGGTCTATCGCCACCACCATAACCACCGTCACGACCTGCAAGGACGAATTGTGTTGAAGAAAACCGGGGGCCGTGAGGCATGATCGAACTGTTATTACCCGGCTGGCTGGCCGGCGTCCTGTTGGCCTGCGCCGCCGGTCCGCTCGGCTCATTTGTGGTCTGGCGGCGGATGTCCTATTTCGGCGATACCCTGGCGCATGCCTCGTTACTTGGCGTGGCTTTTGGTCTGCTGCTGGACATCAATCCCTTCTATGCGGTGATTGCCGTGACGCTGGTGTTGGCTCTGGTGCTGGTGTGGCTGGAACGTCGCCCGCAGCTTTCCGTTGATACCCTGCTCGGCATTATGGCGCACAGCGCACTTTCATTGGGGCTGGTTGTAGTGGCGCTAATGTCGAACGTGCGGGTCGATCTGATGGCCTATCTGTTTGGCGACCTGCTGTCGGTCACCCTCACAGATATCTGGATGATTGGCATTGGCGTGACCGTCGTGCTGCTGATCCTGTGGTGGCAGTGGCGTAACCTGCTGTCGATGACCGTCAGCCCGGAACTGGCGCATGTCGACGGTGTTAATCTGGTGCGTGCGCGCACCGTGTTGATGCTGGTGACGGCCCTGACCATCGGCCTGGCGATGAAATTCGTTGGTGCGCTGATCATCACTTCACTGTTGATTATTCCTGCGGCAACTGCACGTCGCTTCGCTCGCACGCCGGAGCAAATGGCCGGATTCGCGGTGCTGGTTGGGGTGCTTGCCGTAACCGGCGGGCTGACCTTTTCAGCCTTCTACGACACCCCGGCCGGTCCGTCGGTCGTCTTGAGCGCTGCGGTACTGTTTGTTTTAAGCCTGTGCAGGAAGCAGCAAGCCTGACCCCGGCAGCTACAGATATCAAAAGGGCCGCAATTGATTCAATTGCGGCCCTTTTTAATGCACGAGTTCTCTTACTCTTCTCGCACCATGCCAAAGTGTTTATAGGCATGATTGGTCGCCATGCGCCCACGCGGAGTACGCTGGATAAACCCTTGCTGAATCAGGAAGGGTTCGATAACGTCTTCGATAGTTTCCCGCTCCTCGCCAATCGCCGCCGCCAGGTTGTCCAGGCCGACTGGCCCGCCAGTGAACTTGTCGATAATCGCCAGCAACAGCTTGCGATCCATGTAGTCAAAACCTTCGGCGTCGACGTTCAACATATCCAGCGCCTGCATCGCCACTTCGCCATTGATTACGCCATTGGCGCGAACTTCGGCAAAATCACGCACCCGACGCAGTAAACGGTTGGCAATACGTGGAGTGCCGCGCGCGCGACGAGCTACCTGATGGGCGCCCTCTTCCGACAGATCCAGTCCCAGACAATTGGCGCTGCGTGAAACGATGTGCTGTAAATCGGCGATCTGATAAAACTCCAGACGCTGCACAATACCGAAGCGGTCACGCAATGGCGATGTCAGTGAACCGGCACGTGTGGTTGCCCCCACCAGCGTGAACGGCGGCAAATCGAGTTTGATCGAGCGAGCGGCCGGGCCTTCGCCGATCATGATATCCAGTTGGTAATCTTCCATCGCCGGGTACAGCACTTCTTCTACTACCGGAGAGAGACGGTGGATTTCATCGATGAACAGCACGTCATGTGGCTCGAGGTTGGTCAGCATCGCCGCCAAATCGCCCGCCTTCTCCAAAACCGGTCCGGAAGTGGTACGCAGGTTAACGCCCATTTCATTGGCAACGATGTTGGCCAGTGTGGTTTTACCCAGCCCCGGCGGACCGAAAATCAGCAGGTGGTCCAGCGCGTCGCCACGCTGCCTGGCCGCCTGAATAAAGATTTCCATCTGCTCGCGGACATGTGGCTGACCGACGTACTCCGTCAGCAGCTTCGGCCGGATGGCGCGATCAAGAATTTCTTCTTCATTGATCGGTTCGGCAGAAATCAGGCGATCGGCTTCAATCATTCTCTATCCCTTATCGGCGCTTACAGCGCGGCGCGCAACGCGTCGCGGATCAGGGTTTCGCAATCGGCGCCAGGCTTGGCGATTTTGCTGACCATACGGCTGGCTTCCTGCGGTTTATAGCCCAATGCCACCAGCGCAGAAGCTGCTTCTGCTTCCGCGTCCAGCTCGGCGGCCTGCGTTGCCGTGGCGGGAAGCGCGATTTCGCTGCTGTTATTGAACAGATCGCCATTAAGCCCTTTAAAGCGGTCTTTCATTTCGACCACCAGGCGCTCAGCGGTTTTCTTGCCAACCCCCGGCAATTTCACCAGCGAGGTGATCTCTTCGCGTTCTACCGCGCTGACAAACTGCTGCGCGGACATCCCGGACAGGATCGCCAGCGCCAGTTTTGGCCCTACGCCGTTGACTTTGATCAACTCGCGGAACAGCGCACGCTCTTGTTTATCATTAAAACCGTACAGCAACTGTGCATCTTCGCGCACCACGAATTGGGTAAACACGATAGCCTCTTGCCCCAGATCCGGCAGCTCATAAAAGCAGGTCATGGGCATATGCACTTCATACCCCACGCCATTTGCCTCCAGTAACACCAGCGGCGGCTGCTTTTCCAGAATAACTCCTCTGAGACGACCTATCATTTACCCTCCTGCAGAATTCTTGAGCATGACCGACTGCCATGCCGTGCTGGTAAAGCTTATAACATAAAAAAGGCTGGATGAATATCCAGCCTGAGTTGCCACTGTTCACACGCTACTTTAAACGGCCACGAGCCAGGTTTAACCGCCCTTCGCTCATCCGCAGCACGTTTTGGCTGAGATGACAGTGAGTGATGGCGATAGCCAGCGCATCGGCGGCGTCCGCCTGGGGATTGGCCGACAGCTTAAGCAGCGAGCGTACCATGTGCTGCACCTGCGCCTTCTCTGCCGCGCCGGTGCCGACCACCGTTTGTTTCACCTGACGCGCCGCATATTCAAACACTTCCAGATCCTGGTTCACGGCAGCAACAATCGCCACGCCGCGCGCCTGCCCGAGTTTGAGCGCAGAATCCGGGTTCTTCGCCATAAACACCTGTTCGATGGCGAAGAAATCCGGTTTAAACTGGGTGATGATTTCACTGACACCTGCGTAGATCAATTTCAGCCGCGTCGGCATGTCATCCACCACGGTGCGAATGCAACCACTGGCGATATAGCTCAATTGACGGCCCTGCTGGCGAATAAGGCCATAACCGGTGACGCGCGATCCGGGATCGATACCCAGTATGATCGTCATCCCTACACCCACCTTGCGTTAAGCATTAACATCGCCAGGCGCTGCCATAGAGCAGCGCCGTACTTCAAGCCGATTACAGCGTTGCTGCAACTTCGTCGGAGATCTCACCGTTGTGATAAACCTCCTGTACGTCGTCACAGTCTTCCAGCATGTCGATCAGGCGCAACAGCTTGGGCGCAGTTTCCTCATCCATATCGGCCTTGGTCGATGGGATCATGGAAACTTCTGCCGAGTCGGCAGTGAAACCGGCAGCAGTCAGAGCATCTTTCACTTCGCCGAGGTTTTCCCAGGCTGTGAATACGTCGATCACACCGTCGTCGTAGCTAACGATATCTTCGGCACCGGCTTCCAGCGCCGCTTCCATCACCACGTCTTCATCCAGGCCAGGTGCGTAAGTGATGACGCCCTTCTTGGTGAACAGGTAAGCCACGGAGCCATCGGTACCCAGGTTACCGCCACACTTGGTGAAGGCATGACGCACTTCCGCCACGGTACGGTTGCGGTTGTCACTCAGGCACTCGATCATGACGGCAGTGCCGCCAGGGCCGTAGCCTTCATAAATGATGGTTTCCATATTGGTATCATCATCACCGCCTACCCCACGCGCGATGGCACGGTTCAGGGTGTCGCGCGTCATGTTGTTGGACAGCGCCTTGTCGATCGCCGCACGCAGACGCGGGTTAGCCCCCGGATCGCCACCGCCCAGTTTCGCGGCGGTCACCAGCTCGCGAATAATTTTGGTGAAAATTTTACCGCGCTTGGAATCCTGCGCTGCTTTACGGTGCTTTGTGTTGGCCCACTTACTATGACCTGCCATAAAAAATCTCCGAAAAAAATTACTGGACTGAATTAATCACAAACTCTTCAATCGCCTGCTGATTGCTCCAGGACTTGGTCAACTTCACGGCTTCCGCCGCCTCAAGCCACTGGTAGGCGTGATGCTCGGTAATCACCGGATCGCGCTCTTCAGGCAAAGCCAGACAGAACCAGTGCTCTTTATTACGCGTGGTTCCCGGGGCATAGCGATGTCGCAAATGGACAAAGAGTTCAAACTCCACACAGCGCTGGCAATCGAACAACGGCAGTTTCTCTGCTTCGATATCGATGCCGACTTCTTCCATGACCTCACGCCGTGCGGCATGCGGCGGCGACTCATCTTCCTCCAGGCTGCCGGTCACCGACTGCCAGAATTCGGTATCATCGCGCCGCTGTAACATCAGCACCCGACCACTGGATTTGGCATAAATCACTACCAGAATAGACTCGGGACGCTTGTAGTTCATTACTGGTTCTCTACATTTGAATCGTCAGTCGCTTTCTTTACCACGCTGATTGCCAGCTCCTGCAACGAAGCCGGGTTCGCGAAGCTTGGTGCTTCGGTCATCAAGCAGGCCGCAGCGGTGGTTTTCGGGAAGGCGATCACGTCACGAATGTTGTCGGTGCCGGTCAGCAGCATCACCAGACGATCCAGGCCGAAAGCCAGGCCGGCGTGTGGCGGCGTCCCGTACTTCAGCGCGTCCAGCAGGAAGCCAAACTTCTCACGCTGTTCGTGCTCGTTAATGCCGAGGATGCTAAATACCGTCTGCTGCATTTCGCTACGGTGAATACGCACCGAACCGCCACCCACTTCATAGCCATTGATAACCATGTCGTAAGCGTTGGCGATGGCATTGATTGGCGTGTTGGCCAGTTCTTCCGGGCTCATGTCGCGCGGTGCGGTGAACGGGTGGTGCATCGCCGCCAGACCACCTTCGTCGTCTTCTTCGAACATCGGGAAGTCCACGACCCACAGCGGTGCCCAGCTGTCCAGCTTGGTCAGTTCCAAATCACGGCCCAGCTTCAGACGCAGCGCGCCCATCGCGTCGGTGACAATCTTGAAGCTGTCGGCGCCGAAGAACAGAATGTCGCCGCTCTGCGCGTTGGTACGCGCCAGAATTGCTTCCAGCACTTCTGCGCTGAGGAATTTAGCAATCGGGCTCTGTACGCCTTCCATGCCGGCGGCGCGGTCATTGACCTTCAGCCAAGCCAGGCCTTTAGCACCATAGATGTTAACGAAAGCGCCGTATTCATCGATCAGCTTACGGGTCAGTTGCGCACCACCTGGTACACAGATAGCGGCAACGCGGCCTTTGGCATCGTTAGCCGGGCCGGAGAAGACCTTGAACTCCACGTCCTTCACCAGATCGGCAACGTCCACCAGCTCCAGTGGGTTACGCAGGTCCGGCTTGTCTGAGCCATAGCGACGCATGGCTTCTTCGAAGGTCATGACCGGGAAATCACCCAGATCTACGCCCTTCACGTCCAGCCACAGTTCACGCGCCAGTTTCTCCATCACTTCACGCACCTGATCGGCGGTCATGAAAGAGGTTTCCACGTCGATCTGGGTAAATTCAGGCTGACGGTCGGCACGCAGGTCTTCGTCGCGGAAGCATTTGACGATTTGGTAGTAGCGGTCGAAACCGGACATCATCAACAACTGTTTGAACAGCTGCGGCGACTGTGGCAACGCATAGAACTTGCCTTTATGTACGCGGCTCGGAACCAGATAGTCACGGGCGCCTTCCGGCGTGGCCTTGGTCAGCATCGGGGTTTCGATGTCGAGGAAACCGTGGCTGTCCATAAAGCGACGCACAAAGCTGGTGATTTTGGCGCGGGTTTTCAGGCGATCGGCCATTTCCGGGCGACGCAGATCCAGGTAGCGGTATTTCAGGCGAGCTTCTTCGGTGTTGACCTGGTTGGAGTCCAGCGGCAGAGGCTCGGAACGGTTGATGATCTCCAGTGCATGGGCGAACACTTCTACTTCACCGGTAGCCATATCTTTATTGATCTGGCTGTCCGGACGGGCACGCACGGTGCCGACGATCTGGATGCAGAATTCATTGCGCAGGTCGTACGCCTTGTCGAACGCGGCCTTCTGGTCGGGATCGAAGAACACCTGCACGATGCCTTCGCGGTCGCGCATATCAATAAAGATCAGGCCGCCCAGATCGCGACGACGGTTGACCCAACCACACAAAGTGACTTCCTGGCCCACATGAGACAGATTCAACTGCCCGCAATATTCAGTACGCATACGCTATCCTTTTGGCTTAAGCCGATGCCGCGCGGGCTTTAGCGCCTGCCACGCGGCTGTTTTCTGATAATTTCTGATGAACTCTACTTATTACCCGGTTTGAAGTCTGTTGCATACCAACCCGTACCCTTTAACTGGAAACCGGTGGACGAAATCAGCTTGGTTAATGCGGGCTGCCCACACGCCGGACAATCTGTCAGCGGCGCATCGGAAAATTTTTGCAGTTTCTCTAACCGAAGGCTGCAAGCACCACATGCATATTCATAAATCGGCATAGGTCGTCGGAGTAAAATGTGTTGAAAAAAGGGGATCATTATAAAGGAAATTCATGCGCCAGATAAGTGCGAACACAGCTTTGTTGCAGCACTAAATGACGTGTTTTTGCCCGAAGTAACACATTGATTAACAAATTTCCCATTAACCCGTGACGCTTTTTTCACGTAGCCTGAATCGACGCCTGTTTATCGCGCCAGCTCACCTGCGCGTATTTTATCCACCTCGTGACGAGATATCCCCATGTTAAAGCTTGATGCTAAAATCACGGCCCTGGTATTGATTGATTTGCAAAACGCTATTCTGCCTTATGCCGGTGGGCCGCACAGCGCCGAGAGCGTGGTTGCACATGGTGCCCAGTTGGCAACACACTTTCGTTCGCTGGGTGCGCCGGTTGTTCTGTGACGCTTGGAAACACGGCTATGAATTGGTGATCGCCGAAGACCTGTGCAGCGCACCCAACGCTGAAATGCACCAGTTTGCTTTCAACAACATCTTCCCGCGTCTGGCGCGCGTTCGCAGCACCTGTGAAATTCTTGCCGCCATCGACGAGTAACGTTAAGTTGTAGGGGCACCACCTACTGCGCCCACGTTTGACTGACAGGGATAATTAAGGAAGATGCCAGCTTGATGTATATCGGACTCCCACAGTGGCAACACCCGGCCTGGAACCGTATCGGGCTGCGCGATCTGGCAGATTACAGCCGTTACTTTAACTGCGTGGAAGGCAATACCACCTTCTACGCGTTACCGAAAATGGAAATAGTCCAGCGCTGGCGCGACATGACCACCGATGATTTTCGCTTCTGTTTCAAATTTCCCGCCACCATCAGTCATCAGGCCGCACTGCGCAACTGTGACGCCGAGCTACAAGCCTTTTACCAGTGCCTGAGCCCGGTGCATCAACGTATCGGCCAACTTTGGCTGCAGTTGCCCGCCGCGTTCGGCCCGGCGGAATTACCGGCAATGTGGCAATTTTTTGACGCCTTACCCAAAGAGTTTACCTACGGGGTGGAAGTCCGCCACCCGGCATTCTTTGGCAAGGGCGAAGACGAACGACTGCTGAATCAGGGGTTACATCAACGTGGTATCAACCGGGTGATCCTCGACAGCCGGCCGATACATCACGCCGAGCCCAACAGCGCGGCTGTGCGCGATGCACAGCAGAAAAAACCCAAATTGCCGGTACACGCACTGGTCACCGCCAACAATCCACTGGTGCGTTTTATCGGTGGCGATGTTCTGCAGGATAACCTGCGCTGGTTCGACGCGTGGCAACAGAAACTGCCCAGTTGGCAATCTCAACATCAGCCCTTCTTGTTTATCCATACGCCGGATAACGGCGATTCCCCGCAACAGGCCCAGAAAATCTGGCAACAGCTTTATCAGGCTATTCCGAATTTACCGCCCCCACCTGACTGGCCCGAGCAGGATGCACTGTTTTGACCTATTAATCTGACCAATAACATCAGATTTTTTCTCGCGACAGTGAATGCAATGGCGGCTATGATGCTGGCTGCCAGTTTTGGTTAGGGAATGGAGTTAAAAATGGTAAGCGCGCTTTATGTCGTGCTCGGCGCACTGTTGTTGATCAAACTCTCTTATGACGTGGTTAGGTTAAGGATGCAATACCGTGTCGCTTACGGAGACGGCGGGTTTTATGAGCTACAGACCGCCATCCGCGTTCACGGCAACGCCGTAGAATACATTCCTATCGCCGCCGTTTTGCTGGTGATCATGGAGATGAACGGCGCTGAAGTATGGATGATCCATATTTGTGGCCTGATGTTGATGGCCGGCCGACTGGTGCATTATTACGGTTTACGTAATCGTGAAGTCCGCTGGCGTCGTTCCGGCATGGCTGCCACCTACCTTTCGTTGGTGTTGATGGTGCTGGCCAATATTTTCTATCTGCCGTGGGATATTATTTTCAGCCTTCATTAAACCCCGCACGACCTCAGGCGGTTACGCCGCCTGCTTCCGCTGCTCTTTCTTGCCATTTTCTGTTAGCATATGCGCCTTCGAATTCTGAACTGATTTGCCGCCATGCCAAACCGCGATACTCTTTTTTCTGCCCCAATCGCCAAACTGGGCGACTGGACCTTCGACGAACGCGTCGCTGAAGTGTTCCCTGACATGATCCAGCGTTCCGTTCCCGGCTATTCCAATATCATTTCGATGATTGGTATGCTGGCCGAACGTTTCGTTCAGCCCGACAGCCAGGTGTATGACCTCGGCTGTTCACTGGGCGCAGCAACGCTGTCGATGCGAAGGAATATCAAGGTGGCGGGCTGTAACATCATTGCCGTCGACAATTCCCCGGCGATGGTGGAACGCTGCCGTCGCCATATTGACGCCTTCCGCGCCGACACCCCGGTAGAAGTGATTGAGGCGGATATTCTCGATATCAAAATCGAAAATGCCTCTATGGTGGTGTTGAACTTCACCCTGCAATTCCTGGAGCCGGCTGACCGACTGCGCCTGCTGGAACAGGTTTATCGCGGGCTGCGTCCGGGCGGCGCACTGGTGCTGTCGGAGAAATTCAGTTTTGAAGATGCCGACGTCGGCGAGTTGTTGTTCAACATGCACCACGATTTCAAACGCGCCAACGGCTACAGCGAACTGGAGATCAGCCAGAAGCGCAGCATGCTGGAAAACGTCATGCTGACCGACTCCGTAGACGCCCACAAGACGCGTTTGAAGCAGGCCGGTTTTGAACATGCGGAAGTCTGGTTCCAGTGCTTTAACTTCGGTTCACTGATCGCCCTGAAATCGGGGGTGGCAGCATGATTGAGTTTGGTGATTTTTATCAACGCATCGCAAAAAGCAACCTCAGCCACTGGCTCGATACCTTGCCCGCGCAGCTTAGCGCCTGGCAGCGTGAGTCGCTGCACGGCAAGTTCAAACAGTGGTTTAATTCGGTTGAACACCTGCCGGCACTGACGCCGACCCGTCTGGATTTACTCGATGGCGTGCATGCGGAGATGGACACCCCTCTGTCACCAGGTCAGTTGGAAGGCATCGAAAAGATGCTGCGCACCATGATGCCGTGGCGTAAAGGGCCGTTCTCGCTGTATGGCATCGATATTGACACCGAATGGCATTCCGACTGGAAATGGGATCGCGTTTTACCGCACATTTCACCGCTGACCGGTCGCACTATTCTTGATGTCGGCTGCGGCAGCGGTTATCACCTGTGGCGCATGCTTGGTGCCGGCGCCCAGTTGGCGGTCGGCATCGATCCGATGCAGCTGTTTCTGTGTCAGTTTGAAGCGGTGCGTAAACTGCTGGGCGGCGATCAGCGCGCTCATCTGTTGCCGCTCGGCATTGAACAACTGCCGGAACTGGCCGCCTTCGATACGGTATTTTCGATGGGTGTGCTGTACCACCGCCGCTCGCCATTGGATCACCTCTACCAGTTGAAAAACCAATTGGTCAGCGAAGGTGAACTGGTGTTGGAAACGCTGGTAATAGAAGGCGACCACAATCAGGTCTTGGTACCCGGCGATCGCTATGCGCAAATGCGTAACGTCTATTTTATTCCGTCTGCCGAAGCGCTGAAGTGCTGGCTGGAGAAGTGCGGTTTCGTCGACGTAAAAATCGCCGACATGTGTGTGACCAGCACTGAAGAACAACGCCGTACCGACTGGATGACCAGCGAATCACTGGCCGAATTCCTCGATCCTGAAGATCCTGCTAAGACCATCGAGGGCTACCCCGCCCCGCTGCGCGCCGTGCTGGTGGCGAAAAAACCTTAAGCCAAAATGAAAACAGCATCATCCCCCTCGATGTTAGCGGGGGATGACGTCATCCTCTCTTACTTTCGCAAGGCTTCCAGTAAATCCTTTTCCAACACACCGCTGGATTTGCATTCCAATGGTTTAACCTTGTCATTACCGTCCGGCGTGGCCAGCCCTGCCACACCGTTAATCTGCACCATGACATGGCTACCTTACCCGGCAGAATAAACCTGTATCAGAATTCGGTACTCCTGCGTCAGATTGGAAGGGGTCGTTTGAACGGCACAATCCAAATAAAGCGCTGCCAGTTCGGTTTTGCCGGGTTCTGATGTGCACTTACTGATCCATCGACCTTTCGGTTTGAAAACAGCTTAGCTAGGCACTTTGCACCAGTGGATCGACCAACGCCAACGAGTTTTTCATGGCTTCTACCATTTCGCCATCCACGCAATAATGGCTAAATTCATCAAACTCACTGTCTGAACACATGGTCACGCCGGCTTTGCGATAACGCATGGTCGAAGGCACCGCATGACCGGATGAACTGTGCAGCTCCTGAATACCGATATCGACAAATTTATGCAGATTGCTCAAGCGCACGCCGGCACCGGCCATAATTATCGGCCCCTGACTGGCCTGCAACAGATCACGCAGCAAGGGTAAACCCAGCTCCGCATTTTGCTGCTGGCCAGAAGTCAGTATCCGCGTAACGCCCAACTGGGTTAGTTGATTGAGCGCGACCATCGGGTTCTGGCACATATCAAACGCGCGGTGAAAGGTCACCGCCATATTGCCACTCAAGCGCATCACTTCGCGCATGCGCGGCAGGTCGATATGCCCTTCTTCATCCAGCATGCCGACCACCACGCCGGCAAAACCCATATCGCGGATCTGTGCGATATCATGCTTGATCACATCAAAATCCACCGCCCCGTAGCAAAAGTCCCCACCGCGCGGACGAATAATAGGATGCACCGGCACGCTGACTTTGTCGCGCGCCAGGCGCAATGAGCCGTAGCTGGGTGTCAAACCGCCCTCACTCGGGCTGGAGCACAATTCTATGCGATCGGCACCTGCCCGCTCAGCCGTCAGCGCGCAATCGACGCTATAGCAACAAACTTCCAATTTTATCATTGTCACCCCCAGATGACGGCTAACCTGCGACGGCAATTGTTAATTTTTCAATTTATCTCTTAGGCTGATAAAAAGGTATCAACCTATACAGGGTAGTAACTATGGCATTCAATTTTGATCAATGGGTAGACCGTAGTCACAGTGACAGTGTTAAGTGGGATAAATATCGCGACCGCGACATTATTCCACTCTGGGTCGCTGATACCGACTTCCTGTCACCGCCGGCCATCATCGACGCATTACAGCAGCGTGTAGCACATGCGGTATTCGGCTACAGCCATCCCTCATCAGAACTTATTGAGGTCTTTACCCGCCGCATGCTGGAACGTTACGGCTGGCGTATCAAACCCGAATGGCTGATTTTCCTGCCTGGCCTGGTTTGCGGCCTTAATTTATGCGTGCGTGCCTTTACCGCAGAAGGAGAAGGCACTCTGGCACCGTCACCAATTTATCCCCCGTTTCGCAAAGCTGCGAAATTCGCCGGACGCCCCCAGTTGCCCGTGCCGTTGACGCTGCACGACCGTCGCTGGCTGTTGGATTTCAGCACCATTACCGGACAGCTCAGTGGCAAAGATAAATTACTGTTGTTGTGCAATCCGCAAAATCCGGGCGGTACGGTTTATCGTCGACAGGAGTTACTGCAGCATCATGAGTTTGCCCTTGCCCATGATCTGACAGTTTGTTCGGACGAAATTCATTGCGACCTGCTGCTGGAGCCCAGCTGCGAGCACATCCCCTTTGCCACCTTGAATGAAGATGCGGCCCAGCGCAGCATCACACTGATGTCGCCGTCGAAAACCTTCAACATTGCCGGGCTGGGGGCTTCGATGGCGATTGTCCCCAACCCGCAGTTACGCCAGAAGCTGACCCGTGCTCGCAGCGGCATCGTGCCAGAGGTGGACGTACTGGCGCTGGTTGCCGCCCAAGCCGCCTACCAGCATGGCCAAGACTGGCTGGACGCGCTGCTGATTTATCTGCGCGCCAATCGTGATTTGGTGACCGAGCGTATTAATGCCATGCCCGGACTGTTGCTGCAACCCATCGAAGCCACTTACCTGGCCTGGATCGACTGCAGCCAACTGAAGGTCGATAACCCGCACGCCTTTTTTGAACAGGCTGGCGTCGGGTTAAGTCCGGGGCTGGATTTTGGCAGCCGCCATTTTGTGCGTTTGAATTTTGGTTGCCGGCGCGAACTGCTGAGTCAGGCGCTGGATCGCATGATGCTGGCGACCCAGGCGCTGATGCCAAATTAGGCTTGCTCGCTGGCGACGATTTCCCGGATGGAATAAGGATGAAATTTGATAGTCACAGTCCCATCGGTGATCGCCAGTGTCGGGTTAGGTAAACGTTCGCCCTCACCCTGTGGTGAACTCTGCTTCAATTTAATCCCAGGAGCCAGCAACGCTTCATCGGGCAGATGGCTTAACGCCCGCGCATACAAAGTGGCCGGTTCGCCACTCAGCACCAGCTCCACATGTTCCCAGCCCTCGTGCGGATAACGTTTATCGCCGGGATAGGGCAGCTCCACGCAGTCGATCAACCATGGCCCGACCTTGAGCGGTTGCTGGAGATCAAACAAGCATATAGGACGGCCATTAATCATCGATTCTGACAACAGTGAGCCACAGTGTTCAAACCCCTGCCGCCAGCGATCGGCCGTGGTGTTTTGATGGCAACGTACCGAGATATGATCCGCAGTAAACTGGGACAAATCTAAATGCAGTTTTTCGGCGAACCGGCTCAACGCCAGTTCAAAGCGGGGTAAATCCAGCGCTAAATCGTTAAGTTCGGCCATCGCCGGGAAAGTGGTCATAGCGTCCTCGATACTGCGGAAAGCGATTTTCAGGAGGTGTAATTTACACGGCTGAGGCGCTGCTAGCCACCCGGCTGACGCGGCAAGTTAATATTTTTTGCTCTCAACTAGAACGCCAAGATAAAGTGGCTATTTGTTGAACATAAAAAGCACAAAAGAATAATTTTTCGCGTTTTTATTACACTGCAGATTTTACTTTTTCAACCTTTAATTCCCGAAAAAGGCTATGGCATAAGTTTATAGTTTTTTCTTATGACCAGAGCACTGAAAATATTGCTAACTTATTAAGCAAAATAATTCACCACTGCCAACATTCATAAATGCTTAAGAAATAGTTAATTCATACGTGGCAAAAACACCCAGGAATGAACATCCATTCAAAAATAAAAACCAACCACCTGTTAACTAAAGACTTTGCAATAAAACCAGCATGAGATTCTTCCTAAACAAGAGTACGGTAATTGCTTGGAAATATCAATTGAGCTACTTTAGTGAAAATTGAGTCAGAGATAATCATTTATGTTCCTTTTAATAGTTTCTTTGCTATTGGTAGTTATTGCTGCCTATGCGATATATCGTCATTTTAAATCACGTCGCAATAACACGCTGGATGTCGGCCGCCGAAACAAAAAACACTAGTTCTGCTGATTCCATTTTATCCCATCCATGTTTTTCTCGTATGCCGTTCACTCTGCCTCCGTCACTCATTGTAGACGGGCATTAATGAACCAAGACTTTCCCCCAATCCTCCCACGCCAACTGCTGACGTAACCCATCAAATCAGTTACAATTACAGGCTGTTTTGTGGTGGGCCGCCGTGTTGACGCGCAGCCAAAAAAACCACCTTTGAATCCCGCAGGGGCATGGCATACGGCCCCTCGTTCGTCATTAAGGTAACCCGGTGAATATTCAGGTTCTTCTTTCAGATAAAGTCAGCCAGGCGCTGATTGCCGCAGGCGCTCCAGCCGATTGCGAAGCGCAGGTCCGTCAATCAGCAAAAGCACAGTTCGGTGATTATCAGGCCAATGGCGTGATGTCCGTCGCCAAAAAACTCGGCATGCCGCCGCGCCAGTTGGCGGAAAAAGTGGTGCAACTGCTTGACCTCGGCGACGTCGCCAGCAAAGTGGAAATCGCCGGTCCCGGCTTTATCAATATTTTCCTGAACAGCCAATGGGTTGCCCAGCAAGCCGATCGCGTGCTGAGTGCGCCAAAACTGGATATTGCACCGGTCAAGCAACAGACTATCGTTATTGACTACTCTGCCCCCAACGTGGCGAAAGAAATGCACGTTGGCCACTTGCGCTCCACCATTATCGGTGACGCCGCCGCACGTACCCAGGAGTTCCTGGGCCATAAGGTGATCCGCGCTAACCACGTTGGCGACTGGGGCACCCAGTTCGGCATGTTAATCGCCTATCTGGAAAAAATGCAGAACGAGAACGCCAGCGATATGGCTCTGTCCGACCTGGAACAGTTCTACCGTGAAGCAAAGAAACACTACGATGAAGACGCCGATTTTGCCGAGCGCGCTCGCGCCTATGTGGTAAAACTACAAGGCGGCGATCAGTACTGCCTGAAGATGTGGCGCAAGCTGGTCGACATTACCATGGCGCAAAATCAGCTGACCTATAACCGTCTGAACGTCACCCTGACCGAAGACGACGTGATGGGTGAAAGTCTGTACAACTCGATGCTGCCGGGGATTGTTGCCGATCTCAAGGCCAAGGGGCTGGCGGTGGAAAGCGAAGGCGCCACCGTGGTATTCCTCGATGAATACAAGAATAAAGACGGCGAGCCAATGGGTGTCATCATCCAGAAAAAGGATGGTGGCTACCTGTACACCACTACGGATATCGCCTGTGCCAAATACCGTTATGAAACGCTGGGTGCCGATCGTGTGCTGTATTACATCGACTCGCGTCAGCACCAACATCTGATGCAGGCCTGGACCATCGTGCGCAAAGCCGGCTATATACCGGACTCGCTGTCGTTGGAACACCACATGTTCGGCATGATGCTGGGTAAAGACGGCAAGCCGTTCAAAACCCGCTCAGGTGGCACGGTGAAACTGTCCGATCTGCTGGATGAAGCGGTGGATCGCGCCGGTAAACTGATCGCCGAGAAAAACCCGGATATGCCGGCAGAAGAAATGCAAAGCCTGGCCAATGCCGTTGGCATCGGTGCGGTAAAATACGCCGACCTGTCGAAAAGCCGGACTACCGATTACATCTTCGACTGGGACAACATGCTGGCGTTTGAAGGCAATACCGCACCTTATATGCAGTATGCCTATACCCGCGTTGCCTCGGTGTTCAAACGCGCCGGTGTCGATGAAAGCAATCTGACCCTGCCACTGGTGATGACCGAAGAGCGTGAAATCACGCTGGCAACCCGTCTGCTGCAGTTTGAAGAAGTGATCACCACAGTAGCGCGCGAAGGCACCCCACACGTGATGTGTAGCTACCTGTATGACCTCGCGGGCCTGTTCTCCGGCTTCTACGAGCACTGCCAGATCCTCAATGCGGACAGCGAAGAAGCGCGTCAGAGCCGCCTGAAACTGGCCTTGTTGACCGCCAAAACGCTGAAAGCCGGTCTGGATACGCTGGGCATCGAAACCGTCGAACGTATGTAACCTCTCGGGGTTGAATACGAAAAAGGGTCGCCGAGAGGCGACCCTTCAGACTGATGACAAACCTCATTCCTGCCCAGAGCGAGTAGAGGCCGATAAACAAAAAGCAGGAAAAACCACGCTTTTTCCTGCTTTGTCAGCAACCTAAAGGGTCGCCGAGAGGCGACCCTTTTTTATGCTTTGGCAACGGCAATATCCGTTTATGCCACCCGGCGGGCGAAGTCGCGTGGCCGGAAGCCCAATCCAGCCAATACGCCAAAGTAAGCCACCACGCCGGTGACTACCACGACCGCCAGACGCAGCAAGCGCTCCAGCATATTGCCCTGATCCCAGGCCGGCATTAGCCACATCACACCGACTAGCACCACCGACATCACCATTACCGCAATCATCAGCTTGGTCAGGAACATCGCCCAACCCGGCTGGGGATGGAAAATCTTCTGCTTACGCAACTGCCAGTACAGCAGCGAAGCGTTAAGGCAGGCCCCGAGACCAATCGACAGCGAAAGCCCGGCATGTTTCAGTGGACCGATAAACATCAGGTTCATCACCTGGGTTAAAATCAGCGTGATAATGGCGATTTTAACCGGCGTTTTAATGTCCTGGCGTGAATAGAATCCTGGCGCCAACACCTTAACCACGATTAACCCCATCAGCCCGACCGAATAGGCCACCAGCGCACGCTGAGTCATGGCGGCATCAAAGGCACTGAACTTGCCGTACTGGAACAACGAAACGGTCAACGGCTTGGCCAAAATACCCAGCGCGATAGCACTCGGCAGCGCCAGCAGGAAGCACAGACGCAGCCCCCAGTCCATCAGTCGGGAATATTCGTCGTGGTTACCGCTGGAGAAGCTTTTTGCCAGCGACGGCAACAAAATAGTGCCCAATGCCACACCCAACACCCCGGAAGGAAACTCCATCAGACGGTCGGCATAATACATCCAGGAAACCGAGCCCGAGACCAGGAACGAGGCAAAAATGGTGTTGATGATCAGTGAAATCTGGCTAACCGAAACGCCAAAAATTGCCGGCCCCATCTGACGCATCACACGCCATACCCCGGCATCACCAAGTTTGATACGCGGCAGTACCAACATGCCGATTTTCTTCAGGTGCGGCAGTTGATAACCCAGCTGCAGTACCCCACCGACCACCACCGCCCAGGCCAGCGCCATCACCGGTGGATTGAAGTATGGCGCGGCAAACAGCGCGAAACCGATCATGCTGATGTTCAACAAGGTTGGCGCAAACGCCGGGATCGAGAAACGGTTCCAGGTATTGAGGATCGAGCCGACCAGCGAAGCCAGCGAAATCAGCAAAATATAGGGGAAGGTAACGCGCAGCAATGATGACGTCAGAGCAAATTTGTCCGGTGAATCGACAAAACCCGGAGCGGTAATGTAGATAACCCAGGGGGCGGCCAGCATACCCAACACCGTGACCAACGCCAGTATCAGCGTCAACAGACCAGAAACGTAGGAAATAAAGGTACGTGTCGCCTCGTCACCCTGCTGGTTTTTATATTCGGCCAGGATCGGTACAAAGGCTTGAGAAAATGCGCCCTCGGCAAAAATACGCCGCAGAAGGTTAGGCAGCTTGAACGCCACGAAGAAGGCATCTGTTGCCATTCCGGCGCCAAATACCCGCGCCACGATAGCGTCACGAGCAAAGCCCAGCACCCGCGAAAACATCGTCATAGAGCTGACGGCGGCCAACGATTTTAGTAGGTTCATGTGGTTTTTCTGATGTGCCTTGTAAATGTCGACGCCTGCATCAGCAGGCGTCAGTAAAACTATCGGCTAAGTTTACTCATCCCCGGCAGAATAGCTACCGCCATATGTTACATGGAGTTACCTTATAAGCCGGTATCGCACAACAGTTTTTCAATCACCCTTTGAGCTGCAATCGCCTGTTCTCCGGCGGTTTCCGGCTGCGTCTGGTTGCTGACAGAAGTAATAAAATGACGAACTGCACCGTCAAAGCCGCGCTGTGCCAGAGTGGTCTGCCAGCCTGGCGCCGGTTGCTCCAGCACACCTTGTGAGTCTTCCCGCAGCCACTGGCGCATATCGCTCAACTGATAGACTGCGCCATCGGTTACTGCCTGCACGCTTTCGCGCTGGCTGCCGGCGCGGCGATGCATACTGGTGGTCACCAACGTTTCACCGCACTCAAAATGATGCTCGGCATACATCAACTCACCGGCCGCCGTGGCTCGCAAGCTACCGCTGAGTAATTTTCCCACATCGCCACCCAGCCACAGCGCGGTATCCACCACGTGCAGATAATCGTCCAGCAGGGTAAAGCGCAGGCTATTTGGCCCGACGCTGTCGGCACGGTGTTTATCCATGCGAACCGAGGCCGGTTGCTGCATCTGTTGCTTCAACTGACGATATAACGGCGCAAAACGACGGTTAAAACCCACCATCAGCGTTTTGCCCTGCTTTTCAGCCAGGGCGATCAACTGCTCGCCTTGTTCAACCGTCTCCGCCAGCGGCTTGTCGACATAGACATGAACGCCGTAACGCAGTAATTCGCTAATAACCTGAAAATGACTGGCGGTACTGCTGTGCACGAAAACGGCATCGCATTGCTGAGCCAAAGTGTCCAGCCCGGAAAAACAGGCCATCCGATAGCTGTCGCAAAGCGGTTGCGCCTTTTGCTGGTTGGGGGAGAAACCGCCGACCAGCGTCCAGTCCGCTGCCTGACTCAGGATCGGCAAATAGGCTTTTTGCGCAATACCGCCCAACCCCACGACGCCAACACGTAATTTAGTCATTCGCTCTCCCGCAGCAAAAGCGCATGCACTTGCTGTTTTAACTGTGCCACTTCGTTTTCCAATACGCTGACGCGCTGGCTCAATTCAGTGTCATTGGCCGGAGCTGCTTCTGCCGGTTCCTCGTCAATCTGGCCGCAGAACAAATGCATAAACCGGCTTTCACGCTTGCCCGGCTCGCGCGCCAGACGCACCACAAAGGGGCCATCCTCTCGGGCGCTCAGATTCGTCAGCACCTGCTCCACTTCAGTAACGTCATTAAACTCATGCATACGGTTAGTGCGAGTGCGCAGTTCACCGGGAGTTTGCGCGCCACGAAGCAACAAGGTGGCAACCACCGCCACCTCGGCGGCAGACAGTTTTAGCTGACCAAACTCCGAATTACAGAAACGGTGCTCATATTTGACCACTCGATTGCCGAAGCCGCTGAGGGTGCGCAGAAAATGTTTCTTTAGCAACAGGTCGAGAATTTGCTGCACTTCGCTTTCCGTCAGCTCCATCACCGGTTCGCGGTTGGTTTTCTGGTTGCAGGCAAGCTGGATGCCATTGAGAGAAAGGGGATACTGGTCCGGGGTAGTCACCTGCTTTTCCAGCAGGCAACCAATTACCCTGGCTTCTTTAGCGCTTAATTCATATTTCATTTTCTGGCCTCAGCGTGGCGGTAGCCATTCTTTATTGGTTAATGCCGTCAGTACGTGATCCTGCCACTGCCCGTCGATCAGCAGATAATCCTTGGCATAGCCTTCACGTTCAAATCCCAGGCGGGTCAACAACGCGCCGCTGCGCTGATTGTGCGGCATGTAGTTGGCCATAATGCGATGCATTCGCTGCTGACGCAGCATATAGCGGATTGCGGACTGCAGCGCTTCATACATCAGTCCTTGCCCCTGCCATTTTTCGGCCAATGAATAACCGAGGAAACAGGCATGGAAAGAACCACGCAGCACATTGCTGAAGTTCGCCACGCCCTGCACTTCATGTTCTTCCTGATCGAGCAGGATAAAATAGTAGGCGCTGCCCTGTTTTTGCATTTCGGTGATCATCCCAAGCCGTGCCTGCCAGCCGGAAGGATAACAATGGCTTTCATCCCGAACCGGTTCCCAAGGCTTAAGAAAGGCTCGATTTTCGGCATAGTATTCCGCCAGCCGGTAGGCATCGCGTTCATGAACTAAACGGACAACCAGCCGGTCGGTGGTGAGGCGTACTTTTGGTGATGCAGAGCGATAGCCAAACATCATTTCCCCCGCGGTCAGAACGGTTCGATAAGAAGTATTTATTGGGCGCATGTCTGGATATTCATCCTGCGACGAACCTATCCTGGGCCATTATTTTTTAAACAGCGGCGCAGAACCGCACTTACCCTCATTTAATATAACCGTAGCCTGCCCCGGAGGTAAAATCCCGACAGCTCAGTAAATAAGCGATTGGCCGTTTTACGGCTATTTTCGTGCTGTTTTGCCGTGCAGGTAACGTATTGACGATAAAAAAATATTATCTTCCTCGCCCCTATCGGCAATCCGGGAATGGGTACAAACTAGGGCGGTCGCACTCCTCTCCCCTTAATTGCCCGTGGTGAAGCATGTCTCTGGTATCGCAAGCTCGGAGCTTGGGTAAGTATTTTCTATTACTCGATAACCTGTTAGTGGTTTTAGGTTTTTTTGTTGTCTTTCCACTTATTTCGATTCGCTTTGTCGATCAGCTTGGCTGGGCGGCCGTGGTGGTCGGTGCCGCACTGGGTTTACGGCAATTAATCCAACAGGGATTGGGCATTTTTGGCGGAGCAATCGCCGACCGATTTGGTGCCAAACCGATGATCGTCACTGGCATGCTGATGCGCGCGGCCGGTTTCGCCACCGTGGCAATGGCCGATCAACCCTGGTTGCTGTGGTTCTCCTGCGCCCTTTCCGCCCTCGGTGGCACCTTGTTTGACCCACCACGCACCGCGCTGGTGATTAAGCTCACTCGTCCGCATGAGCGTGGCCGTTTTTACTCCCTGTTAATGATGCAGGACAGTGCCGGGGCGGTGATTGGCGCCCTGATCGGCAGTTGGCTGCTGCAATATGATTTCCACTTCGTTTGCTGGGTCGGCGCAGGCATTTTCGTGTTGGCCGCGTGCTGGAACGCCTGGCTGCTGCCGGCATACCGTATTTCTACGGTCCGCACCCCGATGAAGGAAGGCATGATGCGCGTACTGCGTGACCGCCGTTTCCTGACCTACGTGCTGACGCTGACCGGCTACTATATGCTGTCGGTGCAGGTGATGTTGATGCTGCCGATCGTGGTCAATGAAATCGCCGGTTCACCCACGGCGGTAAAATGGATGTATGCCATCGAAGCCGCGCTGTCGCTTTCGCTGCTGTACCCACTGGCTCGCTGGAGCGAAAAACGTTTTCGGCTGGAACAGCGATTGATGGCCGGTCTGCTGCTCATGACCCTCAGCCTGATACCGGTTGGGCTGGCAACCAGCCTGCAGGGCGTCTTTACCCTGATCTGCTGTTTCTATCTCGGTTCCATCATCGCCGAGCCAGCGCGTGAAACCCTCAGTGCCTCGCTGGCCGATCCACGCGCACGCGGCAGCTACATGGGGTTCAGCCGCCTGGGGCTGGCGTTGGGCGGCGCACTGGGTTACACCGGCGGCGGCTGGATGTACGACACCGGCCACTCGCTGAACATGCCGGAACTGCCGTGGCTACTGCTGGGTATCACAGGCTTTATTACCCTGTTCGCACTTTACTGGCAGTTCAACCCGCGCAGCAGCGCACCGGTGATTGCCTCGGGGGGCTAAGGATTTTCTCTAAGTTGCCAGAAAATCAGCCAAATTTTCCATAGCTGCTATCCTGATAGTAAAAGCATAAACAGGAGAAGTTGGCGATGACCGATGAATCAA
This sequence comes from Serratia sp. NA_13, assembly GCF_052691735.1. Lineage (NCBI taxonomy): Bacteria > Pseudomonadati > Pseudomonadota > Gammaproteobacteria > Enterobacterales > Yersiniaceae > Serratia > Serratia sp. NA_13. The sequence goes on from NZ_JBQZFV010000001.1 coordinate 721,927, forward strand.
AATTACCGCAGTTACTGGAGCACATGGTACTGAACCTGCGCATGCTGTACGCGCGCTCAACCCTGGTAGAAAAAGCGCTGGCCCATATCATTGCGGGAAATGCCGACCTGAAGAGCGACATCATCAAGCAGTTGCAGATAGTCCACGCCAGCAACGAACGGGATAAAATCGATCTGGAAGAGGCGCGTATCCATCTGATAGAAGTGATCAACTCCGTTCCAACCAAAAAATAACGCCTGCTTTGGCCCCCGTACTTTGCGCGGGCCATTCAACAATAACGCACCTTCCAACAAGAACTCTTCGCGACAATCTCAGTATGCTGTGATAACTATTGCTGTTAAAACCTGACAACCGGAGCAAGCATGAGACTGTTTATCTACGATCATTGCCCATTCTGCGTTAAAGCCCGCATGATTTTTGGCCTGAAAAATCTGCCCGTCCGCCTGGTCACCCTACTCAACGATGATGAAGCGACGCCGATCGGCATGATTGGCAAGAAAATGGCCCCCATTCTGCAAAAAGACGACGACAGTTACCTGCCGGAAAGCATGGATATCGTGCATTACGTCGATCAACTCGACGGTAAACCCCTGCTGACCGGTAAAATCAACCCGGCGATCGCCGACTGGCTACAGCGGGTCGGTAGCTACAGCCTCAACTTGCTGCTGCCACGCTTTGCCAACGCGGATTTCGAAGAGTTCGCCACAGCAAGCGCACGCCAGTATTTTACCGACAAAAAACAGGCTTCAATCGGTGACTTCTCCCCGCACCTTGCCGACAGCGCCGATCTAATCGCTCAACTGGAAGCCGATCTCCAGATGCTTTCCGGGCTGATAGACTCCCCTGATGCCGTGAACGGTACCCTGTCGGAAGACGATATTCACCTATTCCCACTGCTGCGTTCGCTGTCGATCGTCGCCGGGCTTACGCTGCCGGATAACGTAGAAGCCTATCGTAACCGTATGGCGCAGCGCAGTGATATTCCGCTGCTGTTCGATATGGAACAGTGATCCCCCGCAATTAGGATATAGCGCGCAAATGTTGAAAATGGTGCTGGTTACCGCCCGCGATCGGGCGAGGCTGAAAGAAATCTCTGCGGTACTGATCCGCTACGGCCTGCAGGATGTAATTCGCCTGCTGGGCCTGAGCACCCTGCTAAGCGGCGGTGAAGGCGGCGGTGAGCCACAGGATAACCAAACCTTACCACAACGCTTGCGCGCCGCACTGGAAGCGCTGGGGCCAACCTTCGTCAAGTTCGGCCAGATCCTGGCGACCCGCTCAGACCTGTTGGACTCAAGCTGGACCGACGAACTGGATCGCCTGCACAGCCAGGCGACACCCCTGGCCTGGAGCGAACTGGCACCGCAAATTACCGCCGATTTGGGTGGTGACCCACGCCAGCTGTTCGCCGAGTTTGATGAAGCCCCACTAGCCGCCGCATCGATGGCACAGATTTATCGCGCCCGTTTGCACAGCGGTGAAGCCGTGGTGATCAAGGTATTGCGCCCTGGTCTGGCAAAAACCATTCACGCCGATTTGCGCCTGCTTGCCTATCTGGCGGAAACCGTGGAACAGCAAAGTCCGGCACTGGCCCGCTACCGGCCGCGCCAAATGGTACGAGCGCTGGCAACCGCGCTTAATCACGAACTGGACCTGACTCACGAAGGTAATAACTGTGAACGGGTGGCTCAGCAATTTGCTCAACAGCCCGAGGTAGTGATACCGAAAATTTACTGGCAATGGTCGTCAAAACGTCTGCTGGTACAGGAGTTTCTGCCCGGCATCGCGCCGGAAAATCCACAGCAATTGGCAACCGCCGGCTTTGATGGCCCGCTTCTGGCACAGCGCGGCGCTAAAGCCTTTATGAAAATGGTGCTGGAGCACCGGCTTTATCACGCCGATCCGCACCCGGGCAACGTGATGGCGCTGGCGGATAACCGCGTCGGCTTTATCGATTTCGGTATGGTCGGCCAACTTTCCGAACGGCGGCGTAATCAGTTGCTGCTGTTGCTGCAGGCGATTGCCGAACGAGAGTCCGGCGGTATCGTCAATACCTTGATCGCTTGGTCGGACAGCGATCCTCTGGATCTGCTGGATTTGGAACTGGCGGCGCAAAACTTTCTCGATAAGCAGGCTTCGGCAACCCTGACGCTGGGTAAGGCATTGACCGATCTGCTGGTGATGGCGCGTGAACATCAGTTGGCGCTGCCACCGGATCTGGTATTGCTGTTCAAGGCGTTAATCACCGCAGATGGCGTGTTGCACCGGCTGGATCCCAATTTCGACATCATCGCCACCCTAAAACCGATGCTGCAACAGGTGATGCTGCAGCGTTACACCCCTGAAGCTGTGCGTCGAAGGATGCTGGCCCTGGGCGGTGAAGCACTGGACGCAAGCGAAGAACTTCCACAAACCCTGCGTCTGCTGATGCGCCGACTAAAGCGCGGGCAAATCAGCGCCGATATCAACCTCAAGAACATCAGCCAGTTAAGCCAGGCACTGGAGCGGGCAGCAGTCACCCTGGCCATTGCCATAGTGACCGCTGCCTTCACGCTGGGCCTGGCGCCCTACCTGATGCAATCCTCGGTGCGGCTTTGGGGCATCCCGCTGTTTCCGACATTGGGTGCGTTAGCCTGTCTGGGGGGCGTATTGTTGCTGGCATTGCGTTTACGCCGCTGAGCAGTTTCGGCGTTATCCGATAGGTCGTGACAAATTTCCCGCGCATTATCAATATTATCCCAAGTTCCGAAAGGGCCGAGGTATACTGCGCCCATATCAATCAGGGCGGATAGATAGGCCCCCTACACGTGAGTACTTATGAAAAAAATTATGATGGGTGTTGCAGCCCTGGCATTTGTTGGCGCATTGGTCGGCTGCAACCAGCTGACCCAATACACACTTAGCGAGCAGGAAGTGAACGACTACCTGCAAAAGCATAATGATTATCAGAAGCAGATCGGCGTGCCGGGATTAGTGAACGCCAATATCGTGCTGACGCAGTTACAGAGCCAAATTGGCCGTAGCGAACCGGGCAAAGTCACCCTTTCCGGCGATGCTAAAGTGAATATTACCTCGATCCTCGGCCCGCAGACTGCGGATCTGAAGCTGACGCTGAAGGCACAGCCGGTCTATGACCGTGAGCAAGGCGCGGTATTCCTGAAGGACATGGAGTTGACCGACTATAGCGTGCAGCCGGAGAAAATGCAGACGGTAATGAAAGCGCTGACGCCTTACCTGAACCAGTCGCTGAAATCCTACTTCGACCAAAAACCGGCCTACGTGCTGAACCCGGATAACAGTAAAACCGAGGCGATGGCCAAGAAACTGGCGAAAGGACTGGAAGTGAAACCGGGCGAACTAGTGATCCCGTTCACCGACTAAGCCCCACAGTTTGCAACAAAAAGCCCGCTGATAAGGCGGGCTGAGTATTTCCAGTCAGGTAACCAATACAGGCCTCCCTCTGAAACTTGCGCTATTACTGTGGTTCGCTGTAGGTAATCTTGCCGGCGTTACAGTCCAGGACCACGTTATAGGTTTTATCCTGTTTGGTGCCGCGAACCGTTAAAGGAACCTGCCAGACGGCATCTTTACCGGTAATGGCTTCCGGGCTGATCCAGGCTATCGGGGTAGCCGTGCCCAGCAGCTTTTTATCTGCTTCCCAGCGCGTGATGCGGTTTTGCAGAAAATCGCTTTTCACCTGAGCGGCAACGTCCGTTGGTTGCAGACCCGCGCATTGCGCGACTTTGGCGCTACGTTGCTCCTGTGCCTGCACCGGGGTAGTTAGCCCCGCCATGGCCAACAGTGCTACCGCCAAACTTAGTCCCGTTGTTTTCATATTCCCTCCAGTTGTGATTAACGCTATCCGCAGGCGCTGGCCCTTGGCTCACAACTGGTCTGGCTAAAGATCAGCGTTTGGCGAAGGTGATGACAAACAGCTCATCCAGCCCCGGATAGATTTCCTTGATCACCTGCTTCAGTTCGCTGAGCGACATATTCTCCTGCCGGGCATGCTGCTCGGTTAACCCGTCCAGACGCACCGGGGTGACTGACAGCACTTCAATCTGGCAGAAAAACACGTTGTCTTCATTACGGCTAACGCGCAATACCTCACCGGGTTGAAAGTGAGATTCACCGGCATCCCGAATGGTAATGGTCTTGCGGCCAGCCAAAATATCTGGCTCGAAGCGACTGAAGAAAGTTATTCCACGGCTCATTCTAGACCCTTTTTCATCACATTACCGCAACATAAGTCATTATGCTGCCTGCTTTTCTGACGCAGCCCCCTCTTTAGTGGTAGCGACAGATTTTTCCGTTTTCACTTTGACGGGTTTCTTAGGCGCTTCTGTCGGCGCAGCGCCACGCAGAATTTGCCCCAGTACGTCTTTATTCTCCGCCAGGAAGAAGCTCAACCCTTCACGCTGCTCATCATCCAGAGTCAGGGGTGACTGCTGCAGCCATTCACCGAGGTTATCCGCCAGATCCAGCATTTTGTCGTAAGCGTCGGCTTCTTTCTTGGTTGCGAAAGTCATCTTTTCCTCACCGTTTCTCACCACCACATATTTAACTTCAACGGCCATGTGTGCATTCCTCAAAGGTTAGAATACTGTATTTTTATACAGTATAAGGTGATTTTACGCAGGTATGCAAGTACACCCCTGACGCGACTTATTTCAACAATCGCACCTTGCAGTTCTTACCCTTGATTTTACCCTGCTGAAGCTGTTGCAGTGCCTTTCGGGCGCTTTCCTTGCGGATCGCCACATAGGCATGCACCGGGAACATGTCGATCTTGCCCACTTCCGCCGCTGTCAGCCCAGCATCGCCGGTCAATGCGCCAAGAATGTCGCCCGGACGGATTTTGGCCTTGCGACCACCATCGATGCACAGGGTGACCATTTCGGCTTCCAGCGTGGTATTCCCTGCCCCACTCAGCTCAGATACCGGCGCCCACTTAACCTTGGTTTGCAAATAGTCTTCAATGGCGTGTGCGCGCGTCATTTCCTGCGGTGTACACAGACTGATCGCCATGCCGCTCAAACCGGCACGGCCGGTACGACCGATGCGGTGTACGTGCACTTCCGGATCAAATGCCAACTCGTAGTTGACTACCAGCTCCAGCTCTTTGATATCCAGGCCACGCGCGGCGACGTCGGTTGCCACCAATACCCGGCAACTGCGGTTGGCAAAACGCACCAGCACCTGGTCACGATCGCGCTGTTCCAGATCGCCATGCAGCGCCAGCACGTTGATGCCGCGAGCTTCCAGCGCTTCATACACGCTTTGACAATCACGCTTGGTGTTGCAGAACACCACGCAGGAAGAAGGCTGGTAATGGCGGATTGCCGACACCAGCACCGCCGGACGCTGATCGCGGGTAGTTTCATAGAAGCGTTGTTCGATGGTGGTTTGTTCTTCACCGTCGTCCACTTCCACATTTAACGGGCTGCGCTGGACGCGTGCGCTGATACGTTCGATACCGCTCGGATAGGTTGCCGAGAACAACAACGTTTGGCGCTGTGACGGCGTATAGCTGATCACGTCATCGATGTCATCGGCGAACCCCATGTCCAACATGCGGTCAGCTTCGTCCAGCACCAGCACTTTCAGTTCATTCAGTACCAGCGTTTTCTTGCGCAGGTGTTCCTGAATGCGCCCCGGCGTCCCCACCACAATATGCGGGGCATGCACCAGCGAGTCGAGCTGCGGCCCCATCGGCTGGCCGCCGCACAGGGTCAAAATTTTAATGTTCTGGGTGAAGCGCGCCAAACGGCGCAATTCTTTGCTCACCTGGTCAGCCAGCTCACGCGTCGGGCACAGGATCAACGCCTGCGCGGCCACCTGAGCTACGTTAATTTTGTCCAGCAAACCGATGCCGAACGCCGCCGTTTTACCGCTGCCGGTTTTTGCTTTGGCACGTACGTCCTGCCCATTCAGGATGGCGGGCAGTGCGGCGGCCTGCACCGGTGTCATTTCGGCATACCCCAGTTCGTTGAGGTTGGCCAACTGTTCGGCTGGCAGCGGCAGGGAAGAAAAAGATACTGTGCTCACGGCGATAACTCTTTATGGCAAATGGAATGGCGGCGCGCTCAAGGCAGCACCGAATCAGCCGCAGATGATAACAGAGATAGGGTGAATTACGGATTTCAGGCATAAAAAAAGCCGGTAAGGGTGGCTTTTGACCATCATAACGACAGTCCCATAGCCCCCGGCTGCACACGCAAACGTTTTCGTATATACTGCTGGGCCATTATCAGTCCGCATTACACTCCACAGATCCAGGTACGAGACTATGTTAACTATTGGAACCGCCCTGCGCCCATCCGCCACCCGCGTTATGTTGCTCGGCTCCGGCGAGCTGGGTAAAGAAGTGGCTATCGAATGCCAGCGTTTAGGCCTCGAAGTCATCGCCGTTGATCGCTATGCTGACGCCCCTGCCATGCATGTGGCACACCGCAGCCACGTGATTAACATGCTGGACGGCAACGCGCTGAAAGCCGTGATCGAGCAGGAACGTCCTGACTATATCGTGCCGGAGATCGAGGCCATCGCCACCAGCATGCTGGTTGAACTGGAACAGCAAGGACACCGCGTGGTGCCCTGTGCCGAGGCAACGCGCCTGACGATGAACCGCGAAGGCATCCGCCGCCTGGCTGCCGAAACCCTCGGGCTGCCCACCTCCAGCTATCGCTTTGCCGATGGCGAGCAGGCTTTCCGACAAGCGGTCGAGCAAATCGGCTACCCGTGCATCATCAAGCCGGTGATGAGCTCTTCCGGCAAAGGCCAAAGCCTGATCCGCAACCCGGAACAGCTGAAAACCGCCTGGGATTACGCCCAGCAAGGCGGTCGTGCTGGCGGTGGCCGGGTGATTGTTGAAGGGCTGGTGAAATTTGATTTTGAAATAACCCTGCTGACCATCAGCGCAGTCGATGGCGTGCATTTCTGCGCGCCGATCGGCCATCGTCAGGAGGACGGCGATTACCGCGAATCCTGGCAACCTCAGCAGATGAGTGACCTGGCGCTGAGTCGTGCACAGGCGATTGCAGAAAATGTGGTGAAGGCGCTGGGCGGTTTTGGCCTGTTCGGCGTTGAATTATTTGTCTGTGGCGATGAAGTTATCTTCAGTGAGGTATCACCGCGCCCGCACGATACCGGCATGGTGACCCTGATTTCACAAGACCTGTCCGAATTTGCGCTACACGTTCGCGCCTTCCTCGGTCTGCCGATTGGCACCATTCGCCAGTTTGGCCCTTCTGCTTCGGCGGTGATCCTGCCACAGCTAATCAGCAGTGACTTACGTTTTAGCGGTCTGGATCGCGCGCTGGTCGGTCACAATCAACTGCGTTTGTTCGGCAAGCCGGAAATTAACGGTCAACGTCGGATGGGGGTTGCACTGGCAACGGCAGAAAATGTAGAGCTGGCGGTGGAATCGGCCAAACGGGCCGCCGCTGCGGTGGTGATTGAAGGGTAATGCTTTGGGGCCGGTTTGCCGGCCCCGACAACATCAATAGTTTTCGTCTTCTTCCGAGTCATCATCAGCCTGGTCATCCGGCCGTTCCTGATACTCTTCATTGTCGTCTTCGTCATCGAACATGACGCTAACCTGGTCACCCTGATGTTGTTCGCGGATTTCCTGCGCGACGCGCGCGATGGCTTCACCACTGCTCATGCCTTGTTCCATCAACAGATGGATACGATCTGCAGCTTCCTGCTGCTCTAGATGACTCAGTGACGGCATACCTGCAAGCATGTGTTTCTCTCCGGCAAAATGGAGGCTGAGTATACGCCTTAAAGCGGCGGATCCCAACGCCTGTTATTCAGTAGCCTGCAGTGAACAAGGATCGTCATGTCGCCACTGCTTCAGGCGTTGAAGCCAGAGAATAACGTGCCATCCCTGTTTAAGGCCGCGCGCGTTATCAACCATCGCCCGATCGATGCCAAGCTGAAAGAACTCATCGGTGATGCGACACTAGGCCGCCAGCTCGGGCTCACGACGAATGCTGTGGCAAATGTCCAGGGCTTCACGGGTAATCTGCCAGTGGAAAGCCGGGCGGATGGCAATTTTATCGGCATAACGCCGATTCAATGCCACCAGCATGGCGACTATTTTTATGTAATGGCGTTGATACTCAACGTTTGCCTTGCCCGTACGGCGGCGGTTACTGATCGACTGGCCGTGCACCCGCTGGCGATACAGCGCTTTGCTAAGGTATTTTACCGCTGTGCATTAAACATCACTTCAGTAGTCCAGGGAATATCCTGATGATGCAAACCCGGTTCGAAATACAACCTGTGCTGCTTAATAAAATCAAGGCGATATACCGCCAACCAGACCACATGAATAAACTTTATTGATTTTAACGCACGCTCCAGCCATTGCACGCCGCTAATAACAACGGTATCCCCTAATCGCTTTAGCGGAATAATCGGCTGCAGTTCATCCTGGTCGGTGAAATACCGTTCACCGTTACACTGCATGACATCAACAGTTCACCCACATTGTGCCACGGGACTATGACACTCAGCATTAGGGGCATAGGCAGCTCTTCGCAAAAAGTAACGAATGAATATTTCTATTTTTTTTAAAGTATCAGGGGGCAATTAAATTAAATAAGGCACTGCCCCTTGGACTTCGCAGGGGCAAAAATACGTCTTGTTACCATTTATATTTTAAGATCTGCACATGCACAGACGAGTGATAACAAGCAAAAAAATAACTGGATGAAACTAATAATGAAATTTAGAATTAGAAATTGAAACCACCCGATCCAAGAATTATCTCAACCGTTCGCTGGTGTCGTTTTAACCTATTGGATTATAGCCAAATTCGCAAAAAATGCTTCATTTGCACAATTGTTTACTCATCGTTTATAAGAACTGTGCTTATACGCCTGATGCCAGAGCATGCGTCAACCGGTTGAATATGGCAGAATAGCCGTCAGAAACCGCCGCCCCGTCAGTTAGGTTTATGAGGCCCATGAGCGCAACCGCACCGAATCTTAAGTCTTTACCCTACACCCGCACCGCCCTGCTGGAGCTGTTTGCCCCGCTGGCCTCACAGCCCTGGGCGATGTTGCTACATTCCGGTTTTGCCGAACACTCACATAACCGTTTCGATATTCTGGTGGCGCAACCCTGTGCAACCCTGACCACTCGCGGCCCCATTACCGATATCCGTTGCGGTGAAGAGCATTGGCAGTCGCCGGAAGACCCTTTCAGCCTGATACAACAGCAGTTGGAACAGCTGAACCTGCATCCGGATGTGAATGCCTGCCTGCCGTTCCAGGGCGGTGCCCTCGGATTGTTCGGTTACGATTTGGGCCGCCGGGTTGAAAAACTGCCGCAACGGGCACAGGCAGATATCAAGCTGCCCGATATGGCGGTCGGTATTTACGACTGGGCGGTGATAGCCGATCACCACCGACAGACGCTGACGTTACTCAGCTATGGTAATGGGGAACAGCGCTGGCAGTGGCTCCGCAATCAGCAGTCTGCGCCCCGGTCGGCATTTACCCTGACCAGCTCCTGGCAGGCCAATATGACGCGGCGGCAATACGGGGAAAAGTTCCAGCGTATTCAGCATTACCTTCGCAGTGGCGACTGTTATCAAATCAATCTGGCGCAACGTTTTGCTGCCGATTATCAGGGCGATGAATGGCAAGCCTTTCAGCAATTGAGCGCCAGCAACCGCGCGCCCTTCTCTGCCTTCCTGCGCCTGCCGGATAACGCCGTGCTGAGCGTTTCACCCGAGCGCTTTTTGTGGCTGGAGAACCAACATATTCAAACCCGCCCGATCAAAGGCACCCTGCCGCGACTGGCCGATGCCGGGCAGGATGCGCAACAGGCACAACGCCTGGCAAACTCCAGCAAAGACCGTGCGGAGAACCTGATGATTGTCGATCTACTACGCAATGATATCGGCCGCGTCGCCGAACCGGGCAGCGTGCAGGTTCCCGAACTGTTTGTGGTCGAACCCTTCCCGGCAGTACATCATCTGGTCAGCACCATCACCGCCACCCTGCCGCAACACACTCCGGCGACCGAACTGTTGCGCGCCTGTTTCCCTGGCGGATCCATTACCGGGGCGCCCAAGGTACGAGCTATGGAGATTATTGAAGAGCTGGAGCCACAGCGACGAAACGCCTACTGCGGCAGCATCGGCTATATCAGCGCCTGCGGCACCATGGACACCAACATCACTATCCGCACCTTGATCACCGAAAACGGCCGTATTTACTGTTCCGCCGGCGGTGGTATCGTTACCGATAGCCAGGAACAGGCGGAATATCAGGAAGCCTTTGATAAGGTCGGTCGCATTCTGCCGCAACTGGGGGAGTTTATCGCTTCGTGAACCAACCCACTTATCCAGCCTCGCTGGAAGCCTTTATCAGCCGCTTTCAGCTGCAACTGCCACAGGCATCGCAGATTTCACATAACGTTCGGCCCGCAGCGGTGCTGATCCCGATTATCTGCCGCCCCGAACCTACCCTGTTACTGACCCGCCGCGCCGACTCGCTGCGCAAGCATCCGGGCCAGGTGGCGTTTCCGGGCGGCAAAACCGATGCTGAAGACACCTCGGCGATTATCACCGCCCTGCGTGAAGCTCAGGAAGAAGTGGCTATCCCACCTCAGGCCGTGACCATTCTGGGTCAACTGGCCCCTCTCGACAGCAGCACCGGTTTTCAGGTGACCCCGGTGGTTGGCTTGATTTCACCCGATGTGCAATTTTTCGCCAATGAAGACGAAGTGGCCGAGGTTTTTGAAATGCCGCTGCACGAAGCGCTGACGCTTTCGCGCTATTATCCGTTGGATATTCACCGCGCCGGTCATTCACACCGCATTTACCTGTCCTGGTATCAGAGCCAATTTGTCTGGGGATTGACCGCCGCCATCATTCGACGACTGGCACAACAGGTCAGCATTTAACGCCAATACTGTGATGCCCATCACAAGCCAAACGGTTACCTGCTCAACAGGCGTGGGTAAAGCGATCGGCATCACTTCATTGGTTTGCTTTTTAAACTACCTTTCTGGCTATCAGATTTTTAAAAAATCTGTAAACCCTCTCTTCAACCTTACGAAATACCTGTAAAATACCGCAGTCCGGAATAAACCACTATTTCAGCAGGGTTTAAGCTGGCCGCGTTCAGCAGCGGAAGCTGGCGCGATTGCCATTAACCGAGTTTAGGCAACGGATGTTCTACGAACGGCCAAATGCCTGCGGCAATCAGTAAAAACTAACACCAAGGATTATTTTATTTCATGCGAAAAAGGCAGCCAAACCCGTGCGGCCCTTTTACAATATCGCTGTTCCCTGCTCGGTTTTTAACCGCTGCAGCCATAACAATATGCCTCTAAGGAGTTTTAGCGTGATTAGCGTTTTCGACATGTTTAAGATCGGCATCGGCCCGTCCAGCTCTCATACGGTTGGACCGATGAAAGCCGGCAAACAGTTTGTCGACGATCTGGTAAATCAAGGCCTGATGCCTTCTATCACGCGTGTTGCCGTAGATGTTTACGGCTCACTCTCATTGACCGGTAAAGGTCACCATACCGATATCGCTATCATTCTCGGCCTGGCGGGCAATATGCCCGACACCGTTGATATCGATAGCATCCCGGGCTTTATTCGCGATGTAGAACAACGTCAACGCCTGATGCTGGCCAACGGCTTGCATGAGGTTGATTTCCCGCGTGACGGCGGCATGGTTTTCCGCAGCGACAATTTGCCGCTGCATGAGAACGGCATGCAGATCCACGCCTTCGCCGGGGATAAACAAGTTTACAGCAAGACTTACTACTCACTCGGCGGCGGTTTTATCGTCGACGAAGAGAACTTCGGCAAAGCCGACGCGCACGAGTTGAGCGTCCCTTATCCGTTCAGTTTTGCTCGTGATATTCTCGCCCACTGCCGTGATACCGGGCTGTCCTTTTCTGGTCTGGTAATGCAGAACGAACTGGCGCTGCACAGCAAGCAGGATATCGAAACCTACTTCGGCAACATTTGGCAGACCATGCGCGCCTGTATCGATCGCGGGTTGAACACCGAGGGCGTCCTGCCGGGGCCACTGCGTGTGCCACGTCGTGCCTCCGCACTGCGTCGCATGCTGGTGTCTTCCGACAAGCTGTCCAACGATCCGATGAACGTGATTGACTGGGTCAACATGTTCGCATTGGCGGTCAACGAAGAGAACGCGGCCGGCGGGCGAGTCGTCACCGCGCCGACCAACGGTGCCTGTGGCATCGTCCCTGCCGTACTGGCTTACTATGACCACTTTATTGAATCCGTCAGCCCGGATATTTATATCCGTTACTTTATGGCCGCGGGCGCAGTAGGCGCATTGTACAAAATGAACGCCTCTATCTCCGGTGCCGAAGTGGGCTGCCAGGGTGAAGTGGGCGTGGCCTGCTCAATGGCCTCAGCCGGTCTGGCCGAACTGCTGGGTGCCAGCCCGGAGCAGGTTTGCATCGCGGCTGAGATCGGCATGGAGCACAACCTGGGGCTGACCTGTGACCCGGTTGCCGGCCAGGTTCAGGTTCCTTGCATTGAACGTAATGCCATTGCTTCGGTGAAAGCGATCAACTCGGCGCGTATGGCGCTGCGTCGTACCAGTGAGCCACGTGTCTCGCTGGATAAGGTGATCGAAACGATGTATGAAACCGGTAAAGACATGAACGCCAAATACCGCGAAACTTCTCGCGGCGGTCTGGCGATCAAAGTGCAGTGTGACTGACCCTCTAACCCCGCCTTTCCGGCGGGGTTTTTCTTTCTGCCCTTGAGTCAGTCAAATCATTGTCCCTTTTAGTGACAACGTCACATTGAGATTCAAAACCCTATCCCACAGTTAACCGGCAATTTAGCCCTCTGTTTCACTAAATTTAAATAATTTATTGGGTTAACATCACTCTTGTATAACGACAGGCTAGAATTAGCCAAGTATCATTTAGGGCAGTTTGGCCTGACGGTGATTCTGGACTGGCTTACCGAACAAGGATTTAGCGATGTTGATGACCCAACTTGCCGTGACCAAATACCGCTATTACCGTTGGCTACTGGCCGGTGCGGTCGGGTTGGCTATTCTGCTGTTATCGCTCTACACCCGTTATTATCAAGAAATTGGCACTATTGAACAAAACCGGCAGGTGCTCGCCACCCGTACCGTCGCCAAGATTAACGATCTGCTGACACCGGCAAAACAACAGGCCGAGCGCTCTATGCCCCTGCTGGGCTCCACCTGTGAAGAGGTGATGCCAACGCTGCGTTTTCGCGCCGCACAAAACCAGGCCCTGAGGGCAATGCTGCTGGTTAAGGACGGAGTTATTTACTGTTCCAGCCTGTTTGGCACCCGTCAGTACGTTTTCAGCGCTATTTTGCCCAGCGTAGCAAACGCTGGCACGAAGCTGGTGTTACGACCTTCACTCGCTGTCACCAAAGGCGTGCCGACCCTGATCATGTGGACTCCCGCGCAGCCTGATAACCACAGTAACGGCGTGTTGCACGTGTTCAATATTGAGCTATTGGCGAACTTCCTGTTAGAACCTCAAGAACCCTACGCGCAGCGGGTGGTGCTGAACGTCGGCAACTACAGCCTGGAATACGGTCGCCGGGAAATCTTGCGTAGCGATACCCTGACCACTGACCTGCGCTATACCGCAAAATCTACCAAGTATCCGTTCTCTATTTCACTGTTCGGCCCGCAGGCCAGCATGCTGGCGCTGGCGGCGCTGCCACGTCATATCCCTCTCTCGTTGCTGATCAGCCTGCTGGCGGCCTATGTGGTGTATCTGCTCACCGCTAATCGCATGAGCCTGTCGTATCACATTGGCCACGCCATTTCCCACCGCGAATTCCGCGTTTACTGTCAGCCCATCATCAATGCTGAAACCGGCCGCTGTGTCGGGGTCGAGATGCTGCTGCGCTGGAAAAACAAGCGCCAGGGCTGGATCTCCCCCGACGTGTTTATCCCGCTGGCGGAACAGCATGGCTTGATCATCGCCCTGACCCGATACCTGATGAATACCGTGGTGGAAAACCTGCAGTTGTTCCCACCACGCCCGTCGTTTTATATCAGCATCAACGTCGCGGCTGAGCATTTCAACGAGGTGACCATTATCGATGATATCCGCCGCCTGTGGCTTCCCGCCCATCCGATGCCTTCGCTGATGCTCGAGTTGACCGAGCGCACCGCCCTGTCGGAAATTCACTACGAGCAGATCAAAACGCTGAAGGAAATGGGCATCATGCTGGCGATTGACGACTTTGGCACCGGGCACAGTTCACTCAGCTACCTGAAAAAACTCAGCCCTGACGTATTGAAAATCGACCGGGGTTTCACCGCCGCCATAGGTACCGATGCGATTAACGCCACCGTCACCGATACCATCATTACTCTGGCACAACGGCTTAAGCTGAAACTGGTGGCTGAAGGGGTAGAAACCGCTGAGCAGGCCGATTATCTGCGCTCGCGCGAGGTCAATTCATTGCAGGGATTCTATTTCGCCAAGCCAATGCCCATCAATGTCTTTCCATTGTGGTTACAGCAGTATGAGTCTCGGTTGCGGGCGGCAAATCAGCGGGAAGAACAGCAGAAGGAGCAGGAAAGCAAGCCGGAGGCGTGATGCCTCCGGCCCGTAGGTTACTGATGCTCCTCGTCGTGAGGTTCAACTTTGGTAATACGCACCAGTTCAATGCGGTACTCGGACAGGGCAACGACTTCGAAACGCAGGTGGTTAAGCTCCACCGTTTCGCCCACAGCCGGCATTTGGCCGTAGTGGGACAGCAGGAGGCCCGCCAAAGTGGCGAAGTCCGCCGTCGGACTGACCAGATCGTCGCAGTTCAGCGCCTGCTCCAGTGAGTGCAGATCGGCGCCGCCCTTCACCAGCCAACTGGCGTCTTCCACCACGATATCCGGCGTTTCATCCTCGTCCGGGAATTCACCGGCAATGGCTTCCAGCACGTCCAGTGGCGTGACCAGCCCCTGCACAACACCAAATTCATTGGTGACCACCACCAGGCGTCCCTTGGCACGGCGCAATACCGCCAGCAGGTTAATCACGTCCATGGTGTCCGGCACCACAATCGGTGGCGTACGCGCAGCAAACTCGGCGATATCTTCGCCCCGCTCGACTGCCACCAGCAGATCCTTGGCACGCACCACGCCGATAATGTCATCCAGCGAGTCGCGGCACACCGGGAACAGGCTATGCGGCGTATCCAGCAGTTGTTCACGCACCTCTTCACGGGAACGATCGCAATCCACCCATGAAATATCGGTACGTGGCGTCATCACGCTACGCAGTGAACGCGAGGCCAGTGTCAACACGCCACTGATCATATAACGTTCTTCCTCGGCGAAGGTTTCATTCACCGGTAACGGTGCCGCTTCGTCCATTTGCTGCGCGCGCTGCTGCCCCATCAGGCGCATGATCGCCTCTGCGGTGCGTTCACGCATCGGACGATGAGCCTGATGTTTGATAAAGTTACGGCGGGCAATTTGGTTAAACAGCTCGATCAAAATCGAGAAACCAATCGCGGCATACAGGTAACCTTTAGGGATATGCAAACCAAAGCCTTCGGCGATCAGGCTAAGGCCGATCATCAACAGGAAGCTCAGGCACAGCACCACAATAGTAGGATGCGCATTAACGAAGTTGGTCAGCGGTTTGGAAGCCACCAGCATCACTACCATGGCTATGACAACGGCGGTCATCATGACCGGCAGGTCGTTCACCATGCCCACCGCGGTAATTACCGCGTCGAGTGAGAACACGGCGTCAAGGATCACAATCTGTACCACCACCGCCCAGAATTTGGCATAGCCTCGGTTGGCACCATCCTGATGCGTTTGCCCTTCCAGCCGTTCGTGCAGCTCCATGGTGGCTTTGAACAACAGGAACACACCGCCGAACAGCAGGATCAAGTCACGGCCGGAGAAGCTGAACTCCCCAACGCTAAACAGCGGCGTGGTCAGCGTCACCATCCAGGAAATCACCGACAACAGGCCCAAACGCATAAACAGCGCCAGCGACAGACCGAGTATGCGTGCTTTATCACGCTGCTTCGGCGGCAGTTTATCGGCCAGAATGGCGATAAACACCAGGTTGTCGATACCCAGTACGATTTCCAATACCACCAGTGTCAGTAACCCAGCCCAAATTGAGGGGTCCATTAAAAATTCCATATCAGACTCCGAAAAAAAGACAGGATGGCCGAGCGGTGCTCAGGCGTGACGATGCCGACGCAGCAAAGGCGCGGACAGAAATAGCAAGATATCGGGATTGCAGTACCGGGGAGTGGCCGAGCGGCCGTATGATTTGTACTACGCCAGCAGGTGGCGGGTGGAACCTTGAAAAACAGTAACTTCGGTGACAGTCCATAGGGTGGGCTGAGGCCCTTCACTCCTGAATATGAAAGAAGAAATACTCTAGCAGGAATTTTTGGGCCGGCAAAGAAGCTTTTTTACCTTCTGCACCGTCTTGTAACAGCTCTGTTGTTTAATTCCGCAAACACCGGGCTAGGAGTAATCCTAGCGATCAATAGCAGAGCAATGTCACAAAATTTATTTTTTCACTCACTAAAATAAATGGCGCTGACGTGGACTCACGCACACAGGCTTTTGAAACTGCGCGAGAAATGTTAACGGCGGGTTTCCAAATTTCTACCATAATTTATCTGATACCACGGAAGTGACCGCCAGCAATAAAATGAACTGAACCTACACACCATCCGTGCATGAAGTTCAATGAGGAGGTAGCGAGTGGCAATAGCTATTATCATCGGCACACACGGGACCGCAGCAGAACAATTGCTGAAGACTACGGAAATGCTATTAGGCGAACAGGATAACGTCGCTTTTATAGATTTCGTCCCCGGTGAAAATGCCGAAACGTTAATCGAGAAATACAAGGGTAAAATCAGCGGACTAGACACCAGTGGTGGCGTCCTGTTCCTGGTGGATACCTGGGGCGGCAGCCCGTTCAACGCGGCCAGCCGCATCGCCGTCGATAAAGAAAACTATGAGGTCGTCACCGGGGTTAACATTCCGATGCTGGTTGAAACCTTCATGGCACGAGACGATAACCCTGGCTTTGACGAACTGGTCGCGCTGGCGTTGGAAACCGGCCGTGAAGGCGTGAAAGCGCTGAAAAAACCGGCCGAAGAGAGTGTTAAGCCCGCGGCACCACAAAGTACTCCCACCGCAAAACCCACCGCCCCTCAGGTGCCGCTGGGTCCCAATGATCATATGAAAATCGGTCTGGCCCGTATCGATGACCGTCTGATCCACGGTCAGGTCGCGACCCGCTGGACCAAGGAAACCAACGTTAGCCGCATCATCGTGATCAGTGACGAAGTCGCCGCCGACCACGTTCGCAAAACCTTGCTGACTCAGGTTGCCCCTCCGGGCGTCACCGCACACGTGGTCGACGTGGCGAAAGCCATCCGGGTATGGAACAACCCGAAATATGCCAGCGATCGCGTGATGCTGCTGTTCACCAACCCGACCGATGTCTGGCGTTTGGTGGAAGCCGGCGTGGATATCAAGTCGGTGAATATCGGCGGTATGGCGTTCCGCCAGGGTAAAACCCAGGTGAACAATGCCGTCTCGGTTGACGAAAAAGATATCGAAGCGTTTAAGAAATTAAACGAGCGCGGTATTGAATTGGAAGTTCGTAAAGTCTCGTCCGACAGTCGGTTAAAAATGATGGACCTGATTAACAAACTCAATTAATGGCGACAGCCAATAATTATTTTACTCAGAGATCTTTGGTCATAGGAGAAGTGCAATGGAGATTACCACTCTTCAGATTGTACTGATATTTATCGTTGCCTGTATCGCCGGGATGGGTTCCGTTCTCGACGAGTTTCAGTTCCACCGTCCGCTGGTCGCCTGTACCCTGATCGGTTTAATTCTCGGTGACATGAAAACCGGTATCATCATCGGCGGTACGCTGGAGATGATCGCCCTGGGCTGGATGAACATCGGTGCGGCGGTAGCGCCAGATGCGGCATTAGCGTCAATCATTTCCACCATTCTGGTTATTGCCGGCGGACAAAACGTCGGGGCCGGTATCGCCCTGGCCATTCCGCTGGCGGCGGCCGGGCAAGTGCTGACCATCATCGTACGTACCCTGACCGTGGCCTTCCAGCACGCGGCAGACAGCGCGGCGGAGCGAGGCAGTTTGCGGGCCATTACCTGGCTGCATATCTCTGCCCTGCTGCTGCAGGCGATGCGTATTGCCATCCCGGCAGTTATTGTCGCTATCTCGGTAGGCACCTCTGGCGTTCACGCGCTGCTTAACTCGATCCCAGAAGTCGTCACCAGCGGCCTGAACATCGCCGGCGGGATGATCGTGGTGGTAGGTTACGCCATGGTGATCAACATGATGCGTGCCGGCTACCTGATGCCATTCTTCTACCTCGGCTTCGTTACTGCCGCCTTCACCAACTTTAACCTGGTCGCCCTCGGCGTGATCGGCGTGGTGATGGCCGTGCTGTATATCCAGCTCAGCCCGAAATACAACAAGTCTCAGGTAGTCCAGGCTGGCCCGGCAAATGCCAACGACCTCGATAACGAACTCGACTAGGAATAGGTGAGAGAAATGGTTGATACAACAGCTCAAAAGAAACTCACGCCGGCCGATATTCGCGGTGTGTTTATGCGCTCGAATCTGTTCCAGGGTTCATGGAACTTCGAACGTATGCAGGCACTGGGTTTTTGCTTCTCAATGGTGCCGGTGATCCGTCGCCTGTATCCTGAAAATAACGACGAGCGCAAGCAGGCGATCAAGCGCCATCTGGAGTTCTTTAACACCCACCCTTACGTGGCGGCGCCGGTGCTTGGCGTTACCATGGCGATGGAAGAACAACGCGCTAACGGTGCGCCTATCGACGATGCGGCCATCAACGGTATCAAAGTCGGTTTGATGGGGCCTTTGGCCGGTGTCGGCGACCCAATTTTCTGGGGTACCGTACGTCCGGTATTTGCCGCACTCGGGGCCGGTATTGCCATGAGTGGCAGCCTGCTGGGCCCGATTTTGTTCTTCGTCCTGTTCAACCTGGTACGCCTGTTGACCCGCTATTACGGCGTGGCCTACGGTTATCGCAAAGGGGTGGATATCGTTAATGATATGGGCGGCGGATTCCTGCAAAAACTGACGGAAGGAGCGTCCATTCTTGGCCTGTTTGTTATGGGGGCTTTGGTCAACAAGTGGACGCACGTGAATATCCCGCTGGTGGTGTCGAAGATCACTGACCAGACCGGTCATACCACGGTGACCACCGTGCAAACCATCCTCGACCAGTTGATGCCGGGCCTGGTGCCGCTGCTGCTGACCTTCGGCTGTATGTGGTTGTTGCGCAGGAAAGTGAATGCGTTGTTGATCATCATCGGCTTCTTCGTCATCGGTATCTTCGGCTATTGGGTAGGTCTGCTGGGTCTGTAAGCGTTTTAACCGCCGGGGGCCCCCTTACTGCCGGTCAGTTAAGGCGATATTGTCCCCTCTCCCCCCAGGAGAGGGAAACGCTCGCTTAAGACTGGCATCAGGGAAACCCCCGGTTTTTTATTTGTGGAGTTGAAAGATGTCGCTGACCGATGGCGTATTACTGATTTTCACCGTGCTGATGCTGCTGTATGCGATTTACGACGAGTTCGGCATGAACCTGCTGAAGGGCAAAACCTTGCTCAAGGTGCAGTTGAAGCGCCGGAATCGGATTGATTGCCTGATTTTTGTCGGCCTGCTCGCCATTTTGCTCTACCGAAATGTCGCTACCCAAGGTGCGGTATTAACCACCTGGCTGCTTATTTCTTTAGCACTGTTCGCAATTTATATTTCTTATATCCGCTGGCCCAAGATGTTGTTTAAAGCGCAAGGTTTCTTTTATGCCAATGCCTTTATTGATTATAACCGGATTAAGGCCATGAATTTATCCGAGGATGGCATTCTGGTGATAGATCTTGAGCAGCGTCGATTATTGATTCAGGTCACTCAATTAGACGACCTTGAAAAAATTTACCACTTTTTTGTTGAAAATCAGTGAGTAAAGAAAAAATCAGCCCCAACCCCTGATAGCCCTGCGCTGCATGCGGATAAATAATCATCAGCACACATGGCTACCTGATGGTTATTCACGCAATATTGTTGCACTCGCCTACATTATATTCCTTCTTATACAATTCATTAATGGAAGCTATTATCAATTTAAAAAAAATACCCATGGGGAATAAGAGTTGTTGGTAACGGAATTAATATGCTATGGTTGCGCCGTCATTGGGGAGTAGCCGGTTTCTGGGCAATAAAACACCAGAAACGCCCGTATCAACATACTCGTTTTATACATTAAAACGTGGTACGGGCAGCCAGGTCAGGTTGGCGAGACCATAGACACGTAACTCCGTCGTATGGTTGGGGGTGGGTTACGTGTATATGGAGCCGCCCGGCCGAGGTTATTCAACATGAACTTGTCAGCTACACTCATTCTCGCTTTTGGCATGTCTATGGATGCATTCGCCGCATCGATTGGCAAAGGTGCCAGCCTGCATCAACCCCGTTTTCGCGAAGCGCTACGCACCGGACTTATCTTCGGCGTGGTAGAAGCCATTACGCCGATTATCGGTTGGGGCATCGGCCTGTTCGCCAGCCAATACATTATGGAATGGGATCACTGGGTCGCCTTCTCGCTGCTGTTTATTCTCGGTATGCGCATGATTGTCGAAGGCATCAGGAACCGGCCTGACGAAGTGGAAAAAGTGAAGCGTCACGGCTTCTGGCTATTAGTCGCCACCGCCATCGCTACCAGCCTCGACGCCATGGCTATCGGTGTCGGCCTGGCCTTCCTGCAGGTGAATATTGTCCATACCGCCATGGCCATTGGCTGCGCTACCATGATTATGGCCACTCTGGGGATGATGATTGGCCGCTTTATCGGGCCGTTGCTCGGCAAGCGCGCGGAAATCCTCGGCGGCGTGGTGTTAATCGGTATCGGCTTCAATATCCTGCTGGAGCATTTGGGCTATCTGGCCTGATAGCGCTGAACCCAAAGAAAAACCTGCCAATGGCAGGT